>NZ_JBVJRL010000028.1:0-9689 GCF_055607665.1 Streptomyces sp. NPDC036984
ATATTGTAAGCAACCGACCCACCCTCAAAACGATCAATAAACCACAACCGCCGCTGAGCAAAAGACAACGGAACCATCACACCTCAACTCCTCGACCAATCGCGGGGCACAGGGAAAGCCTGTATATGCGGCCGGAGATGTAATTTCATCCGCCGACTCCCGATAAGCCAGACAAATTCACTGCAAGGCGGTTACAGTCCATTCGGATCCTGCCCAGTCTCACGCCGGCGAGCTATCGGGTCAAGGTCATGCCGTCCGCTTCAAGGCCGTCGGCTGCCCGTGCCGGCTAAGCATCCGTGTCCCGTCGACAGGACAGCCAATAGCGTCTTAATCTCTACCGGGCCAAGGCCGTGCCAGTTCATGTCGAATTAGGTGCCGCAGACCCGCGATCGCACCGGACGCTGCTGTCGGCAGTGACCATGGGCGACGGCTCGGCCCCCGGTCCGACACTTGGAGTTCATCGCTTATGGCTGCGGACAACCGGATCAGGAAAATCGTCATCCTCGGCGGAGGCACGGCGGGCTGGATGACAGCCGCTTACCTGAGCAAGGCACTGGGCTCCTCGGTGGGGATCACCGTATTGGAAGCGCCGACGGTGCCTCGTATCGGGGTCGGCGAGGCCACGATCCCCAACCTCCAGAAGGTTTTCTTCGACTTCCTCGGACTACCCGAGGAAGAGTGGATGCGGGAATGCAACGCCAGCTTCAAGATGGGGATCCGGTTCATCAACTGGCGCACCGCGGGCGCCGGCCGGTCCGTCGCGCGGTCGCGGGGCCAGGGCCTCGACTACTTCGACCATTCCTTCGGCCTGCTGCCCAGTCACGACAACATTCCGTTGTCGCACTACTGGACACGCAAGAAGCTGAACCACAGCACGGCGGAGTCCTTCGACCGAGCGTGCTACAGCCAGCCGGCCGTCTTCGACAAGAAGCTGTCACCGCGCTTCATGGACGGCACGCGGTGGACCAGCTACGCCTGGCACTTCGACGCACAGCTGGTCGCCGACTTCCTGCGTCGGTTCTCGACCGAGAAGCAGGGCGTCGTCCACGTCGAGGACAAGTATGTACACGCCGAGCTGGACGAGCAGGGTCACATCACCGCGATCACCACGGAGACCGGGGCCCGTCTGGCGGGTGATCTGTTCATCGACTGCTCCGGGTTCCGCAGCCTGCTGATGAACCAGGTCATGCAGGAGCCGTTCCTGGACATGAGCGACCATCTGCTCAACGACCGGGCGGTGGCCACCCAGATACCCCACGACGACCGGACCGACGGAGTCGAGCCGTTCACCTCGTCCATCGCCATGTCGTCGGGCTGGACCTGGAAGATCCCGATGCTCGGACGCTTCGGCACGGGCTACGTGTACTCCAGCCGGTTCGCGTCCCAGGACGAGGCCACCCTCGAGTTCTGCCGGATGTGGGGGATCGATCCGGAGAGCCAGCCGCTGAACCACATCAAGTTCCGGGTGGGCAGGAACAGGCGGGCCTGGGTCAAGAACGTCGTCGGGATAGGTCTCTCGTCGTGCTTCCTGGAGCCGCTGGAGTCGACCGGCATCTACTTCACCTATGCGGCCGTCTACCAGCTGGTGAAGCACTTCCCGGACAAGCGCTTCGACCCGGTGCTCACCGATCGGTTCAACCGGGAGATCGAGAAGATGTTCGATGACACCCGGGATTTCATCCAGGGACACTTCAGCTTCGCGCCGCGCAATGACACACCTTTCTGGCGCGCCTGCAAGGAACTCGAACTCACGGACAGCTTCAAGGAGAAGGTCGCGTTCTACAAGGCCGGCCTCGGCGTCAACCTGCCGATCAGCGACGAGAACGACTACTACTCCAACTTCGAGATGGAGTTCGAGAATTTCTGGAGCAACGCGAACTACTACTGTGTGTTCACCGGGCTCGAACTCTTCCCGGAGCGGTCACTTCCGCTGCTCGATCTCCGACCGGAATCCGTCGAAGGCGCCGAAGCGGCCTTCCAGCGGCTCAAGGAGCGCACGGAGCAGCTGTCGAACACCCTGCCCACGCTCCATGACTATCTTCGCCATCTGCACAACAAGTGAGCATGCGCCGGCCCCTGCCTCCCCGTCCGCGCGGAGGCAGGGGCCGGTTTCTCAGGCTCAGTCCTCGACCCAGCCGTGACGCTTTCCGAAGTCCACCACGCGCCGCCGGATCGCGAGGATCTGCTCGCCCGTGAGCGACGGTGCCGCCGCCAGCAGCAGTTCCGTCATCTCCTTGCTGAACTCGTCCTGGGAGAGCACATCACACAACTGCTCTCCGTCGCCCGCGGGGGCGACGGTCCCGGTCGGAACCAGATCCGCCGGCTTCCGCTCGACGGATTCGGCGAGTCGTACGGACGATGCCTTCAGGCCCCGATCTCCTTCTTCGATCTCGAATTCGACCTGGAGACCGGAGCGCAGATACGCCTCCGGAATCAGCAGATCATTCACATGGAGGAATACGTCCTCGCCGCCGTACGCCGGGGAAATGAATCCGTAACCCCGTGCACTGTCAAAACGCACCACACGACCCGCAACCACAGCCACTCCCACAGAACGCGACACCACTACCCGAAGTCAATGACCACTGCGCGACTCATGATCGGTCCCGTTTTGTCGGGTATTGCCGTCCGACCTGCGCGCGCTTTCATACTAACGATCGACCGACTTCCCGTCACTCACTCGTCGGAAAAGCGGCCCTTCCGGGGTCCCTTCCGCGGTCCCGTCCGGGGTGCGGATCGCGCCTCCACATCGAGGTGCAGGTGATGGCGCGGTCCTGCGCCTAGAGGCGCAGGTCGTGGATGCCGCCGTCGACGGCGAGGATCGTGCCCGTGGTGCCGGAGGCGGAGGTGGCCAGGTAGGCGATGGCCTCGCCGACCTCCTCGGGCCGTGCCAGGCGGCCCAGCGGGTGGCGGTCGTTCAGTGCGTCCCGCTCCGCCTCCGGGTCGGCGGTCTTCGCCAGCACGCGCTGGATCCAGGGGGTGTCGACGGCGCCGGGTGCGACGGCGTTGACGCGGATGCCCTCCCGGACGTGGTCGGCGGCCATGGCCAGGGTCAGGGAGTGGACGGCGCCCTTGGAGACGGAGTAGAGGACACGTCGCGGCACGCCCATCGAGGCGAAGACGGAGCAGGTGTTGACGATCGCGGCGGCGGGCGACTTGCGCAGGTGGGGCAGGGCGGCGCGGGCGAGGCGGACCATGCCGACGACGTTCACGTCCAGCACGCGCCGCCACTCGTCGTCGTCATTGTCGGCGACCGTGCCCTGGGCGGCGATGCCGGCATTGTTGACGACGATGTCGATGCGGCCGAAGCGTTCGACGACCTCGCTGACGGCGCCGCGCACGGAGGTGTCGTCGGACACGTCGCAGGCGATGCCGACGGCGGGGGCGGCGACCTCCTCGGGCTTCAGGTCGAGAGCGGCGACCTGCACGCCCCGGGCGGTGAGTGCGGCCGCGGCGGCCGCCCCGATTCCGGATGCGCCGCCGCTCACCACGGCCACGAGGGCATCGGACGTCTGTGCTGCGCTGTTGGCGGCCACGACGGGCGCCTCCTTGCTGGTGGAATGCGGATCGGAGAGAACCGAGAGAAAGCGGAGAGAGGGCGGTGGTCTGGCTCAGCGCGCGGCGACGCGTTCCAGGCGTTCCAAGAGGGGGTGCACGTCGGCGCCGGCCGCGCCCACCGCGCGCCGCGCCCACCAGGCCGCCGCGAGGTTGGACGTCAGGAGCGCGGTCCGGCTGAATTCCCGGTCGAGTTCGGCCAGGGCGGCCAGCGTGCCCATGCCCGTGCCGGTGAACAGGACGGCGCCTTCGTCGGGAAGGCCGGCCTCGCGTATCTGCGTGAGGATCGTCCTGGTCGTCACCCGGTAGGGATCGAAGTCGTGGTCCTCTTCCTTCTCGCCCGGCACGGCGGGGGCGAGGACGACGCGGTCGACCGTGACGCCGGCCTGCTCCCAGAAGGAGGTGGACGTGTCCGTGAGCCAGGGCCAGTAGGGCGAGACGAGCGTGAGGCGGGATATGCCGAACGCCTCGCACACGGCGAGGATCGCCTGCGTCGTCGACTGCACGGGGAAGCCGAAGCGCTCCGACAACTCGGTGACGAAGGCACGGTCGCCGTCGGGATCCAGCAGGTAATGCGACGCGTTGCACGCCACCACGGCGGCGTCCAGGCGCATACGGCCGAAGGCGCCGATAATGTCGGCAAGGACGTCGTTGTAGCTCAGCATCGTTTCCTTTACTCCCATTCCGGGAGTGAGCGGGAAACGGGAGGTGTACACATTCATCTCGGAGCCGATCAGGCGGTGGAACTCCGGCTCGGCGATGGGGTTTTCCGGGGGGACGACGAGCCCGAGGCGGGGCAGCGGGAAAATGTCCATGGCGGCACAGTAGTTGCTGCACTCGGCGGCTCCGGGCGCAATCCACACAACTTGACGTTCCGCCAGGCCAATCTTGCAACTCCTTTCCGTCTTGACATTTCTTGACAATCGGCTACAGATCTTTGACCGGGCAGCCTTTGCTCTTCCCTCGAGTTCGGTGGAAGGTAGTGAATCGGTGCTCGCCCCGACCCGGGGACTTACAGACCGTCCGAGCAACCGGAACCGCGGCACCCGCACGCCCTTGGCACCTCATCCCACACGAACGGAGCCGACCCATGTCCAGCGCCACCCTCACCGGCGCCTGCCCCGAGTGCGAGACCGACCTGACCGTTCCGCCGATCGTCCAGGGCGAGACGCTCTCCTGCCCCGAGTGCATGCTCACCCTGCGGGTCGAGGGCATCCAGGACGGCCGTCTGACCCTGGAGATGGTCGAGGTCCAACTGCGCGACTGGGGGCAGTGACCGTCATGTCCGATGCCCCGCCCATTCCCATGTCGGCGACCCTGGCCGCCGACGAGGCCCTGGCCCGCAGGCGCGCAGCCGGGGAACAGGTCCTGCCGATGGCCGGCGGGGAGATAGGGCTGCCCGTGCTGCCCGCGCTGCGCGAGCGGCTCGCCGCCGCGGCGCACGAGAACGCATACGGCCCCGTGCCCGGCAGCCACGCACTGCGTGCCGCGGCCGCCGGGTACTGGGGGCGGCGCGGCCTCGCGACCGATCCCGGGCTCGTGGTGGCCGGGCCGGGCAGCAAGCCACTGCTGTTCGCGCTGCTGCTCACCATCGGCGGGGACGTGGTGGTACCCGTACCCAGCTGGGTCAGCTACGCCGCGCAGGCCCGGCTCGTCGGGGCCCGCCCGGTCCCCGTGCCGATCGCTCCGGGCCAGGGCGGAGTGCCCGACCCGGAGCGGCTGCGCGCGGCCGTCACCGCGGCGCGTGCCGCCGGCCGCGAGCCACGGTGCGTAGTTGTCACGCTGCCGGACAACCCGACCGGTACCGTCGCCTCGCCCGACACGGTGCGCCGTCTCGCGGCCGCCGCCCGGGAGCTCGATCTCGTCATCGTCTCGGACGAGATCTACTGCGACCTGGTCTACGACACCTCGGTGCCCGCCGAGTCGCCGGCGCTGCACGCCCCGGAGCGCACCGTCGTCACCACCGGGCTCACCAAGAACCTGGCCGTCGGGGGCTGGCGCACCGGTGTGGCCAGGCTCCCCGACAGTGCTGTGGGGCGTGCCCTGCACAGCCGCCTGGTGTCGGTCGCCAGCCAGATCTGGTCCAGCCCGCCGGCGCCCATGCAGGCCGCGGCCGCGTACGCGTTCGGTGAGCCACCGGAGATCACCGAGCACATCGCGGCCGGCCGCCGGCTGCACGAGATCGTGGTGCGTGCTGTCGCCGGCCGCCTCACCGCCGCCGGGGCGCTTCTCGCGCCGGTGCGCGCGACCTGCTATCTCTACCCGGACTTCGAGCCGCTGCGCGACCATCTGGCCGGGGTCCGCCGGGTGACCGGAGCGGAGGACCTGGTCCGGTTCCTCGGTGAGCGCCACGGCGTCGGAGTGCTCCCGGCCGGTGCCTTCGGCGAATCCGGCGACCCTTTGCGGATCCGGGTCGCGACCAGCCGCCTGTACGGCGAGGACGACGAGCAGCGCACCGCCGCGCTCGCCGCGCCGGACCCGCTCGCGCTGCCGTGGATCCGGAAGAACCTGGAGCAGTTCGGCACCGCTCTGGCCGACCTCGCCGGCGCCCGCGTTCCGCAGTCCTGATCCCCGTCGGGCTCGACCCTCACATCAAAGGTTTCGCATCCCACCATGACCAGCGCCGAGCCGTCCACCGGCACCACCACCCCGTCACTCCACGTCCCTGACGCGACGTCAGCCGCAGAGCGGAAGATGCCGATGGCGGCACTGCTCGCGTTGGCCGTCGCGGTGTTCATCACCAGTCTCACCGAGACCCTGCCCGCCGGGCTGCTGCCCGACATGAGCTCCAGCCTGCACACCAGCGAGTCGGCCACCGGGCAGACGGTGACCATCTACGCGCTGGGGACGGTGCTCACGGCCATCCCGTTGTCCGCGGCCACCGCGGGGTGGCCCCGCAAGCGGCTGCTGCTGACCGCGATGGCCGGCTTCGCCGTGGCCAACACCGTCACCGCCCTCTCGGCGAACTATCCGCTCACCCTGGTCGCCCGGTTCGTCGCCGGTGTCGCCGCCGGGCTGGCCTGGGCGCTGCTGGCCGGCTACGCCCGCCGGATGGTCGCGCCCCACCAGGAAGGCCGCGCCATCGCGATCGCCATGGCCGGCATTCCCGTCGCCCTGTCCCTGGGCGTCCCGGCGGGCACCTTCCTGGGCCAGGTGGTCTCCTGGCAGGCGGCCTTCTGGGCCATCAGCGCCGTGACCGTGGTGCTGCTCGTCTGGATCACGGCGGTCGCGCCCGACCAACCCGGCCAGGAGGCCGCGGGCAAGATACCCCTGCGCCAGACCCTGAGCGTGCCGGGCGTGACGCCGGTGCTGCTCGTCACCCTGGTCTTCGTACTGGCCCACACCATCCTCTACGCCTACATCGCCACCTATCTCGACCACATCGGCATGGGCGACCAGGTGGACGTGGCCCTGCTGGTCTTCGGTGTCGCGTGCCTGATCAGCATCTGGGCCGTCGGTACCTACATCCACGGCCACCTGCGCACCCTGACCGTCGCCAGCACCCTGCTGGTCGGTGTCGCCGTCGCGGTCATGGGCGCCTTCTCCGGCACCGATGCCCTGGTCTACGTCGCCGCCGCGCTGTGGGGGCTGGGCTGGGGCGGGGTGCCCACCCTGTTGCAGACCGCCGCCGGTCAGGCCGGAGGAGAGGCGGCCGATGCCGCCCAGGCCATTCTGGTGACCCTGTGGAACGTCGCGATGGCCGGCGGCGGCATCGCCGGTGGCCTCCTCCTTCAGGCCGTCGGGGCCGAGGCGTTCCCCTGGACGGTGCTGGTTCTCCTGGTGCCGGTTCTCGCCCTCGTGCTCGCGGCCCGCGCACACGGCTTCCCCGGCCGGCGTGCGGCCGGCCCGGCGACGCCGCAGCAGTGACCGCCGCGTCGACCCCCATACCCGCCCTTTTCTGAGGAGGCCCGACAGCCATGTCCATCATCTTCGAGTGCGAGTACCAAGGCCGGCGGTACGCGGGTCACGGCATACCGGAGCCCGGCAGCCCCCTCACCCTGTACCGGGTGACCGACGGGCAGTTGCACGCGGCCCTCGTCGCGGGCAGCGGTCCGGAGGACCTGGGTGCGGCCGTGACCGGGGAGAACGAGCGGATCGAGGTGGCCCTCGACGACCCCGGCCTGCGGTTCCTGCCCCCGCTGCTGCCGACCGGCGGGAACAACTCCCTGATCAACGGTTTCATGGGCACGCACCGCACCAAGTTCGACCGCGCCCCGGAGCCGGACGAGGAGTTCACCCCGCCGAACTACTACATCAAGGGCTTCGGTTCCTGGCTCCGCATGCCGGAGGAGCCGCTGCTCACCCCGGCCGACCCGGTCTGGCTCCTGGAGGAGCCCGAGGTGGTGCTGGTGTACGCCAACGACGACCAGGGCGTTCCGCACTACGCCGGCTACACCTTCGGCAACGACCTGAACGACATCGGCCTCCACCTGGAGAAGCCGTGGGCGTGGACGCCGTACGCGAAGCTGTGCGAGACCTCCATCGCGCCGTGGCTGTTCCTCGACGCCCCGCCGGAGAAGGTGACGGGCAGCGTCACCATCGAACGCGACGGTGCCAAGGCGTGGCACGGCGACTTCTCGTGCGGCGCCGACTCCATCTTCCACCGGGTGCCGGACATGACGGAGTACCTGTTCTCGTACCCGGCGCTGCGCCGGCCGGGCCTGGTCAACTACCTCTTCCTGGGGGCGGACAAGGCCACCTACCACGACGGGTTCCGGATCGAGGACGGCGACCGGATGGTCCTCGACGTGTCCAGCCACGGCGTGGTGCTGGCGAACGAGGTCCGCTACTGGGACCGGTCGGCACCCGCGGTACCGCGTACGAAGTAGCTCCCTGAGCCGCTCGTGCCGGTCGTGCCGGTCGGGCGCGGAATCGGCGCGAGCGGATTCCGCGCCCGACCACACGACTACGGAGGGACACCACATGGTCAACCAGGCGAACGGGCTGTTGCGGGGCACTGCGCGGGGCAGGGCTCCGGTCCCTCTCTCCGTTCTCGATCTGGTGGCGGTCGGCGAGGGCCACACCGCCGGGGAGGCGCTGCGGACCTCCGCGCGGCTCGCCCGGCTGGCGGAGGCGCGCGGCTTCCATCGCTACTGGGTCGCCGAGCACCACTCGATGCCCGGCATCGCCAGCAGCAGTCCGGCGGTGATCCTGGCGTACCTGGCCTCGCAGACCACCCGGATCCGGCTCGGTTCCGGGGGCGTCATGCTGCCCAACCACGCCCCGCTGGTGGTGGCGGAGCAGTTCGGCACCCTGGAGGCGATGGCTCCCGGCCGGGTGGATCTCGGGCTCGGGCGGGCGCCGGGCACCGACCAGATGACCGCGCGGGCGCTGCGCCGGGCGGGCGGGCCGGCGACCGGTGACTCCTTCCCGGGTGACGTGGCCGAGCTGATCGCCTTCCTCCACGACGACTTCCCCGACGGGCATCCGTATCGCCGGGTGCACGCCGTGCCGGGCCCGGTCCAGGGGCCCTCGGCGCAGCGGCCCGCGGTGTGGCTCCTCGGCTCGTCCGGTTTCAGCGCTCAGCTGGCCGGCCACCTGGGTCTGCCCTTCGCCTTCGCGCACCACTTCGCCGCCCACAACACGATCCCGGCGCTGGAGCTCTACCGGGCGACGTTCCGGCCTTCCCCGCTGCTGTCCGAGCCGTACGCGATCGTGGGTGTCTTCGCGTTCGCCGCGCAGACGGAGGAGCAGGCCCGGGACCAGGCGCTCACCGGGGCGCTGACCACCGTACGCTTCCGGACCGGGCACCCGGGGCTGGTTCCGCCCCCGGAGGTGGCCCGGTCCCATGTCTTCACCGCGCGTGAGCGGGAGATCCTCTCGGGCTGGCTGGACAACGCCGTGTACGGCACGCCGGACTCCGTACGCGACCAGCTCGACGCGCTCCGGAAGCGGACGAACGCCGACGAGCTCATGCTCGCCTCCAACGCGCACGGCCTGGAGGAGCGTGTCACCTCGCTGTCGCTGATCGCGGACAGCTACGAACTCCCGCACACGACGCCCGAGCCGGCGTAGGACTGCCGGTACGGCCGAGGGGGGGGGACCGCCCCCAGAGGGGGGTCCCCTCTCTTTTTTCTGGGGAGGGGGGGGGGCCGGGCTTTTCCGTGAAGCAGGGGGTGCGCTTTTTCCACACT
>NZ_JBVJRL010000028.1:9699-30858 GCF_055607665.1 Streptomyces sp. NPDC036984
GGGGAACTTTTCCCCCTCCTTTTCGCGGCCCGCGAACATCCCCAAACCCCCCACCCCACCCCCCGCCCCGGCTCGCGCTTCCCTTCCCGTCCGCCCCCCGCCCCCTCCCCCGGCCGCTCCCGCCGCTCTGCTGTGCCGGGAGCGAGGGGCGGCCGGCACTGTACGGCGAAGCGCGGTGCCCGTGTCCGACACGGTCACCGCGCTCCCTGGCGTTCGCCGGCTCAGTCACCGGCCAGGCGCCGCCGTAGCTCTGCCTTCCTGACCTTGCCGGTCAGGGTCTTGGGCAGGGCGTCGACCAGCTCCAGCCGGTCCGGGAGGAACCGTTCGTCCTGGCCTCGTTCGAGCAGGTGCGACCGGAGCTCCTCCAGCGTGGGCCGGGCACCCTCGCGGGGTACGAGGACCGCCACGATGGGGTCGTCCGGCTGCCCGGTGGGGCCGACGAGGGTCGCCTCGGCCACGCTCGGGTGTGCGGAGAGGATGGCCTCCAGTTCTGCCATGGGGACGACGGTCCCGTCGCGCAGGACGGCGTCCTTGGCCCGGCCCAGCACGCGGATGCCGCCGCGCCCGTCGTGCCGCGCCACATCCCCGGTGTCGAACCAGCCGTCCGCGGTCAGTTCGGCTTCGAAGGCGCTCTGGTTCCTGAAGTAGCCGAGTGCCTGAGAGGCGCCCCGCACCCGCAGCCGGCCGACCTCCGCGCGCTTGTCGGAGTTCGTGCAGAAGTCGATGCGGATCTCCATGGCATCGATCGGCCGGCCGTGGCTGTGCGCCGACCAGTCCTGGTCGTAGTCGAGCCGGCTGATGGTGATCGGGCCGAACTCGGACATGCCCCACACGGAGTACGTGGCGGTGCCGAAGGTGTCGCGCAGCTCGTCCACCAGCTCCTGGAGCACCGGTGCGGCACCGGTGACGGTGTAGCGCAGGGTGGACACGTCGTGCCGGTCGGCCCGCTGGGCCGCCGCCACTCCGGACTGGGTGGGCGGCGGCCCGTACAGCAGGGTGCCGCCGTACCGCTCCACAAGGTCCAGCAGGCTGACATGGTTGCGGCCGTCCTGGAAGGCGACCGTGCCGCCGAGCATCACCCCGGCGAGGATGCCCTGTCCGAAGCCGGAGTAGTGCACGAGCGGAGTGGTGACGACGGCCACCAGGTCGTCGCGGAGCAGGAACGTGTCCACGTAGCCGCGCACGCCCGAGTGGACCGTGTTCTGGCTGTGCACCACGCCCTTGGAGAAGCCGGTCGTACCGGAGGTGAACAGCACCACGAACGGTTCGTCGGGGCCGAGTGCGCGGCCCGTCAGATCGTCCGTGTGCTCCACTTCCCAGGGCACCGCGACGAAGTGGTCGTGGAAGTCGACCGCGCCCTCGGGGGCGTGGCCGCCGACCACCACGACGTGCTCCAGCGGCAGTTCGGAGCGCAGCTCGGTGAGGGTCCGGGCGAGCGGGTATCCCTCCCACTCGGGGACGGTGACGCACACCCGGGCCTCGGTGAGCACGAGGCGGTGCCGCAGTTCCTCGTCCTGGCACTCGGGCGCGATGGGGCAGATGACGGCGCCGACGGCCATGCAGGCGAACATCAGCGGCACCATCTCCCACCGGTTGGGCAGCTGGACCGCTACGACGTCCCCCCGCCGGACGCCGAGTTCCAGCAGTGCCCCGGCGAACCGGTCGGTGAGCAGCGAGAGTTCGGCGTAGTCGAGGGTGTCCGTGCGGGCCTCGGCCAGGCGGCGCCCGGCGATGGCGAGCTTGCGCGGACGTATGCGGGCCTGCCGGCGGAGGTCGTCGAGGAACGTCTCGTCCCGCCACCATCCGCGCTGCACGTACTCGGTCCGGCGGTCCGTGGCCGGTGGAACGGTCGTGGTCACCGCAGCTCCCCGCGGCGCACCGAAAGCAGCTCCGGCAGCGGGTCGCCGGCGCGTGCGGCGGCGATCTCCAGCAGGGCCCGGGTGTTCTTGCGCACCCGGTCGCCGATCCAGTCGAAGACCCACTCCTTGCGGGCGTCGGCCGGCAGCTCGAAAGGCACGACCCGGGTGACGGCCAGGGCGGCCGCGCCGGCTCCGCCGATGTTGGCGATGACGCCCGGGACCAGGGTGGCGCCCGCGGCCCTGGTCTTCTCCCGCGCCTCGGCGTCGGAGGCGAGGTTGGCGCCCTCGACCACCAGGCCGGCGCGCAGCCGGTGCGCGTTGCCGGCGTTCAGCGCGTGCTTCTGCGCGGCGAGGATCAGCAGGTCGGCGTCGACGTCGAGCCAGGCGTCGGGCCCGCTGGAGCGGGTGACCTGCTGCGGCAGCCGGGAGCGGTCGATCAGCCCGAACTCGTCGGTGATCGCGACGAGGTCGGCCACGGGCAGCCGGTCGGCGCTGATGGTGCCCTGCGCGTCCGCGACGCCCACGATGATGTGCCCGCGGTCCTCCAGGAACCGTGCGACGGCGCGGCCCACGGCGCCGAAGCCCTGCACCACGACCCGGGCGGGCTCGGTACGGCCGCTCGCCTCCAGGGCGGTGACCGCGGCGACGCCGACGCCGTGCCCGGTGACGTCGATCAGCGGCTCGTAGTAGGTGCGCCAGTCGATCGGCATGTCGGGGGCGCCCAGCCGGTACCGCGGGTCGTAGCCGGCCTCGTCGAAGAACACGGCCCGGTCGGCCGGGGTGACGCCCATGTCGATGCCGAGGTGGATGCCGCCGTGCAGCAGCGGCTTGACGGTGCGTCCGAAGGTGCGGAAGGTCTCGCCCCGGTCGCCGCCGTCGGCGACGATGCCGCCCTTGGCGCCACCGATGCGCAGGCCCGCGAGCGTAAACTTGTGGGTCATGTCGCGCGCCAGGCCGGCCACCTCCTCCTCGCTCACCGAGGCGGTCATCCGCACACCGCCCATCGCGAGGCCGTCGACCAGCGAGTCGACGACGACCCAGCCCTTGATCGCGCCGCCGCTGCCGTTCAGGTGCACGACGAACGCGGGCTCCTGCGTGTTCTCCACATCACTCATTGCCAAGTACTCCAGTTCGTCCATGTCGTCTACGTGGTCCATGTCGTCTGCGTCGTCTGCGTCGTCTGCGTCGTCCATGTCCTCCACGTCGTCCGTGGGGTGGTGGAAGGCCGCGCATGTGCGCGTGGCCGTCACTGGTAGAGCTGGGCGAAGCCCCGGAGGATCTCCAGGCCGTCGTTGCGGAACTCCAGATGTGCCTGCGAGCCGAAGATCCGGCCGTCGTCGGAGCGCAGGAACTCCACCGGGGCGTGCTCGGAGCGGCCGATGGAACGGAAGCCGTCCGGGGCCTCCTTGAGGTAGAGGGTGTGCCGGTGGAAGACCGTCACCGTCGGCTTCACATGGGTGAAGAGCGGTTCGTCCTTGTCGACTTGGACCTCGTAGCCACCGACCCGCTGCGGACCCTCGGCCAGTTCGCCCCCGGCGGCGACCGCGAGGATCTGCATGCCACCGCAGATCCCGAAGACCGGGACGTCGGCGTTCATGACGAGGTCGACCAGCGGCTTGTAGTACTCCTGGTCATAGGCGCGGACCTTGGTGCCGCTCAGGACGATCGCCTGGTAGCGGCCGTCGAGCCGGGCGGGCACGGAGGCCGCGTCGACCGTGTCGGTGTCCGAGCCCAGCGTTTCGAAGCGGCTGCGCAGCTGGTTCAGCGACAGAGTCCGGTTGTTGACGACCAGTACTCGAGATTGCGCCACGTCTGTGCTCCTCAGGTTCGCGTGATGACGGTGCCGGTGCGGGCGGCGAGCAGGTCGGAGACGGGTGCGCTGCCGATGACGACGCGCTCCACGCCCCGCTCCAGGGCTTCGCCCGCGGCGCGCAGCTTCTTGCGCATGCCACCGGTGGCGCCCTTGTCGCGGAACTCGGCCGCCGCCTTCGCGGTGATCTCGCGCACCGGTTCTCCGTCGATCAGCAGGTGTGCGACGTCGGTGACGAGGATCAGGTCGGTGGCGCCGGTGGCCCCTGCGATGGCGGCGGCGGCCCGGTCGGCGTCGGTGTTCACCTCCTGTCCGGCGGCGTTCCGGGCCAGCGGGGTGACCAGGTGGGCGTGCCCGGGCTCCAGGTTCTTCAGCGGCGCCGGGTCCACGCCGGTGATCGGGCCGACCAGGTTGTCCAGTTCGACCAGCTGCTTGTCCTTCCACCACCAGCGCTCGCCCTCGCCGGCGTGGACCAAGCCGTCGCTGCCGAGCAGCCGCTCGGCGGTGATGCCGCGCTGCTCCAGCCGCCGCAGTACCTCCTGGCCCAGCTCGCCGCTGACGGTCTTGATGTCGGCGATGACCTCGGGCGTGGTCCAGCGGCTCTGGTTGCCGTACCGGTCCCGCAGGATCGCGGACGGCTCGCTGTAGCGGGGGCTGAGCTGCTTGAGCGGTTTGGACCAGCCGTGGACGAGGACCAGCGGCCGGTCCTGCCCGTGCCGGGCGAGGTCGTCCCACCAGGTGCCGGCCAGGTCGGCCAGGCAGCTGCCGCCGAGCTTCACCACGGTCGGGACGTGCTGTGTCGGGGTCATGCGGGCATCACCGGCTGCATGGTCAGGCCCGTCTCCTCGGGCAGGCGGAAGCGCTTGTTCACTGCCTGGACGGCCTGCCCGGCGGCGCCCTTGACCAGGTTGTCCAGGGCGGCGAGGACGACGATGCGGCCGCCGTCCGGGTCGTACATGGCGGTCACGTCGCAGTAGTTGGAGCCGAGCACGGCCTGCGGGTCGGGCACCGGGATCAGCGTCTCGTTGTGCCGGCGCACCCGGACGAAGGGGTGCTCCTTGTAGAACCGGAAGTACGCCCGCTGCAGCGCGCGCTCGTCCACCTGGTCGTCGGTGTACACGTAGGTGCTGGCGAGCAGTCCGCGCACATGCGACACCCCGTACGCCGACATGGCCAGGGAGCCGACGCTGCCGGGCTTGCTGCGCTCCAGGAAGTCGCTGACCTCGGCGGCGTGTCGGTGCCCGGTGGGTGCGTACGGTGCGATGGCGCCGTTGCGCAGCGGGTGCAGGTCCGGGACGCGCAGCTGGAGGCCGCCGCCGCTGGAGCCGCTCTTGCCGTCCACGACCACCGTGCGCAGGTTCAGGCCGAGCCCGAGGGTCAGCGGGGCGAGGCCCAGCGTGATGGCGGTGGCGTAGCAGCCGGGCACCGAGATGAGCGGGGCGTCCACGAGCTGGTCGCCGACGAGCTCGGGCACTCCGTAGACGAAGCGGTCGGCCAGCTCGGTGGCCCGCTCGGCCTTGGGGTACCAGCGCTCGTGCAGCTCCGGGGTACGGATGCGGAAGGCGCCGCTGAGGTCGGTCACGCACGGGACGCGGTCGGCGAGCTCCGCGCCGAGCCGGGCGGAGACCGGGGCGGGGGTGGCGAGGAACACCACGTCGCACCGGTCGGCCACCCGGTCGGCGGTGACGGGCTCGACGGTCACGCCGAGGTCGAGGCGGAGCCCCGGGTGCAGTTCGGCCGGACGGCGGCCGGCGCTGGAGTTGCCGCCCAGGAAGGTCAGTTCCATCTCCGGATGCTGGGTGACCAGCCTGATGAGTTCACCGCCGGCGAGTCCGGACGCGCCGACAATTCCCACACGGATCATTCGAGTGTCTCCTGTACGTAACGGGCGACGGCGGACGCGACGTCCACGCCGGTCGCCGAGGCCACTCCCCGCCAGGCGGGGGCGTGGTTGACCTCGTTGACGAGGTGGCCCGACGGGGTCCTGAACAGGTCGACGCCGTAGATGCCGCTGCCGAGGCGGTCCACGACGCCGTCCACGACCTTCTGTACGTCGGGGTCGTGGGCCATCGCCCGGGTCTGGTTGCCGAGGGCGGCGTTGCTGCGCCAGTCGGTGCCCGCGCTCTCGAACTCGGCGGCGGCGACGATCTCCCGCCCGACGACCAGGCAGCGGATCGACCCGCCGCCGAGGTACGGCTCCACCAGGCACGCCTGCTCGAAGGCGTGGCCGAGGTCCTCGACATAGTCGTAGACGGAGTGCGCCAGGTCGCCGTCGCGGACCAGGGTCACGCGCTTGCCCATGCCGCCGTAGACCGGCTTGAGCACGACCGGCAGGCCGATGTCGTCGAGCGCCTTCTCGTAGTCCTTGCGGGACAGGACGAGCCGGAAGTCGGGCACCGGTACGCCGGCCTCGCGCAGGACGGCGCGCAGGACCAGTTTGTTCTCGCAGGCGTGGATCGCCGCGGCGGTGTTGAGGACCCGCAGGCCGTCCGCCTCGGCCAGGGTGGCGATCAGGCCGCCCCGGGTGTAGCTGCGGCTGCGCACCAGGAGGGCGTCGTAGCCCTTGACGGACTCGGCGTCCCGGTGGCCGGCGCACAGGGACTCGTCGTTGACCCAGTCGATCCGCAGGCCGAAGTCCTCGGCGGTCTTGATCAGCTGGCGTTCCTCCCAGCCGATCCGGTCCGCGACGATGGCGACTCGGTTGCTCATGTCACTGGCCCCAGTCGCGCAGCTGGACCTCGACCATCTGGAGCGTCAGCCGGCCGTTGTCGATGCCCTCGACGCGCAGTGTGAGCATGCACTCGGGGCAGGAGAGGGTCTCGCCCTCCACCATTTCCGGCACGGTCAGGTCGGTCTCGCACTCGGGGCACGAGCCGGTGAGAACTGCGGTGCTCATGGGTGAACTCCGTTCCGTGTAAGGGTTGTTCGCGGGTGAGGCAGGGCCGGTGCGCGACGGCGGTCAGGCGGCCTGGAAGTCGACGGCGGCCTTGCGGACGGCGTCCCGGTCGAGCACCGGGCGGCCGTTGCGCTCCTGGCGCTCGATGAGCCAGGCAGTGAAGGCGTCGACGTCGACGAAGACGTCCGAGTCGGCGAGCGCCCACTTGACCAGCGCGGGCGTGATCCGGGTGCGCACGCGCAACTCCCGGGAGTTACCCACCAGTTCGGCGGGCAGGGTCTCGTACGCCTCGGGGTTGCTGAGCTGGCCCGGCAGTTCGTAGGCGAAGGCGTGCGGGGTCGTCGGGCCGGATTGGAAGGCGTCGCCGAGGCCGGCGCCCTTGAGGGCGACCCGGGACAGCTCCGTGAGGTGGCTCAGGTCGAAGCGGGTGTCGCCGTGGATCACGCGCAGCGAGGTGAGCAGCTCGGCCAGGGGAGCGTTGCCGCCCCGCTCGCCGATGCCACCGACGGTCGCCGAGATCCACTGCGCCCCGGCACGGACCGCGGCGAGCGAGTTGGCGACGGCCATGCCCAGCATGTTGTGCGAGTGGATCTCGATCTCGGAGCCGTCGATCGCGGTGAGGTCGGAGATCACCTCCTCCATCTGCCAGGGCGACAGATAGGCGACGGTCTCCGCGAGCCTGAATCGGTCGGCCCCGGCCTCGAAGCCGGCGGTGACGTAGGGCACGAGCCGGCCCTTGGGGGTGCGGGCACCGTCCTCACCGCTGAACGTGACGTGGAAGCCGCGCTCCTTCGCCTGCGAGATCGCCGAACGGGCGAGCACGTTCAGGAACTTCGGGCTCGGCGAGCCGAGCTTCAGCTTGGCGTGCTGCTCGGAGGTGGGGATGGAGTACATGATGTGCCGCACGCCCAGGCGCTCGGCCTCGTCGAGGGCCTTGGTGACCTGATCGCGGTCGCGTACCACCACCAGGGTCATGCTGCGCTCGGGGCCGATCGCCTCGTGCGTGGCGAGGACCAGGTCGGCGTCCTTCGCATTCGGGCCGGATACCATGCCGACCTCGACCAGGTCGATACCGGTCTTCACCAACAGCTCCGCGATGACGGTGGCATCCTTGGGACCGAATTCGACACCCCCCATGTGGGCGGAGTCGCGCAGGGTCGCGTCGGACAGATGGGGCAGCCCCGGAAGGCTCCCTCCGTGCTCGGGTACGGCCATGGCGTTCCCTCCTTTTCCGGAGCCGGCTTCTTTTTTCGCCGAACTCCGCGCTGGATGTGCGCTGCCTGGAACATGCTGCGCGACCCCGTGCAAAGATGCGCTGCGTCCTTTGTTAGGGCTCTGTCAAGGGCTGTCAGGGAGTGTCACGCCGAGCAAGGTGTGCGGGTGATTGCAGATTGGATGAAATGGAAACTGCTTTCCCGGAAAAGGCGATGGAGCGTACGAGGTGACGCCCCGGAGAACGCGAAGTGGCCCAGCGGCGGATCGCCGCTGGGCCACTGACGGGACGGCCGGCCGTCAGGTGGTGTAACCGCCGTCCACGGCGAGCCCCGTGCCGGTGATGTAACGGCCGCCGGGACCGGCCAGATAAGCCACCGCGGCGGCGATGTCCTCGACCTCGCCGTAACGCCCCAGAGCGGTCAGGGAGCGCTGGAAGTCGGCGGAGTCACCGTCGGCCGGGTTCATGTCGGTGTCGATCGGGCCCGGGTCCACGGTGGTGACGGTGATCCCGCGCGGACCCAGCTCCCGGGCAAGTCCCTTGGTCAGCCCGATGAGCGCGGACTTGCCCATCGCCTGAAGGACGAAGTTGGCGCCGGGAGTACGTCCGTTGAAGCACGACCCGATGCTGATGATCCGCCCGCCGTCGCCCATGTGCCGGGCGGCGGCCTGCGCGGCCAGGAACACGGACCGGACGTCCGCGGCGAGCACCCGGTCCAGGTCCTCGGCGGACACCTCGGCCAGCGGGCCGTAGGCGAGGAAGCCCGCGTTGTTCACCAGGATGTCGATGCCGCCCAGCTCCCGTACCGTCTGCTCCACGGCCTCCGCCGCGGCGTTCGGCTGGGTCAGGTCGGCCTGGATCACCGCGGCCCTGCCGCCGTCCGCCTCGATCTGCTTGGCGACCGCGCGCGCCTTCTCCTCCGCCTGCACGTAGGTCACCGCGACCGCCGCTCCCGCCGCGGCCAGCCGCTTGGCGATCGCCGCGCCGATCCCACGGCTGCCGCCGGTCACCAGCGCCACCTTGCCGGTCAGCTCACTCATCGATGCCCCCTCCGTAGACGGCTGCGTATGCGTCATGCCGTTACGCTAGAAGTTGACACCAGCGTCAGATTCAAGTCCTGCGAGGAAAAGGCGGGGTGGGAGATGCGGATCGGTGAACTGGCCAGACGCAGCGGTGTGAGCGAGCGGTCGCTGCGCTACTACGAGGCACACGGTCTGCTCAGGGCCGAGCGAACCCCCGGCGGCCACCGGGACTACGGCGAATGGGCCGTCGATCGGGTCATCCGCATCCAGGCGCTCTACGCCGCGGGGCTGAACAGCAAGAAGATCGCCCAGCTGCTCCCTTGCATGCGGGACGGTGACGGCACACCGAGCGAAAGCGCGACGCCCCGGCTCGTCGACGAGCTCACCGCCGAGCGCGAGCGCCTCGACCGCATGATCGCCGACCTGATCCGGTCGCGCGGGGTCCTGGACGACATCATCAGCACCGCGGCGACGGGCCTGGGCTCCACCGCCTTCTCCGGCAGCGAAGGCACGCTCGCCGGCAGTCCGTGATCCGGCAGTGCGTGATCCGTCGACGGTTCGTGATCCGCCGACAGCCGTGAACGGTCCGGAGCCGCTGCGCGCGAGGGTGAACCGGCCCGGCCGTTCATGAGTGGCCGGGGGCCGCCGCCCGCATGGTCGACCGCCCCTCCTTCAGGCGGCCTCGTCCATCAGGCAGGCCAACGTGGTGCGTGCCTGGCGTTCCGCTTCCGCCGGACTCAGCCATGTGCCGCGCTCGAACGCCTCGTCGAAGGCGCGCCGGCCCAGGACGGCCTGTGCCGCCGCGGTGACGCGGTCGACGTCGCCGCGCTCGGCGGCCGGCAGCGGTGCGCCCACGCTGCGGCGCGCGGCGTGGGCGGCGCCGAGGAGCAGTGCGGCACAGGTGGCGCCGGGCCGGTGACCATACAGCGTCGCCGCGCCCGAGAGCCCCTCCAGGGAGAGGGCGAGGGCCCGCGGCTCGGCAAGCGACCAGGCGATCCGCAGGCTGCGCAGGTGGTGGGCAGCGGACTCGGCGGCCCTGCCGCGGAGTTCGGCGATGAAGCCGCGTTCGGCGTGGAGCAGGTGGTCGCCGGCCGGGGAGGAGACGTCGGCGTGGTCGTCGCGGATGCGCAGCAGGTGCGCCTCGGCCGCGTCGATGTCGCCGGAGCGCCGCGCGCCGAGGGCCAGGCCCATGTCGGCGTGGATCTCTCCGTACTTGTAGCCCTGTTCGATCGCGATGCGCCGTGCCTGCTCGTGCAGTTCGCGGGCGCGGTCGAAGTCGCGGGCGAGGAGGGCGAGGCGGCCGAGCCCGGAGAGCCGCGCCGAGACCTCCGCTTCCAGGCTCAACTCCCTGGCCATCTGGAGTCCTTCGTGCTGGCAGTGCGCCGCCTGTGCGTACTCTCCACGGATCTCGGCGAGCGCGGCGAGCGGTGAGACGGTCTGGAGTTCGCCCCACCGGTCGCCCAGTTCCCGGAAGAGGGCACGGCTGCGGTGTCCGTCGCGGGCCAGACCGTCGAGGTCGCCGCGGACCAGGGCGAGCACTGCCCGCAGGCCGAGCGCGGCCGCGGTGCCCCACTGGTCGTCCGTGGCCTCGAAATGGGCGAGGGCGCGGGTGTTCAGCGCGCGGCTGCGGTCCAGGTCGCCGACGCTGAACATGCCGTAGGCGGTGAGCCACAGCGCTCGGGCGCGGCGCACGGGGTCGGGCACGGCGTCGGCGGCGGGCGGTTCGGTGCGCTCTCCGGTCAGCAGCACGAACGCGCTGTGCAGGAGGTCGAGTTCCGGATCAGTGTCGTCGGCGGTGGCCGCGAGGACGGCGGCCAGGCCGCGGCGGGCCTCGGTGAGGCGGCCGCGCAGCAGCCACCACCAGGACAGGGCGGTGGCGAGCCGTACGGCTTCCCCGCTGCGCCCTGCGGCGGCCCGGCGTACCGCCTCGTCGAGAGCGGCGCGCAGGTTGCCCGCGTCGGTGTCCAGGCGGAGGAGCCAGCGCTGCTGGTGCGGCCCGCGCAGCCGACGCTCGGCGCGTTCGGCGAGGGTGAGGTAGTGGTGCAGGTGACGTTCGCGGGCCGCGGTGTCGTCGGCCATCTCCCGCAACCGCTCGGTGCAGTAGGCGGCGACCGACTCGAGGAGCCGGTAGCGGGGGCCCGTGGGACCGTCGGTGACGACCACGAGGGACTTCTCCACGAGCCGGGTGACGAGGTCGAGCACCGCACCGCCGGCCACGCCCTCGCCCGCGCACACCGCCTCCGCGGCGTCGAGGTCGCAGCCGTCGCTGTGCACGGCGAGGCGGCGCAGGACGATGCGCTCGGGCGTGCTGAGCAGCTCCCAGCTCCAGTCGATCATCGCGCGAAGGGTCTGCTGGCGGGCGGGCGCGCCCCGCTGCCCGGAGGTCAGCACCCGGAACCGGTCACCGAGGCGGGCGGCCAACTCCCTGACCCCCAGGGCTCGTACGCGGGTGGCCGCCAGTTCCAGGGCGAGTGGGATGCCGTCCAGGCGGCGGCAGATCTCGGCTACGGCGGCGTGGTCGGATCCGGCGTCCTCCTCGGTGCCGCCGGGCTCGTCGGAGCGGAGCCGGAAGCCGGGCGCGCAGGCGGCGGCCCGCTCGGTGAACAGGCGCACGGCGTCCGCGGTGGGGAGCGGCTCGACCAGGAACACGGCCTCGCCGGCCAGGGCGAGCGGTTCCTGGCTGGTGGCGAGGATGCGCAGCTGGGGGGCGCTGCGCAGCAGCAGGCCGACGAGGTCGGCGGCGGCCTCGACGACGTGTTCGCAGTTGTCCAGCACGAGCAGGGTCCGGCGGTCCCGCAGGGCGGCGGTCAGGCGCTGCACGGGGGAGGTGGCGACGGTGCCGGTGGCGGGCGGCGCGGAGGGAGCGTCGTCGCGGATGCCGAGGGTGGCGGCGACGATCTCGGCGAGGTCGTCGGGCGTGGCGGTGCGGACACCCGCGAACTCGACGAACCAGGCCCCGTCGGGCAGCCCGGCGGCCGCGCCGCCGGCGGCGACGTCCTGCGCGGCGGCCACGGCCAGGCGGGTCTTCCCGACGCCTCCGGGGCCGGTGAGGGTGACCAGCCGTCGGCCGCCGAGGAGCCGGGAGAGGTCGCCGAGGGCCTGCTCGCGGCCGATGAGGGCGGTGAGGGGCGTGGGCAGGTTGGTCGGTGTGGCGGGCGCGGGGACGGCCTCGGGGCGCGTCTGCGGCGACGGCCGGCGCGGCGCTGCCTCGCCGGCCGGGGCCGGGGCGGCGGCCGCCTGCTGGTCCGCCGCGCCCAGCCCGGCCGGCCGATCCGCCAGGCCGCCGTCCAGAGCCGGGTCCTGACGGAGCATCGCCTGATGGAGGGCGCTCAGCGCGGGGCCGGGGCAGACCCCCAGTTCCCCGGCGAGGCGGGTGCGCAGATCCTCGTACGAGGCGAGTGCCTCGCCCTGGTGGCCGGCCCGGTACAGCGCCTGCATCTGTACGGCGCGCAGCCGCTCCCGCAGCGGGTGCTCGGCCACGAGGGCGGCCAGCTCGCCGGCGAGGAGCAGGTGGTCCCCGGCCGCCAGGCGGGCCTCGGCCCGCTCCTCCAGCACGGCCAGCCGCTGCTCCGCCAGGCACTCCCGGGCCGCGCGCACGAACTCCTCGTCGGCGAAGTCGGCGTACGCCGGTCCCCGCCACAGGCCGAGGGCGTCGGTGAGCAGGGCCGCCCGGGTCCGCGGGTCCGCGGCGGAGCGGGCCTCGGTGACGAGGTCGCCGAACCGCTGGGCGTCCACGTCGTCGGCCGCGTCGAGCCGCAGCCGGTAGCCCGGCGGCTGCCGCACCAACCGCTCGCGGCCGAGCACCCGGCGCAGCTGGGAGACCTTGGCCTGGAGCGCACCCGCCGGATTGCCGGGCGGGTGGTCCCGCCACAGGTCGTGGATGAGGCGGTCCACGGAGACCGGGCCGCCGCCGTGCGCGAGCAGGTCCGCCAGGAGCGCCCGTACCTTGGTCTCGGGGACCTGAACCGGAACCCCTTCGTCGTCCCACACAGCGAGTGGTCCGAGCACGCCAAACCGCATGTGGACAACCGTACCCGGCCCGTACGGCGGTCAGCCGACCCATCGCCGGTTTCGAAGCGTTCCCGAAGATTTTCCGAAGCATTCCCGAAGTGCCCGCACGCACAGTCGCATGCGAAGTCCCCGACGGCCGCGGCGAAGCCGGCACCGCCCCCTCGCCGTGCGACGCGCCGGCACCGGCCACCCAGCAGATACGGAGTACTCCCCATGAGCGCCACACCCGATACGGCCGCCGCGTCCGGCAGGGAGTCGGGCGCCACACCACCGACGACACGGCAGGGCGCGGAACAGCGGCCGAGGCTGCCGATGCCGGCGCTGCTCGCCCTCGCCACCGCGGTGTTCATCACCAGCCTCACCGAGACGCTCCCCGCGGGCCTGCTGCCGGAGATGAGCCACGCCCTCCGGGTGAGCGAGTCGGCGACCGGGCAGACGGTCACGATCTACGCGATCGGCACCGCGCTCACCGCGATCCCGCTGACGGCGGCCACCGCGAGCTGGCGGCGCAAGCGGCTGCTCCTCACCGCCGTGGCGGGCTTCGCCGTCGCGAACACGGTCACGGCCGTGTCGTCCCTCTACGGCCTGACGATGGTGGCCCGCTTCACGGCGGGGGTCGCCGCCGGTGTGGCGTGGGCGCTGCTGGCCGGCTATGCGCGGCGCCTGGCGCCGGTCCAGCTGCAAGGCCGGGCGATCGCCGTCGCGATGGCGGGCATTCCCGTGGCGCTCTCGCTCGGTGTGCCGGCCGGGACCTTTCTCGGCCAGGCCCTCGGCTGGCGGGTGGCGTTCCTGGCGATGACGGCGCTCACGGTGGTGCTCGTGGTGTGGATCGTCGCCGCGGTGCCCGACCATCCGGGCCAGCCGCGTGGCGAACGTCCCTCCATGCTGCGGGCGTTGGGGGTGCCGGGCGTGCGCCCGGTGCTGTTCGTGACGCTCGTCTTCGTGCTGGCGCACACCGTCCTGTACGCCTACATCGCCACGTTCCTGGACGATCTGGGGATGGGCGACCACACCGATCTGGTGCTGCTCGCCTTCGGTGTCACCTCGCTGCTCAGCATCTGGGTCGTGGGTGCCCGGATCCATCGCCGGCTGCGTGCGCTGACCATCGCCAGCACGCTGCTGGTGGCCGCCGCCGCGGCTCTGCTGGCGCTGGTCACCGACGGTGGCGCGCTGGTGTACGTCGCGGCCGCGCTGTGGGGGCTGGGCTGGGGCGGGCTGCCCACCCTGTTGCAGACGGCGGCCGGCGACGCGGGAGGCGACCACGCCGACGCGGCGCAGGCGATGCTCGTGACCCTGTGGAACGTGGCCATGGCCGGTGGAGGTGTGCTGGGCGGGGTTCTGCTCGACGCGAGCGGCAGCGACTCCTTCCCCTGGACGGTGCTGCTGCTCCTGGCGCCGGTGCTCGCCGTCGTCGTCACCGCCCGTGGCCATGGCTTCCCGGTCCGGCGGCCCGGCACGTAACACCCTCGTCCAGGGCCTGCCGAGCCGGGCTCGGCACCTCGCGGCCGGTGAGCCGCTCCCTCGACGGGCCGCCGAAGGTACACCGATCCCCCGGCCTTCGGCGGCCCGGTCTTTCCCCGCCGCCGCAATGTGATGTTCATACTACGGTTCACCGGTCGAGTCATTCGGACGGATCTTCTTCGGCGATGCTCACGGTCACCGGCAGCCTCCCCCGCAGGCACCCGTGACCTGCGGAAAGGATGCTTTTTCCGCACCCTCCCACCGGGCGGCAAGCGCTTCCTCCCTCTCTGTCGCACGGCCGGGCATCCCCCTCACCCGGCCGCGATTGCGCTGGTCAGCGGGCGAAATCTCGAAGTGACCGAAGATCGAGTGAAATTGGCGAGCGAGCCGGTAGCTTTATGCACCGAACGACTGCCCTGTGCATCGACACGTTGGGCGACACGACTGCGAGGGGGCGTAGTTAAACATGTCGTCAGTGGAAGTGTGCGTCGCAGCTGGGGATCGCGAGCGCATACAGATGTTCATCGATGAAGTATTCAAACCGCTGCACCGCGCCGAGCAACGCCGTTGGGCGCGGGCCTACTTGTGGGGCCTGCTCCACTCGCCCGGCAAGAAAACTCCGCGGAGTATGGCCCAGGCCGGATTGCTTCCCGCGGGAGCGGCTCACGGTCTGCACCAGTTCATCAACGCCAGCCCCTGGGGCTGGGAACCGGTGCGCCGCGGACTGGCCCAGGCGGTCGCGGCGAGCAGGCCGGCATACGCCTGGACCACCGCCGATCTCCTCATCCCCAAGCAAGGTGAGCATTCGGTGGGAGTGCACCGTCGCCCTGACCCCGCGACCGGACGCACCATCAACTGTCAGCGCGCTGTCGGGCTGTTCCTGGCGACGGGCACCCAGTGCTTTCCGGTCGACTGGGGCCTCGTGCTCGACGGCGCATGGGACTGGGACGACCTGCGCAGGCGCCGCGCGCGCATACCGGAGGAGGAGACCAGGCGCCCGGTGGGCGCGTTCGTCCTCGACTTCGCCGCCGGTGTGGCCGCCGCGCATCCGCGGTTACCTCACGCGCCGTGGGTCCTCGACCTCACCCGGCGGTGCGACGATGCCAGCGGCGTCATGGCCGGGCTTGCCCGCCGGGATCTCGATTTCGTGTGCGAGGTCGATCCGGGGCAGATCGTGCTCATCGGCCGCCAGTCCCCCACGGTGATCACCGTGGGGGAACTGCTGGACGAACCGCACGCCCGCCAGCCGCATGTGCTGCTGCGTCAGTCCGAACCGGGCAGCTCTCGCCCGGTGCGGGTGAACATGTATGCAGGAACGGTCCGCCTGTCGCAGCGCGGTGCCGCCAAGGACGGCGTCTCGCGTCCCTACCACGTCCTCCAGCGGCCCTCCGTCGACGGCGGGCAGCCCGCGCGGTACTGGATCACCAACCTGATGAGCCGGGGCGTGGAGGAGGTGCTGCTGCTGGCCCGCAGCCAGGCCGCCGCCCGTGCGACGATCGCCAGGCTGCGAGAGGGATTCGGCGTGCTCGACTTCGAGGGCCGCTCCTATCCCGGCTGGCACCACCACATGACGATGGTCTCGGCAGCGTACGCCTATCGGCATCTGTACGGCGCTCCCGACGCGGTCTTGCCGGCGGCCGACCCGCTGCCCGTGGCCCGCGCCGAAGCCGCCGGCTGGGCGGACGCCAGAGTGAAGGGCCTGGGCGCGTGAAGAAGGTGATGGTGGTGGAGCCGGACGCCGCCACGGCCGAGATCACGGCGGGCGACCTGCGCCGGCAGGGGTACGTCGCCCACACCGTCGACCGAGGGGCACGGATACTGCGCACGTATCACGATGCCGATCTGGTCCTGCTCTCGCTGGACCTGCCCGACCTCGACGGCCTGGAGGTGTGCCGCACGCTCAGGGCCGAGAGCGACATTCCGCTGATCGCCTGCACACACCGTGACAACGAACTGGAGCGGGTCCTCGCGCTCAAGGCCGGAGCCGACGACTGTGTGCTGCGGACCTGGGGTCCGCGGGAGATAGGAGCACGGATCGAAGCGGTGCTGCGGCGCACCCGGCCGCAGTCCGTCGGCGCGGACAGCATCTCGCTCCGGCCGCTGCACATCGATCCGCGGACCCGCGAGGTGCGCCTGCGCGACCGGGTGGTCGAGGTGACGGCCACGGAGTTCGAGCTTCTCTACACGCTGGCCGCGCGACCCGATTCCGTCGTCTCCCGGAAAGAGCTGATGGCGAAGGTCTGGGGGAGCAATTGGGTGCGCACCAGCCGCACCATCGACACGCACGTGAGCAGCCTGCGGGCGAAACTCGGCTCCAGCCGATGGATCATCACCGTGCGCGGGGTCGGCTATCGCATGGGGCACGTCGGGCAGATACCCGAAACGTCCGTCGGCTGAACCTGCTTGTCCGTCATCGAGGGGCCCGGGCGAACCCGGCGCCGAGCGCGCCGCTGCCGGGGCCCGGACATTGCCATGAGTTCTTGACAACGCATCAATGCGCCATGCGTTCCGTGTCGAAGGAGGGGCAGGAAAAGATGGCATCAGGAGAGAACGGCGGAATACCGCCGAATGACGGTGCGAGCGGCATATGACAAAGCAGATCCACCTCGCCGCTCAGCTGCCGGCCATCCACAACGTCACCGTCTGGTCCGACCCGCGCTCCCGGAGCCAGATCGCCGTCGAGTCCTTTGTGCACCTCGCGCAGACGGCGGAGCGCGGAAAATTCGACTTCTTCTTCCTCGCCGAGGGACTGCGCGTCCGCGAGCACAAGGGCGAGATCTACGAGCTGGACGTGGTGGGCCGCCCGGACAACCTGACGATGCTCAGCGCGGTGGCCGCCGTCACCACGCGTCTCGGGGTCGCCGCCACCGTCAACGCCACGTTCAACGAGCCCTACGAAGTGGCGCGCCGGCTCGCGACCCTCGACCACCTCAGCGGCGGGCGTGCCGCCTGGAACGTGGTGACCAGCTTCGACGCCTTCACCGGTGAGAACTTCCGCCGGGGCGGCTTCCTCGCCGAGGCCGACCGCTACACGCGCGCCGCCGAATTCCTGGACGCCACGCGGGAGTTGTGGGACAGCTGGGCCGGCCAGGACGTCCGCGCCGACGCGGTGTCCGGGCGGTTCGTCCGCTCGGGGGCCGGTGAGTTCGCCCACCAGGGACGGCACTTCGCCATCTCGGGACGCTTCACCACCCCGCGCAGCCCGCAGGGCCACCCCGTGATCATCCAGGCCGGGGAGTCCGACCCGGGCCGTGAGTTCGCGGCGTCGGACGCCCAGGTCGTCTTCAGCAAGTACAACCGCCTCGACGAGGCCCGCGCCTTCTACCGGGACGTCAAGGGCAGGCTCGCCCGGCACGGCCGCTCACCGGACGACCTGCGGATCATGCCCACCGCCACCGTCGTCGTCGCCGACACCGACGACGAGGCCGCCGCGTACGCCGACGAGGTCACCCGCGCCCAGGTGAGCCCGCAGACCGCGATCGCCCACCTGGAGGCCGTCTGGGGCCGCGACCTGTCCGCGTACGACCCGGACGGTCCGCTGCCCGACATCGACCCGGAACCCGAGTCGCTGGTCCTGAAGGGGCATTCGGTGTTCCGCAAGGGCCGCGCGGAGACCGCGCGGCGGTGGCGGGCCCTCGCCGGCGAACGCGGACTGAGCATCCGCGAGCTGGTCATCGAGGTCCACGGCGGGCAGACCTTCGTCGGCAGCCCGCGCACCGTCGCCGACGCCATCGACCACTTCGTGCAGACCGACGGCGCGGACGGGTTCGTCTTCGCCGCGCATCTGACCCCCGGTGGCCTGGACGACTTCGTGGACCGGGTGGTGCCGCTGCTCCAGGAGAAGGGCGTCTTCCGCCCGGACTACACGGGGACGACACTGCGGGACCACCTGGGTCTGCGCCACCGGCCGGACCCGGGCCGCAGCACCGGGAACGCCAGGGAGGCATCGTGAGCACCGGTCCGCTGCACCTCGCCGTCGCCCTCCGTGACGCCGGCTGGCATCCCGCGGCCTGGCGGTCCCAGGACGCCGACGCCGGTGCCCTGTTCACTCCGGCGTACTGGGCGCACCTGGTCACGGAAGCCGAACGCGGCCTCCTCGACTTCGTCACCTTCGAGGACGCCCTCGGGCTCCAGTCGGCCGCGCCGCACCGTCCCGACGACCGGACCGACCAGGTCCGGGGCAGCTTGGACGCGGTCCTGCTCGCGGCCCACCTCGGTCCGCTCACCACGCACATCGGCCTGGTCCCCACCGTCAACGTCACCCACACCGAGCCCTTCCACGTCGCCGTGGGCATCGCCACCCTCGACCACGTCTGCAAGGGCCGTGCGGGCTGGCGGCCGCAGATCGCGTCCCGCGCCGCCGACGCCGCCCACTTCGGCCGCCGCTCGACACCGCAGCTGACCGACGACGACATCCGGGACCCCGAACTGATCGCCAAACGGCTGCGCCCGCTGTTCGCGGAGGCCACCGACGTGGTGGAGGTGACACGGCGGCTGTGGGACAGCTGGGAGGACGACGCGGAGATACGGGACACGGACACGGGCCGCTTCATCGACCGCGACAAGCTCCATCACATCGACTTCGAGGGCGCGTACTTCAGCGTCAAGGGCCCTTCGATCACCCCACGCCCGCCCCAGGGACAGCCGGTGGTGGCGAGCCTCGCGCACGCCTCGACGCCGTACGAGTTCGCGGCACGCGGCTGCGACGTCGTCTTCGTCACGCCGTTCGACCGCGTGGGCGCGAAGACGATTCTCGCGCAGGTGGACGAGGCCGTCGACCGGGTGGGCAGGAATGTACGGGCCCAGCCGCTGCGCAGATTCGCGGACGTGGTCGTCTTCCTGGACGACGAGCCCGGCGCCGCCGCCGGCCGCAAGGCGCGCCTGGACGCGCTGGACGGCGCCGCGTTCGCCTCGGACGCCCTGGTCTTCACGGGCACTCCCGGCGAACTGGCCGACCTGCTCCTCGACTGGCGGACCACCGGGCTCGACGGCTTCCGGCTGCGCCCGGGCGCGCTGCCGCACGACCTCACCGCGATCACCCGGCGGCTGGTGCCGGAACTACGGCAGCGCCGCGCGTTCCGCACCGCGTACGACACCGGGACCCTGCGCGGCCGGCTGGGTCTGCCGTCGCCCCGCAACAGGTACGCCAAGGAGACCTGACCAGGTGAGCCGGTCGGCACCGCGGCGGACGTCCCGCCGCTGACCGGTGCCGGCCACGCCGGGAGCGGGACGGGGTGCGCAGGGAGAGCACCGGGTGTCGCTCAGAGGTCGTCCGCCATGCCGAGACCGGTCAGGGCGCCCACCGGGTCGAGGTCCGGGGTGCCCCGGGGCCACCAGTCGTCCTGGCCGGGCTCCGACTCGTAGGCATACCACAGCCCGTCGCGGCCGAGCCGGAGCTGGACGTGGCCGCGCGGGTGGGTGAGGCGGTTGCGCCAGGGGCGGAACGCCGGCAGGTCGGCGGCGAGCAGCAGTGGGCGGGCCCGGTCGAAGCGGCCGGCCGGCGGGTCCCATGGTTCCTCCAGCACGGCCAGCCCCGCCGGGCCGCCCTGCCGCCAGGCCGCGACGGCACGCGCGAGGTCGGCCGGGGTGCGGTCGACGGCGCCGGCGAGCGTGGCGTACAGCGTGCGGGTGGCCGCGGTCAGTCCGGAACCCGGGCGGGCCGCGGCCAGGCGCACCGCGTCCTGCCAGAGTGTCAGCTCGCCGACCGGGTCGCGTCCGGTGCCGAGCAGCGCGTGGGCGCGGGCGGCGGCGTCGGTCGCCAGCTGGTCCAGCGCGAAGGGGTCAGGACCGCCCGGGGCCGACGGATACACCGGCGGCTGCTCGGGGTGCGGCGGCACCGGCAACGGCGGCGGCAGCGGCGGGAGTCGGCGTGGCGCCAGGGCGTCGGCGGCCCGGACCCCGGGCAGGGTCTGCGGCTGCCGTTCCTGTGCGGCGCGGGCCGCGCGGGCGGCGCTGCGCCGGGACAGCGCGTCGAGCAGTTCCCTCTCGCCCCGGCCGCGGAGCAGGAGCAGCACGAACGGGTCGGCGTCGAGCAGGCGGGCCGTCTGGTAGCAGAGCGCGGCGGCGTGCTTGCAGGGGTGGCCGGAGTCGGGGCAGCTGCACCGCGGGACGAGGTCACCGGGGCCGGGCAGCAGGGGGACACCGCAGTCGGCGAGGGACTGGGGCAACTCCTTGTCGAGCAGCGCCGCGATGTGCCCCGGCCGGTCGGCCGCGGCGTCCAGGAACCGCTCCCAGTCCGCGTCCTCCAGCGTCCGCACCCGTACCTGCACCCGGTACGGACGCGGCCGGCTCCCCCGCACGTACGCCAGCACGAGCCCCGGTGTCACGGTGATCGCGTCCACATGACCCTGCTCCGCGTAACCACGCCCACGCATCAGCCGCTTGGCGTCCAACGCCCCCTGCTCCAGCGCACCGACCCAGGCGTTCCCCCACCAGGTCCCGGCGAACGCCCCACCCTCGCGTTCCTCCCGAACCGCGAACGCCGGGAAGGTACGCCGAAGTTCACTGTCCCGGTGGGGGGTGGCCATGGTGGGGGGTACGCGGGGTGCGGAGGAGGAAGCGGAGGGGGCCGGTGACGCCGGCGCCTGGGACGAGGGGGTGGGTGCGGGGGCCGGGGGGCGGTGGATGGGTGCGGGGCCGGGGGTGGAGACGGAGTCAGGGGCGGCCGCGAAGTAAGGGGCGGGGGCCGAGTCGGAGGTGGGAGCCGAGCGGGCCGAGTCGTGGCCGGGAACCGAGTCGGGGATGCGGGCCGAGTCGGAGCGGGGGTGCGCGGGGGCGGTCGCGGGTGCCGAGGCGGAAGGTGCCGGGGGCGCGGGGGCGGGACCGGGCGCGGAGGCGGGAGATGTCGGGGCCGAGGCAGCGGAATCCGGCACGGACACGGAAGACGC
>NZ_JBVJRL010000028.1:30956-99804 GCF_055607665.1 Streptomyces sp. NPDC036984
GTCGGGGCCGAGACAGCGGAATCCGACACCGACACGGAAGACGTCGGGGCCGAGACAGCGGAATCCGACACCGACACGGAAGACGTCGGGGCCGAGACAGCGGAATCCGACACCGACACGGAAGACGTCGGGGCCGAGCGAGCGGGATCCGGCGCCGGGTCCGAAGGCGCCGGTGCCGAGGGCGCGGCCGTGGATGCCGAGGGTGCCGGCGACGCTTCGGAGTCCGAGGCCGAGGCCGCCGCCTCGTGCGTACGGAGTGGCGTCGGGGGCGAGGATGCCGAGGAGTCCGAAGACCTGGGGGCGGAGGCCGAGGGCATCGGCGTAGGCGCCGGGCCCGCGGCCACGGGCTCCGATCCCATGGCCGCGGCCGCGGCGCCCGGGTACGCCTGGGCCGTGTCCGAGGGGTGTTCGTCGGTCTGCGTGGGCGTGTCGGTGCCCGGTTCCTCCGGTTCCTCCGGTGATTCCGGCCAGGTGGGCATGCGGAACGCCGTCGCCAGGTAGTGCCGCATGTCCTGCGCGGCCTTGACCTTGGCGGATCGGCGCTCCGGCCCGGGAGCGGACGGCGTACGCGGCGAGGAAGCGGCGGGACGGGCCGGTACGCGGGGCTCCACCGCCTCCGCGCGCAGCGCCTCCCGCCGGGCCGCGCGCAACGCCTGCCGTGCGGCGTCACCGGGGCGCCTGTTCACGTCGACGTCCGGGCCGGACTCCGATGCGGGCCGTGCGGCATCGCCGGAGCGCCTGCGCACGTCAGCGTCCGGACCCGACTCCGATGCGGGCCGTGCGGCGGCCCCAGGACGCCTGCGCACCTCAGCGCCCAGGCCGGACTCCGATGCGGGCCGTGCGGCATCGCCGGAGCGCCTGCGCACGTCAGCGTCCGGACCCGACTCCGATGCGGGCCGTGCGGCGGCCCCAGGACGCCTGCGCACCTCAGCGCCCAGGCCCGGCTCCGGTGCCTGCCGCGCGCCCTCCTTCGGGGCTGCGTCCGCCACCGGAGCGGTGGAACAAGCGGGCGGCGCCTCGTCGGTACCCCCGCGCGTGGACATCGCGGCCCTGAGTGCCGCTCGGGCCGCGTCGCCGGGCCGTTGCTCCGTGGGGTGGGAGGAGGCCGTGCCGTCCGCGGTATCGGTACCGGAGGCGGCGTCGCCGGGCTCCGTGCCCCCCACCGCCGCCCGCGCCGTGTCCTCCCGCTCGGCCTCCGCCCTCTCCCGTGCCGCCCGCAGGGCCCGGCGGGCGGCGTCGCCGGGGCGGGGCCCGGCGGCGCCCGTCATGGTGTCCTCCGCAGGGAGACGAGCTCGGACAGTTCGCGGTCGGTCAGCTCGGTGAGGGCCGCCTCGCCGGAGCCGAGGATGGCGTCGGCCAGGGCACGCTTGGCGGCGAGCATCTCGGCGATGCGGTCCTCCACCGTGCCCTCGGTGACCAGGCGGTGGACCTGGACCGGCTGGGTCTGGCCGATGCGGTACGCGCGGTCGGTGGCCTGCACCTCGACGGCCGGGTTCCACCAGCGGTCGAAGTGGACGACATGGCCCGCGCGCGTGAGGTTCAGGCCGGTGCCGGCGGCCTTCAGGGACAGGACGAGGACCGGGGTCTCGCCGTTCTGGAAGCGGTCCACCATGCGCTCGCGCTCCGGCACCGGCGTGCCCCCGTGCAGCAGGTCCACGGGGATCGCGCGGGCGGACAGGTGGGCGGTGAGGAGTCGGGCCATGCCGACGTACTGGGTGAAGACGAGCGCCGAGCCGTCCTCGGCGAGCAGGGTGTCCAGCAGCTCGTCCAAAAGGGCGAGTTTGCCGGAGCGGGCCGCGAGCCGGTCGGCGCGCGCGTCCTCCTTCAGATACAGCGCCGGGTGGTCGCAGATCTGCTTCAGCGCGCCGAGCAGCTTCAGCACCAGGCCCCGGCGGGCCATGCCCTCCGCGGTCTCGATGGCCTGCATCGACTCGCGCACCACCGCCTCGTACAGCGTGGCCTGCTCCCGGGTGAGCGGCACCGGATGGTCCGTCTCGGTCTTGGGCGGCAGCTCGGGCACGATGCCGGGGTCGGACTTCTTGCGGCGCAGGAGGAACGGGCGGACCAGACGGGCCAGACGCTCGGCCGCCTCGGGGTCCTCGCCGGCCTCCACCGCGCGGGCGTGCCGGGCGCGGAAGGACTTCAGCGGGCCGAGGAGTCCGGGGGTGGTCCAGTCGAGCAGGGCCCACAGCTCGGAGAGGTTGTTCTCCACGGGGGTGCCGGTGAGCGCCACGCGCGCGGGGGCCGGGATGGTGCGCAGCGCCTTGGCGGTGGCCGAGTAGGGGTTCTTCACGTGCTGGGCCTCGTCGGCGACGACCATGCCCCAGGGCCGCTCGGCGAGGTGGGCCGCGGTGGAGCGCATGGTGCCGTACGTGGTGAGGACGAAGCCGCCGTCGACGCCGTCCAGGGTGCGGCCCTGGCCGTGGAAGCGGCGGACCGGGACGCCGGGCGCGAACCGGGCGATCTCCCGCTGCCAGTTGCCGAGCAGGGAGGCCGGGCAGACGACGAGGGTCGGCTCGGGACGGGCCCGCTTGAGGTGCAGGGCGATCAGGGTGACGGTCTTGCCGAGGCCCATGTCGTCGGCGAGGCAGCCGCCGAGTCCGAGGGAGGTCATCAGGTCGAGCCAGGCGAGGCCGCGCAGTTGGTAGTCGCGGAGGGTGGCGCGCAGGCCGGGCGGCGCGGTGGCCGGGCGCAGGCCGGCGGTGAGGCGGTCCCGGAGGGCGGCCAGCGCACCGACGGGGACGACCTCGACGGTCTCGCCGTCGACCTCGGCCTCGCCGGTGAGCGCCACGGACAGTGCGTCGACCGGGTCGAGCAGGCCCAGTTCGCGCTTGCGGGCCTTGCGGACCAGCGCGGGATCGACCAGCACCCAGCGGTCCCGGAGCCGTACGACCGGGCGGTGGGCCTCGGCGAGGGCGTCCATCTCGGCCTCGCTGAGCGGATCGCCGCCGAGCGCCAGCTGCCAGCGGAACCGGAGCAGGTCCTCGCTCTCGAAGAAGCCGGTGCCGTCGGTCGCCGAACCGGGTGCCGGGCGGACCACCGCGGCGGCGGTCAGGTCGCGGGCGAGGTCACGCGGCCAGTGCACGGCGACCCCGGCGGCGGCCAGCCGGCTCGCCGCCACGCCGAGCAGCTCGCCCAGCTCCTCCTCGGACAGGGCGAGGACGTCGGGTACGTCCTGCTCGGCGAGGCGGTCCAGGGGCGGCCACACCCGGGCGGCGCGCCGCACGGCGAGGGCCGCGTCCACGCGCGCGCGGGGGCCGAACGCCGTGTCGGCCTCGCCCGCCCACAGGGCCGCCGCGTCGGCCACCAGGGTGGGGTCGGCCAGGCTGTGCACCTGCACGATGGCCGCTCCGGCGGCGCGGGCGCCTTCGCTCGCACCGGCGTCGAACACGTCGTAGGCGGCCAGGTCCAGGCGGAGCGAGATCCGGACGCCGGCGTCCATACCGGCGGCGACCTCGGCCGCCCAGGCGTGGGCCGCGGGCAGGTACTGGGGCTCGCGGGCGGCGAAGGGGCGGCCGGCGGTGTAGGGGGCGGCGGGGGTGCGGGGCAGGGTGTCGGCGACCGCGTCCAGGAAGGAGCGGACGAGGGCCTCCGGCTCGGGCAGCTGAAGTGGGCCCGGGCCCGGGAGGGGCACGGCGTGGCCTTCGGGGGGCAGGGCGGCGGCGATCGCGCGCAGGTGGGCGATGTCGTCGGGCTCCAGGGGGCCGGCCCGCCAGGCGTCGTGGCCGGCCGGGGTCAGGCCGGGCAGCAGCCGGCCGCGGGCGACGAGCCGCAGCGCGTGCAGGGAGGCGGCGCCCCAGCAGGCGGTGGCCGGGTGGGCGGCCGGGTCGCGGCGGGCGCGGACCAGCAGGGGCAGGGCCTCGGCGAGCGGCAGAGTCAGCGCGGGCACCTGTCGGCGGCGCACACCGGCGCCATGGCGCCGTACGACCGTCAGCTCCTGTGCGGCGCCGCCGGCCCCCGGGGGCAGCGGGTCGCCTTCGGGGTCCCAGAAGGCGAGGCGGCCCTCGCGCGGCAGGGGGGCGGGCAGGTAGACGGACGCGAGGCGCACCGGGACCGGGTGCCCGCTCTCCGTCTCCCGGGAACCCCCCGTGCGCTCGGCCACCGCAGCCGTGCCGCTCATACGTCCTGCCACCTCCCGCCCGTGCCTCGGATCAGCTGTCTCCGACTCTACGGGCGGGGTCTGACAATCGGCTCCGAGGCCGGGTCGTGGCCCTGGCTACGGGACCGTGCGGGAGACGACGAAGACCATGGGGCGTTCCGGGTCGGACAGGTTGACGACCACGTCCTGGGTGGGCGCCGGGTTCTTCTGCTCGTGGGTCAGGCCCCACCAGGGGCCGGGGCCGGTGAAGGTCCAGCCGCTGACCTTCCGGTCCCGCTCACCGACCGCGATGTCGTTCTTCCTCAGCTGCTCCCGGCGTACGCCCATGGCCTCCAGGAAGCTGTCCAGGCCGGCGGGGTTGGTGCGGAACTGCACGTAGAGGCGGCTGGTCTTCCAGTTGTTCGTCTCGTAGTAGGCGATGTCGTCGGCCGGGTGCGGGACCGTCACCTGGTAGAGGCGGCGCTGCACCTTCGACGGCCAGCCCGCGGTGAGGCCGGTCGCCGAGTACTTCGCCTCCTTGTCCTTGCCGCTGTTGCGGCTCTGGTTCGCGGAGATCACCAGGTAGCCGGCCGGTACGCCGATGAGCAGCACGATGATCAGCAGGGTGAGGGCCCGCCGTCTGGCCTTGTGGCGCGGGTCCTCGGCGGGCTGTCGCCGCTGCTCCGGCGGGCCGCTCTGGTGGGGCAGCGACGGGGTCATGCGGTGTCCTGGTCGCGGCGGGCCTGGGCGTACCGCTCGTAGCGCTCGTAGCGCTCCACCCGGCGCCGCTTGGCCCGGCGGAACCTGCGGGCGACCAGCCGGGCCAGGTCGGCTGCGCCCACCATGCCGGCCTCGGGCCCGAGCTGGGCGCGGGTGATGCGGGCTTCGGGGCGGTAGCCGCGGCCGGTGAGATGGCGCTTGAAGGCGTCCCGGGCCGGGCCGATGAGCAGGTCGTCGGCGGCCGAGACACCGCCGCCGATCACGAAGCAGGAGGGGTCGAGGGCGGCGGCGAGGTTGGCGATGCCGACGCCGAGCCACTGGCCGATGTCCTGGAGCAGTTCCACGCACATCGCGTCGCCCTCGCGGGCCAGCTCGGTGATCATCGGGCCGGTGATGTCACCGATGTTGCCCTTGACGTGCTCGATGATCCCGTACGCCACCGGGGAGTCGGCCGCGGCCAGCTCCCTGGCCTCGCGGACGAGCGCGTTGCCGGAGCTGTACTGCTCCCAGCAGCCGCGGTTGCCGCACGGGCAGCGATGGCCGCCGGGCACGACCTGCATGTGGCCGAACTCGCCGGCGACGCCGAACTTGCCGCGCTTTACCTGGCCGTCCTCCAGGATGGCGCCGCCGATGCCGGTGCCGAGGGTGATCATGACGAGGTGGTCCTCGCCGTGGCCGGCGCCGAAGCGCCACTCCGCCCAGGCGGCGGTGTTGGCGTCGTTGTCCACCAGGACGGGCACGGAGAGCCGGCCGGCGAGGCGGTCGCGGAGGGGTTCGTTGCGCCAGGACAGGTGGGGGGCGAACAGGACGCGGTTGCGGTCGGCGTCGACCCAGCCGGCGGCGCCGATGCCGACCGCGTGCACGTCGTGCCGGTCGGACAGGTCCAGTACCAGCTCGACGATGGTGTCCTCGACGACCTTGGGGCTCTTGGACTTGTCCGGGGTCTCCGCGCGGAGCTTCTCCAGGATGTTGCCGTCGGCGTCCACGACGCCCGCCATGACCTTGGTGCCGCCGATGTCGATGCCGACCGTGGGCACGCGGGGTGCGGTCAGATGTGACCGACGCTCTCGGGTGCCGACGGTGCGTAGGACCGGGGCTCGGCGGGAGCCGATGGGGGCGGTGAGGTCGCGGTAGGTGCTCATCGCTTGTCGATTCTGCCTCACCGTGGGGGCGGGTGCGGTGCGGGGCAGGGGGTGGGGGTGCGCGGTCGTTGCCGGCTGCGGGTCCGTTCCGGTTGATCGCAACCACGCGGCGGAGCCGCACATCGCACAGCCCCGCGCCCCTTAGGTTCGCTGCAGTTCGTGGCGTAGAGCCTCCAGATCGGATCCTCCCGCCATCTGCTGCGTCAGCTCGTCCAGCGTGATCTCGTCCCGTGTGTGGTTGCCCACCATCGTGCCGCGCCTCAGCAGGACGAAGCGGTCACCGACCAGGTACGCATGGTGCGGATTGTGGGTGATCAAGACAACGCCCAAGCCCTCGTCTCGTGCTGCCGCCACATATTTGAGGACCACACCGGACTGCTTCACTCCCAGTGCCGCCGTCGGCTCGTCCAGGACCAGGACCTTGGCGCCGAAGTGGACGGCCCTGGCGATCGCCACGCACTGGCGTTCGCCGCCGGAGAGGGTACCGATGGGCTGGTCGACGTCCCGGAGGTCGATGCCCATGCGGAGCAGCGCCTCGCGGGTGGTGCGGCGCATGAGGTCGATGTCCAGGCGCTTGAAGGGCCCCTTGCCCGTGCGGGGCTCGGAGCCGAGGAAGAAGTTGCGCCAGACCGGCATGAGGGGGACCACGGCGAGGTCCTGGTAGACCGTGGCGATGCCCCGGTCCAGGGCCTCCCGCGGGGAGGAGAGGGTCGTCTCCTCCCCCTCGATGCTCAGCGTGCCGCGGTCGTGCTGGTGCAGGCCCGCGATGATCTTGATCAGGGTGGACTTGCCGGCCCCGTTGTCGCCGAGGACGCAGGTGATCTCACCGGGGTCGACCTGCAGCGAGACGCCTTCGAGGGCACGGACCGTGCCGTAGTACTTGCTGACATCGGCCAGCTCGACGAGAGTCACTTGGTGGCCTCCGCACGCTTGCGGACCCAGGCGTTGAGCAGGGTCGCCAGGAGCAGCATCGCTCCGAGGAAGAACTTGAACCAGTCGGGGTTCCACTCGGCGAAGACGATGCCCTTGCTGGTCATGCCGAACAGGAGCGCGCCCACGGCCGAGCCGACCGCGCTGCCGTAGCCGCCGGTGATCAGGCAGCCGCCGATGACGGCCGCGATGATGTAGATCAGCTCGTTGCCGACGCCTTCGCCGGACTGGACGGCGTCGAAGGAGAAGAGCAGGTGCTGGCCGGAGATCCAGGCGCCGAACGCGACGCCCATGTAGAGGCCGATCTTGGTCTTCGCGACCGGGACGCCGACCGCGCGGGCCGCGTCCTCGTTGCCGCCGACGGCGAAGATCCAGTTGCCGGTGCGGGTGCGCAGCAGGATCCAGGAGGCCAGGGCGACCAGGCCCAGCCACCACAGGATGGTGACCTTGACGTCGACGCCGCCGATGGTGAGCGTCGAGGCGAAGACCGCGTGGGCGCTCGGGAAGCCCTCCATGTCGCCGATGGTCTTGGTGGAGACGGTGCCGTCGATCAGCTTGGTGAAGCCGAGGTTCATGCCGGTCAGCATCAGGAAGGTGCCCAGCGTGACGATGAAGCTGGGCAGCCTGGTGCGGGTGAGCACGAAGCCGTTGAAGGCGCCGATGGCGAGGGTGACCAGCAGGGACACGCCGACGCCGACCCAGGTGTTGGCCGTCATCTGGTAGCTGAACATCGAGGAGATCAGCGCGGACGACGTCACCAGGACGCCCGCCGAGAGGTCGAACTCCCCGCCGATCATCAGCAGGGCCACGGGTACGGCCATGATGCCGATGGTCGAGGAGGCGTACAGGACCGTGCTGAGGCTGGAGGCGCGCAGGAAGCCGTCGGCGGCGAAGGCGAAGACGACGAGGACGGCGAGGGCGCCGACGACCGAACCCAGTTCGGGGCGGGCGAGCAGCTTCCGCAGCGGCGAGAGCCGCAGAATCCTTTCGTCGGCCGTCTCGTCACCGGTGCGTTCCAGGGCGGCGGTCATCGGGTGCCCCGCTCGGTGTACTCGGCCAGCGCGGACGCCTGGTCCTTGGTGATGATCTGCGGGCCGGTCAGTACCGGCTTGCCGCCGCCGAGGACGTCGCCGTTGTACTTGTACAGCCACAGCAGGTCGACGGCCTGGTAGCCCTGGAGGTACGGCTGCTGGTCCACGGCGAAGCCGAGGGTGCCGTCCTTGAGCGAGGCCGCGACCTTGGCGTTGAGGTCGAAGGTGTCGATCTCGGCCTTGCTGCCCGCGTCCGTCCTCGCCTTCACGGCGGTGTCGGCGTAGGGCGCGCCGAGGGTGACGACGGAGTCGATGGACCTGTCGGCCTGGAGCTTGGCCTCGATCGCGGACTGCACGTCGGGCATGTTGGTGCCGTTGACGTAGAGCTTGCGCAGCGTGCCGTGGAAGGTCTTGGCGACGCCGTCGCAGCGCTGCTCGTGACCGACGTTGCCCTGCTCGTGCAGCACGCACAGGGCCTTCTTCCTGCCGCGCTTGTTCAGCTCGTCGCCGACGGCCTCACCGGCGATGGTCTCGTCCTGGCCGATGTGGGTGAGGGCGCCGAACGCCTTGGACTCCTCCGAGCCGGAGTTCACCGTGATCACCGGGATGCCGGCCTTCTCGGCGCGGGCCACGGCGGCCTTCATGGCGGCCGGCTTGGCGAGGGTGACGATGATGCCGTCGACCTTCTTGTCCACGGCCGCGTCCACCAGCTGGGCCTGCTGCTGTGCCTCGTCGTCGTGCGAGTACAGGAACTTGATGTTGTCCTTGACGGCGGCCTGCTCGGCGCCGCTCTGCACGATGTCCCAGAAGGTGTCGCCGTCCCCGGAGTGGGTGATCATCGCGAAGGTCCAGCGCGGCGTGTTCACCGCCGCCCTCCCCTGGGCCGCGGCGGCTTTGCGGGCGTCCTCCGCCCGCTTGCCTCCGGTGCTGCTGCACGCCGCGAGGGACACGGAGAGTGCCCCCGTCAGCGCTATGCCTACCCAGGTCCGAAACCGTGCCACGAGGCCGTGCCCTTCTTGCTGTCCTGTGTTCCGACGTGCGTAAGGGGCGGGCGACCTCACCGTCGGTGTGTCCCGGCGGTGACCTCACCAGCCCCAAACACTTCAGTATCGAACACAGCGAACACCCATGACACGGCCGGGGACCGCAGACCGGTCACCTTGTCCGGACATTGCGACGAACGCCCGGGGTGCCGTCAGGGCCGGACGAGCAGCTGGAACTCGAAGGAGTAGCGGCTCGGACGGTAGGTGTGGTCGCCGAACTCGACCGCCCGGCCGGTGTCGTCGAAGGTGGTGCGCTGCATGGTGAGCAGCGGGGCACCCTCGGCCTCGGCGAGCCGCTCGGCCTCGGCGGCCGTGGCGCCGCGGGCGCCGATGGACTGGCGGGCGCTGTGCAGGGTGATCCCGGCGGACCGCATCAGCCGGTACAGGCCGGTGGCCTCCAGCTGGTCGGTGTCGAGATCGAGCAGGCCCGGCGGGAGGTGGTTGATCAGATAGGCCATCGGTTCGCCGTGCGCGAGCCGGAGCCGCTCGATGCGGTGGACGTCACCGCCCTCGGCGACCCCGAGCGCGGCGGCGACTTCGGTGGAGGCCGGCACGACCGTGTTGACCAGCACCTTGGTCGCCGGGCGCTGGCCGGCCGCCTCCAGGTCGTCGTAGAGGCTGCTCAGTTCCAGCGGGCGCTTGACCTGGCTGTGGACGACCTGGGTGCCGACGCCCCGGCGGCGGACGAGGAGCCCCTTGTCGACCAGGGACTGGATGGCCTGGCGGACGGTCGGCCGGGACAGGCCGAGCCGCGCGGCCAGCTCGATCTCGTTGCCGAGCAGGCTGCCCGGGGTGAGCCTGCCGTGCTCGATGGCGGCCTCCAGCTGCTGGGAGAGCTGGAAGTACAACGGCACCGGGGAGCTACGGTCCACACGGAGGTCGAGCGACACGGTCGGGTCCACATCTGGTTTCGGCACGGGCCCGAGCGTAGTCCCGTGCATGGTTGACGGGAAGTTGTGTAGTCCGATTGTCAGGACATACGCATTGACAGGATGCGGGGTCGGCCCGCACTTTGTTTCCATGCGCATCGGGGTCATCGGTACGGGCCGCATCGGCACCCTTCACGCGAGGACGCTCAGCCGCCACCGCGAAGTGGGCTCTCTGATCCTGACGGACGCGGACCCGGCGCGGGCGCAGGCCCTGGCGCACCGGCTGGGCGAGACCGCGGCGCCGGGCGTGGACGAGATCTTCACATGGGGCGTGGACGCGGTCGTGATCACCACGGCGACGGCGGCCCATGCGGAACTCATCGGCCGGGCGGCCCGCTCGGGCCTGCCGGTCTTCTGCGAGAAGCCGATCGCCCTCGACCTGCCGGGCACGCTGAACGCGCTCACCGAGGTGGAGACCGCCGGGACGGTGCTGCACATGGGCTTCCAGCGGCGGTTCGACGCGGGGTACGCCGGCGCCCGGGAGGCCGTGCGCACGGGCCGGCTCGGCCGGGTGCACACCGTACGGGCCATGACCTGCGACCAGTCCCCTCCCCCGGCCCAGTGGCTGCCGCTGTCCGGCGGGCTGTTCCGGGACACGCTGATCCACGACTTCGACATGCTGCGCTGGGTGACGGGCCGCGAGGTGGCCGACGTGTACGCCACCGGGTCGGACGGCGGCCCCGCGATGTTCCGCGAGGCGGGGGACGTCGACACGGGCGCGGCGCTGCTCACGCTGGACGACGGCACGCTGGCCACGGCGACGGCGACCCGGCTGAACGGCGCCGGGTACGACGTCCGCATGGAACTGGCCGGGGAGCACGACACCGTGGTGGTCGGCCTGGACGACCGTACGCCCCTCGCCTCCACCGAACCGACCGGGCCGCCGCCCGCGGACAAGCCTTGGGCGGGATTCCTGGAGCGGTTCGGGCCCGCCTACGAGGCGGAGCTGAACGCCTTCGTGGAGGTGGTACGCGGCGAGCGGGCCAACCCGTGCGACGGCCGGGAGGCGCTGCAAGCGCTGCGGATCGCCGAGGCCTGCGAGGTCTCGCGGCGCGAGCGGCGGCCGGTGGCCCTCATGGAGATCCCGGACCGGGAGCAGCCGTCGTAAGAGAGCATCATCAACGTTCACGCTGATGTGAGTGGGATGTTCGTTTCGATTCGCCAGGTTGGTGTGGATTCTCCGGTCAGTTCGCGGGACATTGTTTTAGCCATCGCCCAGTGGATCATCGTGCGGGATCGCTGCGGCAGGACTTCATGGTCCCGGGCCAGACAGCGGTGCTGCATCAGCCAGCCGAAGGTCCGCTCGATCACCCACCGCTTCGGCAGTGGCTCGACCCCCGTCGCCCGCGGCCGCTGCACCACCTCGACATCGATGCCGAGTCCGGCGCCATGGTTCAGGATGCCGCTCTGGGTATCCGCCGTCGGCCCAGACCTTGGTCACGCTGGGATGGGCTGCGGCCAGGTCGTCGAGTAGGAGCTTGCCGCCAGTGGTGTCGTGCACGTTGGCGGCGGTGATGAGGACGGCCAGCACCAGGCCGAGTGTGTCTGTGATCAGATGCCGCTTGCGTCCATTGATCTTCTTGCCGGCGTCCATGCCCTGGCTGGTCTCGGCCACATTTGCCGAGGTCTTCACGCTCTGGGCGTCCACCACGGCCGCGGTCGGCTCCGCGGTGCGGCCGTGGGCCCGGCGGGTCTTGTCACGTAACGGTCGTGGACCTGCTCGGTCGTGCCGTCCGCTTCCCACTTCGCGTAGTAGTCGTAGACGGTCTTGTACGGCGGGAAGTCATGCGGCAGGTACTCGCACGGAATGCCGGTGCGGTTGACGTAGAGGATCGCGTTGACGGTCTCCCGCAGCTCATGCACGCGAACCGCCGTTCCCGGGCCGGTCCGTCCGGCTCGCCAGGCGGTGAAGACCGGTTCGATCAAGGCCCATCGGGCATCGGAGACATCACTGCGGTACGGGCGACGAGCATCACACCTCGTTCAACGACCACCGACACCGAAAGTCACAAAAACATCCCTGACTACCAACTACCTAGATTAGATGCCCTCTAATACTGCAACGGTGCTTACCCTGACTGATGGCCAGGTCAGGGGCTGTGTCCGCGTCGTTTGTAGTGGCTGGTGCGGGCTTGGTGTTGTCGTCGGCGGCGCCAGGTGGACCAGTGCAGGATGTGTTCGACGGGTGTGGGTCGGCGGTTGGTGAGGCGGGTGATCAGCCGTCGTAAGCATCCGGTGGATGCGGTCCGGGCCCGCATGACCGGCTTCCTCCGCCAGCGTCCAGCCGTTCTTCCGTTGCAGCGGAGCGATCAGGCCCCGCATACAGGCCAGTGCCGACTCTCGCGGCTCCGACCTGCCGTCTGGGCTGTGGTGCGGGCGCGAGGAGCCGTCAAACCGGCCTCGCTGTGCGCGCGGCAGCGGTTCCGCCCATCGCTGGGCCGTTGTCGCAGAGCCCTGGAAGCGTTCCGCGCCCCCGGCACAGGGTCCAGCGGTGCTCGACTGTCTTCTACGGTCCGGTCGCCGGAGCTGGACCACCGGTGGTCAGGCGGGTATGGCCTGCCCTGCATCGTCAGGCGAGGTCACCCCAGGGTGGCGGCCGTCGGATCAGGCCCTGCATCACGTCGTGCTCGCGCGCGAAGGAAGAGGGTGCCCTCGTGGACGCAGCCGAACTTTCACCCACTCAGCCCCAGCGGTAAATCCGACACTCAGCGACATACGCGTGTTCCGGTTCATGCAGGGCAATATCGTGGAGCACTTGCGTACCAGCGAGCCGTACGACGCGGCATACGCGATCGGAATCCTCGCGTGCAACGACCCTCACTACGACGGGTTGGATGCCCGGTCAGAGCATGTGACTGGTGCGCTGAAGCGGCCCCACCCTTCGGGTGCTCGGACCGGTCAGCGCGCGCTGCGTCGCGTGGCGTTCGCTTGCCACTCGCGGCCGATGGAGCGCATCAGCGCGGGGTAGACCCCGATGTGGCGGAAGGGCTTGATGGCGGCCATGTAGAGGCTGCCGAACAGCCCGTTCGGCTTCACCAAGACGGCCATCTGGCCGCGTTAGCCGCCGGAACCGTCTTGGACCCAGCCGATATGCATCACCGCGTGCACGGTCTTGTTGCCCATCTCGGCGGCCCACTCCTCGTCCGTCTGATAAAGGGAAGCGAACGGGGAGGAGCCGAGGTCGGGACCTCGGGGGCCCTCGCGAAGATTCGCCGGCAGTCGGTCGTACAGGGAAGGCAGCCGGGTGCCGATGCCGGTATCGGACTGGTCCCAGCCGAGCAGTGCTCCGAGCTTCCATCGGATGGCGAAGAGCATGCGGGAGACGGGGCCTTCTCCGTTCACCCCGCTGCTGATTCCTTCGGCGATCTGGCGCACCAGCCACACAAGGTCCGTGGGTCCGCCGGGAGTGGGCAGCGCCCAGACGTCTTCGACCGTGAAGCCGCCGGCGATTTCGTGGATCCGCCAGGGGCGGTCGGTGTGGGCGGTTCGGGGAAGGCGCATGAGCAGGCCTCTGTCTATACGATGGCGTATATATCGAGCGTACCCGCCTCTATACGCCCCCGTATACTGGCAGGTAGGTGAGGAGGCACACACCATGGGCGCGACCCGCACGCCACGCGGCAAGTGGATCGAGGAAGGCTTGCGGGCACTGGTCGAAGGCGGCCCCCAAGCCGTCCGGATCGAGGCACTGGCGCAGGCACTCGGTGTCAGCAAGGGCGGCTTCTACGGGTACTTCCGCAACCGCGACGCGCTACTCACCGAAATGCTCGACACCTGGGAGCACGAGGTCACCGACAGCGTGATCGAACAGGTTGAAGGCGGTGGGGGAGATGCCAGGGCCAGACTGGAGCGGTTGTTCGCCCTCGTCGCCGCTACCACCGACGGTCCGGTTCGGGGCACCACCGCCGATATAGCAATCCGCGACTGGGCCCGCCGAGACCCGGCAGTCGCCGAGCGCCTGCGCCGCGTCGACAACCGCCGTATGGATTACCTGCGTTCCCTGTTCTCCTCCTTCTGCCCGGACGAGGACGAGGTCGAGGTCCGCTGCCTGCTCGCCGTCTCGGTGCGCATCGGCAATCACTTCAACGCGGCCGACAACGGCAAGCGCAGCCGCGCGGAGGTGATGGAGCTGATCAAGCAACGGCTGCTGGAGTAGCCCCCCACGCGCGCGCCCGGTCGCGAACTGTCTTGGGTTTGATCATCTGGTGGTCTTTTCGACCTGCGGTTCGCCCTCGTCATACACACACCCCCCCGGCAAGAGCCCGTCGTTCAACGCCCTCGTACGCAGCGAGGCGCAGAACGAGGGGTACCTCGTGCTCAGTCGCCGCAACGGGCCGATCGTCGAGCTTGGACTGCGCTCCTACTGTGCAAGCATGCGCACGAACTTGCCGCGCACCGCCCTCAAGGCGGGATGCCTGTGGCAGGACCTCGTCGACAACTTCTGGGTCGCCGCGAACATCGAAACGGACCTGAAGGGCGACGAGCTCCTCGCCCGCGCGTAGGCGGAGGAGACGCAGGCGCTCCTGCTGCTCGGCGCGCTGGCATCGCCCGCGGCCGCTGCAGACGAGTTTGAGGAACGCTTCATGGATGTCGGCTCGGCGTTCCCAGCGGATCCGTAGGCGCCGGAAGCCGTGCAGCCACGCGAAGCTTCTTTCGATCACCCAGCGGTAGGTCCCCAGTCCGGTTGCGGCGCGGTTCTCCGGGGCCTGGGGTGGATGCAGGGTCCGTCCGGCGGCGATGATCTTCTCGTAGCGGGCGGTGAGGCGTTCGAGGGCGCCCTGGGCGCCCGGTCGCGGCGAGTTGTCTTGCTCACGCAGGGGGCCGTTGCTAAGCCTTGGGCACTCAATGCTAGGGAGCCCGGTGTGCATCAAGAGTCCCCCCTTCCCGTTCCTCCGCGTTCACGTTTCCGAGCATTCATCTGCGCCGTCGCGGCCATCGCCCTAGTGACGCTCACTGCTGCGACAAGTCCCCCCGACACGGACACCCGGACGGCGGCGGACCCGGCGGCCGTGGTCCGCGAGTGGAACGCCATCGCCACCGACACGATCAAGACCAGCCTCGGCCCACGCCCCTCCGGGCAGGCAGCGATCTGGGAGGGGTTCGTCTCCGTCGCCGTGTACAACGCCGTGGTGGGGATCGAAGGCGGCTACGCCCTGTACAAATGGCACGAGCTCGGTCCGGCCAAGGCATCCTCCGCGGCGGCCGCCGCCACTGCGGCCCACGACGTGCTGCTCACCTACTTCCCGGCCTTCAAGGAGCGGCTCGACACCGCGTACGCGGACTCGCTCGCCGCTCTTCCGGCCGGTCAGGCCAGAGACCGGGGCGTGGACTACGGAAAGCGCGCTGCCGCCCGCATCATCGAACTCCGGGAGGGGGACGGCAGATTCGCGGACGTTCCTTTCACCGCTTCCCCAGCACCGGGGGTCTGGCGGCCCACCCCGCCCGCGTTCCAGCCCTTCATCGACACCTGGCTCGCCAGGCTCCGCCCCCTCCTGCTCGCTTCCCCGCAGCAGTTCCGCCCCGGCGGACCACCCGCCCTCTCCTCGGCCGCTTACGCCGAGGATGTCCAGGAGCTGAAGGCCATGGGCGCGAAGACCGGCTCGGGCAGGAGCGCGCAGCAGACCGAGACCGCCCTCTTCTTCAGCGGCAACCTGGTCGCACAGGTCCAGACGGCCGTACGAGACCACGCCGCCCGGCATCGGCTCGGCATCGCCGAGACGGCCCGGCTGTTCGCCGCGGTGAACGCGTCGGCGACCGACGCCGTCGTCACCGCATGGGACGCCAAGCTCCACTACGGCTCCTGGCGGCCGATCACCGCCATCCGCCTCGCCGACACCGACGGCAACCCCGCGACGACGGCTGACCCGGCCTGGGAGCCGCTGCTCCTCACTCCGCCACACCCGGACTACATCGCCGGCCATACGACCGTCACCGCGGCCGTAACACGCGCCGTGACCGGCGTTCTCGGCACCTCGCACATCGACCTCTACGTCCCCTCCGAGGTCACCGGCAACACGCGGTTCTACGGGTCCGCCGACGAACTCAACCGGGACGTCGTCGACGCCCGTGTGTGGGGCGGCGTCCACTCCCGCACGGCGGACGTAGTCGGCTGCCGGGCCGGCACCCACGTGGCCGCCTGGGCGCTGGACCACTACTTCCAGCCGGTCGCCAAGGAAGGTACCCAGCCGTCCCCGCCGACACGAGCGGCTCGACAGGGCAGGTCCGCCGAGCCGAAGTGCGGCGACGACACCGACTGAACCACAGAGCCGAAGTGGACCCGACGTCGAGCTGGGGAGGCGTCATGCTCCCCAGCGGCAGCCTCTACCGGCGTCTGGTAGCGCTGCTCTCGGGGATCGCGGGCTGAGTGTGGGTGTCCGCGTGCAAGAAGGCGGGTTCGGCGCCGGCTGCGAGTGGTCACGCGTACTGACGTGAGGGAGGCTGGGGCGATGACAGTGGCCAGCGAGGAAGAGGTGGCTGCGGTACTCACGCGTTGAGCCCCTTCCCAATCAGGGAGGGGGCTCGCTGCTGTCCTGAACAACAAGGGGGCAATCGCTGCCAGGTCGGGTTGCACCGATCACGAAGTTCCCTTCGCCTTGCGGCACTCGCCAGTAACAACTGGCTAACACAATGAGGTGAGGTGGTGCCGTGGATCGTGTCCGTGCGGTGGGTTGAGCCGTTGCCGGTGCATGGGGGCATCACCGTGGATCGTGTCGGACGGGTTGTGGGAGCGGATCGAACCGCTGTTGCCGAGGAGGGAGCGCAGGTTCCGGTATCCGGGCCGGAAGCCGTTGCCCGACCGGCAGGTGCTGTACGGGATCCTGTACGTGCTGCACACGGACATCCAGTGGGAGTACCTGCCCAGGGAGCTGGGTTCGGCTCGGGCATGACCTGCTGGCGCCGGCTGCGGGACTGGAACGAGGCCGGCGTCTGGCAGCGGCTGCACGAGGTGCTGCCGGCTGAGCTGAACGCGGAACGGAAGCTGGACTGGTCCCGCTGCGTGGTCGATTCCTCGCAGGTCAGGGCGTTAAAAGGGGGCTCGCGACGGGCCCGTCGCCGGTCGGCCGGGGCCGGGCCGGCTCCGAACACCACCTGATCACCGACGGACACGGTACCCCGCTCGCCGTCATCCTGACCGGCGCCAACCGCAACGACGTCACCCAGCTCCTGCCTCTGCTGGACGCCGTCCCGCCGGTCCGCGGCCGGGTCGGCCGACCGCGCCGCAGAGCGGTGACGCTCTACGCGGACCGCGGCTACGACCACGACTGCTACCGCGAGGAGGTCCGCGCCCGCGGGATCGTGCCGGCCATCGCACGGCGCGGCACCGAGCACGGCACCGGCCTCGGCGTATACCGGTGGGTGGTCGAGCGGGCCTTTGCCTGGCTCCACGGCTTCCGTCGACTGCGCGTGCGCTGGGAACGACGAGCAGACATCCACGAAGCGTTCCTCAAACTCGCCTGCTGCCTGATCACCCACCGACAACTGAACTCATTCTGTCAGCCGTTGTAAGACCGAAGGTTCGGCCGGGCCGCCGCCGCGCCGGCGAGGTGTGGGGCGGCCGGCTGGGGCGTTTCCTTCGGATCATCGGATCGCCGGTCCGGGTGTGTCGGTGAGCCGACGCAGGGCCTCACCACAGGACGGCGAAGCACCACACCCAGACGGCCATGAGGAGCAGTTCGGCGGTACCGCCGACCCGGCTCCTGCGGCTCGCCTCTGGAGTGCCGGCCAGGCCGCTCCGTCCCACAGCGGTGATCTGTGCCGACACCTGCCTACCGGCTTGTCCGGCCGGCCAGCCCGCGTAGGCGTCGAGACGGACACGGGGACCGCTGTGGAGCCGGAGCACAGGTCCCTGGCCGGATGGCCACGTCATGTCGGCGACATCGCTGAAGGGGATGTGCCAGCGGGAGAAGCGATTCCGCAGAGTCAGGGTGGCCCCGTCTGCCGTGACGCTCGCGCACAGACCCAGTCTCCGGGCGACGTATGCCCCCGTCGCCGCGAGCGTGCCGAACGGAAGACGGCGCCAGGCTTCCAGGTGCCACGTTTCCCGCAGCAACTCGGCGCAGAACCCCAGCCGCACAAGCAGTCCGATCGCCCAGCAGACGGTCTTGCCCGTACGTCGGGAGGCGATCTGGATGTGCCGGACGTCGGCCGCCTGCTGTGGCACGTGCCCTCCCGTGTTCCGTGCGTCCGCAGATCATGATCAGCGCCCGCGCGGGCAAGTCATCACGCGTTGCCGACGAGCTCCGCCAACGGCACCTGGCGTCTCGGGTGGACCGACCGATGGCCAGGGCGAGGGCTACCGCACCATGCAAGTGAGCTGCACCAAGGGCAAGGTGGTGCCGGCCTTCCCCGACTACGAGGTGGAGGAAGGACAGACTCGCATGGTCACCTGCACAAGGTTGAAGACACCCGAGGGCCTCAGATGGGGAGGATGCCGGGGAACGCGCCGTGGCCGACGTCCGGTGCGGTGAGGGCCAGCCAGCCGTGGCCGCGTACCTCGGTGTCCGGGCCGACCTCGCCGGGGTCGACCGAGAGGTACGCGCAGGCGGACCGGGCGCCCGTGGTGCCCGCGTTGGGCGGGGCTTCGTCGTACTCGGGGTCGAAGTCCGGGTCGTCGGCCGCGAGGGTCTCCCAGGGCAGCGGGTCGCCCTCCCATTCGGGGTCGCTCTCGGCGGCGTACTGACGGATCACCCGGCCGTTCTCGGCGACGATCCACACGTCGGAGCCGCCGGCGTCGTCCAGGAAGAAGAACTGGGCCTGGCCGCAGTGGACGCTGACCCGCTCGACCGTCTCGATCATGCCGTCCCAGGGGTCGCCGACGAGGAGGTCGAACGGACCGAAGACCAGGCGCCAGCCGTTCAGTTCCGGGGTGACGAAGGCCCGCCCCACGGTGCGGCCGGCGCCGTCCGGCCCGGGAACCCGGGTCTCCCCGCTCTCCGTCGCGTGGACGCCGGCGGCGACCGTGACGGGCCGCCGGTCGTACAGGCCCAGGGCCTCGAAGGCGCCCTCGTACGACGCCCCGGGCACGGCCATCCACCAGCCGCTGAGGGTCGATGAGGGAAGCCTCGGGATCTCGTGCGGGATCTTCACCCGTATCAGCCGCTCGATCGCCGCCCGGTCGCGGTCGTCGAGCGCGTCGGTGCCGCCGCCCGCGACCAGGGCCGCCATCGCGCCCCGCCGGATCCTCGGCGACACGGCCGGGTCGCGGCGCAGGGAGCGCAGCCGCGGCCGGAAGGAGTCGTGCAGCAGGCGGGCGTAGTCGGATGCCTTGTAGGGGACGAGGCGGCCGCGGGCGTAGGTGTCCACCAGGGCCCGCAGTCCGGCCTCGGAGTCCACCCGCAGTCTGACGAGCCCCTGGAAACCGTCGGTCGACTTCCCGTAGTCCGGATCGGCCGCCAGGGCCGCGTACTGGTCGGCGCAGCGCTCGTCGAACTCCCCGAGGAGCCGGCCCGCCTCCCAGTCCCGCACCTCCTTCCGGCGCCAGGCCGCCAACAGGGCGTCGAAGGCCGGCGGCCCGATGCGCCTCAACGCCCGCATGACCGGCTTCAGATCAGCGGTCCGTTGCGTATCGGGCAGACCCCGCAGCAGCATCGGCACCACGCTGTCGGCCTGCTCCGCCAGCCGTGCGGCGGCGGCCTCCACGCGTGCGGTGTCGTCGCTGTCGAGGTCCTGCAGAAGGGATTCGATCTTCATGGGGCTGCACAGTAGCCCGGGCCACTGACGGAGCCTCGCAGGGCCGTTCGCCGAGGCGGCTGACACCGGGAACGTCCCACGGGGGCGCTGTGGTTCACCCGGCCGCCCGTCGCCCAGGTGGCAAGGGATCTACTCCTGAGGCGGAGAGGCGAGCCAGCGGTCGTCGCGGAACTCGGCGGGGACCTCGTCCTCCCACGGATCGATCCCGCGGCGCTCCAGCTCGTCGAACCACCGGTCCCGCTGCGACTCGGGGAGGCGTCGTCCGCACCAGGGACAGAAGTCGATCGTGATGCTCGACGTGCCGCCGTCATGGATGATCAGCCCGTACTCCTGGAACCTGGCGTCGAAACCGACCAGCGCGTCCGGGCAGGTGAAGGGATCGGCGTGCCGGTCGCAGCGCACGGTCAGGCGGGTGGTCATCGCCTCGCAGCAGTGATGGGGCATGTCCTCGACTTCTCGTTGATCGGCACCGTGACCAGAAGGAGATCACTCTCCGTCGGCGCTTCCGCCGTCCTCCTCGTCGGTGTCCAGCAGCCCCGCGTCGTAGGCCAGCAGGGCGATCTGGACGCGGTTGTCGAGCCCGAGCTTGGCGAGGATGCGGGAGACGTGGGACTTGACGGTGGCCACGCTGATGAAGAGCTCGGCGGCGATCCGGGCGTTGGCGAGTCCGTGCCCGACGGCGACGGCGACCTCGCGCTCGCGGCCGTTGAGGACGGCGAGCCGTTCGCGCGCGCGGGTCTGCCGGGAGTCGGCGGCGGTACCGGCCGCGTGCCGCATGAGCTGCCGGGTGACGGCGGGCGACAGGACCGGGTCGCCGGCCGCGACCCGGCGGACGGCATCGACGATCTCGGCGGGCGGGGTGTCCTTCAGTACGAAGCCGGCCGCACCGGCGCGCAGGGCGTGCAGCACCTGTTCGTCCGCGTGGAAGGTGGTGAGCACCACGACGTGCGGTGCGTTCGGCCGGGCGCGCAGCCGTCGCGTCGCGGTGATCCCGTCCACCGCCGGCATCCGGATGTCCATCAGGACGACGTCCGGCCGCGTCCGCCCGGCGACTTCCTCGGCTGCCGCGCCGTCGGCCGCCTCCCCGACGATCTCGATGTCCCCGGCCCCGCCGATCATCATCGCCAGACCGGCGCGTACGAGGGGGTCGTCGTCCACGAGGAGCACTCTGATCGGTGTCGCAGTCATGGGGTTACGTAATCACGGGCGGGGAGTCGGAGCGGAGGAAACCATCTGAGTCCGGGTGCACGCGTGCGTGTGCGAGCGACTGCCCCGGCGGGCCGGCCGGGTTCACACGCGCCCGGTGATGTCCGCGGATGTGCCGTCCCTCACCCCCGTGGCCACGGCAGCCACCCCCGTACCTCGAATCCGCCGTCGGCTCTCGGGCCGTGTTCCAGGTGGCCTCCGGCGAGGGTGGCCCGTTCGGTGAGGCCGATCAGGCCCTGGCCGGAGCCGGGGACGGGTGGAACCTCGCGGGGCGGGGCGGGGTTGGTGACGGTGATCGTCAGGGCGTCGCCCGGGGTGCCGGCGAGGCGGACCGTGACCTCGGTGCCGGGGGCGTGCTTGCGGGCGTTGGTCAGGGCCTCCTGGGCGATGCGGTAGGCGGTGCGGCCGACGGAGGCGGGGACGGCGGCCGGGTCGGCGACCCGGTGGTCGAGGCCGACCTCCATGCCGGCCTCGCGGGACTCGGCGACGAGGGCGTCCAGCGCGGCCAGCGTCGGCTGGGGTCGTCCGCCGGTCTGCTCGTCGGACTCGCCGGCGCGCAGTACGCCGATGATCTCCCGCAGGTCCTGCAGGGCCTCGTGGGCGCTCTCCCGGATCACCCCGGCGGCCCGCGCGATCTCCTCGCGTGACGCGTCCGGCCGGAACTCCAGGGCGCCCGCGTGCACGCTGAGCAGGGTGAGCCGGTGGGCGAGCACATCATGCATCTCGCGGGCGATGGCCTCGCGGGCCAGCCGCTGCGCCCGCTCGGCGCGCAGCCGGGCCTCGGTCTCCGCCCGGTGCGCCCGGTCCCTGAGGCTCAGCATCAGCATCCGCTTGGAACGGGCGAACATGCCCCAGCCGACGACCGACACGGTGAGCAGTCCGGTGAACGCGACGACCCCGAGGTAGGGCAGGTCGGGGTCGGGCCGCACCCAGTAGAAGAGGGGGACCAGCGCGAGGTCGGCGCCGCCGATCCAGGCCACGTACCGGAAGGGCCGGTGCACGGCCAGCGTGAACAGGGAGACCAGCGCCGCGCCGCCCGCCGAGTTGGACAGGAAGCCGACCGGGACCATGGCCACGGCGAGCCCGACCGGCCGGCGGCGCCGCAGCCAGACCGCCGCGCAGCCGAGGGCGCCCAAGGCCTGGTCGAGGACAGCCAGGGAGCGCGGCAGGCCGGGTTCGCGGGACAGCGTCATGGCGGCGGCCAGCCCCACGCCCACGGCCAGGAGGAAGCAGCAGAAGTCGACGGCCCAGTCGCGCGCCGTGCGCCGCGGCCGCCGGCCGGAGGCCCCGGCGTCCGGGTCCAGCTCGTGGATGAGGGCGGAGGGGAACAGCCACCGGCGCCCCGCCGGCCCCTGCGGCGCCGGCGCCGGCTCGTCATTGCTCACGGTCGACAAATCTACGCACGGACGGCGGCCCGGCGCCGCTCCTCGCCCCGTATCACCGACCGGACGCCGGGAATCACCGACCAAAGTCGCACCGGCGTCGACTTTCGGACCGCGACACCGGCGGCGGAACAGCCTTGTGACGGCACGATGCCGACTCGCGGCCGATGCGGGGCGGGCGGCGAGCCTGGGAAGGTCGTGCCGTGAAACCCGTACTGGAACTTCTCGGATTCGTCGCCCTGGTGCAGGGCGTGCTGGGCCTCGTGCACGAGTTCGCCGACTGGGACGTGGGCCTCGTGCAGCGGATCGGCTTTCTCGACGGCTACGAGGTGTACGCGAGCGTCGCGCTCGTCGCGCTCGCCCTCGCGCTCTTCGCCGCGGCGGAGAGCCGGAAAGCCGAGTGAACTCCCGGAAAATTCATCGGATCTGACGGTTAACACTACAGAGTTGTCATTGACATGCCATCCGCTACGCGCGTCACCATGGCGGTATGAAAATCCCCCACAGCATCACTCGTATCGGCGCCGCGGCCGCCGTCCTGTCCGCCCTCCTCGTCGGTGGCACCGTCTCCGCCACCACGGCGAACGCCGCGGTCGGCAGCATCTGCCACAGCGCCCTCCCCTCGCAGGCGCACGACACGCTCGACCTGATCGACCGGGGCGGTCCGTACCCGTACTCGCAGGACGGCAGCGTCTTCCAGAACCGCGAAGGCGTCCTGCCCAGCCAGTCCTCCGGCTACTACCACGAGTACACCGTCATCACCCCGGGCTCCTCCACCCGCGGAGCACGGCGCATCGTCACCGGCCAGGAGTACGAGGAGGACTACTACACCTCCGACCACTACGCCACGTTCAAGCTGATCGACTTCGACTGCTGAGGTCCCGCGCCCGAGCCCCTCGCCCCGCGTTCCCCCCACAGCCGTACCGGCGCGGGGCGAGGTCGGACCGGCACCCTGCGGGCTAGGGGGTTTCGTTTGGATCAGCCCGGGTCCGCGACGCCCGGCACGGCACCTCGCCGCGTTGTCGGACCACCCGAGTACGCCCAGTACGCGGGTGATCCTCCGCCTTGCGATGCACCGCACCATGCGCCGCGGCCTGATCCGACCTGATCCAAACGAAACCCCCTAGGCCCTGTCGTCTTCGGGCAGCTCGTACGACCCGTACTCGGGGCTGCCCGCGAAGTCGTACGTCTGGATGGAGACCCCCGCGCCCGTGACGCGCCCGGCACTGTGCCGGAAGCGGGCGGGCATCGTGCCGTCCGGGAACAGGCGGCGGCCGGTACCGAGGACCACCGGGAAGGTCAGCAGGTGCAGGGTGTCCAGGAGCCGCAGGTCCAGCAGGGAGCGGACCAGGGCGCCGCTGCCGTGGATCTGGAGTTCGCCGTCCGTGCGTTCCTTGAGGGCCGTGACCTCCTTGACGAGGTCACCGGAGACGACGGTGGTGCCGGACCACTCCGGCTTCGGGAGGGTGGCGGAGACGACGTACTTCGGGAGGGCGTTGAGCCTGCCCGCGACCGGGTGCGCCGGGTCGGTCACCTTCGGCCAGTAGGAGGCGAAGATCTCGTAGGTACGGCGGCCCAGCAGGAAGGCGCCCACCCGGCCGAAGACCTCGTCGACGAACCGGCCGAAGTCGTCGTCGCCGAACGGGAAGCTCCAGCCGCCCTGGTCGAAACCGCCGCTGGGGTCCTCCTGGGGGCCGCCGGGGGCCTGATAGACGCCGTCGAGGCTGACGAAGACGGTGGAGACGAGCTTGCCCATGGCGGGTGCCTTCTTCCAGGTGGTGGGGTCCGCTGTCATCACCTCAGACCCCGCCCGGCCCCGCAACTCATCGGTTCAGCCGGCGTGCGTCGAGAACAGTCCGCCGGTCGGGCCCTGCTTGTCGCCGCCCTGGGCCTTCTTCAGGGCGTTGGCGAGGCTCTCGATGGTGAGGGACTGGAGGATCACCCGGCCGTTGCCCTCCAGGGTGGCCAGGGACAGGCCCTCGCCACCGAAGACGGCGTTCATGATGCCCTGCCGGTTGAGGCCGCCGACGCGCTGGACGCCGTACTCGATGCCCTCCTCGAAGGCGACCACACAGCCGGTGTCGACCTCGATACGGCCGCCGAAGTCGGCCGGGTTCAGGTCGATGAAGTTGCCCGCGCCGGCGATGATCACCGTGCCGTGTCCGGTGAACTTCTCCAGGATGAAGCCCTCGCCGCCGCTCATGCCGGTCCGGCCGCCGGCGAAGGCGATGCCGAAGTCGACGGTGGACTCGGCGGCCACGAAGGCGTCCTTCTCGGCGAACCACGCGCGCGTGCCGTCGAGCTCCAGGGCGCGCATCTCGCCGGGGAGCACGCCCGCGAAGCCGACCGTGCCCTCGCCGCCCTGAGCGGTGAAGTACTGGAAGGCCAGCGACTCACCCGCGAGCATGCGCTGGCCGACCTGCATGGCGGTCCCCATGGCCTGGCGCAGCAGGCCGCCCATGCCGCCGCCCGAGCCGCCCGGCTGCCCACCGCCGCCTCCGGACGGTCCGGACAGCCGGGTTTCCATGGTCACGCTGGTGGTCTTGAACAGGAACTTCCCGGCCTCGCAGTACACGGTCTGGCCGGGGTGCAGGTTGACGACCGCCATCTGCATGGCGTTGCCGACGATCTCTTGCTGAAGGGTCACGTGGGAGAGAACGCGGGAGGTGGACGGAAGAGTTCCGGACCGGGCGAACAGGTCCGCCGGAGTGACACGTGGAGCGCCCCGGTGCTGTCCAGGCCGGGGCGCCCCACGCGCGCGTGGGGGTGGGTCAGCCGCCGAGTTCCTGGTGGCGGGCGGCGAGACGGGCCGCGCCCGCCTCCGTCAGGGAGCCGAACAGGCGCAGGCGGGAGATGCCGCCGTCGGGGAAGATGTCGATCCGCGCGTGCGTGCCGACCGCCGGCTCGGGCAGGACGAAGCGGTGGTTGGTGTCCGGCTGGAGGCGGGTGCGCGGGAGGATCTCGACCCACTCGCCGGCCCCGCTTTCATCGGCATCCTTGACGGACACCGACGCCCAGCCGGCGCTGTTGCCCTTCAGGTAGGCGGTGTCGATCTCGATGGCCCGGATCCGGGACTGGGACACCAGCTGGTAGCGGATCCAGTCGTTGCCCTGGTCGCGCCGGCGCCGGGTCTCCCAGCCGTCGTCCATCTTGCGGGAGCGACCCGGCTGGATGGTGTTGGTGGCCGGGGAGTAGAAGAGGTTGGAGGCGTCCTCGACCTGACCGCCGTTCTCCAGGGCGACCACGTCGAAGGTGCCGAGGACCGCCAGCCACCGCGGGTCCGGGACGACCTCGCCGTACACGCGCAGGCGGGCGATGCCGCCGTCGGGGTGCTGGTTGACCCTCAGGTGCGTGAAGCGCTGCTCGACGGTGACCTCGAAGCCGTTCGCCGCGTGGCCGCCGACGGCGGTGCGCGGGACGATGGTCGTCCACTTCACGTCGTCACCGAGAAGCTCCTCCGGGGAGGGCGAGCCGGGTACGGACGCAGCCTCGACCGAGACGGCCTGCGGGTAGTTGCCGCGGAAGTGGGCGGTGTCGACGACGATCCCGCGGATCACCCCGGGTGCGCCGAGCCGGACCAGCGCCCAGTCGTGGTCCTCGGCGGTCGGCCAGGGGTGCTCGGCGGAGACACCGCGCCGGCGGCGGGTCTCCCAGCCGTCCATGATCTTGCCCTTGTGGCCGAAGTGCTCGGGGTCGAACTCGGCGCGCTCGGGCACCAGCAGGTTCTCCCGCTGGGCGAAGAACTCGTCGTTGGCGGCGATGACACCGGCGCCGAGCTGCCGGTCGGCGAGGTTGGCGTACTGGGTGAAGGGGAAGTCGGCGGTGCGGTAGTCCGCGTACGGGTCGCCGCCTCCGTAGGGGTTCGCGTCGCCGGTGAAGCTGGCCCAACTCGATTGTTGCTGCGCCGTCACGGTGATCAGGGGGTCCTTTCTGGAGTCGGCCGGGTGCGGGATGCGGGTGGGGGTCCCCTGCTCGAACGAGGCCGAGGGCTCGGGGGAGGGTCACTGGGCGCGGTCGAGCAGCGTGCCCTTCGGCTCGGTGAACGCGCCGTCGGCGACGATGCGCTCGCCGCGCAGCCAGGTGGACTTGACGACGCCGTACAGGGTCTTGCCGGCGTAGGCGGTGACCCGGTTGCGGTGCTGGAGGCCGGCCGGGTCGACGGTGAAGGTCTCGTCGGGGGCGAGGACGGCGAAGTCGGCGTCGCGGCCGGCCTCGATGGCGCCCTTCCGGCCGAGGCCGACCAGGGCGGCGGTCTGCGTGGACATCCAGCGGACCACGTCCTCCAGGCCGTGGCCGCGCTTGCGGGCCTCGGTCCACACCGCCGACAGGCTCAGCTGGAGGCCGGAGATCCCGCCCCACGCGGTGGCGAAGTCGTCGGTCTTCAGGTCGGCGGTGGAGGGCGAGTGGTCGGTGACCACGCAGTCGATGGTGCCGTCGGCGAGGGCCTCCCAGAGGAGGTCCTGGTTGGCGGCCTCACGGATGGGCGGGCAGCACTTGAACTCGCTGGCGCCGTCCGGGACTTCCTCGGCGGTGAGGGTGAGGTAGTGCGGGCAGGTCTCCACGGTGACGCGGACGCCCTCGGCGCGGGCGGCGCGGATCAGCGGCAGTGCGTCGCTGGAGGACAGGTGCAGGATGTGCACGCGCGCGTTCAGGCGCCTGGCCTGCGCGATGAGGTTGGCGATGGCCGTGTCCTCGGCGTCGCGCGGGCGGGAGGCGAGGAAGTGGGCGTACTTCGGGCCGCCGTGCTGAGGGGCGGCGGCCAGGTGGTGCGGGTCCTCGGCGTGCACGATGAGCAGCCCGTCGAACCCGGCGATCTCGGCCATGGACCGGGCGAGCCGGTCCTGGTCGAGGTGCGGGAACTCGTCCACGCCGGACGGGGACAGGAAGGCCTTGAAGCCGAAGACGCCGGCGTCGTGCAGCGGGCGCAGGTCCTTGACGTTGTCGGGCAGGGCGCCGCCCCAGAAGCCGACGTCGATGTGCGCCTTGTCCCGGGCGACGTCCTTCTTGATCCGCAGGTGGTCGACGGTGGTCGTCGGCGGGAGGGAGTTGAGCGGCATGTCGACCAGGGTCGTGATGCCGCCGGCCGCGGCCGCGCGGGTGGCGGTCCAGAAGCCCTCCCACTCGGTGCGGCCCGGGTCGTTGACGTGCACGTGGGTGTCGACCAGGCCGGGCAGCAGGACGTGGTCGCCGACGTCCTCCAGCCGGACCGCGGCCGGTACCTCGGCGTCGTACGGCAGGACGGCCGTGATCTTCCCGGCGGACACGGTGACCGTGGCGGCCCGCGTCCCTTCCGGAGTGATCACGCGCGTCGAGCGCAGCACCAGTTCAGCGTCGGACACCCGAACCCCTCTCTCTACCGCCGTTGCACGTCCAGGAAACGGGATTTACACCCACGTAACGGATTTCAACGTTCTGTTGAAGGAGTCTTCACTCCCGCTTCTCCGCCGTCAAGAGGCACACTTCCGGGCAGCGGGGAGCAGGCACCCGACCCTGGACATTTCCACAAAGCGGAATTAGAATTCCAGCAGGCAGAACGTAGCTACGTACAAGCAGGGAGTCAACCGCCTGCCGGGTAGGCTTCTGCCCTCCTGCCACCCCGAAAGGAACGCGCCGTGCCGACGTCCAACGCCAGCACCACCGACTCCGCCAAGCCCTCCGCCGCCGGCGGGGTGCAGTCCCTGGAGCGCGCCTTCGACCTGCTCGAGCGGATGGCGGACGCGGGAGGCGAGGTCGGCCTGAGCGAACTGTCCGCGGCCAGCGGCCTGCCGTTGCCGACCATCCACCGACTGATGCGCACGCTGGTCGCCTGCGGCTACGTACGACAGCAGGCCAACCGGAGGTATGCGCTCGGCCCCCGGCTGATCCGGCTCGGCGAGTCCGCGTCCCGGCTGCTCGGCACCTGGGCGCGACCGTACCTGGCCCGGCTGGTGGAGGAGACCGGCGAGACGGCGAACATGGCGCTGCTCGACGGGGATGAGATCGTGTACGTGGCGCAGGTGCCGTCGAAGCACTCCATGCGGATGTTCACCGAGGTGGGCCGGCGGGTGCTGCCGCACTCGACCGGCGTGGGCAAGGCGCTGCTCGCCGGAGTGCCGGACGACGAGGTGCGGGCGCTGCTCGCGCGCACCGGGATGCCCGCGGCCACGGACAAGACCATCACCACGCCCGAGGGGTTCCTCGCGGCGCTGGAGGACGTGCGGCGGACGGGGTACGCCGTCGACGACAACGAGCAGGAGATCGGGGTGCGGTGCCTCGCGGTGTCCGTCCCGGACAGCCCGACGGCCGCGGCGATTTCCATCTCCGGGCCGGCGGGGCGGGTCACCGAGGCGGCGACCGAGAAGATCGTGCCGATGCTCCAGCAGGTGGCCACGGAACTTTCCCAGGCGCTGGCCAGCTCGGGGGGCTGAGCCCGACCGGCCCCCACCCCACCACCCTGGCACACTCGGCGCACTTGCCGCCGCCGGCCCCGCCGACGTCGACACCACCACCGTGAACTCCCCGTCCGGCAACCACTGCTCATAACCGCCCACACCCGCCGCCGACCGGCCGCACACCTGTTCCCACGCGCGGCCGGCGGCGTCTTGGCGGGGGCTCAGCGGCCCGGCGGTTCCCCGAACAGGTTCACCGCCTCGCGGACCTCCCGCAGCCCCCTCGCCAGCGCGCTCACCGAGCCGATCGCCCCGGCGATGAGCAGCAGCGAGCCACGCATGCGCGGGATCTCCGGCGGGCCGCCCGCGGCCATCGCCGCCAGGGCCGCCAGTTCGTCCTCGGCTATCGCCCGGTCGGGGAAGTCCGCCGTCAACGCGGCGAGTTCGCGGCGCAGCCGGGACACCGCGGTCCGCAGTTCCGCCACTCTCGGGTCCTCGTCGCTGCCGGTCACCGGCCTCTGCCCCAAGCTCCGCAACACAGCCCTCCCCCTGGCGCGCCGTCGTGCGCGGGTCAGTAAACGCCACCCCGTGCGGGAGCGCCACAGCGCGGACCGAAATTCAGCCCAACGGAACGGGCACCGGAAAAACCGTCCGGTTCCGCCGCCGTCGGGTATGCAGGACTCATGACGGACAACCGGGATCTTCAGGGGGATGTCGCGGGGCTGCTGCTCGCCGCCGGCGGCGGCAGGCGGCTCGGCGGGCGCCCCAAGGCACTGCTGCCGCACCGGGGCCGGCCCCTGGTGGAACACGCGGCCGGGGTGCTGCGCGCGGCCGGGTGCGGGCGGATCCATGTGGTGCTGGGCGCCCGGGCGGACGAGGTGCGCCGGCGCGCCGAGCTGCCCGGCTGCGTACTGGTGGACAACCCCGACTGGGCGCGGGGCATGGGCTCCTCGCTGCGCGTCGGACTGGCCTCGCTCACCGGTACGGGCGCGACGGCGGCCCTGGTCTGCCTGGTCGACCAGCCCGGCATCGGGCCGGCCGCGGTGGCCCGGGTGCTCGGCGCGTACGAGGACGAGAAATCGCTGGTCTCGGCCGCCTATGGAGGGGTGCGCGGACATCCCGTGCTGTTCGGCGCCGCGCACTGGGCGGGGATCGCGGAGACGGCCACCGGGGATCGCGGGGCACGGGCCTACCTGACGGCGCACGAGGCCGGGATCCGGCTCGTGGAGTGCGGGGACGTCGCCGAGCCGTACGACATCGACACCGAGGCCGACCTGAGCCACCTTGAGTGAACGGGGTGGCACCGAGCGCCACCTTGCCTCGACCCAGAGAATCTCGACATCAACAAACCATTGAAGTTCCACGATGAGGAAACTACTATCCACTGATCAGAAGCGCCTGACCGCACAGCGGGCGCTGATTGCCCTATTCGTGCCACTTGGCACTTGGTGCCACCCGCTGAAGGAAGTGACAGCTCATGTCCGCACCAGCGCCGTCCCCGCTGGCCATCGTCGACGCCGAGCCCCTGCCCCGGCAGGAGGAGGTCCTCACGGACGCGGCGCTCGCCTTCGTGGCGGAGCTGCACCGGCGGTTCACCCCGCGCCGTGACGAACTTCTGGCCCGCCGGGCCGAGCGCCGCGCCGAGATCGCCCGCACCTCCACGCTCGACTTCCTGCCCGAGACGGCCGCAGTCCGCGCCGACGACTCCTGGCGGGTGGCTCCCGCCCCGGCCGCCCTGAACGACCGGCGCGTCGAGATCACCGGTCCCACCGACCGCAAGATGACCATCAACGCGCTCAACTCGGGCGCGAGGGTCTGGCTCGCCGACTTCGAGGACGCCTCCGCGCCCACCTGGGAGAACGTGGTCCTCGGTCAGATCAACCTGATCGACGCCTACACCCGGAACATCGACTTCACCGACCCGAGGTCCGGGAAGTCGTACGCCCTGCGGCCGAACGAGGAGCTGGCGACCGTCGTCATGCGCCCGCGCGGCTGGCACCTGAACGAACGCCACCTCGTCGACACCGACGGCACGCCTGTCCCCGGCGCCCTCGTCGACTTCGGCCTCTACTTCTTCCACAACGCCCAGCGGCTGCTCGACCTCGGCAAGGGGCCGTACTTCTACCTGCCGAAGACCGAGTCGCACCTCGAAGCCCGCCTGTGGAACGAGGTCTTCGTCTTCGCGCAGGACTACGTCGGCATCCCGCAGGGCACCATCCGCGCCACCGTCCTGATCGAGACCATCACGGCCGCGTACGAGATGGAGGAGATCCTCTACGAACTGCGCGACCACGCCGCCGGGCTGAACGCCGGCCGCTGGGACTACCTGTTCTCCATCGTGAAGAACTTCCGCGACGGCGGCGCCCGGTTCGTGCTCCCGGACCGCAACGCGGTCACCATGACCGCCCCGTTCATGCGGGCCTACACCGAACTCCTCGTCCGCACCTGCCACAAGCGCGGCGCGCACGCCATCGGCGGCATGGCGGCCTTCATCCCGTCCCGCAAGGACGCCGAGGTCAACAAGGTCGCCTTCGAGAAGGTCCGCGCCGACAAGGACCGTGAGGCGAACGACGGTTTCGACGGCTCCTGGGTCGCCCACCCCGACCTGGTGCCGATCGCCATGGAGTCCTTCGACAAGGTCCTCGGCGCGCAGCCGAACCAGAAGGACCGGCTGCGCGAGGACGTCCACGTCGAGGCCGCCGATCTGATCGCGATCGACTCACTGGACGCGAAGCCGACGTACGCGGGCCTGGTCAACGCCGTCCAGGTCGGCATCCGTTACATCGAGGCCTGGCTGCGCGGGCTCGGCGCGGTCGCCATCTTCAACCTGATGGAGGACGCGGCCACCGCCGAGATCTCCCGCTCGCAGATCTGGCAGTGGATCAACGCCGGCGTCGAGTTCGAGAACGGCGAGAAGGCCACGCCGGAGCTGGCCCGCAAGGTCGCCGCCGAGGAACTCGACGCCATCCGCAAGGAGATCGGCGAGGAGGCCTTCGCCGCCGGGCACTGGCAGGAGGCGCACGACCTGCTGCTCCAGGTGTCCCTGGACGAGAACTACGCCGACTTCCTCACCCTGCCGGCGTACGAGCAGCTCAAGGGCTGACCCTCAGGAAGAAGACGCCTCCGAGTGGCCCAGGGACTTTCCCGGGGCCACTCGGTCGCGTACGAGCCGCTTCACCGCCGTCGGCTCCGGGAAGCCGTGCTCGCGGCGGTCCCACACCACCTCGCCGTCGACGCGCACCACGAACACACCGCCCGTGCCCGGCTTCAGCGACAGCTCGGTCAGCTCGGCCTCGAAGGTGGTCAGGAGTTCCTGCGCCAGCCAGGCGGCACGCGGCAGCCAACGGCACTGGGTGCAGTACTCGATCTGAACCGTGCGACTCATTCCAGGTGCACCGACCAATCCTGTTCCGCCGCCGGCTTGCCGTGCAGGTCGGGGACCCGCTTCAGCCAGTCCGGGCGGCCCTCCTGGGTCCTGGCCGCGCGGGCGGCCTCCTCGGCCGCGAGCTGCTCGCGGCTCGGGAAATCGGTGGGCAGCCACTCGGGCGAGAGCCGGACGCGGTCCATGAGGTAGCCGACGTAGGCGTCCCGGACGTCGTCCGGCGTGGCGAATCCGGCGTCCTCGGCGAGCCAGGCGTCCGGCACCTCGGCGACGATCGCGCGCAGCAGCTCCTCGGTCACCAGGGGGGCCAGTCCGGCGTCGGCGGCGCGCACGTCGGGGCCGTAGTGGCCGAGGGCGTGGTGGCGGAAGTCGTACTTCTTGCCGGGGGTGGTGGTGTCCCAGCGGTGGTGGAAGACGAGGGCCGCGCCGTGGTCGATGAGCCACAGGCGTGGGGGCGTGGTGCCGAGCGTGGGCCAGACCATCAGGTTGGAACTGTGCACCGTGCGGTCGACGTTGGCGGTCAGCGCGTCCAGCCAGACGATCCGGCCGGCCTCCAGCGGGTCCACCGGGAAGGTCCGGGCGACCTCCGGCGTGAAGTCCCGGGCGCCCGGCAGATAGTCCATACCGAGGTTGACGCCCGCGCTGGCGCTGTGCAGGTCGCGCACCTCCTGATGCGGCTCGGCGGCGGCGACGGCGGGATCGAAGTGGACGAGGACCAGTTCGGGGAAGCGCAGGCCGAGCGCGCGGGCGAGCTCCCCGACGATGACCTCGGCGACCAGCGCCTTGTGGCCCTGCGCGGAGCCGGTGAACTTGACGACGTAGGTGCCGAGGTCGTCGGCCTCCACGACGCCGGGCACGGAGCCGCCGGACCGCAGGGGCTCGATGTACCGGGTCGCAGCAACTTGCCTCAGCATGTTCGAAGGCCCCATCCCGCTTCTACCTGATATTCCACGGCCACCTCCCAGGTGCTGCACTCCGGGGAACGTCCACGATCACCCCTGGGGAGAATCTTGGAGTGCCGGCCGGCACGCTCGTCTCCCTTATCTCCCCAGCAGTCCGTCGATGGCGTTGCGACCGTTGCTTCCGGCCTCCGGCATGAAATGAGCATAGTAACCAAGCGTGACAGCCGGAGAGGATGCCCGGGCCATCGCGCCGGCGTCACCACGGACTGCGCCGCCTCCAGCGTGATCGAGGCGTAGGTGCGCCGCAGCACGCGGAAGCTCCCACTGCCACTCCTTCGCCCCCCTCGACATCAGGCGAGTGGTCACCGCCCTGCGGGGCGATCAGTCCACCGTGCCGGCGTACGGGGCGTCCGGCTGCGGGAAGTCGTCACTCGCGCCGGCCGGGGTGGTGCCGAGGACGCGGCACGACGGCTACCGGACTCCGCGGGTCAACGCCACGCGTGTCGCACCGCGAGGACGCCCGGGGCAATTCGCCGGCGGTAGGGAACCGGCAAGCACCAAGGAGCCGGCGGTAGGGAACCGGCCAAATGCCAGAGAATGGAACCGGCCAACTGCCTGCATCTATACGGGTGTTGACGGTGGTTCTGCTGTTGACAGTGATCAAGGAGGGCTTTTAGCATCGCTAAACATGGGGGAGATCAAATCGCGCGTTCACCGGACCTTCACAGCCTCACGCGCTCGTATCCGACGAGGCGCCCGGACGCCGGCACGGACTTCACTTCACTTCTCCCGCGCCCGCCGTTTCACAGGCTGATCCGGCCTGCGAAACGGTCCCGTCAAGGGGTCTCGCCTGGCTGTGACCACCTCCTGGTCAGCACCGGGCCCAGGCAGCAGATTCACCCTAGAACCCGGAGGTCGGCATGTCATTGGACGAGTTCGCGCTCTCGGTCCTCGGACCGGCGACGGACAGGACGACGTTCGCCAACAACAGCTTCATCGCGCTCGGCGGTGACTCGCTGCGGGCGATGCGGCTGACCGCCCTGGCCCAGGAGCAGCTCGGTCTGCGGCTGTCGATGGCGGAGCTGCTGTCGTCCGCGCCGCTGGGCACGGTGCTGGCGAACGCCGTCGGCACGGCACCCGCCCCCGCCCCGGCACCCGAGCCCACGGCGCCCGCACTGACCCCGACGCAACGGGGCATGTGGCTGATCGAGAACGTCCTCGGCGGCTCCACGTACAACCTGGTCTTCACGTCGTACGTGGACAGCGGCACGCTGGACCGCGAGGTCTTCGCTCGCGCCGCCGCCGCCACGACGGCGCGGCACGCCTCCCTGCGTACCGTGCTCCGCGAGCAGGACGGCGAGATCGTGCCGGTCGTGCTCGACGAGGTCGAGCCGGACATCGTGGACATCGGGCACGACGGCCCGGACTTCGAGGAGTTCGTCCGCGCCACCGCCGCCGAGCGTGGCCGTGTCCCCTTCGATCTCACCGCCGCTCCCCCGCTGCGCTACCTGTTCGTCACCGGCGCGCGGAAGCAGGCGGTCGTGCTGGTCGCGCACCACGTGCTCCTCGACGGGTGGGCGGTCGGCCTGCTGCTCGACGAGCTGTTCCGTTCCTACCGGGCGCTGAGGGCGGGCGAGCCCCTGCCGTACACCGGGCCCGCTCCCACCACGGAAGCCTTGCTGCGCCGCCACGAGCAGGACCGCACCAGCGGCGAGTGGGACCGTCTGGCCGAGTTCTGGCTCAAGCACCTGGACGGTGCGCCCACCGTCCTGGAAGTGCCCACCGACCAGCCGCGCCCCACGGTCCAGGATCCGGCAGGCGATCGCATCCCTCTTGATCTTGACACGAACCTGACAAGTCTGGTCGAGAGCCGCGCACGGGACCTGGGCATCACGCCCTTCGCACTGCTCCTTGCCTCCTACGGCCTGACGCTGAGCCGCTGGACCGGCGTCGACCGGCTCCTGGTCGGCGTCTCCCTCTACGGGCGCGACAACTCCGAACTCGCCGAGCTGATCGCCGTCGCGGGCAACCTGGTCCCGATCCTCCTGGAGGTCGACGACGACGCGCCCGCCGCGGACTACCTGCGCGCGGTGCAGGACTCGCTGGCGCGCGGCATCGAGGCGGGGGCACTGCCCTTCGACGAGCTGGTCACCCGGCTCGGCGTGGAGCGCGGGCTGAGCGCCCACCCGCTGGTCCAGGTCTCCTTCGGCATGCACGACCAGCTGGTGCCGCAGCACATCGAGGCCGGCGACGTACGGCTCCGCATCGAGGAGGGCCACGGCGGCGGCGCCCAGTTCGACCTGTCGCTGCTGTTCGGCCGGTCCCGCCCGACACTGGGCGCACAACTGGAGTACGCGACGGCGCTGTGGCAGGAGGACGACGCCCGAGCGTTCCTCGACGACTTCACCACGGCCACGCGCGAACTCGCCACGGCCGACGGCAAGGTGGAGGACCTGCGCTGCCTGTCCGCCGAGCGGCGGGCGGAGCTCGACGCCCTGAACGGCACGCGCGGCACCTTCCCCGCGGTCACCGCGGACGAGCTGTTCCGCCGGGCGGCGCAGCGCACGCCGGAGGCCGTGGCGGTGCGCGAGGGCGACCTGGAGCTGACCTACGCGCAGCTCGCGGGCGCGGCGGCCGAGCAGGCGCGCCGCCTTCGGGAACTCGGCGTCGGCCGCGGTGAACGGGTCCTGATCGCACTGGACCGGTCGATCGCCGAGGTCGTGGCGGTGCTCGGCACCGCCTGGGCGGGTGCCGTGTACGTGGGCGTCGACATGAGCCAGCCCGAGGAGCAGCTCCGGCACATCCTGGCCAAGGCCGCGCCGAAGGCCGCCCTGGCCTCCTCCCCGGACGCCGTGGCACGCCTCGGTGTGCCGGCCTGTGCAACGTGGGAGCCGACCTGGGAACCCTCGGCCGCCGAGCCCACGGCCGCCGGCCCCGACGACCTGGCCTACATCGCCTTCACCTCCGGCTCCACGGGTCTGCCCAAGGGCGTCGCGGTGCCTCACCGGGCGGTCGTGCGGCTCGTACACGAACCCGACTTCGTCCGCTTCGGACCGGACGACCGAATGCTCCGCCTGTCGCCGCTGGCGTTCGACGCGTCCACCCTGGAGCTGTGGGGCCCGCTCGCGGGCGGTGCGGCGGTGGAGGTGTACCCGGCGGGACTTCCGTCGCCCAGCGAGCTGGGCGCGTTCCTTCTCGACCGGCAGGTCACCGTCGCGTGGCTGACCGCCGGCCTGTTCCGGCTGGTCGAGGAGTTCGCGCCGACGGGGCTCGGCGGCCTGCGGCAGCTGCTCACCGGCGGCGACGTCGTGCCCCACGCCCACGTGGCGCGTGTGCTGGAGCGCCACCCCGGAATCATCGTCACCAACGGCTACGGCCCCACGGAGAACACGACCTTCACCGCCACCCACTCGGTCACGTCGGCCGCGGAGGCGGACGGCCCCCTGCCCATCGGCACCCCAGTGCCGGGCACGCGCGTGTACGTCCTCGACCGGCGGCACCGGGTCGTGCCACCGGGAGCGGTCGGCGAACTGTACGCGGCGGGCGACGGCCTGGCGCACGGCTATGTGGACGACGAGGCCGAGTCGGCCAGGGGCTTCGGCACCTTCTCCCCCGACGTCCCGGACCGGCTCTACCGCACCGGTGACCTGGTCCGCGTGGACCGCGACGGGCGGCTGCGCTTCCTCGGCCGCCGCGACGACCAGGTGAAACTGCGCGGGTTCCGCATCGAGCTGTCCGCCATCGCCGATGTACTGGCCGCCGACCCGCGGGTGCGCGACGCGGCCGTCGTGGTCACCGACGACGGGGACAGCGCGGACAAGCGGCTGCTCGCCGCGATCGTTCCGGCCGGTGGGCCGGTGGGCACCGACGAACTGCGCGATCTGGTGGCCGACCGGCTGCCCGCGTACATGGTGCCGAGCCTGTGGGCCGTGGTGGACCGGATGCCGGTGACCGGCAACGGCAAGGTGGACCGCCGGAAACTCGCGGCGGTGGCGGCACCTGCCGGGCAGCGGGCCGCGGCGCCCGAACCGGACCCGCTGGGCAAGGCGCCCGACCTGTTCGCCCGCGTCCTTGAGCAGCCCGTCGAGCTGACCGCGGACACCGACTTCTTCACCGTCGGCGGCAACTCTCTGGGAGCCTTGCAGCTGCTGCGCCTGGTCCGCGACGAGCTGGGGGTCTCCGTGCGGCTGCGCGACTTCCTGCTGGCGCCGACCCCCGCGGGCCTGAACAAGCTCATCGACCAGGCGGCGCGGTCGTGACCGGGCCGGTTCGCGCCGAGGTGGGCGGCATGACGTGGGACGACGGATTGGAGTGCTGGGTGGTGTCCGACGCCGCGCTGGCCCGCGTCGTCCTCAACCACCAGGGGTTCTCGTCCCAGACGTCGAAGCGGCTGGGCGAGCTCTACATGACGGAGGAGTCCCGGCGGGAGCACCGGGACCTGACCGAGTTCCTGCGGCTGTGGTTCGTGCACACCGACGGCGAGGAGCACGCCTCGCTGCGCAAACCGCTGCAGCGCATGTTCTCCGCCTCCCACACCCGGTCCCTCGGCCCTCGGATCGAGGCCATCGTGGACGCCTGCCTGGACGACCTGGCCGCCGACGCCCGGCACGACGCCGTGCCGACCGTGGCCGAGGGCGTGTCGGGACGGGTGATGGGCCACATCGTCGGTGTGCCGCAGGAGCCGGCCGTGCTGCACGCGTGGTCCCGGGCCCTGTCCGGGTTCATCGCCGCGATGTACCGGCGCGACCACGCCGAGACCGCACACCGCGTGATGCTGGAGATGACCGCGGCGCTGGAGCTCTCCCCCGCCCTGGAAGGGTTTCCCCGCGACACTCCGGAGGACCGCGCCCGCACCACCGCGACCTGGGCGATGATCCTGTTCGGCGGCCTGGAGACCACCGCGTCGCTGATCGGGTCCTGTCTGCTGGCCGTGCTGGACGACCCTGCCCTGTGGGAACGGGTCCGCGCCGACCGGCCGGGCGAGGTCGAGTCGCTGGTCGAGTCCGTGCTGGAGAAACGGCCTCCGCTGCGCAACGTGGGCCGGGTCGTCGCGCGGGACTTCGAGTTCGAGGGCGCACAACTGCGCGAGGGCGACCTGGTGCTGGTGTCGCTGGCCGGCGGCGGTCTGTTCGACTCCGACCTGTCCGACCTCGCCCCGGTCGCCGAACGCGCCGACCGCCACCTGGTGTTCGGGCACGGCGTGCACTACTGCATCGGCGCGCCGCTGGCGCGGCTCGAGGCCGCGGCCGTGCTGCGGCGGTTCGTCCGGCGGTTCCCGGACGCCGCCCTGGCGGAAAACGCCGTCGAGTGGGGGCCCAACCTCGCCTACGTCGGGCTGGACCACCTGTTCCTGAACCTCGACGGGGACCGTGCACCATGAAACGCCCCACCGCATTGGAGACGTTACCCGGATGAAGTACCGGAAGATCGGCACCAACCCGCAGCACCGTCGTGAAGTGAGCGCCCTCGCGTTGGGTGCCATGTTGTTCGGCACGGTCGTCGAGGAGGAGCGGGCGTTCGCCGTCCTGGACCGGTTCGTGGAGGCCGGCGGCACCTTCCTCGACACGGCCAACAACTACGCGTTCTGGGTCAACGGCACCCAGGGCGGGGAGAGCGAGGAACTGCTCGGGCGGTGGCGGCGCAGTCGGGGCATCACCGACGAGGTGGTGATCGCCACCAAGCTCGGCGGCCGGCCGAAGGCACCGGGCCGCGACTTCTTCAACCCCGAGGGCCTCGCGCCGGACGTGATCCGCGAGTCGTCGGCGCGCAGCCGCAAGAACCTGGGCGTGGAGCAGCTGGACCTGCTGTATGCGCACGCGGACTTCATGGACGTGCCGCAGAAGGACATCGTCGAGACCTTCGCCTCCCTGGTGGAGGACGGGTCGGTGGCCATGATCGGCGCCAGCAACCACTGGTCGTGGCGGCTGGAGCAGTGGCGCGCGCTCGCCGACGCCGCCGACCTGCCCGGCTACGAGGTCATCCAGTACCACCACACCTACCTCCGGGCGCGCGGCGACGTGCCGGGCCGCCGGTCCAAGGACGGCGACCAGGGGCTGTTCAGCGCGGAGCTGATCACCTACCTGCGCAGTCGCCCGAACCTGACTCTGGTGGCGTACACGCCGCTGCTGTCCGGTGCCTACGTGCGCGAGGACCGGCCGCTGGGCGAACTGCACGACCACGCGGGCACCAAGGCCCGGCTCCGGGCGCTGCACGAGGTGGTGCGGGAGACCGGCGCCACCGCCAACCAGGTGGTGCTGTCCTGGATGATCGGCGGCGACCTGCCGGTCATCCCGCTGGTCGGCGCGTCATCGGTGGCGCAGCTGAACGAGAGCCTGGAGGCGGTGGACCTGGAGCTGACCGCCGACCAGCGCGCCTTGCTGGACGCGGCGCACTGATCAGCGTGGCTCGGTGAGGGCGGTGGCGACGACGTCGAGGACGCGCGCCACGCCCGCCGGGTCGAAGAAGTGACCGCCGGGTACGACCTCGAAGGCGTACGGCCCGGTGGTCTCCTCCTGCCATGCCGCCATCCGCTCCGGCGACGCCTCGTGGTCGTCCGCGCCGGAGAAGACGTACAGCGGGACGTCCAGCGGAGGTCGCGCAGGGGCGCCGGAGGTGGCGACCACGGTGAGGTCGGCGCGCAGCGGGGGCAGGAACAGCTCCAGGAGATCCGGCCGCTCGAACACGATGGGCGGCGTGCCGCCCAGTTCCCGCAGGTAGGCGATCAGGCCGTCGTCGGACTCGTCCCAGCCGCGCACCCGCGTGCCCAGCGCGGGAGCGGCACTGGAGGCCACGAACAGTGCGCGCGGGCCGGGCCGGTCGCCGGCGCGCAGTGCGTGCGCCAGCGCCAGCGCGACCCGGGCGCCCATGCTGTGGCCGTAGAAGGCGAACGGCTCGGCCAGCAGCGGGTCCAGCACGTCCAGCAGTTCCGCCACCAGCGGTTCCATGTGGACGTGCGGCGGCTCGTCCAGCCGGGTGTCCCGGCCGGGCAACTGCACCGCCACCGTCGCGACGTCCGGCGGCATCCGGTCCGGCCAGTCCCGGAACATCGCGGCGGTACCGCCCGCATAGTGGAAGCACAGAAGCCGGATCCGGGTGTCGCCCGGCGTCCCGAAGTGGCGCAGTGCCCGCTGCCGGCGGGACAGGAGGTCAGTCACGGCGCTTCGCGGTGATCGGCACGTGCTTGTAGCCGGACACGAAGTTGGACACCAGCCGCTCGGGGGTGCCGGCGGACTCGAAGTCCTGGTACTGCGCCAGGAGTTCCTCGAACAGGATGCGCAGGGTGACCCGGGCCACGCTGTGGCCGACGCAGTAGTGCGGGCCGATGCCGAACGCGAGGTGCTTGTTCGGCTTGCGGCGGATGTCGAACGTCTCGGCGTCCGGGAACTCGGTCTCGTCCCGGTTGGCCGCGCCCAGCCACACCACCACCGCCTCGCCGGCCGCGATCGGAGTGTTCCGCACGACCACGTCCTGCGTGGCGTAGCGCAGCATGTGGTTCACCGGCGACGACCAGCGCAGGGCCTCCTCGACCGCGGTGACGCCCACCTCCGGCTCGGCGGCCCACTGCGGCAGCACGTCGGAGTCGATGAACTCGGCCATCACGAAGTTGGGGGCGTGCGGCGTGGTCACGTTCGCGCCGAGCAGCAGGCTGTAGCAGTTGGAGACGACCTCGCTGGGCGTCATCTGCCTGCCCTCGAACGTGGTCTTCATCAGCACGCTGATCAGGTCGTCGCCCAAGTTGTCGCGGCGGAACCTCACCAGGTCCTGGAAGTAGGCGAACAGCTCGCGGTGCGCCATGCTCAGCGTCGCGGACCGGTTGCCCTCGTCCTGGTACTCGGGGTCGTCGGCGGCGATGCAGATCGTGGTGAGCCTGCTCAGCCACGGCCAGTCCTCGGCCGGCAGCCCCATCATGGTGCCGGTGACCGACATCGGCATGGCCAGCATGGCCTGCCCCCAGTCGAACACGCCGCCGTCGCCGAGCGGAGCGAGGAGGTCGGTGATCAGCCCGCGGATCATCTCGCGCTGCCGGTCGACCGCCTGGACGGCCAGAGCCTTCTTCAGCCGCGCCTGCATGATCGTGTGCCGCGGCGGGTCGGTGACCGCGATCTGCTGGCCGCCCGCCGGGTCGTCCATTCCGAGCAGGGACAGCATGTTGCCGCGCTCGGAGGTGAAGAGCGCGGTGTTGCGCAGCACGTAATCGGTTTCCTTGAAGTGCACCACCGACCAGAAACCGCGTTGTTCGTCGACCTGGTGCCAGGACAACCCGTCCTTGGCGCGCAGCTCTCGCCATACCTTGTGCGCATCGCCGTCGCTGTACAGGTGCGGGTCGACCAGATCGGTGTCACCTATGTGCACCGGGCATCCGGAAACGGTTGCGTCGTGGACGTGCATGGCCGGGTGTCCTCATCGGTTCGGGGAGCGAGCCATCCGGCAGACTCCTGGTCGGCAGGCGGGCACAGTGCTATTACGGACGTGGGCCACGGACGGATTGCCCGACGGGCCGCGTTCTGGGATAACTCAACGGCCTACCGCATCCGGAATGTGCGGCATCGTCGCCGTGGGCCGAAGAATGGAGAGCGGTACCACCGCTCGATCAGACGGACCGCCGTCGGCCGGCGACCATCAAGCGCGCTCGGTCGGAAAACGGTTGATTCGCACAGGACGTCACCTATCGCTTTGCGGGCAGACGCCGGTCGTCATCACATCCCCCGGAACTCCCAGTTCTGTGCGCGGACTTGACACATGGTCATCCCGGCGAGCCAGTCAATCATCATGCTCATGAAACCGTCAACCACAGTGGACCGGGAACCTGGTGCAATGCCCCAGAAAGAGCCCGATTTTGGCGAAGCGGAACGTGCTTGACGGGACTCAACGTCCCAACCTAGAGTCCGACTTGGAGATCATCGGCGATGAGTCGAAACACTGGCTCGCCGACAGGGATCAACGGGGGCACGCTGGCATTCACTCCCGTTTAGGTGGAATCTCTAGGGGGGAAATCATGCCATCGTTACCGCATGCCCACGCCTGGGCATTACCGCGGCGCCCCCTCGTCACACGGGCGAGGGATGAACAGCCCGATGAATAGTTCTCGTCCCTGCCAAGGCGCTTGGTATCCGGCGACGCCGACCCAGCAGGGTATCTGGATTCTCGACCGGATCGAACGACTGCGTCCGACCTATTTGCTGCCGAGCGTCCTGGAATTCACCGGACCCGTCGACTGCTCCTTACTGACTTCCGCCGTGGAACGCGCGCTGGGACGTCATCCCGCCCTGCGTTCGAGGTTCCGGCTGGACGCCGCCGCGCTGCGCGTCGAGTACTGCACCGACGGGTCGGCGCCCGAGGTGGGCTTCACCGATGCGGTGGCCGACGACTGGTCCGCCGACGAGGTGGAGCGCCTCGTGGAAGCGCTCTGTTACACACCGTTCGAGCTCGCCGAGGAGGCGCCGGCGCGGGCCGAGGTGATCCGTCTCGACGCCGACCGCACGCTGCTCGTACTGACCGTGCACCACATCGTGTTCGACGGGGTGTCCCGGCAGCTGCTGGTGGACGAGATCGGCACGACCTACCGGGCGCTCGCCCGCGGTGCGGAGCCGGAGCTGCCCACCCCGCCGCACCCGGCACAGGTGCAGGGCGGGCCGGAGGACGAGGGCCTCGCCGAGCGGGTCGCGGGCGTGGTGGAACGGCTGCGCGGCGCGCCGACCACGGTGGCGCTGCCCTACGACAGCGACCCCGAGGATCCCGAGCTGTCGATGATCGGCGCCACCGCGGACATCCTGCTCGACGCCGACGTCACCCAGACGGTGCTGAACGTCGCCAGGCAGGAGGGCTGCACCGTCTTCATGGCCGGCGTGGCACTGCTGGCCGCCACCCTCGCCCGGACCACCGGGCAGAACGACTTCCTGTTCGCGGTCGTCTGGCCCGGACGGGACGATCCTGCCGCCGCGGACGTCATTGGCATGTTCATGACTACACTGGTGCTGCGCGTCCGGATCGAACCCGACACCTCGTGGCGGGAGCTGCTCCAGACCGCGCGGATCGCGGGCATGGAGACGTTCATCGACTCGGACGTGCCACTGGACGCGATCGCGGCCGCGCTCGACCCCGACCGCGACATGGCGCGCCCCCCGCTGACCCCGGTCCTGGTCAACCTGGCCGAGGCGCCGGATCCGCTGGAGCTCGCCCCCGACGTGGTGGGCCGCTTCCAGCCGCTGCGCCCGGAGTACAGCAAGTGGGATCTGGCGCTGTTCGTCCGCCTGGACCGGACCACCGGACGGGACCGGCTCGAACTGTCTCTGAATCACCCAGCGGCGCTGTTCACCGAGACCACGACCACGGAGTTCCTGGCGGCCATGCGCCGCAGCGCCACCGACCTCGCACACGCCCCGGAGGAATACGTGCTGAACCAGCCTGCCGCGAACAAGGCCGACCTGAACGACCCCGCCGCGCGGTTGGACCTCGTCCGGTCCATCTGGCAGGAGATCCTCAAGACCGACCACGTGGACGACGACATCAGCTTCTTCGACGCGGGCGGCGACTCGCTGCGACTGGTGGTCCTCGTGGAGCGGCTCAACCAGGAGTCCGGGCGGGTGCTGCGGACCGTCGACCTGTTCCGTGCCGGGACGGTGCGCGGGCAGGCGGAGCTGCTGTCCGCCCCTGCCGAGAGCACGAGCGGCGGCCCGGGCAGCAGCCGCGACCGGCTGATGGGCGCGGTGCGCGACCGCCGCACCGGCGAGCAGCGGAGCTGACCCTGCCTCGCTGAGCCGACGTACGTGGTCCGCCCGCCTCACGAGGGCGGGCGGACCACGGGACGCCGAACCCGGTCGCACACCTGGAGGGGGAAGGAACGAGGTGACCAACACCGAGAATGCGGTCGCTGTCGTCGGGATGGCATGCCGCTTGCCCGGCGCGAACAACGTCGAGGAGTTCTGGGAGCTGCTGCGCAACGGCGTGGAGGGCATCACCCGGTTCGACGTCGAGGATCTGGTGCGCACCAAGGGCGCCGACCCGGACGACGTGCGACAGCCGAACTTCGTGCCGGCCAAGGGCGTCCTGGAAGGCTCGGCGAACTTCGACTGGCCGTTCTTCGCCTATAGCCGCGCCGAGGCCGCGCGCATCGACCCCCAGCAGCGGGTTTTCCTGGAGGCCGCATCGTCCGCTCTGGACGACGCCGGTCTGGACCCGACCCGGTTCGACGGCTGGATCGGCGTGTACGCGGGCGCCGACCGCACCCACTCCGGCGAGGGGCTGGACCTCACTCCTCTGGACCGGGTGCTCGGGTTGGAGAAGGACCATGTCGCCACCCGCGTCGCCTACAAACTCGGGCTGCGCGGCCCGGCGTTGACCGTACAGACCTCATGTTCCACCTCGCTGGTCGCGATCCACATGGCGGTGCAGAGCCTGCTGAGCCGGGAGTGCGACGCGGCGCTGGCGGGCGGTGTGGCCGTGGCGCCCAAGGGCGAGTGGGGCTACTGGCACGAGCCGGGCGGCCCGCTGTCCGCGGACGGACACACCCGGCCGTTCGACGCGTCCGCCACCGGCACCGTGCCCAGCGAAGGTGTCGGCGTGGTGGTGCTCAAGCGGCTGGCCGACGCGCTGGCCGACGGCGACCGGATCGCGGCGGTGGTGCTCGGCTCGGCTCTGAACAACGACGGCGCCGAGAAGATGGGCTACACCACGCCCTCCATCCCCGGCCAGCGGGACGTCATCCGCTACGCGCAGAAGCTCGCGGGCGTGGAGGCGGGCGACATCGACTACGTCGAGGCGCATGCCACCGCCACCCCGATCGGCGACCCCGTCGAGGTCCAGGCGTTGACCGAGGCGTTCCGCATGTCCACCGGCGAGGTCGGCTACTGCCTGCTGGGCGGCGCGAAGAGCAACCTCGGCCACACCGGCGCGGCGGCGGGCGTGGCCTCGTTCATCAAGACCGTGCTCATGCTCGAACACGGCGAAGTGGTGCCCAGCCTGCACTTCGACCAGCCGAACCCGATGCTGGACCTGGCGGACACGCCGTTCCGGGTGTGTACGGAACACAAGCCGTGGCCCGACCGTGGCACCCGGCTGGCTGCGGTGAGCTCGTTCGGCGTGGGCGGCACCAACGCGCACGTCGTCCTGCAAGGCCCGCCGGCCCGCGACCAGGCCGCACCGCAACCGGGCGGGACGCTCCTCCCGCTGTCCGCGGCCACGCCGGAGGCCCTGGCGAAGTTGCGTGCGGACCTGGCCGACGCGGTGCGCGAGGAGCCGGACCTGCGCGCGGTGGCCCGCACCCTGGCCGGCCGCCGCGTCCACAAGCACCGGCAGGCGCTCGCGGTGTCCGACCCGGCGCACGCCGCAAACCTGCTGGCCGCCGCAGGCGATCCGGTGCAACGACCGCTGGGCAAGGTGGCGTTCCTCTTCCCGGGGCACGGCACCTTGCGGTACAACGCGGGCGCGCCCGCCTATCGGCTGCTGCCCGGTTTCCGCCGCCGGTTCGACGAGCTCCGGGACGCCGTGCTGGAGCGCTGCGGCGTCGACCTGACACCGGTGGTGGCCGAGGCCGACGGCGGGCCCGAGTGGTTCGAGGAGGGCACCAACCAGCAACTCGGCCTGTTCGCCCTCGGCTACGCGCTGGGCCGGCAGCTCATGGACTGGGGCATCACCCCCGTCGGCATGTTCGGCAACAGCATCGGCGAGTACGCACCGGCCGTCCTGGCCGGAGTGTGGTCGCCCGCCGACGCCGCCGCCCTGGTGTACGAGCGGGCGCGGGTGGCGTGGGCCGAGACACCGCCCGGCCGCATGGTCGCGGTGACCTGCACCTCCGACGAGGTGCTGCGCAGGATCGGCCCGGACAGCCCGGTCGAGGTGTCGGTGATCAGCCGCGGCGGCGTGGTGCTGTCCGGACGCGAGTCCGACGTGGACGAACTGCTGGCCGGGGACGCCTTGGCCGGACTGGACCTGCGGGTGCTCGCCGTGGACCGGCCGGGGCACTGCTCGTTGCTGGCCCCGGCGGGGGACATCCTGCACCGGGTCGTCGCGAACACCCCGGCGTCGCCCGCGGTGCTGCCGTTGGTGTCCAACACCACGGGCACGTGGGCCGACCCGGAGGCGGTGGCCGGGCCCGACTACTGGGCCACGCAGTTCACCCGGCCGGTGCTGCTGGACGCCGGCGTGGAGACGTTGCTGGACGCGGGCGTCGACACGTTCCTGGAGTTGGGACCCGGCGGTTCCATGCTGGGCACGGTGCGCTGGAACGGGCGCTGGGACGACAGCCGCTCCGGCCTGCCGATGCTGGGCCGCGCCGAGGACGGCGACCTCGGCCTGCTGCGGGCGCTGGGCGGGCTGTGGGAGCGCGGTGTGGACGTGCTGGGGGAGACCGTGCTCGCGGGCACCGGCTCCCTGGTGCGCCGCTCCCTGCCGCCGCACCCCTTCCTGGGCCAGGACCCGGGCGGCGACCAGCCGGTGCAGGCCGCCGTCCGGACGAAGGCGCGACCGGTGCCGGTCGGTGACTCGGTGCGACCGGCGCTGGAACGGGTGTGGACCACGGCGCTGGGACAGCCGCCCACCTCCGACGCGGACCACTTCTACGCGCTCGGCGGCGAGTCGCTGAACGCGTTGCACATGATGAGCCGGCTACGGCAGCAGTCCGGGCTCGTGGTGTCGCTGGCCGAGTTCTCCCGCGAACCCACGTTCGGTCGCCTGGTCGAGCTGGCCGAGCGGGACCGGCCGACGACACCGGCCACGCGCACTCCGGTGAACGCCGTACGGCTGCGGGAAGGGGCGGGCCGCCCGCTGTTCCTCGCCGCCGACGCCGCCGGCACCGCCCTCAGCTACCAGGCGCTGGCCGACCGGCTCGACGCGGACCGCCCGGTGTACGGGCTGGAGCCCGACCCGGCGGACGGAGCGCACCGGTCCGTGCTCCAGGTGGCGGCGCACCACGTGGACGCGGTGCTCGCCATCCAGCCCGAGGGCCCGTACACGCTGGGCGGCTGGTCGTTCGGCGCCGTGGTGGCGCACGAGATGGCCCGTCTGCTCGTCGCGCGCGGTGAGGTCGTCGACGTGCTGTTGTGCATCGACGCCTTCATGCCGGGCCGGATGGGCCTGCCCGTCGGCATCGACCCGGAGTTCCTGTACAGCCACGCCTTCTTCCAGGTGGCCGGCGTGCTGAACCTCGGCGTGGTCGGTCGGCAGATGCGACGCAACCCCGCGCTGCGCAAGCTGTTCCTGGACAAGGCGCGCGTGCTCGCGCCGTACCGGCCGCGTGCGGTGGACTGCCCGGCCGTGGTGTTCAAGGTGGGCCTGGACGCGCGCGGAGCGGAGCGGCTCACCACCCGCCTGGCTCCGCTGTACGGCGGAGGCGTGCGTGTGCTCCCCGTCCCGGGCGACCACTGGTCGGTGCTGACCGAGCCACACGTGCACCAACTCGCCGAAGACCTGCGAACCACGTTGCTCGGCCACGCGCCGGAGCGGAATTGAGGCCGTGGATGTCCACTGAACCGCGCGAGCACGTCGACAGCGCACCGGACCGGGTGGGCGAAGCCGACCCGCCCGAGGCCGTACCCGAAGCGGGCGCCGCGGCACCGGAGACTTCCGAAGCGGGCGCCGCGGCACCGGAGACTTCCGAAGCGGAGACTTCCGAAGCGGAGACTCCGGCTGCGGAGCCCGCGGAGAAGCCGCTGATCAAGAACTGGGACTTCCAGGCGCTGTGGAGCAGCGAGGCTTTCGCCGCGCTGGCCAAGGAAACCGCGGAAATCGCCTATCCCATGCTGATCCTGGCCACCACCGGGTCGACGCTGTTCGCGGGCATGGTCGGCTCGGCGCAGCTGATCACGGCGAGCCTGATCTCCCTCCCGGCCGGCACACTCGCCGACCGGCTGGACCGCAGGCTGCTGCTGATGGGCTGCAACCTGGTGCGCGTCGCGCTGCTGGCGTTGTTCAGCGTGCTCATCTTCACCGACCACACGAACATGGTCGTGATCTTCTCGATCGCCCTCGGCTCGGCCGTCTGCTTCGGCCTGTCGCAGCCCGCCGGCCTGGCCGCGATCAAGGCGCTGGTGCCGGCGTCCCAACTGACCCAGGCAACCGCGCAGAACCAGATCCGGTACTTCGGCGCGACCGTGGCCGGACCGCCGATCGGCGGCGCGCTGTTCGGTGTGGCACGGGCGTTCCCGTACCTGGCGTCGGCGGTGTCGTTCCTGATCTCCACCGTGCTCCTGATGTTCGTTCGCAAGCCGATGCAGGGCGAGTCGAGCGGCGCGGCCAAGGAGAAGCGCGGCACGGCCGAGGGCTTCCGGTTCCTTTTCAGGCAACCGATCCTGCGCCCGCTGATCATCTGGATCATGGGGTCGAACATGGCGTTCACCCACTCCGGCGTGTTCCTGGCGTTGATCGCGGTGGCGCGGGGGCGGGGCGCGTCGGAGTCGTTCATCGGCGCCACGCTCGCCGTGGCCGGTCTGGGCGGGCTGTTCGGTTCGCTGATCGCCGGATGGGTCTTCAAGAAGGTGAAGCCGTCGGTGATCGTGCTCTACGGCGCGTGGATCGGCCCGGTGGTGGCGATCCTGCTCGCGATCACGCCCGGCGTGATCCCGCTGGGCATCATCGTCACCCTGGTGTTCATCCGCGGCCCGATCATCAGCACGCTGTTCCTCTCCTACCTGGCCGCCGTCGCCCCGGACAAGGTCCAGGGCCGGGTGCTCGGCGCGGTCTTCTTCATGTCCATGAGTGCGGCTCCGATCGGTGTCTTCCTCGTCGGCGCCATCTTCCAACTGGCCGGTCCCACCTGGGTGTTCATCACCATGTGCACGATCTCGACGGTCGCCGCGCTGCCCACCCTCACCAAGCAGATCCGCCACTTGCCCGCCCCGGAATCAGTGGCCGTATGACGATCATCGGAGGAGAAGGAATGAGCACCGAAGCGCAGCCGGGCCTCCACTACGAGCAGCTGCCCCCGGAGTTCTTCACCGAGCCGAACCCCAACCGGCACGCCGACATGGCGCGGCTGCGCTCGAAGTGCCCGGTGCACCAGATCGACCACCCCGTCGGCGCCGAGGCGTACGTCGTCATGGACTACGAGACGGTCAGCGGCCTGTTCAGCGACCCGCGGCTGTCCAAGAGCGTGGACAAGGCGCCGGCGTGGTGGCAGGACCTGCTGAAGGACTCCAGCCCGATCCTGATCCGCAACATGCTCACGGCGGACGCCCCGGAACACACCCGGCTGCGCAAACTGGTGGCGCAGGCGTTCACCCCGCGCAAGATGCAGGCGCTGCGGGCGAAGATCCAGGAGACCACCGACGATCTGATCGACGCCTTCAGCGACGGCAAGGCCGACCTGTTCGAAGAGTTCGCGCTGACCCTGCCGCTGAAGGTGATCTGCGAGTTCCTCGGCGTGCCGTTCGAGGACCGGGACAAGCTGCACGAGTGGGGTCTGCTGCTCAGCGGGGCGCCGTACGCGGACGATGAGATGAACCGCAAGCTGAAGTGGGCCAGCGACGGCATCGAGGAGTACCTGAACGAGCTGCTGGCCGCGCGCCGCACCATGGAACTGGGCGACGACCTGGTCAGCACGCTGATCCGGGCCGCCGACGAGGACGGCCGGTTCACCAACGACGAGCTGGTGTCCACCCTCATCCTGCTGATCAACGCCGGTCACAAGACGACCGCGTACATGATCTCCAGCGGCATGGAGGCGCTGTTCGCCCACCCGGACCAGCTGGAGCTGCTGCGCAACGACCCGAGCCTCGCGCCCAGCGCGATCGAGGAGTTCCTGCGGTACGAGCCGCCCGTCTACCGGGGCACGCTGCGCGTCGCGGCCGAGGACCTGGAGCTGGCCGGGGTGCCCATCGGCAAGGAAGCGTTCGTGCACCTGATGATCGGCTCCGCGAACCGCGACCCGAAGGTGTTCGAGGACCCGGACCGGCTGGACATCACGCGCACCGGCAACCGGCACTTCTCCTTCGGCCACGGCGCGCACTTCTGCCCGGGTTCCCCGCTGTCCCGCCTGGAGGGCGAGATCGCGTTCAACACCCTGCTGCGCCGGCTGCCGGACATCGCGCTCGCGGTGCCGCGCGAGGAGCTCCCGTGGCTCTACGACAACTCCGTCGGCCGCGGTGTCTCCAGCCTGCCGATCACCTACACCACGAAGCTGCCCCGCTAGTTCCCGCGCGCCAGTCACAGACAGACGAACTTGGAGCTTCACATGACCGACACCCCCGTCACGCTGATCACCGGTGGTGGCAGCGGCATCGGAGCCGCCACCGCACGGCGGCTGCTCGACAAGGGGCAGCGGGTGACCATCGTCGGACGCGGTCAGGAACGGCTGGACCGGTTCGCGAAGGAGGTCGGCAACCCGAGCGAACTGCTGGCGGTGCGGGGCGACGCCGGGGACTGGGACGTGGTCCAGTCTGCGGTGGCCGCGACGCTGGAGCGGTTCGGCCGGCTGGACGCCGCGGTCGCGAACGCCGGCTTCGCCACGCACGACGACATCGCGGAAGGCGACCCGGCCGGCTGGCGGGAGATGGTCCTGGCCAACGTGCTGGGCCCGGCACTGCTGGTCCGGGCCGCGCTGCCCGCGCTGAAGGAGTCCAAGGGGCGGATCGTGCTGGTGGGCAGCGTCGCCGGGCACGCGTATGGGGCGGGCAACATCTACGGCATCACCAAGTGGGCGGTCACCGGCCTGGCGGAGAACACCCGCCGCCAGGTCACCTCCGACGGTGTCGGGGTGACCCTGGTGTCGCCGGGCCGCACCGAGACACCGTTCTGGGACGAGATGGGCGGGCTGCCGGACGGTCTGCTGCTGTCGGCGGACCAGGTCGCCGACACGATCGTGTTCGCGCTGAGCCAGCCGTCGCCCGTGGACATCAACACCATCATCGTCAGGCCCATCGGCCAGCCTGCCTGAGGGGGAGAAAAGTGAAGATCGCACTGGTATGCCTGCCGTTCGCCGGGGCGGGAGCCTCGTTCTTCCATCCGTGGTCGGCGCATGCGGGTGATCGGCTGGTCGTCGTACCGGTGCAGCTGCCCGGTCGGGAGCGGCGGATCGACGTCGAGCCCTACCGGGACGCCGTGGTCGCGGCGGACGAGCTGCTGCCGGAGCTGGTACGGCAGCTCGACGGTCTGACCGACGTGGTGCTGTTCGGGCACAGCATGGGCGCGGTCCTGGCCTACGAGCTGGCGCATCGGGTGGCCGCGCACCCGGGCCTGGTGCTGCGGCACCTGTTCGTCAGCGGGTCGCCGGAACCGCACACCCAGCGGCCCCAGCGCGCCACCGGCCTGAGCGACGACGAGTTCCTGGCACGGGTGTCGCAGTTCGCCGGGTTCAGCCACGAGGCGCTGGAGGATCCGGAGATGCGCGAGCTGATCCTGCCGACGCTGCGCGCCGACGTGGAGATGCACGAGAACTACCGTCCGAGCACCGACGGCCGGTTGCCGGCCCCCATCACGTCTTTGCGCGGGTCGGACGACACGCTGGTGACCGCGGCCGAATGCGCCCGCTGGTCCGAGGTGGCCGGCGCCGGTTTCGAGTACGTGGAGCTGCCCGGCGGGCACATGTACCTGACCGATTCGGCACCCGACCTGCTCAAGCTGATCGACACCACGGGCTAGGGAGACAGTCGATGCGGTTGACCGGGAAAGTCGTCGTCATCACCGGGGCGGCCCGCGGGATCGGCCGCGCCACCGCGGTCGCCTGCGCCGCCGAGGGCGCGGACCTCGTGCTGCTGGACGTGTGCGGGGACCTGTCGGGCGTGCCGTACCCGCTGGGGTCGGCCGGCCAGCTGGAGCACACGGGGGCGCTGTGCCGGGGCCGGGGCGCGTCGGTGCTCACCGTGAAGGCGGACGTGCGCGACACCGCGTCGGTGCGGGACGCGGTGCAGCTGGCGGGTGAGCGCTACGGCCGGATCGACGCGGTGGTGAACAACGCGGGCATCGCCGCGCCTTCGGGCAAGCAGGTGCACGAGATCACCGAGGACGAGTGGTCACTGATGCTCGACGTCGACTTGACCGGGGCGTGGCGGCTGATCCGCGAAGTCGGCAAGGCCATGAGCGACCAGCGCTCGGGCAGCATCGTGAACATCGCGTCCACCGCCGGACTGGTCGGTTACCGGCACTTCGCCGGATATGTGGCGGCCAAGCACGGGCTGATCGGGCTGACCAAGGCCGCGGCGCTGGACTACGCGCCGATGAAGGTGCGGGTGAACGCGGTGTGCCCGGGCAATGTGCGGGACACCGCCGAGGGCGAGGGCCGGATGCTGCGGGAGATCGCCCGCGCGCTGGACGTCCCGGCGGACGAGCACGTGGCGGCGTTCACCCAGTCGCAGCCGATGAACCGGTTGGTCGAGCCCGACGACGTCGCCGGGGCCGTGGTGTTCCTCGTGTCGGACGACTCGGCGCAGGTGACCGGCTCGGTGCTGACCGTCGACGGCGGCTTCACCGCTCACTGACCAGGAGGACATGTGTTTTCAGGTGCCCGATGCCACGCGCTGGCCGTCCGGCTCACCGAGGCGGTCCGCCCGGAGGCGCCGGACGTGCCCGGCTGGTCCCGGTTGTGGGTGGAGGACGTGCCCGCCGGGTCGACCGAACCGGTCGCCCTACGGCGGCGCGAGGCCGAGACGGGCCGGGCGGCGACCGGCCTGCGGTGCACCCTGCTGCGCTACCGGGACGGCGTCGCGGACCTGGTGCTGGTGGCGGACCGGGGATTCCTGGACGCGGCCGGTCTGCGGACGGCGGCGGCCGTGCTGAGCGGTGCGGACCCGGTGGAGCCGGCGGAGCCGGGCGGGACCGACATGGTGGCGGTCGCGGCGGCGGCGGTGCCGGACTGGGCCGCGGCTCCCGACCCGGTGCCCGCGGGCGCCTTCGAGCTGGTCCTGCCGCAGTCCGAGGCCGGGACCGCGGACAGTTGGCGCACCGCGCTCGCGATCACCCTGGTGCGCTACGCATCGGTCGACTCCCCCGGCTGGGCGGTCATCGGCACCGACCGGGGCGCGGTTCGGGTGACACCCGGAGCCGCCGACGAACCGACCGGTGAACCGGCCGCGGCCGGACTGCTCGTGTCCGACGTGGACTTCGCGGGGGACCGCGGGACCGCCGAGTACCGGCCCTGCCTCGTGCCGCCGTTTCCGTTGACGTTCTCGTCGTGGCGCGAGGGCGACACGGCCCGGTTGCGCTGCGACCACCAGGCCGGGCGGATCTCGCCGGCGCAGGTCGAGCAGTTCACCCGGCACCTGGCGCATGTGCACCGCCAGGTACTGGCGGACCCGTACGTTGACGACGCCGACGCGGTAGAGCTGCTGGACGCGGCGGAACGCGAGCGGGTGGCCCTGCTGGGCCGGCCGGCCCAGGCGCTCACGACCACGCCGACGCGGATCGACGCGGCGTTCCGCGCGGTCGCGGCCCGCAACCCCGACGCGGTGGCGCTCACCGACGGCGAGGTCTCCCTCACCTACGGCGAGCTGGACGAACGCTCGGACGCGGTGGCCGGCGGACTGCGCGCGCTCGGTGTGTCGGACGGCGACCGCGTCGGAGTGTGCCTGGAGCGCACCGCGGAACTCGTCGTCACCCTGCTGGGCGTGCTCAAGGCGGGCGCCGCCTACGTGCCCAGTGACCCCGCCTATCCGGCCGAGCGGCTGGCCTACACCGCGCAGGACGCCGACCTGCGACTGGTGGTCACGCGGCTGCCCGAACTCCCCGGCGCCGCCGCCCTGATGACACCGGACGACGTACTCGCGGCCGGGGCGGAACCGCGCACCGGCTCGGCGTCGCCGGACGACCCCGCGTACGTGATCTACACGTCCGGATCGACGGGCCGACCCAAGGGCGTGGTGGTGCCGCACCGCAACGTCGTCGCGTTGGTCGACGCGACCCGCGAGGAGTACGGGCTCGGGTCGTCGGACGTGTGGACCCTGTTCCATTCCAGCGCGTTCGACTTCTCGGTGTGGGAGATCTGGGGCTGTCTGCTCACCGGCGGCCGGCTGGTCGTGGTGCCGTACTTCGTCTCCCGTGAACCGGAGAGGTTCCGCGACCTGCTGGCGGCGGAACGGGTCACCGTGCTCAGCCAGACCCCGTCGGCGTTCGGCCAGCTCCTCGAAGTACCGCACGACGACCTGCTGGTGCGGTTGGTGGTGTTCGGCGGCGAGCCGCTGGACCAGCGGGCGCTGCTGCCGTGGTTCGACGCGCACCCCGAGTCGGTGTGCCGGGTGGTGAACATGTTCGGCATCACCGAGACCACCGTGCACGTCACGCACCAGACGGTCACCCGGCGGCACGCGCTGGCCGGGTCACGGTCGGTGGGGCCGGCGCTGCCCGGCTGGCACCTGTACGTGGTGGACCCGTCCGGGCGGCTGCTGCCCCCGGGTGTGCCGGGGGAGATCTGGGTAGGCGGGGCCGGGGTGGCGTCCGGCTACCTCAACCAGGACGACCTGACCGCTCAGCGTTTCACCGAGGACCCGCTGCTGCCGGGCGGCCGGGTCTACCACTCGGGCGACCTGGGCAGGCTGAGGCCGGACGGCGCACTGGAACACCTGGGGCGCATCGACAGCCAGGTGAAGGTGCGCGGGTTCCGCATCGAGCTGGACGAGATCCGCGCGGTGCTGTTGGAGGACCCGGACGTGCGCACGGCGGCCGTCGTGGTGCACCGGGACGATCCGAACGACGCGGCCACCGCCCGGATCGACGCGTACGTGGTGCTGGCGCCCGGTGGTTCCGATGACACGTCGGGCGTGCGCAAGCGGGCCGCCGAGATCCTGCCCGAATACATGGTGCCGACCACGGTGACCGCCCTGGACGCCCTGCCGTTGACCACGAACGGCAAGCTGGACGCGGCGAAGCTGCCGCGGCCGGCAGCCCCGGCGGAGCCGCTCGACCCGCCCGCGGACGGCGACGACCTGGCATCCAGGCTGCGCGAGGTGTGGGGCTCGGTGCTGGGCGTCCCGGTGGGGCTGGACGACGACTTCTTCGAGCTGGGCGGCAACTCCCTGTTCGCGGTCCGCATCGGGGCGCGCCTGCGGGCCGGCGGCCTGCCGCCGTTGCCCCTGCGTGAGTTGTACCGCCACCCGACCATCCGCTCGGTGGTTTCGGCGCTCGGGAAGAGCTGAGCACCACAGGATCGACGGCCACCCGAACCCGGGGTGCGCCCGACTGATCGTCCCCGTGTTCAGCGGAGGCGGGTTACTGGAAAGGATGCCGGTGATGGTGAAGTCGGTCTACGAACTGGGCGAACTTCCGCCCCTGGGCAGCGTGCCCGAGCAGATGTACGCCTCGGTGATCCGCCCGGAGCGGTACGGACCGCCGAGCAGCGCTTTCGAAATCGAACGACTGCCGGTGCCCGAGGTGGGCCGCGGCCAGGTCCTGGTGCTCATGATGGCCGCCGGGATCAACTACAACAACGTCTGGTCGGCGCTCGGTTACCCGCTCGACGTCATAGCCGCCCGCGCGAAGGCCGGCGACCAGAGCGGTTTCCACATCGGCGGGTCGGAAGGCGCCGGCGTGGTGTGGGCGGTCGGCGAGGGCGTCCGCGACGTCCGGGTCGGCTCCGAGGTCGTGCTGTCCGGGCTCCAGTGGGACGAGACGGCCGCCGACATCAGGCTGGGCGCCGACCCGGTCCTCTCCTCGACGCAGGCCGTGTGGGGCTACGAGAACAACTACGGCTCCTTCGCGCAGTTCACCGTCGTCGACGAGTACCAGTGCCACCCCAAGCCCGCGAACCTCACGTGGGAAGAGGCGGCCTGCTTCATGCTGACCGGCGTGACGGCCTACCGGCAGCTGCGCGGCTGGCCCCCGCACGTCGTACAGCCCGGCGACCCGGTGCTCATCTGGGGCGGCGCGGGCGGCCTCGGCTCCATGGCCATCCAGATCGTCCGGATGTACGGTGGCGTCCCGATCGCGGTCATCTCCGACGACGCCCGCGCCGAGCACTGCATGCGGCTGGGCGCCGCGGGCGTCATCAACCGCAAGGAGTTCGACCACTGGGGCCGGTTGCCCGACACCACGGACGATGAGGCGATGGCACGCTGGACGCACGGCGCGCGCGCCTTCGGCCGCCGTATCTGGGACATCCTCGGCGAGCGCCGGTCGCCGCGCATCGTGCTGGAGCACGTGGGTCAGGACACCATCCCGACCTCGATGTACGTGTGCGACTCGGGTGGCATGGTGGTGATCTGCGGCGGCACCAGCGGCTACAACGCCGACACCGACCTGCGGCACTTCTGGATGCGGCAGAAGCGGCTCCAGGGCTCGCACTACGCCAATTCGCGCGAGTGCCGTGAGGTGACCGAACTGGTCGGATCGGGCCGGCTGGACCCGTGCCTGTCGTGGTGCGGCGATCTGGCCGAGGTGGGCCTGGCCCACCAGCTCATGCACGACAACGCCCACCCGCCGGGCAACATGGCCGTCCTGGTCAACGCGCCCCGCCCCGGACTGCGCGACCTGGAGTCCACGCTCGCCGCACTCGCCTCGGCCTGAGCGGCACGTCCGCCGCACCACGGGCGGGATGGAGTCCGGTCCGGTCATGCCCGGCCGCATCTCCACCCGCCCGGGTGTCTTCCACGCCGCATCGGCGATGCGATGTGACATCCCTCACGCGCAGGTCGGCTACTAGCCGGGCGCGGTAGTAGACACCACCCTGTCGACAAATAGGATTTGTCCGGCTTGAGGGGGGTGCGGGTGGCCGTTCGCGTGCGGGCTCGCCGCTCGCTCGGCACCTGCCCGCATCCGCCGCGCGTGCCGCTCTCCTGACGGTGCGGCAGCCCTCAGCAAACGTCGCGGACGCGAAGTCGACAGCAAAGCAGCCGCCTGGCAAGAGGCGCCCGGAGCTACGAAGCAAGGTAGTAGAAGAGCCCTTTGCGCTCCCCGTGAAGCCGTCCTGAGAATGAGCGCCCGGCGATCACCGAGTGAGGTTCCACGCATGGGCAAGCACCGCAAGACGCAGCACTACCGGCGCATAGTCGTCGCCGCCGTCGCCATCGGCGCCGTGGGCGTACCGTCCGTGGCCCTGGCCTGCTCCGACTGGCCCTACGGCACGGGCGACCAGCCGTACGTCGCCGCGACGAGCACGCCCACGGCGCCGTGGCACCACGGCCACCGGCATCACCACCGCAACGGTGACGCCCCCCGCGCGCCCTGGACCAGCGCGGCGCCGACGCCCGCGGCCCCCGCTCACCCCAGCGCGACGAAGCCGGCCGCACCCCACACGACCGCGCCGACGCCCACGCCCCCCAAGCCCGCGCCCAGCACCCCCAAGGCCACCGCCGCCGCGTCCACGGCCCCTGCCGCGCCGAGCACCCCGAAGCCCACCGCCACGGCGTCCACGGTCAGCACGCGGATCGTCCAGCTCGTCAACGCCGAACGCGCCAAGGCCGGATGCCAGCCGCTCACCCTCAACTCGGCGCTCACCAAGGCCGCGCAGGCCCACAGCGCGGACATGGCGGCCCACCAGACCATGTCCCACACCGGTTCCGACGGCTCCGCCCCGGGCGACCGCATCACCGCCGCCGGCTACGCCTGGAGCAGCTACGGGGAGAACGTCGCCTACGGCTACACCACCCCGGAGGAGGTCATGGCGGGCTGGATGTCCAGCCCGGGCCACCGGGCCAACATCCTCAACTGCGGGTTCAAGGAGATCGGCGTCGGTCTCGCGCAGCCCGGCAGCTACTGGACCCAGGACTTCGGCACCGCCCGCTGACCTGAGCCGGGTCAGGTGCCGGCCAGCGGGTTCGGCAGGGGCAGATAGCGGGCGTCCGCGCCGTCCGCGCCGGTCCAGCGCAGCAGCAGGTTGGTCTTGCCGGGCAGGGTGGGCGCGGTGAGCAGGGCGGGGATCTCGGGCAGGTCGTGCCGGGCGAGTTCGCGTCGGACGGCGGGCCACGGGTCGAAGCCGGGGTGGTGGTCGGCGAGGGCGCCGGCGATCTCGGTCAGGTGGTTGACGACCAGGCAGTAGACCAGCCGCTCCCAGCCGGCCGCCCGGGAGACGTCCGGGAGCAGCTTGGCGCCCTCCGCGTCCCGGAACAGGGCCTGCACGGGCGTTCCGGACGCGTCCACGGCGACGAGGGTGTTCTGGAGGTGGGCCTCCAGGACCACCCCGTGGCCGTCGAACGCGGTCAGGGCGGGCGGCACGACCTGCCGCAGATACGCCTGCCACCAGCCCGCCGGATCGGCCGTGGCGGCCAGCGGGCTGCCGTCGAAGCCCTCGGCGAGGCCGGCCGCGAGCAGCGGGGTGGCACCCGGCAGGAGGTGGCCGCGCAGGCCGTCCCGGACGAGCACGGCCAGCTCCTCGAAGGCGAACACCGCCGTGCGGTAGCCGCGGTCGCTCAGCCAGGCCGCGGGCGGGCCCATCGCCGCGAAGGCGCACCCGGCGGCGGTGTCGGTACGGCGCAGCCGGCGCAGGTCGTGGCGCCACAGCCGGCGGATGTCGTTGGTGATGCGGACGTCCAGGCTGAACTTCAGGAACAGATCGCGCCCGGGCTCGTACACCGTCCGGATCGCCGCCGTGGGCCAGGTGTCGCCCGCGGTCGTGCCGAGCCGCAGCAGCCGGCCGTCGGCGAACGCGGGGGCGAGGTCGCGGGCGGTCAGGTCGAGCTGCCAGGGGTGGGCGGGCAGCAGCCGGTAGCCGGGCGGGGCCGTGCCGAGGGCGTCCAGGGCGCGGGTGTCGCCCTCCTCGGCCATCTGGTCCTCCCGGACGCCGAGCAGCACCAGCGGGAAGCGGGCGTGCGCCTCGGGGGCGTACGGCAGCCAGGACGCGACCGGGCCGCCGCCGCGCGCCTTGGGGGCGGGGTGGTACGGATGGCCGGTGAGCAGGGACTGCTCGGAGCGCAGATACGGGTCCTTCGGCGCCGTCGCCCGTGCGCGGGCGCTGAGCAGGGCGGCGACCGCGTCCCGGCTGTCGATCATCTCGGCGGGCAGGTCGCCGCCGGGCAGCCCGGTGTGCCGGCGCAGCTCCTCGGCGACCAGTTTGACCAGCTCCGGGTGGCCGATGCGGTGCCAGGACCCGGCCGTGTAGACCTCGGGGTCCGTGGGGCGCCGCCCGGCGCGCACCCGCAGCAGCCGGCCGTCCGGCAGCCGGTGGACCCGGTGGTCCCCGTCCTCCGGGAGCGGCTCGGCCACCTCCCGCAGCAGGCAGTTGAGCAGGGGGGCTGCCGCGTACCCGTCGGCGCGGCGGCCGGCCTCACCGGTGGGGGGTGTGTGGTCCACGCGTTCCATTCGTTCGTCGTTCATGCGGCCCGCCGCCTGCTGCGCGCACCCGGTGCGCCGGCCGGCGACCGGTCGTGATCAGTATGTCTGTCGTCCCCGACAATCGTGCCGTGCGCCGTGTACCCGAGGAGCCGACCGTGCACCGTCCCCCCACCGCCGAGGCCCGGATCGCCGAGGAGCTGGCCGCCGTCCGGCCCGGCCTGCTGCCCCGGTACTCGGCGGAACTGCCGGGTGCCCGCGCCGCTGTGCTGACCCGGCTGTGGCGGGCGCTGGCCCATGAGCCGCTGCCGTGGGTCGCCGGCCGGGTGCGCGGGGCGCACGGCCTCGCCCTGCGCCTGGCCGACGGCCGGACGCTGCACGGGCCGCACGCGGATCCGTACGCCACGCGCGCGTACGTCACCGCGGTCCGCCTCGGCCAGGAAGCCTACGACGATCCGGCGCGCCTGATGAGCGCCCTCCGCGTGCCGCACGCAGCCGCCTTCGCGGCGGAGCTGGCGGACAGCGTGGCCTCGCTGGCGCTGTCCCGGGCCGGCGCGGATCACCCGAAGGAGTGGCCGGTGGGGGTCCCTCCGGCCGAAGGCTGGGGGAAGGACTGGGAGTGGGAGCGGCGGGTGGTCGACGGGCATCCGTTCCATCCCAACTGCCGTTCGCGGCCCGGTTTCTCGGCGGCGGACCAGCTGGCGTACGGCCCCGAGCACGGGCCGGTGGTGGAGCTGGGCACGGTGCCGGTGCCGGTGGACCAGTGCCTGGTGTCCGGGGACTGGCCGACGGAACTGCGGGACGGCGAGCGGCTGTTGGTGCCGGTGCACCCCTGGCAGGCCGCTCACGTGCTGCAGCGTTCGTACGACGTCTGGCGCCCCGCCCGTCCGCTGATGTCCCTGCGCACCCTGGCGCTGCCCGACGGCCCGCATGTGAAGACCGCGCTCAGCGCCCGGCTGACGTCGTCGGTGCGGACCATCTCGCCGTACTCGGTGGAGTCCGCGGCGGCGCTGTCGTCCCTCGCCGAGGAACTGGTGGCGCGCACGGACGGTCTGCTGCACATCACCCGCACGCTGGGGGCGGTCACGGCCCACTCCCCCGACGTGGCCGCGCTGCTGCGGGAGTCGCCGCAGGTGTACGCGGGACCGGGTGAGCAGGTCCTCCCGGTGGCCGCGCTCGCCACCACGTCCCTGCCCGAATCCCCCGGCTGGCTGGCCGCGTTCACCCGGCTGGCGCTCACGGTGGGCCTGCGCGTGCTCGACCTCGGCGTGGCCCTGGAGGCCCACGGCCAGAACCTGCTGGTCGTCCTGGCGGCCGACGGCACTCCCCGGCGCCTGGTCTACCGCGACCTGGCCGACATCCGGATCAGCCCCGCCCGGCTGACCCGTCACGGCATCACCCCGCCCGCCCTCACCGGCCGCCTGATCAGCGACGACGACACCACCCTGCGCCGCAAACTCTTCGGCTCCCTGGTCGCCGGAGCCCTGGCCGGCACGGCAGGCTCCGGCCCGGCACTGGCCACGGCCCTGTCCGCAGCCGCTGTGGACCTCCGGGACTCCCATGACCTCATGGCCCTCCGCCACGAACCGCTGCCGGCCAAGGCACTGACCCTGATGAGACTGTCCCCGACGACACCCGGCGACCAGTGGGCGTCTCTGCCGAATCCGTTCGTTCGTTTTGGAGCGCGGCACGTCTGATCAATAGGATCCGGCGATGATCAGAAGACAACGGCTGGCGGCGGGAGTCTGCGCTCTGCTCGCCGCCTTGACGGCCGGGATCGCGTGTCCCGCCGGAGCGGTCGCCGACGAGACGGAGCAGGCCGCTCCCAAGGTCGAACTCGTGCTGGACGTCAGCGGTTCCATGCGTGCCCGGGACATCGACGGCGGGACCCGGATGGCCGCGGCGAAGCAGGCGTTCAACGAGGTGCTCGACGCGACCCCGGAGGAGGTCCAGCTCGGCATCCGCACACTCGGCGCCAACTACCGCGGCAACGACCGCAAGGAGGGCTGCAAGGACACCGCACAGCTCTACCCGGTCGGCCCGCTGAACCGGACCGACGCGAAGACGGCCGTGGCCACGCTGGCACCGACCGGCTGGACGCCGATCGGGCCCGCGCTGCTGAAGGCGGCGGACGACCTGGACGGCGGCTCCGGTACCCGCCGTATCGTGCTGATCAGTGACGGCGAGGACACCTGCCAGCCGCTCGACCCGTGCGAGGTGGCCCGGGAGATAGCCGCCAAGGGCATCGGGCTGACCATCGACACCCTCGGACTGGTGCCGGACGCCAAGACCCGCGACCAGCTCAGCTGCATCGCGGACGCGACCGGCGGCACCTACACCGACGTGCGGCACAAGGAGGAACTGAGCGACCGGGTCGGGGAGTTGGTCGACCGGGCCGCGGATCCGGTGGTCACGCCGGTGGCCACCGAGGGCGCCGACCGGTGTGAGAAGGCACCGGCCCTGAAGTCCGGCCTGTACACCGACCGGGCGGAGTTCGGCCGGCAGCGCTGGTACAAGGTCGACGTCGAGCCCGGCCAGGAGCTGCGCGCCGCGGTGAGCGTGGCGGACGACCGGGCCGTCGACCCGGACTACGGCGTGCTGCTGCGGGCGGTGACGGTGCACGGGCGGGAGATCGTCCGCGGCGAGGCCGCCGGTACCGGCCGTACGGACGTCATCTCCACGGGTCTGCGCTATCCGAGGCCGGACAGCGACGACGACACGGCGACCGCCGAGACGGTGTGCCTCCAGGTCACCAGCTCCTTCTCGGCCGCGGCGGGCGTCAAGACCACGCCCGGCCTGCCGCTGGAGCTGACCGTCGACGTCGTGGACGGGCCGTCGGGCCACCACGACGTGGCCGCCTTCGGTCTCGGCCGTGGCTGGTGGCTGCTCGGCGCGCTGGTGCTGATCGGCTTCCTGGCCGGTCTGCTGTGGGGCTGGCTGTCACGCTGGCGGGTCGCCGTCTGGAGGACGAACTGATGCGTATCACCCGTGTGTTCGGCGCCGCACTGCTGGCGCTGGGGCTGGCCGCCGGACCGGCCGCCGCCGACTCCTCGCCCTCCCCGAGCGCCTCCGGCGACGACAAGGCACCCACCCGGGCGGGCACCTCCTTCCGTACGGCCACGGAGATCGAGCAGGGGCAGCAGGCCACCGCCTCCGGCTCCACCGGCGACTACCTGTACTGGTCGTTCCCGGCGGACACCGGGCAGCGGCCCACCGTCGAGGCGACGGTGAAGCTCCCTGCCACGCACGGCGCGCAGACCTGGCAGCTCGACGTGTACGACGGACTGCGGCGCCGCCAGTCCTGCCAGTACGGGGCGGCGACCCGTACCGCCGCGCAGGGCGCCTCCTCGGTCGAGCTGGCCTGTGTGCTGCGTACCGTGCGCGGCTGGTCGGAGCCGTGGGCAAACGACCCGCTGCCGGGCACGTACTACCTGCGGCTGACGGTCGTGGACCTCGGCGCCGCCGACCTCGGGCAGCCGGTGAGCGCCGAGGTGCGCGTCGACTCCAAGGACATCGGCGGCGCGGCCGCGGTGGACGGCTCGCTGGGCAAGCCGCTCGTCCCCGGCATCGCCGTCAAGTCCGAGCAGGGCGAGGGCGGTTCGAAGGCGGCCGTGCTGTCCAGCTTCGGCTCGGACGACGGCTGGTCCTCCGGCTGGTGGTCCGACCGGTGGGTGTGGACCGGGATCGGTGCCGTGCTGGCCGCGCTCGCCGGGATCGGGGGCTATGCGCTGACCCGGGGATCCGGACGGCCGGTGTAGCGTGAAGGCCCGCCTGCCGGCGGGCCTTCTCAGGCGCCCACCCGCCCACCGGACTCGGTCGGGCGGAAGGACGAGGTTCGGGGCACGGCTCGCCCTCATGCCTCCCGCAGCGCCTTGGCGAGCGTGCCGTCGCCGGTCACCGTCACCCGTCCGTCCCGTACCGCGTCCGGCAGGCCCGTCTCCCCCCGGGCGATGGCCTCACAGGTCGCCGCGTCCATCACCAGGCGGGCGTCGGCCTCGCCGGGCGCGGGCCCGTCACCGTACACCGGCCCGCTCTCGGCGCCGACGTACAGATGGAACTCCCCTTCCTCCAGCCGCACTTCGACGGTGCCCTGCCCCTCGAGCGCCCGCAGCAGCGGCAGTGCGAACCAGTGTGCGCGCACCGCGTCGGTGGGCCGCCGCTCCCCCAGCTCGGCCTCGCCCCACTTCCCCAGCGCCTGAAGTACAGGCAGCAACTCACGTCCGCGGTCGGTGAGTTCGTACACGTACGCCGCACCCGGCGGGGGAAGCCGTCGTCGGGTCGTCAGGCCGTCCCGTTCCATGTCCTTCAGCCGGGAGGCGAGTACGTCCGTGCTCACGCCGGGCAGATCGGCATGCAGGTCCGTGTAACGGCGCGGGCCGGCGAGCAACTCCCGGACGATCAGCAGGGTCCAGCGGTCGCCGACGAGGTCGAGGGCGCGGGCTGCGGAGCAGTACTGGTCGTAGCTTCGGCGAGGTGACATGCGACGCAGTCTAGACGCGTTGTTGGACTTTCCAAGCTTTCACTTGGTAAAACCAAGTAACACGAGTTTCCGGAGGGGCGCATGGAGTTCCGGCAGTCCAACAAGCTCAGCGAGGTGTGCTACGAGATCCGCGGCCCGGTGATCGAGCACGCCAACGCGCTGGAGGAGGCGGGGCACAGCGTGCTGCGCCTGAACACCGGCAACCCCGCGGCCTTCGGCTTCGAGGCGCCGGAGGAGATCCTCCAGGACATGATCCGGATGCTGCCGCGGGCGCACGGCTACACGGACTCCCGCGGCGTCCTCTCCGCCCGCCGCGCGGTCGCCCAGCGCTACCAGAGCCTGGGCCTCGAAGTCGACGTGGACGACGTCTACTTGGGCAACGGCGTCTCGGAGCTGGTCTCCATGGCGGTCCAGGCGCTGGTCGAGGACGGCGACGAGGTCCTGATCCCCGCCCCGGACTTCCCCCTCTGGACGGCCGTCACCACCCTGGCCGGCGGCAAGGCCGTCCACTACCTGTGCGACGAACAGGCCGACTGGACCCCGGATCTGGCCGACATGGCGTCGAAGATCACGGATCGCACCAAGGCCGTGGTCATCATCAACCCGAACAACCCGACCGGCGCCGTGTACCCGAAGGAGGTCGTGGAGGGCATCCTCGATCTCGCCCGCCGGCACGGCCTGATGGTCTTCGCCGACGAGATCTACGACCAGATCCTGTACGACGACGCCGTGCACCACTCGGCCGCGGCCCTCGCTCCCGACCTGGTCGTCCTCACCTTCTGCGGGCTGTCCAAGACCTACCGGGTGGCGGGCTTCCGGTCCGGCTGGCTGGTGGTCACCGGCCCGAAGCAGCACGCCAAGGACTACCTGGAGGGCCTGACCATGCTGGCCTCCATGCGGCTGTGCGCCAACGCGCCCGCACAGTACGCCATCCAGGCCGCGCTCGGCGGACGCCAGTCCATCCGGGAACTGACCCTGCCGGGCGGCCGGTTGCACGAACAGCGGAACGTGGCCTGGGAGAAGCTGAACGAGATCCCGGGCGTCTCCTGCGTCAAGCCCAAGGGCGCGCTGTACGCGTTCCCGCGTATCGATCCCAAGGTGCACCGCATCCACGACGACGAGAAGTTCGTCCTGGACCTGCTGCTGCGCGAGAAGATCCAGGTGGTCCAGGGCACCGGCTTCAACTGGCCGTCCCCCGACCACTTCCGCATCCTGACCCTGCCGCACGCGGACGACCTGGAGGCGGCGATCGGCCGGATCGGACGCTTCCTGAGCGGGTACCGGCAGTAGTCCGTGTAGCCCGTTTCGCTCATTCGTGCGAAGATCATCCGGCAACGACCGGGGCCCCGCGCGAGGCGGGGCGGGCACACCGGCCGCCGGTGCGCGTCCGACCAGCGCCGCACCGCCGTCCCCGGTCCGGTTCCAGCCGATGACCAGGGGGAGCATCAGTGTTCTCGTACGGACAACGCCGTACGGCCGTCGCCGTGCTGTGCGCGGCGCTGCTCGCACTCGCGGCGCCGGCCGCCCGCGCCGAGGCGCCCGGGACATCCGGGGTATCCGAGGCGCCCGGGGTGTCCGAGGTGCCGGGATCACCCACACCGCCCGCGCCCGCCGCGCCGTCCGGGTCGGACGATCCCGCCGGGTCACCGACGTCCTCCGGGTCGTCCACGCCCTCCGGGGCCTCGGCCGGGCAGGAAGCGCGGCAGGCCGCGCGGTTCTGGACCGCGGAGCGCATGGCCGGCGCCCGGCCGCTGGACGCGGAACGGCAGCTGCCGTCGGGGCCGGGCGCTTCGGCCGCCGCGGCGGCCCGGCCGAAGGGCACCCTGTTCAAGGGCACCCGGCTGGTGGGAACGTTCTTCGGCTCCGACGGACCGAGCGGCACCACCTGGCACTGCACCGGCAGCGTGATCGACACTCCGGCCCGGAACATCGTCCTCACCGCGGCCCACTGCGCGCTGAACATGAAGAGCGACTACATCTTCGTCCCGAAGTTCGTCAAAGGCGCGGCCCCGGACCGGCAGCCGTACGGCATCTTCCACATCCAGCGCGTCTTCATCGACCCGCGATACGTGCCCGACCGGGGCTCGACGACCACCAAGAAGCCATGGTCCGACCTGGACACGGCCTTCGCCCGGGTCTCGGCCAACCAGCGCGGCAAGTCCCTCCAGGACGCGGTGGGCGGCGGACTGACCTTCACCCGGCCCTCCGGCTACACCCACCGGAAGGTCACCGTCGTCGGCTACCCCTCCCACCGGCACAACAGCGCCGGACGCGCCGTCAAGTGCACGGTCCCGACGAAGCAGCTCCGCGGCTACCGGCAGCTGTCGATGACCTGCGGCGGCTACTACGGCGGAGTGTCCGGCAGCCCGTGGATCACCGACTACAAGGACGACGCCCGCACCGGGCACGTCATCGGCAACCTCGGCGGCTACAACGGCGGCGGCAACGACGCCAACGTCGACTACATCAGCTACGGCACGGCCTTCGGCGCCGACGCCGCGAACCTCCTCGCGAACGCCGTCGCCGACCAGGCCCCGCCCACCGATCTGCCCCCGTACCGGGGCCTGAAGGGCACCCTGCCGGGCGGCGCCGCACGCTGGCGCAAGGCCGCGCTCATAACCTCCGGCGACTACACCGGCGACCTGCGCGGCGATCTGCTCGTGGTCTGGTCCGACGGCGGGGTCACCCTGCATCCCGGCGACGGCAAGGGCGGCTTCGGCGCCGAGAAGCGGCTGCGGCAGGCCAACTCCACCTGGACGCACGCCCGGACCGTGACCGGCGGCACCTTCACCGGCGGCGACCGGTCCGGCCTGCTGGTGCGGTGGTCCGACGGCGAGGTCACGCTCTACCCGCAGCCCGGCCCCTCCGGGCTGGGCCGGGAGATCCGGATGGCGCCGGCCGGCTCCGCGTGGAAGAACGCCGTCCAGTTCACTTCCGGGGCGTTCCAGGACGGCCAGGGCACCGGACTGCTGGTCCGCTGGGCCGACGGGGCACTCACCCTGTACGCCGGGGTGGGGGCCGGCGGCTTCGGCACCGGCACGCGGCTCCTCGCGGCGAACGGCACCTGGACCAGGACCGCCCTGCTGGCCGGCGGCGACTTCGGCGGAACGGCCACCGGGGACCTGCTCGTGCGCTGGGCGGACGGCGCGCTCGACACCTACCCGGACACCTCGGTGGCGGGGCTCGGCGCCAGGTCGCGGGTGCGCGGCCCGAACAGCTCCTGGCAGCACGCGCAGGTGCTGACGGCCGGCGGCTTCCGCCACGGCCGTACCGCCGACGACCTCGTCGTGCGCTGGTCGGACGGGGAGACCACCCTGTACGCCGACACCGGCGCCAAGGCCCTCGGCACCGAGTACACGCTGGTCCACCCCGGCACCTGACCGCACGACAGATACGTCCCCCGCCCACCTGGACGCCGTCGGCGCGCGACCGGGGAGCCGTCTGGCGCAGTCCGTCCTGCGGGCGGCTGCGGCCCTGTGACACCGTGCCGTCATGGGTGACCTCTTTCTCGTCCGGCACGGTGAGACCGAGTGGTCGCGGTCCGGGCGGCACACCGGCTCCACCGACGTCCCCCTCACCGAGCACGGGCGCGAGGAGGCACGCCGGCTGGTCCCGCTGATCCGCTCGCACCGGATCGGGGCGGCCTTCGTCAGCCCCCGGCAGCGGGCGCGGGAGACCGCGCAGCTCATCGGGCTCCCGGACGCGCGCGTCGACGCCGACCTGCGCGAGTGGGACTACGGCGGCTACGAGGGCGTGACCACCCCGGAGATCCAGCGCAGCCGGCCCGGCTGGTTCCTCTTCACGGACGGTGTCGCGCCCGGGCCACCGGACCACCCGGGCGAGACCCCGGAGCAGGTCGGCGAGCGCGCCGACCGGATGCTGGCCAAGGCGGACGCCGCGCTCGCCAACGCCGAGGGCGTCGTCGTGCTGATCGCCCACGGCCACTTCCTCCGGGTCCTCACCGCCCGCCGCCTGGGCCTCGCGCCCCAGCACGGGGCGCTCTTCCAGCTCGCGACGGGGACGCTGTGCCGCCTCGGCACGGAGCACGGGCGGCCGGTGGTGGCGGGGTGGAACATCCGGCCGCAGGAGTAGCGGGGCGTTGTCAGACCCGGGCCGTACGCTGCGAACGGGCCGCCGCCTGGCGGTCCCGCGCGACGGCGCCGGAAGGAGCGTGCCGTGACCCGACCGCCGACCGCCGCGCAGCGGCGGATGATCGAGGCCGCCGACCCGGTCACCGGCCGGCTGCGCGGTACGGAGACCCAGCTCGCGGCGCTGGTGAAGCGGGGGCTGGCCTTCCGGCACCCGCGGCCGCCGCACGACCACTTCCTCACCCCGGCGGGCCGTCGGATACGTGAGGCGGTGCCCGAGACACCGGTGGAGCCGGCGCCGGACACGGGGGTGTTCGCGGCCCGGGTCGGCGGCGAGGAAGAGCCGCCCGCGTCCGGCCCGGCCCGGCGGCGCGAGGTGCACAGCGCCTGGCAGGGGTTGCTGGAGCTGCGCCGGATGACGCATCCCGACGGCGCCGTGGACCGGCCGTGCGGGTGGGAGCGGACGCATCTGGTGCGGGCCGCGGCGCTGGCGCTGGAGGCGGCCGGGCACCGTCCGGCGGGCGGGGACGCGGACGGGTACCGGGTCCGGGCGACCCCGCAGCCGGAGGCGGTCGCGGTGTACGCGCCGGACGCGGAGACGCTGGCGGCCTGTGCCGCCACGCTGGAGCGGGCCGGCTGGCAGACGGGCGAGTACACCGAGCCACGGTCGAGAGCACGCTATCTGCTCGCCTCGCCCCGCCGGGTGTGACCGGCGTGTCAAGATCGGTCGACCGGAGAACACGACGCGAGAAGGGCAAGCAGTGGCCAACCCGTTTTCCGTCCGCGTGACCGTCCGCGGCTACGAGACCGACGTACAGGGACATCTCAACCAGGCGGTGTATCTCAACTACGCGGAGCACGCCCGCTGGTCGCTGCTCCAGACGGCCGGGATCAGCCAGGCCCGGATCATCGGCCAGGGCGTGGGTCCGGTGGCGCTGGAGACGAACATCCGCTACCTGCGGGAACTGCTCGCCGGTGACGAGGTCGACGTGACCTGCGTGTTCGAGTGGGGCGACGGCAAGACCTTCCGGATCCGGCAGGAGATACGCAAGACGGACGGCACCCTGGCGGCCGAGGTCACCGCGGTGGGCGGCATGCTGAAGCTCCAGGAGCGCAAGCTGGTCGCCGATCCGCGGGAGGTCTTCAAGGAGCTGGCGACGGACCTCGACCTGCTCGGCCTCTAGGGCGCGTTGTGAAAGTGCTGGTCACAGCCACTCGTTGATGGCTGCGACCAGCACGGTTGCTTCGTAGCGGACGGCGGGTTTGATGCCCCTATGGATGTCAACCGGCGGGGACTGGTGCCGGGGCTTGCTTTCTGGATGTGAGCAGGGCTTGGTAGATCTCGCGGGCCACGTA
>NZ_JBVJRL010000029.1:0-93490 GCF_055607665.1 Streptomyces sp. NPDC036984
GGACCTTAGGCGAGTCCCATCGTTGCAGGTCAGCAGTACTCTCCACTTGTTTGATCAAGGACCGGACAAGACCCTCGTGAAAGGCCGAGGCTAAGCATCCGGTCAACATCAGTTCTCCGGGCTTAGGCATGGCTGTACCAGTGTCGCAGATCCAATCGGGTGACCCTGCGAGGCGAGCCGGTGGGCCGGGGGGCTAGTCGTCGCCGTCCGCGAGGCTGGTTCCGCCGCGGGACCCGCCTCGCTTCTTCGAGGAGCTGCGTGCCAGCGCGCCCAGGGCGAGGGTCACGGTCGCGATGGCGCGGGCCCAGCGTGGGCCGCCGCGCTCCGCCCACACCACGCAGACGCATCCGCCGACGAGGAGCGCCAAGACGCCGAGCAGTAGAAAGATCATGGTCCCCGCCTGTGTGGTCATGCCGGCAGCCTCTGTCCTACGCGCAGACGCCATGCGCGTACGAAAGGTTCCGTCACCAGGTCACGGGCAGGGTGCGCGGTCCGCGGATCAGGCCCTGGCGCTGGAACCCGACCTCCTCGGGCGGTACGGCGAGGCGGATGCCGGGGAAGCGGGTGAGTACGGAGCCGATCACGACCTCGGCCTCCATCCGGGCCATGACGGCGGCCAGGCAGTGGTGCGGGCCGTGGCCGAAGGCAAGGTGGGCGGCGTTCTCGCGGTCGAAGTCCAGGGCGCCGGGGTCGGGGAACACCTCGGGATCGCGGTTGGCCGCGACGTACGCGTTGTAGACCACGTCACCGGCCCGGATCAGATGGCCGCCGACCCGCACGTCCTCGGTGGCGACCCGGGGGATGCCGACGCCGTTTCGGTGCGGGACGTAGCGGAACAGCTCCTCCACGGCCCGCGGCAGCAGCTCCGGCTCGCGGCGCAGCCGCTCCAGCTGCCGGGGGTGGGTGAGCAGCGCGTACATCATCGAACCGCTGTTGTTGCGGACCGCGTGGCCGCCGCTGACCTGGACCGCGATGGCCAGGGAGATCGCCTCGTCGTCCGTGATCTCGCCCGTCTCGGCCGCCCGCGCCAGCACTCCGGCCAGGTCCTCGCGGGGTTCCTCGCGGCGGCGCCGGAGCAGCTCGACGATGCGGGCCCGGGTGGCCTGGGCGGCCGCCATGGCGCGCTCCTTGGACTCGGCGCCCGCGGACAGCAGCGCCTCGCCCGTCTCGGCCCAGCGGTGCCAGTCCTTCTCGTCCACGCCGAGGAAGTCGCGGAGGACGGCGATCGGGAATGGGCCGTGCAGATGTTCCATGAGGTCGGCCGGTGCGCCGGCGCGCTGCATCCCGTCGAGCAGTTCGGCGGCCCGGCGCTCCGCGAGCGGGCGCAGCCGTTGCATGCTCCGCCCGGTGAACGCGCGGGCGACGACCCGGCGCAGCACGGTGTGCCGGGGCGGATCGATGTACTGGAGACCCGCCGTCTGCGAGGCCACCGGCACCGGGCGCATCGTGGTGACATCGCGGCCGACGACCTTCTCGCGGGAGAAGCGCGGGTCGGAGGTGACGAAGCGGACGTCCTCGTACCGGGTGACCAGCCAGGCGTGCCCGTCGCCGTGCGGCAGCCTGATCCGGGTGACCGGCTCGTTGCGCAGCAGTTCGTCCAGGAGCGGGTCGGGGTCGAGCGCGGGCAGGTCGTCGACGGGCCAGAACCGCACGGGCGGAGGGGGCGGGGTGGAGGCCGGGTCGACCGGGGCGGCGGCTGGGTCGAGGGGCATGGGCATACTCCCTGCGGCGCTTACGGCGCAGAACACGCCGTCCTCTCAGGGAGTCTGCCGTCCGCCGGTCCGGCCCGGCGATTTCTGCTGCGGCATCCGGGGCCGCGCTACGACACCGGGCCCCCACCCTGCGTTCAGGACGGGGGCCCGGAAGCCCTACGGCACGCGGCTCACCGGGAGCCGACGGCCACGCAGACCGCGGCCCACGTCAGCCGCTGCCGACGAACACCACCATCAGCAGCCACACCACCGGCGCCGTCGGCAGCAGTGAGTCCAGGCGGTCCATGATGCCGCCGTGACCGGGGAGCAAGGTGCCCATGTCCTTGATGCCCAGGTCGCGCTTGATCATGGATTCGCCGAGGTCGCCCAGCGTGGCGCTGGCCGCGACCGCGAGGCCCAGCAGCAGGCCCTGCCACCAGGCGCCGTCGTCGATCAGGAACTGCATGCACAGCGCGCCCGCGACCATCGCGAACAGCACCGCGCCCAGCAGGCCCTCGCGCGTCTTGCCGGGGCTGATGCGCGGGGCGAGCTTGTGCTTGCCGAAGCGCCAGCCGACCGCGTAGGCACCGGTGTCGCTGACGACCGTCAGGAGCAGGAAGGTCAGCACCCGCCAGGGACCGTCGTCGGCGGCGAGCATCAGCGCGACGAACGTGGCCAGGAAAGGCACGTAGAACGCGGCGAAGATGCCGGCCGTGACGTCCTTGAGGTAGCCCTCCGGGGGTTCCGTCATGCGCCAGACCAGGGCGGCCAGAGCGGTGAGGGCCATGGCGACCCACGCGCCCTCGGCACCGCGCACATAGCCGGCGACGACCATCGCCGCACCGCCGACCGCGAGCGGCACCAGCGGTGCCTTGATGCCCTTGCGCTCCTGGAGCCTGCTGGTCAGCTCCCACAGACCGACGACGACGGCGACCGCGATCACGCCGACGAAGACGGCCTTCTCGATGAACAGGGACGCGACGATCACCGCACCGAGTCCCACACCGACGCCTATGGCCGCGCTCAGGTCACGGCCCGCGCTCTTCTTCTGCGGCGCTGGCGCCGGCTGCGGGACGTCGGGCATGGGCTCCGGGTTCTGGGTCTCGGCCGGGAGTCCCCCGGCCTGGAACGGCTCGTCTCGGAACAAGGGGCCGCTCAGCCGAGCGGCCCCCCGGTCGTCGTCCTGGTCTCCGCCGTATGCGGGTCCCTCGGGCACGATGGGCATGGGGCGAGTCTGCTGGGCCTCAGGCGCATCGTACGCGGGACCCGCCGGGGCGGCCCCCTGGGCAGGCCCACCCGCGGTGGACCCCCAGTACCCGGCCTGTCCCGCCGGTGGCGGCGCCCCCCAGGAAGAGTCGCTCATCAGACTTCGAGCAGCTCCGCTTCCTTGTGCTTGAGAAGCTCGTCCACCTGGGCGACGTACTTCGCCGTGGTGTCGTCCAGCTCCTTCTCCGCACGACGGCCCTCGTCCTCGCCGACCTCGCCGTCCTTGACGAGCTTGTCGATGGCGTCCTTGGCCTTGCGGCGCACGGAGCGGATGGAGACCTTCGCGTCCTCGCCCTTGCCCTTGGCGACCTTGATGTACTCGCGGCGGCGCTCCTCGGTCAGCTCGGGGAACACCACACGGATGATGTTGCCGTCGTTGCTGGGGTTGACGCCCAGGTCGGAGTCGCGGATGGCCTGCTCGATGTTGCGCAGGGCGCTCTTGTCGAACGGCGTCACGACCGCCATGCGCGGCTCCGGCACGGAGAACGAGGCCAGCTGGTTGATCGGCGTCGGGGCACCGTAGTAGTCGGCCACGATCTTGTTGAACATCGCCGGGTGCGCACGGCCGGTGCGGATCGCGGCGAAGTCCTCCTTGGCGACCACGACGGCCTTCTCCATCTTCTCCTCGGCCTCGAGGAGGGTCTCTTCGATCACCACTTGCTCCTGCGTGTCTTGAGTAAGGCCCGGCTGCGGTTCCTTGTCGGCGGCGGCCGGCTGCGTCGCGTCTTCTTCCTGCACGGTTCCCGACCGGCAGGACATTGTCCATCCCCCGGCCTGGGTAGGACCCCCTTACGGGGCCGCACACCACGGCCGGGTTGATCCCGGGTCAGTCCCGGCTGCCCTGGTCGCCCACCAGCGTGCCGATCTTCTCACCCTTCACGGCGCGGGCGATATTGCCTTCCGCGAGAAGCTCGAAGACGAGGATCGGGAGCTTGTTGTCGCGGCACAGCGTGATGGCGGTGGCGTCGGCGACCTTGAGATCGCGGGTGATGACCTCGCCGTAGCCGAGGGCGTCGAACTTGACGGCGTCGGGGTTGGTCTTGGGGTCGGAGTCGTAGACCCCGTCCACGCCGTTCTTGCCCATGAGCAGCGCCTCGGCGTCGATCTCCAGGGCGCGCTGGGCGGCGGTGGTGTCGGTGGAGAAGTAGGGCATGCCCATACCGGCGCCGAAGATGACCACGCGGCCCTTCTCCAGGTGGCGCACGGCGCGCAGCGGGATGTACGGCTCGGCCACCTGGCCCATGGTGATGGCGGTCTGCACCCGGGACTGGATGCCCTCCTTCTCCAGGAAGTCCTGGAGGGCGAGGCAGTTCATCACGGTGCCGAGCATGCCCATGTAGTCGGAGCGGGCGCGGTCCATGCCACGCTGCTGGAGTTCGGCGCCGCGGAAGAAGTTGCCGCCACCGATGACGACCGCGACCTGGGCACCGTCACGCACGACGGCCGCGATCTCGCGGGCGATCTTGTGCACCACGTCCGGGTCGACGCCCAGGCCCCCGCCACCGGAGAAGGCCTCTCCGGACAGCTTCAGCAGAAACCGGCCGCGTACTTTGCCGTCGTCGCTCTTCTGGGCCTTGGTGGTCATGGGGATCCCGCCTCTTTCACGTGTTGCACATACGAAGAAGGCCATTGCCGATGGGGTTGCTTTTCGCTCCCATGCGCGGCAATGGCCTCCTCGTCAGATCTGCTGCCGTCCGCCCCACGCCCGGGTGTGGCGATGTGCGCGGACGACTGCTGTCGACCCTATCGGGATTTCCCCGGGGATTTCTCCGTGGGTCGCGCGTCGATCGCGGTACGGACTCAGATGCCGACCTTGATGCGCGAGAAGCGCTTCAGGGTGACACCGGCCTCGTCCAGAACCTTCTGGACCGACTTCTTGTTGTCGAGGGCGTACGGCTGGCCGAGCAGCGTGGCGTCCTTGAAGAAGCCGTTCAGACGACCCTCGACGATCTTGGCGATCGCGGCCTCGGGCTTGCCCTCGGCGCGGGTGGTCTCCTCGGCGATACGGCGCTCGGACTCGACGACCTCGGCCGGGATCTCCTCCTTGGAGAGGTACTTCGGCGCGAAGGCGGCGATGTGCTGGGCGACGCCCTTGGCGACCTCGGCGTTCGGCTTGTCGAGCTCGACCAGGACACCGATCTGCGGGGGCAGGTCAGGCATGGTGCGGTGCATGTAGGCGGTGACGTAGCCGTCGGCGAACTGCGCGAAGCGGTCCAGGACGATCTTCTCACCGAGGTTGGCGTTGGCCTCGTCCACGAACGCCTGGACGGTCTTGCCGGCCTCGATCTCGGACGCCAGCAGGGCCTCGAGGTCGGCCGGGTTCGTCTTGGCGACGTGCTCGGCGATGGCGTGGGCCACGGCCTGGAACTTCTCGCCCTTGGCGACGAAGTCCGTCTCGCACTTCAGCTCGACCAGGACGCCGGAGGAGTTGTCGTCGGCGATGATGGAGACCACGGCGCCGTTCTCGGCGGAGCGGCCCTCGCGCTTGGCGACGCCCTTCTGGCCCTTGATGCGCAGCGCCTCGACGGCCTTCTCGACGTTGCCCTCGGCCTCGTCCAGCGCCTTCTTGCAGTCCATCATGCCGGCGCCGGTGAGCTCACGGAGCTTCTTGACGTCGGCGGCGGTGTAGTTCGCCATGAGTCTGTGAGTCTTTCTCGAAGTCTGGTTTAGATCCGCACGGTCGCGACCCACATGTAGTCGCGGACCGCGTACGTCGTGCCGACCTACGGGTGAACAGCGGGGGCGGACTCCACCGCGCCGGAGGCGCCGTGGGATGCAGTACCGCCCCCGCCGTCAACGCTGACGGACCGGCGTCAGGCCTGCTCGCCCTCGGCGGCCTTCTCGCCCTCGGCCGGAGCAGCCTCGGCCGGAGCGGCCTCGGCGGCCGGAGCGGCCTCGGCGACCGGAGCCTCGGCGGCCGGAGCCTCGTCCTTCTTCTCACCCTCGAGCAGGTCGCGCTCCCACTCGGCGAGCGGCTCGCCCGCGGCCTTCTCACCCTTGTCACCGGTGGCGACGCCGGAGCGGGCGATGAGGCCCTCGGCGACGGCGTCGGCGATCACGCGGGTGAGCAGGGTGACGGAGCGGATCGCGTCGTCGTTGCCCGGGATCTTGTAGTCGACCTCGTCGGGGTCGCAGTTGGTGTCGAGGATCGCGACGACCGGGATGTTCAGCTTCCGGGCCTCACCAACGGCGATGTGCTCCTTCTTGGTGTCCACGATCCAGACGGCGCTGGGCACCTTCTGCATCTCGCGGATACCACCGAGGGTCTTCTCCAGCTTGGCCTTCTCGCGCGAGAGCACGAGAAGCTCCTTCTTGGTCAGACCGGAAGCGGCGACGTCCTCGAAGTCGATCTGCTCGAGCTCCTTGAGGCGCTGCAGACGCTTGTAGACGGTCGAGAAGTTGGTGAGCATGCCGCCCAGCCAGCGCTGGTTGACGTAGGGCATGCCGACGCGGGTGGCCTGCTCGGCGATGGCCTCCTGCGCCTGCTTCTTCGTGCCGACGAACATGACCGTGCCGCCGTGGGCGACGGTCTCCTTGACGAACTCGTAGGCGCGGTCGATGTACGACAGCGACTGGAGCAGGTCGATGATGTAGATGCCGTTGCGCTCGGTGAAGATGAAGCGCTTCATCTTCGGGTTCCAGCGACGGGTCTGGTGACCGAAGTGGACGCCGCTCTCCAGCAGCTCCCGCATCGTGACGACGGCCATGGCCGTATCTCCTTGAATTGCTCGGTTGTGCCGCGTCCGCCGGACGGCGGTCGCGCCTGACGCCCGAGTTGCGCCGTGCCGCGAGGGACCGAGGGGCGCTTGGTACGAACCGTTGCCGGCTGCCGTACCCGGGCGTGCGAAGTCGACCCGGTGACCCGGATCGCCAGAAGAAGTGTACGGGACCGACGGGGCACCGGGTGACGCCGCTGCCCACAACCGGCGAGTAGTCCACAGGGAGCGGGCTTGACCGGCGGGGGTGCGGCACGGTGTCGGCATGCGATACGTGATGGCGTGGACGGCCCTGCTGCTGGCGTCGGCGGCCGCGGCCCTGACTCCCCCGGCCCGGGCGGGCACCCCGCCCCCCGCACCGCCGCCCCGCGTGGCGCCACCGGTTCCGGCCATCGGCCGCACCTGGCCGGTGGGCGTCCGTCCGGCGGTCCTCCGCGGCTGGGAGCCACCGGCCACGGTCTACGGCCCCGGGCACCGGGGTGTGGATCTGGCGGCACCGGCCGGCTCCCCGGTACGGGCGGTGGCACCGGGCCGAGTCCTGTTCGCGGGGCGGGTGGCGGGGCGGGGCGTGGTGTCGGTGGCCCTGGCGGGCACGGATCTGCGCACCACGTACGAGCCGGTGCGCCCGTCGGTGCGGAAGGGGTACGAGGTGGCGGCGGGGGAGGCCGTGGGGGTGGTGGAAGCGAGCGGGTCCCACTGCGGACCGGCGACGTGCGTGCACTGGGGCTTGCTGAGCGGCGGGACCTACCTGGACCCGCTGTCACTGCTCCCGCCGTGGCTGCTCGCCAGGGGGCCGTCGAGACTGCTGCCGGTGTACGGGTAGAGGCGCACGGTCGGCGCGGCTCAGCCCTGCACACCCCCGCAGAGCCATGGCCACCGCCGCGTCCGACGGGTAGCGGCGCGCGCTCGGCGCGGCTCAGCCCCGCACGCCCCGCAGAGCCATGGCCACCGCCGCGTCCGTCACCACCGCAGGATCCTCCGCGGCCCCCAGCTCGATCCGCCGCACCGCAGCGTCCACGACCCCTTGCACCAGCATCGCGGCCAGCCGGGGCTGCGCGTGGCCCATCTCCCCCAGCGCCTCCACGATCATCGCGACCAGCCCGCCGTGGGCCGCCCGGATCTTCTCCCGGGCCCCCGCGTCCAGCTCGCTCGCGGAGATCGCCACGACCGCCCGGTGCCGTCGGTCCCCGACCAGCGCCAGCTGCTGCCGGACGTACGCCTCGACCTTGCCCTCGGCGGAGCCGGCCCGCTCCATCGCCGCCCCGACCTCCGCCGCCCATACCGGGAAGTCGGCCTCGCACAGTTCTTCGACCACGGCCGCCCGGGAGCGGAAGTACTCGTACACGGACGACCGCGCCAGCCCCGTGCGCTCGGCGAGGGCCGGGAAGGTCAACGCCTCCGTACCGCCCTCGGACAACAAGGAACGAGCCGCGTCCAGCAGGGCGGCTCGCTGCATCGACCGGTGCTCGGCCACGGAGGCCGCTCGAATCCTTGGCACGTCGACCACTTTACGGACGCGCCCGGGCGAACGGGAGCGACTCAGCGTCCGAAGCTCGCCAGCTTGGCCCTCAGCTGGAGCACCGACTTGGTGTGGATCTGACTGACCCGGCTCTCGGTGACCCCGAGTACATTGCCGATCTCGGCGAGGGTGAGCCCCTCGTAGTAGTACAGGGTGACGACGGTCTTCTCCCGCTCGGGCAGCGTGTTGATCGCCCGCGCCAGGAACCGCCGCAGCTCCCGGTCCTCGGCCACCTCCACCGGATTGTCGGCGGCGGTGTCCTCCAGCGTGTCCATCAGGCTGAGCCGGTCCCCGCCCTCGCCACCGACGTGCAGCAGCTCCTCCAGCGCGACCACGTTGGCCAACGACAACTGGCTGAAAACAGCGTGGAGTTCGTCGACCTCCATGCCCAGCTCGGTGGCGACCTCACCCTCGGTCGGCGTCCGCCGCAGCCGCGCCTCCAGGGTGGCGTAGGCGCGCTCGACGTTCCGCGCCTTCTGCCGGACGGAGCGGGGGATCCAGTCCAGCGCCCGCAGCTCGTCGATCATCGCGCCGCGGATCCGGGTGATCGCGTACGTCTCGAACTTGATCTCCCGGTCGATGTCGAACTTCTCGATCGCGTCGATCAGCCCGAACACCCCCGAGGAGACGAAGTCGGCCTGCTCCACGTTGGGCGGCAGACCGACGCTCACCCGCCCCGCCACGTATTTGACCAGCGGCGAGTAGTGCAGGATCAGCTGCTCCCGCAGCCGCTCGTCCCCCGTCGCCTTGTACGACCGCCACAGCTCGTCGAGCGTCGAGGGAGCGGGCGGCCGCACGCTGCCACCGTCGCGGGCGGCTGGGGGGATCGCCGCCCGGTCGGACCCGGAGGTGTGCTGGGGCATTCGTCGCCTTGTGCCGTTCTGCCGTGAAGTGCTGTGAAGTGCCGTGAAGTGGGTGGGAGTGGGGTTCGTACGGGGAGGTGGGCTGCCTGGGTGAGGTGTCGGTCTGATGTCGGGTTGGCGCGGTCTGCGCCGACGCCTTCGTGAGCGTAGCGTGACTGAGGAGTCGCGGTGTGCGAACACCGAGGCACCACCCGTGCGCGGGGGCTCGCGCCGGGGGTGTGACCGCGCTCCACGGCTCGCTCTGTGTGACCGGCCGGAGTCGCCAACTCCGGGAAAGGCCAAGGGTGTCGGGGGTTCCCCCGGACGGCCGAACACGCTCGATCAACACGGACCGTGACGGACCCGGACCGACATCACCGCCTGGCGTGTCAACTTCCAGCCATCGCCGTGTCGTTCGACGTATCCAAGTGCTCGGAGCTCGTACAGTCTCGCGATCGCCTCGTCCGGCGTGGTGCGCGCGCCGAGCGCGATCTCCTCGGCGGGGGCCGCGCGGCTGCCCGGGAGGGCGGCGAGCACGGTCCGGGCGGCCGGTTCCAGCAGGTCACGCGGGAGGACCGGGCCCCGGCGGACCGGTGCCAGGTCACCCATGTCGCCCACGAGTTCGACGATCTCCGTGGCGTCGGTGACCAGGGTGGCCTCGCCGCGCAACAGTTCGTGCACGCCGGCGGAGAGGGGGCTGGTGACCGGGCCGGGCACGCCCATGGTGAACCGGCCGAGGCGCTGTGCGGCCCGTGCGGTGGCCAGGGAGCCACTGCGGCGGGCAGCCTCCACGACGACGGTTCCCCTGGTCAGCGCGGCGATCACGCGGTTGCGGAGGATGAACCGGCTGGGGGTCGGGTGGTCCCCCGGCGGCAACTCGCCCACCACCAGTCCCTGTTCCGCGATCCGGCCGATCAACGCGGCGTGACCGCGCGGGTAGGGCTGGTCGACGCCGCAGGCCAGGACGGCGACGGTCGCGCCGCGGGCGGCGAGGGCGCCTCTGTGGGCGGCGCCGTCGATGCCGTAGGCACCGCCCGACACGACGACCCAGCCGCGCTCGGCGAGGCCGGAGGCGAGGGTGGCGGCGACGTGGGTGCCGTACTCGGTGCAGGCACGGGCGCCGACGACGGCCACGGACCGCAGCGCCCACATGCGCAGACCGGGCCGGCCGCGCACCCAGAGCCCGAGGGGCCGGGCGTCCCCGAGGTCATCGAGCTGTCCGGGCCACTCGGCGTCACCCGGGCACACGAAGCGCGCCCCCGCGGCCCGGGCGACCGCGAGATCCCGCTCCGGCTCGGCCCGCCCGGCCCGCGCGACGAGCCCCGCCCACCGGGTCCCGCTCACCCCCGGCAGCGCCGCCCCACCGCACCGCAGCCTCCGCACCACCTCCCCCACCCCGAACTCCCGCACCCACCGCCCACCGACCTCGTCCCCCGGCTCGATCACCCGCCCGAGAAAGACCCGGCCGAGCAGTTCGTCATCCGGTTCACCGCCCCCGGTCGCCTGGCCCTCCGCGCGACTCACCCGCCACCCGTCGTCCCTCATGCGCCGATTCCCGCCGTGGTGGCGCCGAGCCGTTCGGCCGGCCGGCGCGGTCGGGTGCCGGGCCGCGCTGCTTGCGCTGTCGTTCGCCGGCAGGCCGATCGTGCGGCGCGGCCCGCTGCCGTTCCTGCTCGCCGCCCTGGGGACCGCCCCTCTGGGCCCCGGCACCCGGGTGCGTGATCAGCGACGACGGGTGGCCCGCCGGGCCCCGCCGGAGGCCGGCCGTCGCCGTGGCCTGCGGTGTGGCGGGGGCTGTTGCCGTTCACCTGCCGATTCCTTCCAGGAGCGCACCGCGGCGGACGCCAGTGCGGAGTTCCAGGGCCCAGTTCACGTCGTTCGCCGAGGGCCGGTCGCGGCCGCCCAGGTCGGCGAGTGTCCAGGCGACCCGGAGGACGCGGTCGAGGCCGCGGGCGGTGAGCAGGCCCCGGTCCAGGTCCTCCTCGGCCTTGGCGAGTGCACCGGGCTGCACGTGCCAGCGGGTGCGCAGTTCGTGTCCGGGCACCTCGCTGTTGGTGCGCCAGGGCAGTCCCTCGTAGCGTCGGGCGGCCCGTTCCCGGGCGAGCCTGACGCGGTCGGCCACGACGGCCGTCGGTTCGTTACCGGTGTGCGTCCGGAGCAGCTCGGCCCTGGCGACCGGCTCCACGGTGACCCGTAGGTCTACTCGGTCCATCAGGGGGCCGGACAGCCGGGCGCGGTAGCGCTTGATCGAGGACGGCCTGCATTCGCAGATGTCATCGCCGCGTCCATGCCGGCCGCACGGGCACGGGTTGGCGGCCAGGACCATGAGGAACCTGGCCGGCATCCGCAGCATCCCCGCCGCTCGGGCGATCACCACGTGGCCGGACTCCAGGGGCTGGCGCAGGGCGTCGAGGACGCTGCTGTGGAACTCGGCGGCCTCGTCCAGGAAGAGGACTCCGTGGTGGGCCAGCGAGACCGCGCCGGGCCGCGGGAGGCCGTTGCCGCCGCCGACGAGTGAGGCCATGGTCGCGGAGTGGTGCGGCGCGCAGTACGGGGGTCTGTCGACCAGGGGATGGCCGGGCGGGAGCATCCCGGCCACCGAGTGGACCGCCGTGACCTCCAGGGACTCGGCCCGGCCCAGCTCGGGCAGGAGCCCTGGGAGCCGTTCGGCGAGCATCGTCTTGCCGGCGCCGGGCGGGCCCTTGAAGAAGACGTGGTGCCGGCCTGCCGCCGCGACTTCCAGCGCCGCCCGCGCCGTGTGCTGGCCTGCGACAGCGGACAGGTCGGGGGTGTGCCCGCGCTCGGCGACGCCTGTGCCCGGCCCGGTTCCGGGCAGGGCGAGACCGGCGAGGAAGGGGTCGGGGCGGATGTCCCCGGGCACGGGTTCCTCGTCGGGCACCGGTTCGTCGGTGAGGACGGCGATCAGCTGGCGCAGGCTCCGTACACCGAGCACCGACACGCCCGGCACCAGTGACGCCTCGGGCACCGCCGGCTCGGGGACGACGACCTGTTCGTATCCCGCGTCCGCCGCGGCGAGGACCGCCGGCAGGATGCCCCGGACCGGCCGGACCCGGCCGTCAAGGCCCAGCTCTCCGATCATGACGATGTCGGCGAGCACCCGGGGGTCGATCCGCTCGGCCGCGCCGAGGACGGCGGCCGCGACGGCCAGATCGAAACCGCTGCCGCTCTTGGGCACCGATGCGGGGCTCAGGCCGACGGTGAGTTTCTTCGACGGCCAGGCCGCTCCCGAATTCACCACCGCCGCCCGCACCCGGTCCCGGCTCTCCGTCAGGCTCTTGTCCGGGAGGCCGACCAGGGTGAAGGCGGCCACGCCGGGTTCGAGGTCGGCCTGGACCTCGACGACCACGCCTTCGACGCCCACCAGGGCCACCGAGCACGTACGGGCGAATGCCATTCAGGCCACCCCCCGCGCGTGCTCCACGGCCGGGGCGCCCCGCAGGGGCAGGAGGACGCCGACGAGGTCGATGCGGACGCCGCCCGGCGGTGCGCCGCCGTGGGCCTGGATCCAGTGCTCGGCGAGTGCGCGGAGCCTCGCCGCCTTCTCGGGGGTCACGGCGGCCATCGGGTGCTCGTAGTCACCGCCCCGGCGGGTCTTCACCTCGCAGACGACGAGCGCGTCACCGTCCCGCGCCACGATGTCGATCTCGCCGGACCGTCCGCAGCGCCAGTTGCGCTCCAGGATCGTCATGCCCGCCTCGGCGAGCCGCCGGGCGGCCAGGTCCTCGCCGTACTTGCCGATTGCTTCTCGTGCGTTCATGTCGGCACCACCTCCGGCGCCAACCGTCACGCATCCCGCCCCAAGTTGTTGATCTTGGTGGATTACTCGGCGGATGTGGAAAACTCCCCCACCCGGGAGGGTGGCATCAGCCGCCCGGCAGCTCGAGGTCGCTCTTGTTCAGCTCCTCGATGTTCACGTCCTTGAACGTGAGTACGCGGACCTGCTTGACGAACCGAGCCGGCCGGTACATGTCCCAGACCCAGGCGTCGGCCATGGTCACCTCGAAGAACACTTCACCCTGGACCGAGTGCACCTGCATCTCGTAGTCGTTGGTGAGGTAGAAACGCCGCTCGGTCTCGATCACGAATTTGAACAGACCGACGACATCTCGGTACTCCCGGTAGAGCTTCAGCTCCATCTCGGTCTCGTACTTCTCGAGGTCCTCGGCGCTCATGGCATGTTCCCCTTCAGCCGTGCGATCCCCCCATTGTGCGCCAGTTCCGGGAGCCCTCAGACGATTTCCGTGTCGAGGGTCACGGGCCTGGCCGGGGGACCTTCGACGAGCAGCGTGCGCAGCAGCTCGGCGAGTCTGGTCGGATACACCGTCTCATGTGCCCGGGTCAGTTCCCGACAGGTCCACCAGCGCGCTCCGGCGACACTGCGCCGCTCCAGTTCCGTCAGCGCCGTCGCCGCGGTGGCCGTCTGCGTCGTACGGGCCAGGTAGTACCACTCGTCCTGGTCCCAGCGGCGGCCCGCGAACGGGAACGAGCACCGGCGCCGCCACAGCACGGGGCCGAGTTCGACGTCGGTGATGCCGGTCTCCTCGGCGAGTTCCCGCAGCGCGGCCTCCTCGCGTGTCTCGTCGCCCTCCACACCGCCGCCGGGGGTGAACCACCAGTCGTCGGCCGGGTCGTCCGGCTCGTGGCCGTGCAGCAGCAGGATGCGGTCCGCGGGGTCGAGGAGAACGACCCGGGCCACCTTCCGCGGGCCACCCTCGCCCTCGTACGACTCCTCGGCCGGCCGCATGATGTCAGCGGGCACCGGCCGCCTCCGGGCGGGCGGTACGCGCGCGGGAACGGCTCACGCGGGCCGCGATCGGGCCGTAGGCACCGCCGCCGAGCACGAGGACCGCGCCGGCCGCCACCAGCAGCTCGATCGTGCGCAGCGGGCCGGGCTGGGAGAGGGCGCCGAGCGTCTCGAAGCCGGTGGGGCGCGTGAGCATGCCCTTCCAGGGCCAGACGACGGCGTCCACGCGGGCGGAGACGGCCGTGCGGGAGACGGTGCCCTGGCCCGCCTCCGTGAGGTGGGCGGTGGAGTCCAAAGAGCCCTGGCGCTCGTCGCCGAGGAGGAAGAGACGGCCCTCGGGGACGGTCACCGTGCCGAAGTTCTTGATCTCGGCCAGGCTGCCCTCGGGCAGGTACGGCTCGTCGATCTGCTTGCCGTTGACCGTCAGCTTGCCGTCGGTGCAGCAGGAGACGGTGTCGCCGCCGACGGCGACCACGCGCTTGACCACCTTGGCGTTCTCGACCCAGCTCTTGTCCTCGAAGACGACCACGTCACCGCGCCGCACCTCGTCCCCGTCGATGCGCTGGGCCAGTACCCGGTCGCCGGCGTCGATGGTGGGGGTCATGGAGCTGGTGGGCACGGTGTACGGCCGGTAGACCACCGCTCCCCAGGCGAATCCGCCGAGGAACAGCAGCAGGCCCAGTGCCACGGCCACTCCGGACAGCCGCTGCCCGAGTCGGCCTCCGCCGGCCTGTGCCGCACCGGTGCCGCCGTCCTGCGGGGCCGTACGCGTCATGCTCTCGCCACCCATGGACCCGCACCCTACCCGGCGGTACCGAACAGGGGCAGCCCCTCTTTTCGCGGAGCACCCCGGCCGGCCGCTCGCCCCGGGTCGGGCGGGCCGTCGGCCGCCAGGTCAGCGTCGGCCGGCGGGCGTCTTCGGTGCGGCCTTGGTCTCGAGCCGGTCCGCGCGCCTGCGCCGCCACACCGCCACCGGCAGCACCGCGGCGACGGTCGCGCCCTGCGGGACCACGGTCAGGACCGCGGCGGCGGAGGACTGCTGGTCGAGGCCGGGCTGGTCGAAGGTGTCCGGGACCGGCAGGGTGCCCCAGCGGTTGATCGGCCAGGCCTTGACGATCGCGCGGCCGACGACCTTGTCGACGGGGACCATGCCGTGGTTCTTGTCGGACTGGTTGTAGCGGGAGTCACGGGAGTTCTGGCGGTGGTCACCCATCACCCAGATGTAGCCCTTGGGGACCTTCACCTTGAACTGGCCGCCCTGGTCGTCCACGCTGCACGGCGTGTTGCCCGGGTAGACGTACGGCTCGTTCAGCGCCTTGCCGTTGACCTTCAGCGGGCCGCTGCCCTTGCACTCGATGGTGTCGCCGCCGACCCCGACCACCCGTTTGATCAGGTCCTTCTCCTCCGCGGACGGCATGAGGCCGATCCAGCTGAGGACCTTCTGCACCGGGTTCGGGTTCGGCGTCGGCTCGCCCGCCAGCCAGTCGTCCGGGTCGTGGAAGACGACGACCTCGCCGCGCTCGGGCTCGGAGCCGAACCACGGGGTGAGCTTGTCGACCAGGACGCGGTCGCCCTGCTGGAGGGTGTTCTGCATCGAGTCGGACGGGATCGAGAACGCCTGCACCAGGAAGGTCTTGATCAGCAGCGCCAGGACCAGCGCGATGCCGATCAGGATCGGCAGCTCCTTCAGGAAGGAGCGCGACTTCCCCGGCCGGAGCGCCGCCGCGCCCGCGTCCGGGCCGTCGCCGCCCGGCCCCTGCTCGCCCTCCGGCGTGCCGTCGTCGCCCGCGGCCTCGTCATTCCCGGAGGTCATGGCGCCGTCCGGTACGGGAACGTCCGGTTCCACAGGGTGCCCGCGGTGCTCCTCGCCGTCGTGTCCCGACCGTGCGCCAACCGCCACATCCCCCACGCCAACTCCTCACTCTGTGCCGCCGCCTGCCCCGCATACGACGCAGGCCCACCACTCCCATAACGAGCGGGAGTTCCGCAGGGGTCGGGAGCTGGGTCATTCCGTTCGGATTCTCCGAGGCAACCCTATGCGACGCCTGGGGAGCAGCGGCCGCCCCCGAGGCCGAGTCGCCGACGCTTGCGAAGGTTTTAGGTTCTTCCAGGCGCGTCCAGTGCCCGACCGGCCAGCCGATGACCATGGCCCGGCCGACCACCGAGTCCTCGGAGACCGTGCCGCCGTAGGGCGTGTTCTGGTGGGAGCGGGAGTCCGCGGAGTTGCCCCGGTGGTCGCCCATCACCCACAGCCGGCCCTCTGGGACGGTGATGTCGAAGGACATGGTGGAGGGCACGTCCCCCGGGTAGAGGTAGTCGCCTTCGGTGAGCGGAGCGCCGTTGACGGTGACGCGGCCCTGCGCGTCACAGCACTTGACGTGGTCGCCGCCGACCCCGATGACCCGCTTGATCAGGTCTTTCTCGTTGTCGGACGGCAGCAGGCCGATGAAGGTGAGCCCTTCTTTGAACTGCTTGACGACGACCGGGTCGTTCTTCTTGGTCGTCTGCTCGTCCCGGAGCCAGCCGCCCGGGTCGTGGAAGACGACGACATCCCCGCGCTGCGGCTTGGAGCCGAACCACGGGGTGAGCTTGTCGACCAGCACGCGGTCGCCGATCCGGATCGTCTGCTCCATGGACCCGGACGGGATCACGAACGCCTGGACGAGGAAGGTCTTGAGGACGAGCGCTATCAGGACCGCGACACCGACCAGCAGCGGGATCTCCCGAACGGCTGACCGCCTGCGCTTGCGCTTCACCTTGCGCTGGAGTTTGCGCCGCTCCGCGCGCGTGCGGCCGCCACCGGGCGCGGAGGTGCGGCGGACCCCGGTGGGCAGCAGGTTGTCGGCGGGCGTGGCGGGCACCCCGCGCGGTTTGCCGCGGTTACCCATGGGCGCCCTCCGCCGGGGCGGCGGGCACACGCGCGTAGGCGGACGGCCGGGTCAGGTGCGTCCAGTGGCGGTACGGCCACACGATCCAGTCGGCCCGGCCCACGACGTCGCCTACGGGGATCATGCCGCCGCCGGGCGAGCCGAGATGGTCGCGGGAGTCGCTGGAGTCGCTTCGGTGGTCGCCGAGCACGAACAGGCGGCCCGACGGCACGACGACGTCGAAAGGCACACTGGAGGCGCTGTCCCCGGGATAGAGGAACGCGGTCTCGTCGACCGGGCGGCCGTTCACCTCGATCCTCCCCTTCTTGTCGCAGCAGACCACGTGGTCTCCCCCCACCCCGACCACGCGCTTGATGTAGTCGGCGTCCCCGAAATACCCGGTTCCGTCGAACACAATCACGTCCCCGCGGCGCGGCTGAGCACCGAAACGGTACGCCAACTTGTTTACGAGAACGCGGTCCCCGATCCTCAAACCCCGCTCCATCGATCCGCTCGGAATCTGGAACGGCTGCGCCACGAAGGCGTTGAGGAGCAGCAGGAACGCCAGGCAGACGAAGACGGTGAGAGTGATCCGGCCGCCCGGCAGCCACTCGGTGATCCGCGACACCAACGCGAAACGCGACCGGCCCTCCGGCCCCGGAGTACCGGGGTGGGAGGAGCGGTCGCGTTCCGTCGGCTGTGCTTCGGTGTCCATCGGAGCAGGATGCTATCCCGCTGCGATGTGGACGCCGCAGAGCGCTCAGTTCTCGCGCTTCTCCTTGATCTTCGCGGCCTTGCCGCGCAGGTCACGGAGGTAGTACAGCTTGGCGCGGCGCACGTCACCCTTGGTGACCAGCTCGATCTTCTCGACGATCGGGGTGTGCACCGGGAAGGTGCGCTCGACGCCGACGGAGAACGAGACCTTGCGGACCGTGAAGGTCTCGCGGACACCGGAGCCCTGGCGGCGGATCACAACGCCCTTGAACTGCTGCACACGGGAGCGGTTGCCCTCGATGACGCGCACGTGGACGTTGACGGTGTCACCCGGACGGAAGGCCGGGATGTCGCTGCGCAGCGACGTGGCGTCGACGGTGTCGAGCAGGTGAGACATTTCGTCTGCTTTCTTCGCTGATGCCACAGGTCATCAACGGAAACTAGGGGTTCCAGGAGGTCTGCCGTGCGGGTCGGGGCGGGCGTCGTGTCCCCCTGTGGCAGGGGCGCACGCCGGACGGGCGCACAACAGCGGTCTATTCTTCCACGCCCTCGGCCCGGCGCCAAAATCGGCCGTACGGGTGGCCGTCCGGGTCCGGTGCCCAGCCCAGGATCGAGAGCATCTCGCGGTCCTTCTTGTCGAAGACCTTGGGATCGCAGCGCTCGATCAGGTCGGGCCGGTTGGCCGTCGTGCGCTTCAGGGCCTCGTCGCGGCGCCAGCGGGCGATCTTCCCGTGGTGGCCGCTGAGCAGCACCTCGGGGATGTCCCGGCCGCGCCAGACGGGCGGCTTGGTGTAGACGGGCCCTTCGAGGAGGCTGGCCATCGCGCCGGGAGCGAAGGAGTCGTCCCGGTGCGACTCGGCGTTGCCGAGGACGCCGGGCAGCAGCCGGGCCACGGCCTCCGTGATGACGAGTACGGCCGCCTCGCCGCCGGCGAGCACGTAGTCGCCGATGGAGACCTCGTAGACCGGCATGCGGGTGGCGTACTCGTCCATCACGCGCCGGTCGATGCCCTCGTAGCGGGCGGGCGTGAAGACGAGCCAGGGGCGTTCGGACAGCTCGACGGCCAGCTCCTGGGTGAAGGGGCGTCCGCTGGGCGTGGGCACGATCAGCGCGGGGGCCTGGGCGCCGGTCTCGTAGCCGTCGGCGAGGACCGTGTCCAGGGCGTCGCCCCAGGGATCGGTCTTCATGACCATGCCGGGGCCGCCGCCGTACGGGGTGTCGTCCACCGTGTTGTGCCGGTCGTACGTCCAGCTCCGCAGGTCGTGCACGTGGACGTTCAGCTGCCCACGCGCGCGTGCCTTGCCGACGAGGGAGACGTTCAGGGGTTCCAGGTACTCGGGGAAGATCGTGACGACGTCGAGGCGCATTACGACTCGTCTCCGGCGGCTTCCCGGGTGGACGCGATCTCCGCGCGGTCGTCGATCAGGCCCGGCGGGGGCGCGATGACCGCCTTCTGCTCCGCCAGGTCGATGTCGGTGACGATCTCCTCGACGAAGGGGATCATCACCTCGCTGCCGTCCGGGCGCTCCACGATGAACAGGTCCTGCGAGGGCAGGTGCGAGATCTCCGTGATCCGGCCGACCTCGGTGCCGTCCTCGGTGACCACGTCGAGGTCGATGAGCTGGTGGTCGTAGTACTCGTCCTCGCCCTCGGGCAGTTCCTCCGGATCGACGTCGGCGATCAGCAGGGTGTTGCGCAGGGCCTCGGCGGCGTTGCGGTCGCTGACGCCCTCGAAGCGCAGGAGCAGGCGGCCGCTGTGCACGCGGCCCGTCTCGATGGTGAGCGGTCCCACGCCGGCGGGATCGGTGGCGAGTACGGCGCCGGGCGCGAGCCGGAGCTCGGGTTCGTCGGTACGTACCTCCACGGTGACATCGCCCTTGATGCCGTGGGCGCGGCCGATCCGTGCGACTACGAGCTGCACTGTCCTTGGTCTCCTGTCATACGACTGCGGGCCGGGGACGGCCCAGTGGCCCTCCCCGGCCCGAGCCGGTTGCGATGAAGCGTCAGCGGACGTGGTCCACGTCGACGAGGTCGACGCGGACACCGCGGCCGCCGATGGCGCCCACGACGGTACGCAGAGCGCGCGCGGTGCGGCCGTTGCGGCCGATCACCTTGCCGAGGTCGTCGGGGTGGACCCGGACCTCCAGCACGCGCCCGCGGCGCAGGTTGCGCGAGGCGACCTGCACATCGTCAGGGTTGTCGACGATGCCCTTCACGAGGTGCTCAAGCGCCTCTTCGAGCATGCTGCTCAGGCCTCGGTCGACTCAGCCGCAGAGGACTCAGCAGCGGCCTCGTCCTTCTTCTCAGCCTTCTTCTTCTGGGTGATGGCCTCACCCTTGCCCTCGTCGTCGCCGCCGAGAGCCTCGAAGGACGGACGGGCCGGCTTGGGCTCGGCGACGAGCAGCGGCGCGGGAGCCGGCTCGCCCTTGAACTTCTGCCAGTCGCCGGTCTTCTTCAGGATGGCGAGAACGGGCTCGGTCGGCTGGGCGCCGACACCGAGCCAGTACGCCACACGCTCGGCGTCCACCTCGATGACCGACGGGTTGTAGGTCGGGTGGTACTTGCCGATCTCTTCGATGGCCCGGCCGTCACGGCGGGTACGGGAGTCGGCGACGACGATGCGGTAGTGAGGCGAACGGATCTTGCCCAGACGCTTCAGCTTGATCTTGACTGCCACGGGAGTGGGTTCTCCTGGAATTGACGTGGTTGGGCACGGCGAGACGCCGCGTGGGGTTGCGGTACCCGAGTGCCCGATGGACGCGTCAGCCGGAGGAGAGAGGGGTCCTGTGCGGCTGTCGAGTACAGCTAGCCATTGTGCCACACCCCGCGGGTCGGTTCCGGCCGAGGGGGCGTGGGCCGGACCAGGGCATGCCTGGGAGGCACCCGGCGTGGAGGTGAACGTACGTCGGGTGCACCGCTCGGCGTTCCGAGGTGCCGCTGCTGACAGCGGCGACCTCACCCGCGCTCTCGACCGCTCCGGCACCCACGAGATGCCGGTACGTGCGGCCCGCGGCTACGCCACCCCCATGACCTCCGGGATTCTGAACGGCTTGCCGCAGCCGCCGCAGACGATGGGGGCCTGGGCCAGGACCGAGGGGACGACCCGGACGTTGCGGCCGCAGTCGCACACCGCCTTGACGCGGACGCCACCGCCGGAGGAGCCGTGCCGGGCGGCCGGGCCGCGGAAGGTGCGGGTGGTGTCGGCCGAGGTGGCCACCGTGTGCGCCTTCAGCGCGCGCTGGAGCCGCTCGATGGTCGGGCGGTAGCGCCGCTTCGCGTCGGCGTTGAGCGTGACCAGCGAGAAACCGCTGCTCGGGTGCGGCTCCTCGGGGTGGTCCAGGCCCAATTCCTCGGCGATCGCGAGAAAACGACGGTTGTGGTAACGGCCGGCCCGGGAGGTGTCGCGGACGCCACGGGCGGCGGCGATGCCGTGGACTGCCTCATGGAGCAGTCGCTCGAAGGAGAGTTCGTGACCGCACGCGGACGACGACTCCCCGATCAGGGACTCTGGCGCGGCAAGGTCCGGCAGCTCGGGGTGGTACCGCTGGATGTCGGCCCACGCCTGCGCCAGCTCTGCGGCGAGGACTGGTGGTGTCTGTGTCGTGCTCACGTAATGACAACGAGCAGGAGCCCGAATGTGTTCCTATTCCGGGTCATCCCAAATAATTTGCACGTACCCGTCAGTTGCCGCTGATGCGTCCTGACGAGGGCGGGTGCGCTGATCTACGGAGAAGCCTCACAGCTCCTACCAAGCTGGTGCGTAGTCCGCGCTACGCCCCGTTCGGGAGCCCTGAAGCGACGATGACCGGCTGCTGCGCAAGAGGTGTTTCGGCCGCTCTCGACGCAGCGGTCTCACTCCGGTCAGCGTCCCGGGCGCCGGTGACGTTACCGTCTGCCGCCGCGTCCCCCGCCACCGGCCCGTACCCCGGAGCCGACACCGTACGGCCGCGCAGGTTGCCGGGATGTGAAATCTCGCCACACCCGCGTCCCGGCCCCAAGCCGGGGCCCACGACCCCTGGACGGCACAGCGAGCCGGGAGTTACGTGGCATACGTGGGTGCGCACGGCACGGGGGCCACGCAACCGGGCACAGCGGCGAACTGTCGGCGGATTGGGGCGCTTACCTATGACACCTACGCTCGTGCGGCAGCACGTGTCTCACGCGGACTCCACACCCCGCGTGGACCTGAGCGCACGCGCGCGTGACTGGTCCGAGATCCAGGAGCGGATGCTCGTACCGCTCTACGAAGCCGTGTACGACCGACTCGAAGTGGGCCCCGCCACCCGGCTGCTGGGCCTGCGCTGCGGTTCCGGGCTCGCCCTGCTGATGGCGGCCTCCCGAGGCGCCGCGGTCACCGGCGTGGACTCCGCCTCACCCGAACGGCTCGCCCTCGCGCGCGAGCGCCTGCTGCCGGACCCTCCGCCCGGCGGCGGAAGCGGCAGACGCGGCACGCGCGCGCCTACGGCCGCGCAACTCCTCGACGGCCCACCCGACGCGGGCGGCGCGGAGCCGGCCGCGTACACCCTGATGACCGTCTTCGAGCCGGTCGGCAGCCTCGCGGGCGACTCCGCGGGGCTCGGCGAGCTGCTCGCCGGCGCGCTGCCGCTGGCCGGGCGCGGGGCCGCCGTGGTGCTGGCCGGCTGGGGGCCGCCGGAGCGCTGCGCCACCTCCTCGGTGCTGCGTGTGGCGGCGAAGCTGACCGAGCCGCTGCGCGGCGGCGGCAGCTGGCGGCCCGCCCGGCGCGACGACCTGGAGGAGGTCGCCCAGCGGGCCGGGCTGAAACCGGACGGCTCGGGCCGGGTCGCGTGCCCGTTCGGGTACGCCGACCTCGACAGCGCGGTACGGGGCCTGCTGTCGACCGGCCTGTTCGACGCGGCGATCGCGGCGACCGACCCCAAGCAGGTCGACAAGGAGCTGACGGAAGCGCTGCACCCGCACCGGCGCCCGGACGGGACCGTGTGGATGCCGAACGTCTTCCGCTACCTCGTCGCCCGGGTGCCCTAGGCGCCCTCGCTGTCCTTGGCGAGGCGGGGGATCCCGGCGATGCGGTACGCGTCGGCCTCCTCCAGCGTCTCCCGCTCCAGCAGCGCCTGCGCCAGCGCGTCCAGCCGGCCACGGTGGTCGCGGAGCTTGCGGCACGCCTCCTCGTAGCACGCGTCCACGATCCGCCGCATCTCGGAGTCGATGACGTCCAGGGTCTGCGGGGCGGCCGACAGCCCGTACGCCTGCTGGGCGTCGCTCGGCAGGGCGGACAGCCGGCCGACGCGTTCGCTCATGCCCCAGCGGCCCACCATTCCGCGCGCGATGTTGGTGACCTGTTCGAGGTCGTTCTCCGCACCCGTCGTGACGACCCCGTAGACGACGTCCTCCGCCGCCATGCCGCCCAGGGCGCCGATGATGCGCCCGCGCAGGTACTTCTCGGAGTGGGCGTACCGCTCCACCTCGGGCGTGGACATGGTCACGCCGAGTGCCCGGCCGCGCGGCACGATGGTGATCTTGCGGACGGGGTCGGCGCCGGGCTCCAGCATGCCGAGCAGGGCGTGGCCGCTCTCGTGGTACGCGGTACGGCGACGGTCCTCCTCGGGCATGATCAGGGTGCGTTCGGCGCCCAGTTGCACCTTCTCCAGCGCCTCGGACAGGTCGGCGCCGGTCACCTGCTGCTGTTTGCGTTTGACCGCGAGCAGAGCGGCCTCGTTGGCGAGATTGGCCAGATCCGCGCCGGTCATGCCCGGGGTCACGCGGGCCAGCTGGGTCAGGTCCACATCGGGCGCGAGCGGGATCTGCCGGGTGTGGATCCGCAGGATCGACTCGCGGCCACCGCGGTCGGGCGGGGCGACGTTGACCACCCGGTCGAAGCGGCCGGGACGGGTCAGCGCCGGGTCCAGGATGTCCGCGCGGTTGGTCGCCGCGATGACGATCACGCCCTCGGAGCCCGAGAAGCCGTCCATCTCCGTGAGGATCTGGTTCAGGGTCTGCTCGCGCTCGTCGTGGCCGCTCATCGAGGAGCTGCCGCCGCGCGCGCGTCCGATGGTGTCGATCTCGTCGATGAAGATGATCGACGGCGCCACCTTGCGGGCCTCGGCGAACAGCTCGCGGACGCGGGACGCGCCGACGCCCACGATCATCTCGATGAACTCGGACGCCGAGGCGGAGAAGAACGGCACGCCGGCCTCACCCGCGACCGCTCGGGCGAGCAGGGTCTTGCCGGTGCCGGGCGGCCCGGCGAGCAGCACCCCGCGGGGCAGCTTCGCGCCCATCTGGCGGTAGACGTCGGGGTGTTCCAGGAAGTCGACGACGTCGTCGAGTTCACCCTTGACCTCGTCGATGCCGGCGACGTCGGCGAAGGTCGTGCGCTCGGTGCCCGGCCGCAGCCCGACCGGTTTGGGCGGCGACCGGCGGCCGAACAGGCCGCCCGCGCCGGGCAGCATCCCGCCGAGCCGCCGTTGGACGAGGATCCACACCACGACCAGGACCGCGATCGGGATCAGGGAGATCAGCACGTTGGACAGCAGGCTGCGTTCCTGCACGACCGGCCGCGCGGTCACCGTGACACCGTGGCTGCTCAGGTTCTGCCACAGCCTGTCGTCCGCGAAGGCCGGCCGCTGCGTCTTGAACTTGGTGTACTCGCCGCCGCCCTCGGGATCGGTGCGAGGGCTCCTGAGCTGACCCTGGATCGCGTCGCCCTTCGAGTAGATCTTGGCGACGTTGCCGTCGCCGACCTCCTTGCTGAACTGCGTGTACGAGATCGTCGGCTCGTTGCCCTGCCCGAAATAGTGCAGCCCGAGGTAGGCCAGCACGAAGACGATCACCGCGGTGGCGAGCAGCCCCCACCATTTGCCGCCGCGGAATCCGCCGGGCCGCCGGGGCGGCTCGTCCGGTGTGCCCTCGGCGCGCCACGGCTGATCAGGGGCCTTGCGGGGTGGCGCCGCATTGCTCATATCTGGACGTTACGACATGAAGCGGGCCTTGGCACACGCTGGGGGCGCCCCCTGCGGAAGGGAGCGCCCCCGGCGTCGTACGAGCGGGACTCAGCCCATGAACTTCTTGAACTCGTCCGGCAGCTCGAAGTCCTGGCCGTCCTGCTGGCCCGGCAGGCCGAAGGCGCCACCCTGTGCGGCGGCCTCGCGGCGCTGCGCCGCCTCCAGCTCCTGCTGCTTGCGCTTCATCGGGTTGCCGGAGCGCTGCTTGCCCTTGGCCTTCTTCGCCTGCTTCTTCTGCCGGCCGGGGCCGCCGCCCATGCCCGGGATCCCCGGCATGCCCGGCATACCGCCGCCCTGGGCCATCCGGGACATCATCTTGCGGGCCTCGAAGAACCGCTCGACCAGCCCCTTCACCGCGCTGACATCGACACCGGAGCCCTTGGCGATACGGGCGCGGCGGGAGCCGTTGATGATCGTCGGGTCCTGGCGCTCGGCCGGGGTCATCGACTTGATGATCGCGCCGACGCGGTCGACGTCCCGCTCGTCCAGGTTGGCGATCTGGTCCTTGATCTGGCCCATGCCCGGGAGCATGCCGAGCAGCTTGCTGATGCTGCCCATCTTCCTGACCTGCTCCATCTGGGACAGGAAGTCGTCCAGGGTGAAGTCCTGGCCCTTCTTCGACGCCAGCTTGGAGGCCATCTTCTGGGCCTCTTCCTGGCTGAAGGTCTTCTCCGCCTGCTCGATCAGGGTGAGCAGGTCACCCATGTCGAGGATGCGGGAGGCCATCCGGTCCGGGTGGAACGCGTCGAAGTCGTCCAGCTTCTCGCCGTTCGACGCGAACATGATCGGCTTGCCGGTGATCTGCCGGATCGACAGGGCCGCACCACCGCGGGCGTCACCGTCGAGCTTGGAGAGGACCACGCCGTCGAAGCCGACGCCGTCCCGGAACGCCTCGGCGGTGTTGACGGCGTCCTGACCGATCATGGCGTCGACCACGAACAGGATCTCGTCCGGCGAGACCGCGTCCCGGATGTCCGCTGCCTGCTGCATCATCTCGGCGTCGATACCGAGGCGGCCGGCGGTGTCCACGATCACGATGTCGTGGACCTTGGACTTCGCGAAGTCGATGGAGTCCTTGGCGACCTTCACCGGGTCGCCGACGCCGTTGCCCGGCTCCGGGGCGTACACCGCGACGCCGGCGCGCTCGGCGACGACGCTCAGCTGGTTGACGGCGTTGGGGCGCTGGAGGTCACAGGCGACCAGCAGCGGCGAGTGGCCCTGCTCCTTCAGCCACCGGCCGAGCTTGCCCGCGAGGGTGGTCTTACCGGCACCCTGGAGACCGGCCAGCATGATCACGGTGGGGGGCTGCTTGGCGAAGCGGAGGCGCCGGGTCTCGCCGCCGAGGATGGTGATCAGTTCCTCGTTGACGATCTTCAGGACCTGCTGGGCGGGATTCAGCGCCTTGGAGACCTCGGCCCCGAGCGCGCGCTCCTTGACGTTCTTGATGAACGTGCGCACGACGGGGAGGGCCACGTCCGCTTCGAGGAGCGCGATGCGGATCTCGCGCGCCGTGGCGTCGATGTCCGCCTCGGAGAGCCGTCCCTTGCCGCGCAGGTTCTTGAAAGTCGCTGACAGGCGATCGGAGAGAGTGTCGAACACGGCGCTCGCGGTCCTCGGGGTCGGTGACGGTCTTGAGGGAATCGCCCTCCAGGGTAGCCCGGCGTCGAAGGCACCGGGGCAGGGTCATCCGCGAAGCGTCTCCTCCAGCACTCCCGCCAACGACGCGGCGTCCTGACCGGGCAACGGTGAGCCCGCCCCCGTCGTGACATAGAACGCATCCACCGCGTTGGAGCCCAGCGTGCTCACGTGCATGCTCCGCACCCGCACGCCCACCTTCTCCAGGGCCATCCCGATGCGGTACAGCAGGCCCGGCGCGTCCTGGGCGCGGACCTCGATCACCGTGGCGTGGCGGGAGGCCGCCGGGGCGACCGTGACGCGGGGCGGCGGGGCGACCCAGCCGCGTCGGCGCGGGTAGGCCGCGTCGCGTTCGGCGAGGCGGCCGGCGATGTCGAGGGTGCCGTCCAGGGCGCGGACGAGGTCGGCGCGCAGACGGGTCGCCTGGGGCAGGGAGCCGTACTCGGCGGCGACCCGCCAGTTGAGGAGGAGGACGGAGCCGTCGTCGTCCACGTCGTCCGGCAGGCTCAGGGCGCGCAGTTCCGCCGTGCGGACGGTGAGGCGGTGGACGGCGAGGACGCCGGCGACCGCGGGGAGCACGCCCGGCTGGTCGGGGACGGCGATGAGGAGTTCGACGCCCAGGGGTTCCGGATCGCCGGACGGCTCCCCCTCGGTCACCGGTTCGGGCTGGGCGCGCAGGGCGAGCACCGGGCCGCCGGTGCGGAAGCACTCGATGGCGAGGCGCTCCTGCTCGGCGGTGGGCGCGGCCGGCTCGGGCTCGCCGGGGGCGTCTCCGGCGAGGACGGCGGAGGCGCGCCGTACGAGGTCGGCGACGAGGGAGCCGCGCCAGGAGGACCAGGCTGCCGGGCCGGTGGCGAGGGCGTCGGCCTCGGTGAGCGCGTGCAGCAGTTCCAGGGTGCTCTGGGTGCCGACCGCCTCGGCGACCGAGCGGACGGTGGCGGGGTCGTCCAGGTCGCGGCGGGTGGCCGTCTCGATGAGCAGCAGGTGGTGGCGGACCAGCAGCGCCAGTACGGCCACGTCCGACCGGTCGAAGCCGATCCGCGTCGCGACGTCCTTGGCGATGATCTCGCCGGCCACGGAGTGGTCGCCGGGCCAGCCCTTGCCGATGTCGTGCAGCAGGGCGGCGACCAGGAGCAGGTCGGGGCGGCTGACGCGGCGGGTGAGTTCCGAGGCGCGGACGGCGGTCTCGATCAGGTGCCGGTCGACCGTCCAGATGTGGACGGCGTTGCGCTGGGGGCGGCAGCGGACCCGTTCCCAGTCGGGGAGCAGGCGGGTGATCAGGCCCTCGGCCTCCAGCGCCTCCCAGACCTCGACCGTGGGGCGGCCGGAGCCGAGCAGGGTGACCAGCTGTTCGCGGGCCTCGGCGGGCCAGGGCGTGGCCAGGGGGCGCGCGGTGGCGGCCATGCGGCGTACGGCGTGCAGGGAGAGCGGAAGACCGGCCTGGGCGGCGGCGGCCGCGGCGCGCAGCGGGAGCACGGGGTCGCGTTCGGGGCGTGCGGCGCGGGCGAGCACCACCTCGCCGTCCTGCTCGACCACGCCCTCGGCGAGCGGGGAGCGCTCGGTGACGGGCTTGCCGCCGCCGAGCATGGCGCGCAGCCGCGGCCGGACGGCACGCGAGCGCAGGACGCGCCCCACTTCGCGCCAGGTGACGTCACTGGCGTACGCGATCACGCGCGCCGCTTCGTAGACCTGCCGCAGCAGGGTGTCGGCGTCGAGCAGTCCCAGCTCGGCGGCCACCTGGTCCTGCTCCTGCAGGGCGAGCCGGTCGGTGGCGCGGCCGGTGGCCAGGTGGAGGGCGTCCCGTACGTCGAGCAGCCGGCGGCGGGCGTCGGCGAGGCCCTCGCGCGGGGCGTCGGCGAGCCAGGAGGCGGCGACGGCGCGCAGCGCGGTGGCGTCGCGGAGGCCGCCCCGGGCCTCCTTCAGGTCCGGTTCCAGCAGGTACCGCAGTTCGCCCTGGCGCTCGGCCCGCTCGGCGCACAGTTCCTGGAGTTCGGGGAGGCGTTTGGGGGCCTGGTTGCGCCAGTCGGCGAGGGCGGCGGTGCGCAGTCCGGCGGTGAGGGCGGAGTCGCCGGCGAGGTGACGGGCGTCCAGCAGGCCGAGGTGGACCTTCAGGTCCTCGCCGGCCGTCTTGCGGGCCTCGGCGGGGGTGCGGACGGAGTGGTCGAGGGCGAGGCCAAGATCCCAGACGGGGTACCAGAGCCGGTCGGCGAGGGCGGCGACCGCGCCGGGGTCGGAGCCGTCGTGCAGCAGCACGAGGTCGAGGTCGCTGCGCGGGGACAGTTCCCCCCGGCCGTAGCCGCCGACGGCGACGAGCGAGACACCGGGCAGCGAGCCGGCCGCCGCGGTGAACAGTCCGGCGAGCCAGTCGTCGGTCAGTTCGGCGAGGCCGGTACGGCGCGGCGGCCCGGACCGCGCCCCCTCGGTGAGGAGGCGCAGCCGGGCCGCCGCGTAGCCGCCGGGTCCCGAGTCTTCCGTCCCTGTTCGCACATCCGTACCCGTCACCCGGCGACTCCTGTTCCGTTTCCCCCGACTCGATTGTCCTGCGTCAGAGCGCGTCCGGCCCGCGCTCGCCCGTGCGGACCCGTACGGCGGTCTCGACCGGCAGGGACCAGACCTTGCCGTCACCGATCTTGCCGGTGCGGGCGGCCTTGACGATGACCTCGATCAGCTGCTCGGCGTCGTCGTCCTCGGCGAGGACCTCGATGCGGATCTTGGGGACGAGGTCGACGGTGTACTCGGCGCCGCGGTAGACCTCGGTGTGGCCGCGCTGCCGGCCGTAGCCGCTGGCCTCGGTGACCGTGAGTCCGTGGACGCCGAAGGCCTGGAGGGCTTCCTTGATCTCGTCGAGCCGGTGGGGCTTCACGACGGCGGTGATGAGCTTCATGCGTCCACCTTCCGGGTCTGCGCGGCGGCCAGGGCCGGGGCGGCGAGGGTCCCGGCGACACCGCCGCCGGCGCCGCTGAAGTCGTATGCGGTCTCGGCGTGCTCGGCCTGGTCGATGCCGGAGACCTCCTCGTCCTCGGTGACCCGCATTCCTATGGTCTTGTCGAGCAGGAAGGCGAGGACCGCGGAGACGACCAGGGAGTAGGCGAGGACCGCGCCGACACCGGCGCACTGCTTCCACAGCTGGGTCCAGGTGTGGTCGCCGTAGAAGACGCCGGTCGCGGTGGACTGGCCCTTGCCGGTGGCGAAGAAGCCGATCAGCAGGGAGCCGATGATGCCGCCGACCATGTGGACGCCGACCACGTCGAGGGAGTCGTCGAAGCCGAACTTGAACTTCAGGCCGACGGCCGCGGCACAGGCGACACCGGCGATGGCGCCGACGGCGATCGCGCCGAGCGGGGAGACCGCGCCACCGGACGGGGTGATGGCGACCAGGCCGGCGACCGCGCCGGAGGCGGCGCCGAGCGTGGTGAACGCGCCGTGCCGGATCTTCTCGTAGGCGAGCCAGGCCAGCATGGCGGCGGCCGTCGCGACCTGGGTGTTGACGAACATCAGCGCGCCGACGCCGTCGTCGTTGCCGAGCCAGGAGCCGGCGTTGAAGCCGAACCAGCCGAACCACAGCAGCCCTGCGCCGAGCATGACCAGCGGGAGGCTGTGCGGGCGCATCGGGTCCTTCTTGAAGCCGACGCGCTTGCCGATGACGAGGATGACACCGAGGGCCGCTGCACCCGCGTTGATGTGGACCGCCGTACCGCCCGCGAAGTCGATCACGCCGAGCTTGTAGGCCCAGCCGTCGGCACCCCAGACCCAGTGGGCGACCGGGACGTAGACGATCGTCAGCCACAGGGCGATGAACAGCGACCACGCGGAGAACTTGACGCGGTCCGCGAGGGCGCCGCTTATCAGGGCCGGCGTGATGATCGCGAACATCAGCTGGAAGACCATGAAGACGAAGATCGGGATGGAGTAGCCGTCCCAGAGCTCCGTCAGGCCGATGTTGCTGAGGCCGAACCAGTCGGAGTTCCAGCCGATGAGGCTGTTGTGCGTGCCGAAGGCGAGGGAGAAGCCGTAGAGCACCCACAGGATCGTGACGATCCCCAGGCTGATGAAGCTCATCATCAGCATGTTGAGGGTGCTCTTGACCCGGACCATTCCTCCGTAGAAGAAGGCCAGGCCCGGGGTCATGAGCATCACCAGGGCGGAACAAATGAGCATGAAGCCTGTGTTGGCGGACGACAGTTCGGGTGTGTCCGCCGCAAGCATGATGGCTGATGCCATCGGCGTCTCCTCGTCGGTTGTACGGCCCCGTGCGGGCGGTGCCTGAGCGATCCGGTCGGGGTGAGGGGTGGGCCGGTTATGCGCCATGAGATTGGCGCAGCGCGGTTTCGGTGGAAGCCCCTCGTTGTTTCGCCGGGGTGACGAAGGCGCCCTGTGTGTTACGCGTCGGTGAAGTGCGAGATGTGCGGCCGCGCGATCGTTATCGTGGCGCAACCTTCTGGGGAGCCGAAAAAACCGGCCGCGGCGGCCTCTCGATGACCTGGCATGGGGGAGCCGAGTCGGGCAGTTCGGGAGGACCGGCCGCGGCCGGGGCTTGGGTGTCGGGCGGGGATCAGACCGCCTCGGCGGTCTCCGGCAGGTCGACGGCGAGCTGGTCGGAGAGGGCGGCCACGGCGGCGAGGTCGCCGTGGTCGCGTACGGCCGTGTCGACCGTCTTTCGGATACGAGTGTTCACCCGTTCGGAGCGGACCTTCTTGGCGATCTCCATGGCCTGTGCGGCGTAGGCCGTGCTCTCTTCCGGCTCGCGCTGGAGCAGGTGGACGGTGGCCATACCGATGAGGTTGAGCGCATACGACCGCTGGTGCTCGGGGTCCTCGGCGAACTTCTCCACGGCCTTGCGCATCAGCGGCTCGGCGAGGGAGGCGTAGGTGGGGCTGCGACCGGCGACGTAGGCGAGGTCGCGGAAGGAGTGGGAGTTCTCGCCGTACAGCTCGGCCTCGGAGAAGAAGCGGATCCAGTCGGGGTCCGGCTCGTCCCACTCGTCGACGTCGGCGAAGGTGTCCTCGGCCATGCGGACGGCGCGTTTGGTCTTGCCGGGCTGGCCCATGTTGGCGTAGGCGCGGGCCTCCATCGCATACAGCATGGACTGGGTGCGCGGGCTCGCGCAGTCGCGGCTGCCGTACTGGGCGAGGTGGATCAGCTCCAGGGCGTCCTCGGGCCGGCCGAGATGGATCATCTGGCGGCTCATGCTGGAGAGGATGTAGGAGCCGAGCGGCTTGTCGCCGGCCTCCTTGGCCGCGTGCAGCGCGAGGACGAAGTACTTCTGCGCGGTGGGCTGTAAGCCGACGTCGTACGACATCCAGCCGGCCAGTTCGGCCAGTTCGGCGGCGACCTGGAACAGCTTGCGGGTGGTGGCCTCGGGCTGGGGTTCCTGGAGCAGGTCGGTGACCTCGTGCAGCTGGCCGACGACCGCCTTGCGGCGCAGGCCGCCGCCGCACTGGGCGTCCCACTGGCGGAACATGCGCGTGGTGGACTCCAGCAGGTCCAGCTCGGGCCGGGAGAGCCGGCCCGGCCGGCGCGTGTCCAGGACGGGCGCGGGCACGGACGGGGCCGGGGAGGCCGGGGTGGGCACGAGCCAGCGCTGCATGGGCTCGATGAGGGAGGGACCGGCGGAGAGGGCGAGCGAGGTGCCGAGGAAGCCGCGCCGGGCGAGCATCAGGTCGCTGCGCGAGAACTCGCCGAGCAGGGCGATCGTCTGCGGGCCGGTCCAGGGCAGGTCGACACCGGAGGCGGCGGGTGACTGGCGGACGGCGCGCAGGCCGAGGTCCTCGATGGAGACGACACAGCCGAAGCGCTCGGAGAACAGCTCCGAGAGGATGCGCGGGATCGGTTCGCGCGGGTTCTCCCCGTCCAGCCAGCGGCGCACCCGCGAGGTGTCGGTGGAGATGTGGTTGGCACCCAACTGGCGTGCCCGGCGGTTCACTTGGCGGGCCAGCTCACCCTTGGACCAGCCGCTGCGCACGAACCACGAGCCGAGCAGCTCGTTGGGGCGCTTGTCAGCGTTCGTCCCGCTACCGCCGTTGCCGCCCACTGGAACGCCCCCATCCCTGAGACCACTTGTCGCCTGATGCGCCAAGCCCTATCAGAATGCCGGTACATACGGCCCGCCGTCCGCCGGTTCTCACCCTTCGAACGCGATGGCGACTTGCCTCCGGCATACCCACGAGTGCATGTGCCCCGGGGACTCGCACACTCACAGTAATCCTACGATCACCCGTCCAGCCACATGGATCCCGGAAACGCCACCATTCGCCACCCCTTCGAATGAACTCACGATCGACACCGCGCGATTCACTTGACATAGGACGACCGGAAGCCGGCGGAGTGATGCACGCAGGGGCGCGTGACCCCCGGTGCGCCACCCCGCGTACGTCAAGGCGCCGCCTTACTCCGACGGGACGTCGGGAAAAAGCGGAGCCGTAGCGTTACGTTCCGTTTCCGTCTCGTTCCGTGGCGTAACCACCGGCGCGCTGGACCCGTTGGAGGGGGCATGGGCTTCACGATCGGCGGCATCCGCGAGATCCGTTCCGGCACGCGCCGGCGCGGCCGTTCCGGGGAGTGCACCGCCGTCGCCGAGTTCACCGGGCTGTGGGGCTGGGACGTGGTGCCGGGGGCGCGGGCCGCCGGAGGTGCCTGTTCGTGCGGGCGGTCCGACTGTGCGGCGCCGGGCGCGCATCCGCTGGACTTCGCCCGCGTGGTGCCGGCCGGGGCCACGCTGGACGAGGTGACCAAGATCTGGTCCGAGGTCCCGGGCGCCTCCATGATGCTGCCGGTCGGCCAGGCGTTCGACGTCATCGAGGTCGCGGAGCCGGCCGGCCGGCGCGCCCTGGTCCGGCTGGAGCGGATGGGCCTCCCGCTCGGCCCGGTGGCCGCCACACCCGACGGCCGCGCCCACTTCCTCGTCGCCCCCGGCGCCGCCGCCGACCTCCCCCGGCTGCTGTACCGCATGGGCTGGGACGACCCGGCCGCCTTGGACCTGCGCGGTCTCGGCCCCGGCAGCCACATCACCGCACCGCCTTCCGACCGCGGTGGCCTGGGCCCGGTGCGCTGGCTGCGCCCGCCGGCGCTGGACTCGGCGACGCGGCCGCCGGCGGCGCAGCTGCTGCTGGGCACGCTGGCGTATGTGGCCCATCGGTCGCGCACCTGGTCCGGTCCGCAGGCCCGGCCCCGGTAGCGCGCCGAAAGACGAAGTGCCCGTCCCCACTGCACCGGGGGCGGGCACTTCTCGGCAGTCACCGGTTTCCGTGACGGCTACTCTCCGATCAGGGCGTCCACGAACGCCTCCGGCTCGAACGGGGCGAGATCGTCCGCGCCCTCGCCGAGCCCGACCAGCTTGACCGGCACGCCCAGCTCGCGCTGGACCGCGACCACGATGCCGCCCTTCGCCGTACCGTCCAGCTTGGTCAGCACGATGCCGGTGATGTCCACGACCTCGGCGAACACGCGGGCCTGCACCAGGCCGTTCTGGCCGGTGGTGGCGTCCAGGACGAGCAGCACCTCGTCAAGCGGCGCGTGCTTCTCGACCACGCGCTTGACCTTGCCCAGCTCGTCCATGAGACCGGTCTTGGTGTGCAGGCGGCCGGCGGTGTCGATGAGGACGACGTCGACCCCCATCTCCTTGCCTTCCTTGACCGCGTCGAAGGCGACGGAAGCGGGGTCGCCGGCCTCCGGTCCGCGCACGGTGTAGGCGCCGACGCGCTCGCCCCAGGTCTGGAGCTGGTCGGCGGCAGCGGCCCGGAAGGTGTCGGCGGCGCCGAGGACGACCGTGCGGCCGTCGGCGACGAGCACGCGGGCGAGCTTGCCGGTGGTGGTGGTCTTGCCGGTGCCGTTGACCCCGACGACCATCACGATGCCGGGCTTGCGGTCCTCGGGCTCGGTCCTGACCGTGCGGTCGACGTCGGTGCCGACCAGCTTGAGCAGCTCCTCGCGCAGCAGGCCGCGCAGCTCCTCGGGGGTGCGGGTGCCGAGCACCTTGACGCGTTCGCGCAGGCGCTCGACCAGTTCCTGGGTGGGCAGCACGCCGACGTCGGCGGTGAGCAGCGTGTCCTCGATCTCCTCCCAGGTGTCCTCGTCCAGGTGCTCACGGGAGAGCAGGGTGAGCAGGCCCTTGCCGAGGGCGTTCTGCGAGCGGGACAGGCGGGCGCGCAGCCTGATCAGCCGGCCTGCGGTGGGCTCCGGGACCTCGATCTCCGGAACCTCGACAACGGGGGGCTCCTCGACGGCGACCGGCGCGGGGCCGCCTGGGAGATCCACCTCCTCGATCGTCCGGCGCGGTTCGTCGCGCGGCGTCTCGGCCTCGTCGCCGACGTGCGGCTCGGCCGGGGGCGCGGTGATGTCGGGCGCCTTCGGGGGCGGCGGAGGCAGCGGCTTGCGGCGCCGGCTGCCGACCACCAGCCCGCCGAGCGCCGCGAGCACGACCACGGCGATGACTACAGCAAGGATGACGGTTTCCATAACCCGACCAGTATCGGCCATGGGGTTCGTCAGGGCCCCGTTTGTGCCTTCATCCGAGAGACAAACGCCACGTAATACAAGGACTCGGAGCAAAGTACGATGGTGGCCGCTCTATCCACGCGCGTAGAGTCCGAGCGTCCGCTGTCCCCCCACGTCTGGCCCTTTTTCCATGAGCAAAACCGTCGAGACCGAAGGTGCTCTCGAAACCCGCGGTATCGAGCAGGTCCCCGACCACGAGCGCACCGCGAAGACCCGGGAGCTGTTCCCCACCTGGGTCGGTGCGAACATCAGCGTGCTGCTGCTGACCATGGGCGCGAGCCTGGTCGTGGCCTACCACCTGAACATCTGGCAGGCGCTGGTCGTCGCGGTGGCCGCGCCGATCGTGTCGTACGGCCTGGTCGGGCTGATCGGCATCGCCGGCAAGCGGGGCGGCGCGCCCGGCATGGCGCTCTCGCGCGCGGTCTTCGGCCAGCGCGGCAACCTGCTGCCCGGCTCGCTGATCTGGGTCGCGCGCTGGGGCTGGGAGACGATCAACGCGGTGACCGGCGCCTACGCGATGCTCACCATCCTGGACATCCTGTTCGGCCTGAAGGCGAACAGCGTGCTGGACATGGTGATGCTGCTGGTGTTCGTGGTCGCGACCTTCGCGATCTCCGGGCTCGGTATCAACGCCGTGCAGAAGTGCAACAAGTACGCGACCTATCTCTTCGGCGTCTTCTCGGTGCTGGTCCTGGTCTATCTGGTGGCGAACACCGACTGGTCGAAGGTGCTGGACCACAGCGCCGGCTCCACGGCCGCAGTGATCACCGGCATCGGCATGATCGCGGCCGGCGGTGTCAGCTGGATCCCGTCCGCGCCGGACTTCACCCGCTACCTGCCGCGCACGGCGTCCTCCAGGGCGATCGTGGGCACGGCGGTCGGCGGCGCCGGTGTCGTCGTGCTGCCCATGGTCCTGATGGGCGCGGTGATGGCGGTCTCCACGCCGGACCTGGCCTCGGCGACCGACCCGGTGTCCTTCCTCGGCGAGATCCTGCCGACGTGGATCGCGGTGCCCTACCTGTTCATCGCGCTGATCGGCATGCTGCTGATCAACTCGATGTCGATGTACTCGGCGGGCTTCACCGCGCAGACCCTGGGCTTCAAGGTGCCGCGGCACTGGGCGGTCTCGGTCAACGCCGTGATCTCGCTGATCTTCGGCGGGGTGCTGATGCTGGTGGCCACGAGCTTCATGGGCTCGTTCATCGCCTTCCTGTCGCTGCTCGCGGTCGCCTTCTCGGCGTGGGTCGGCGTGTTCGGCGCGGACATGTTCCGCCGTACCGAGTACGACGGCCGGGCCATGGCCGACACCACGCGCACCAGCGCCTACTGGTACAAGGGCGGGTTCGCCCCCGCGGCCGTGGCCGCCTGGGCGGTCGGCCTCGCCTCGGGGCTGATGTTCACCACCTCGGACTGGTTCACCGGCCCGCTCGCGAAGAACAACGTGGTCGGCGAGTACGGCCTCGGCTGGGTGGCGACGATCGTGATCTCGGGGCTGCTGTACCTGGTGCTGCCCAAGCCGGCTCCGGTCCCGGTCCGGGCGGGCGAGCCCGTCGAGGAGCCCACGACCGCCGGCGTCTGATCCCGGCCGCCGCCTTCCTGGCGATCTGACGCCACGTCAGCTACCGTCCCCCTCCACCGTGCCGTACCGGAGGGGGACTTCGCATGCCCGTCACCGTCGTACGTTTCAACCTCGTCGCACCCGGCACCGGCCCCGCCGCCCTCTCCGCCCGTTACCGCGCCGCCCTGGAGATGGCCGCCTACGCGGACGAGCGCGGGGTCACCACCGTGCAGACGGAGGAGCACCACGGCGCGGAGAACAACTGGCTGCCGTCGCCGTTCGCCTTCGCGGGCGCGGTGTTCGGCGCGACCCGCCGGATCGCGGTGACGGTGTCGGCGGTGATCGGCCCGCTGCACGACCCGCTACGGCTGGCCGAGGACATCGCCGTACTGGACCTGCTGAGCGGCGGGCGGCTGGTGACGGTGGCCGGGATCGGCTACCGGCCCGAGGAGTACGCCCTGTTCGACGTCGACTGGGAGCGGCGGGGCCGGCTCCAGGACGAACTGCTTCAGACGCTGCTGCGGGCGTGGACCGGTGAGGAGTTCACGTACCGGGGCCGCAGGGTGAGGCTCACTCCCCGCCCGTACACCGATCCGCACCCCCTGCTGCTGGTCGGCGGTTCCTCGAAGGCCGCCGCCCGCCGGGCCGCCCGGCTCGGCCTGCCGTTCTTCCCGAGCGCGCATCTGCCGGAGCTGGAGGCGTACTACAAGGAGAAGCTCACCGAGTACGGCACCGAGGGCTGGACGATGATGCCGGCCGCCGAGACCCCGCTGCTGCACATCGCCGAGGACCCGGACCGGGCGTGGGCCGAGTACGGCGGGCACTTCCTGCACGAGGCGCGGACGTACGCCTCCTGGCAGTCGGCGGACATCACCTCTGCGGTGAGGTCGGCGGCGGCGACCGTGGACGAGCTGCGCGCGGAGGGCGTGTACCGGATCCTCACCCCGGAGCAGTGCGTGGCGCAGGGCCTGGACAGCCTGGTGCTGCATCCGCTGGCGGGCGGGATGCCGGTGGAGGAGGGCTGGCGGAGCCTCAGGCTGTTCGCGCAGCGGGTGCTCCCCGCGCTCGGTGACTGATCCGGCTCACGGGTGGCGGGTACGGCACCGCCGCCCCCGGTCCGGGCAGTGGCCGGGCCGGGGGCGGCGGACGGTACGAGGAGAGGGGCAGCGGGGACTTGGCCCTTCTCCCCGAGTTCGGGGAGCCCTGCGCGGGTCAGCCCATCTCCTCCAGCGACTTGCCCTTCGTCTCCTTGACGAACTTCAGGACGAACGGGATGGAGAGCGCGGCGAAGACGGTGTAGATCACGTAGGTGCCGGAGAGGTTCCAGTCGGCCAGCGACGGGAAGCTCGCGGTGATGGCCCAGTTGGCGATCCACTGCGCGGCGGCGGCGACGCCCAGGGCGGCGGCACGGATCTTGTTCGGGAACATCTCGCCGAGGAAGACCCAGACCACCACGCCCCAGGAGAGGGCGAAGAAGAGGACGAAGAGGTGGGCGGCGATCAGGGCGACCCAGCCCTGGGTGCTCGGCAGCTTGCCGCCGACCAGGTCGTAGGAGAACGCCCAGGCCTCCAGGGCCAGGCCGACGACCATGCCGACCGAGCCGATGAGGGCGAGCGGCTTGCGGCCGACGCGGTCCACGAAGATCATCGCGATCACGGTGCCGACGATGTTGATGATCGACGTCGTGAAGGAGTAGAAGAACGAGTCCGTCGGGTCGACGCCGACCGACTGCCACAGCGTCGAGGAGTAGTAGAACGCGACGTTGATGCCGACGAACTGCTGGAAGACCGACAGGCCGATACCGATCCAGACGATCGGCTTGAAGAAGAAGCCGCCGCCGAGCAGGTCCTTGAAGGTGGACTTGTGCTCGCTCTTCATCGCCAGCTCGATCTCGGCGACGCGGGCGTCCAGGTCGACGTCCTTGCCCTCGACCTCGGCGAGGATCTCCCGGGCGCGGTCCCGCTTGCCGACGGAGAGCAGGAAGCGCGGGGACTCGGGGATGGCGAAGGAGAGCAGGCCGTACAGGACGGCCGGGACGACCATCACGCCGAGCATGACCTGCCAGGCCTCCAGGCCCATCAGCGTGCCGCGCTGGTCGCCGCCGGCGGCGTTGAGCAGACCCCAGTTGACCAGCTGGGAGACGGCGATGCCGACGACGATCGCGGCCTGCTGGAAGGAGCCGAGCCGGCCGCGGTAGGCGGGCGGGGCGACCTCGGCGATGTAGGCCGGGCCGATCACGGAGGCCATGCCGATGGCGAAGCCGCCGACGATGCGCCAGAGGGCGAAGTCCCACAGGGAGAAGGGCAGCGCGGAGCCGACGGCGCTGACCACGAAGAGGAGCGCGGCGATCTGCATGACGCGGATGCGGCCGATCCGGTCGGCGATGCGGCCGGCGGTGGCGGCACCGACGGCGCAGCCGATCAGGGCGATCGCGATGACCTGCGCGAGAGCGGCGGAACCGATGCCGTAGCGGTCGCGGATGGCCTCGACGGCGCCGTTGATGACGGAGCTGTCGTAGCCGAAGAGGAAGCCGCCCATGGCGGCAGCCGCCGCGATGAATATGACGTGCCCGAGATGTTCGGGGTGGGCCGTCCTGGCTCCTGACTGTGGTGCCTGCGCTGTGCTGGTCACGTGTATCTCCTCGGGCCGCGGCAACGCTGCCGCGTGGGGTGAGCCCTCTCAGGTGGCGACACCTGAAGGTAAAAGCAACGCTGGAGAGACTATGCCTTCAACTTTCGAAGTCAATAGTTCAACGGCTGTGAGTTTTGAGATATACCCAGCTGCATTGTGTTCACTTCTTGAACAGATAGTTACCGCAGCCGCTGCGAGATGACCTTTGACACACCGTCGCCCTGCATGGAGACGCCGTAGAGCGCGTCGGCGACCTCCATCGTGCGTTTCTGGTGGGTGATCACGATCAGCTGCGAGGCCTCCTGGAGCTCCTGCATGATCCGGATCAGCCGCTGGAGGTTGGTGTCGTCCAGCGCGGCCTCGACCTCGTCCATGACGTAGAAGGGGCTCGGCCGGGCCTTGAAGATCGACACCAGCAGCGCGACCGCGGTCAGCGAGCGTTCGCCGCCGGAGAGCAGCGACAGCCGCTTGACCTTCTTGCCCGGCGGACGCGCCTCGACATCGACGCCCGTGGTGAGCATGTTGTCGGGGTCGGTCAGCACCAGGCGGCCCTCGCCGCCCGGGAAGAGCCGGCTGAAGACGCCCTCGAACTCGCGGGCCGTGTCCCGGTACGCCTCGGTGAAGACCTGCTCGACGCGCTCGTCGACCTCCTTCACCACCTGCAGCAGGTCGGCGCGGGTCTTCTTCAGGTCCTCCAGCTGCTCGCTGAGGAACTTGTGCCGTTCCTCCAGCGCGGCGAACTCCTCCAGCGCCAGCGGGTTGACCTTGCCCAGCTGCTGGTAGGCCCGCTCGGCGGTCTTGAGCCGTTTCTCCTGCTCGGCCCGTTCGAAGGGGCGCGGCCGGTTGCGCGGGTGCTCCGGGTCGTCCGGCAGCCGCTCGCCCTCGGCGGGGGGCGAGGGCGGCACGGGCAGATGCGGCCCGTACTCCGCCACCAGCCCCTCCGGCTCGACACCCAGCTCCTCCAGCGCCTTGGTCTCCAGCTGCTCGATACGCAGCCGCTTCTCGGCGCCGAGTACCTCGCCGCGGTGCACCGAATCCGTCAACTTGTCGAGCTCGGCCTTCAGTTCCCGGCCGGCCGTACGGGCGGCGGCCAGCTCCTGCTCGCCCCGGGCCTTGGCGGCCTCGGCGGCGGCGCGCTCCTGTTCGGCCCGGGCGAGGGACACCTCGACGTGCGCGAGCAGCTGCCGGGCGCCGGAGGCCACCGCCTCGGCCACGGCCGCCTCGTGGCGCAACCGGGCCCGGCGCTGCTCGGCACGCGCCCGTGCCTCGCGCTCGGCGCGGGCCGCCCGGTCCAGCGAGTCGGCGCGCCCCGCCAGCCCCTTGACCCGCTCCTCGTGCGTACGAACCTGGAGGCGGGCCTCCATCTCGGTCTGCCGGGCGTTGGCCCCGTCGGCGGCGAGCCGGTCCCGTACGGAGGTGTCCGGCTCCTCCTCCACCGGCATCTCCTCGGCGACCGCGAGCCGCTCGGCCAGCTCCTCGGCCTCCTGTACGGCCTTCTCCAGCGCCTCCTGCGCGCGTGCCGCCGCCGCGGCCGACCGCTCGGCCTCCCCGGCGGCGCCCCGCGCCTGTCCGGCCAGCCGCCCGAGCTGCTGGGCCACGGCCGACTTCTCCCGGTCGGCGGCCCGCCGCCGCTCCCCGAGTTCTTCCACGAGGGCGGCGGCCCCGGTACGCCGGTCGGCTGCCGCCCGCTGCTCCTGGGCCAGCTCCTCACACCGCACCGCCAGGTCGGCCAGCTCGGCCGCGGCCTCGTCGACGGAGGCCTGCACCTCCAGCAGGCTCGGGGCACCGGCGGAGCCGCCGTGCGCGAAGTGGGCGCCGAGGAGGTCGCCTTCGGCGGTCACGGCGGTCAGCTCCGGGTGGGCGTAGACCAGCGCCTCGGCGGCGTCCAGGGTTTCGACCACGACGATTCCGCGCAGGAGCCGGCGGACGGCGGGCATCAGCTCGGCGGGGCCGCGGACGAGGTCGGCGGCGGGCAGGGGGGCGCCGGGTCGGTGGTCGGGTGCGGGTGCGTTGTGGCTGAGCGCGCCGTTCCCCGCACCCCTTCGGGGCGCTGCCCCGGGCTCGTCGTCCGCCGGTTCGCCGTGGCCGAGCGAGCCGTTCCCCGCGCCGCTTCGGGGCGCTGCCTCCGGGGCGCCCGCCAGGAGGAGGGCCGCCCTGCCCCCGTCCTGCTTGCGCAGCAGGTTGATCGCCTCGGCTGCGGCCGCGGGGGTCGTCACGGCGATCGCGTCCGCCGCCGCACCGAAGGCCGCGGCCAGCGGAATCTCGTAGCCCGGGGTGATGCCCAGCAGCTCCGCGGCCGGGCCGAGGACTCCGGTGAGCCGGTCCCGTGCGCCGAGCAGTATGCCGGTGCCGTCCTTCCGCCTGAGGCCCAGGGCCAGCGCCTCATGGCGGGCCTGGGTGGCGGCACGGCTGCGCTCGGCGGCGATGAGTGCCTCGCGGGCCGTGCTCAGGGCCGCTTCCGCCTCCGCCAGCCGCCGCTTCGCCGCTTCGTGCCGCTCGGCCAGGTCGGCGTCGCCGGCGTCGAGGCCGTCGACGTCGGCCTGGAGGGCCTCGTACTCCTCCTGGGCCCGCACCGCACGTTCCTGGGCCTCGTCGCGGGCCGTGGCCAGCCGGTCGATCTCGGCCTGAGCGGAGGCGGCGCGCGAGCGGGCCGCGTTCACCTGACCGGACAGCCGGGCCAGACCCTCGCGGCGGTCGGCGATGGCGCGGGCGACGTCCTTCAGCCGGCGCTCCTCCACGGCCAGCTCGCGCTCCAGTTCGGCACGGTGGGCGACCGTGTCGTCCAGTGCCCGCTGGGCCGCCTCCAGGGCGGCCTCCAGCTCGGCCTCCTGCTCGCGGACGCGGGCGGCCTCGCGCTCCAGGTCCTCGGGGTCCCGGCCGCGCCGCTCCTCCGGGGGCGCGGAGGTGGCGCTCTTGACCCGGGCGTCGGCCAGCGAGACGGTGCCACGCACCCGCTCGGCCAGCTGGGACAGCTCGTACCAGGTCTGCTGGGCGCGCTGGAGGCGGGGCGTGAGCCGGCGTACCTCGTCCTCCAGCAGGGACTCGCGGTGCAGGGCCCGCTTCAGCTCCTGTTCGGCGGTCTCCTTGCGTTCCTTCAGGGCCGCCTCGTCGGCGATCTCGGCCTGGAGGGCCTCCCGCAGCCGTACCAGGTCGTCGGCGAGCAGCCGCAGCCGGGCGTCGCGCAGGTCGGCCTGGATGACGGCGGCCCGGCGCGCCACCGCCGCCTGGCGGCCCAGGGGCTTGAGCTGGCGGCGCAGCTCGTCGGTGAGGTCCTGCACGCGCGCGAGGTTGGCCTGCATCGCGTCCAGCTTGCGCAGCGCCTTCTCCTTGCGCTTGCGGTGCTTGAGGACGCCCGCGGCCTCCTCGATGAAGGCGCGGCGGCCCATGGGGTCGGCGTGCAGGACGGAGTCGAGCTGGCCCTGGCCGACGATGACGTGCATCTCGCGGCCGATGCCGGAGTCGGAGAGCAGTTCCTGGATGTCGAGGAGGCGGCAGGTGTCGCCGTTGATCTGGTACTCGCTGCCGCCGTTGCGGAACATGATCCGCGTGATGGTGACCTCGGCGTACTCGATGGGGAGCGCCCCGTCGGAGTTGTCGATGGTCAGGGACACCTCGGCGCGGCCGAGCGGCGGGCGGCCGGTGGTGCCGGCGAAGATGACGTCCTCCATCTTGCCGCCGCGCAGCGACTTGGCGCCTTGTTCGCCCATGACCCAGCTGAGCGCGTCCACGACGTTGGACTTGCCCGAGCCGTTCGGACCGACCACACACGTGATCCCCGGTTCGAACCGGAGCGTGGTTGCCGACGCGAACGACTTGAACCCGCGGAGAGTCAGGGCCTTGAGGTGCACGCCGCTGGACTCTACCTGCCGCCGCTATCTCACTCCACGGACACTCGCAACCCCACGGTTTCGCCACTGAACAGGCAGGGCACATCAGACGTTAAAGAAGGTGAAAGGATGCGCGGGGAAAGAAAGAAGGGACGCCGAAGCGTCCCTTGCAACTCTGACCGACTGGGTTCCAGTCGATTGGATCAACTTGAGCGGTTGATACGGGCAGCCCGCTCGCTGCGACTGCTGTTGTGGAGCGGTGCAGCGATCAGGTGAGCGCAGGCTCCGCCTGGTGTGCGTCGATGCTCTCCATGATCCTGTCCTGAGAGGCGGCAGCCGTCAGCGCTTCGTTCTCCGCCTGGATCCGTCCGAGCTCGGACTCCAGGTCCTGTACGCGCTGCTGCAGCCGTCGCATCTCGGCGAGGAGTCGAGGGTCGGAGCCGCCGACGTAACCGAGAAGCGCCTTTGCCATGATGGATGGTCCTCCACACTGAGTGACCGACCGATGCGGTGTGGGTCGTGAGGGATTCGCACCCGCGGTGCTTGGCACATCCGGGTGGTGCTCTGGTGTTGCTCCATGCCAAACAGCTAAGGTGCGCGGGGCTTTCAGCGTCTCACCAAAAAGTTTGACGGTCAACACGATCACGCCCTGTATTGGCGGGCGAACCGGGGCGCGCGGCCGGGAAAACGGCGGTGCTGCGACTTCTCCGGACCCTCAGGGCGTGGCGACCAGCAGTACCTGCGGAGCCTGCCATGCCACGCCCGTGTTGGCAACCACCAGGGCGTTTCCGCTCTCCGCACATGCCCCGGGCAGGTCGGCCCGCTCGGCCCCGGGCCCTCGGCCGCAGGAGCTCAGCGGATGGCGAAGCCCTCGTAGCCGCCGCGGGGTGTGTCCCAGATCTCGGTGACGCCGTCCACGCGTCCGGGCGTGTCGTCGCCCTGGAGCCAGTCCAGCAGGCCCTCGCAGCCCTCTCGGGCGCCCTCGGCGACCACTTGGACCCGGCCGTCGGCCAAATTGAGAGCAAAACCACTCAGCCCGCCGATCTCCAGCGCCTTGGCACGCGTGAACCAGCGAAAACCCACGCCCTGCACGCGTCCGCGCACCCAGGCGACCAGCCGTACTTCCTCGCTCATGGGTGCAACCTAACCGGCCCATGTCTTTCCGGACACATCGCCCCCGAGCGCCATGGGGTACCGTCCGGACCCAATGACTCGCCCATGAAACTCACTCGATCGAGTGAGTCGGGTCGGCCAGAGGGAGTCACTCGCCGGCGAGTCGCTCGCCGTACAGGCTCCGGGCCGACCGCGCGCACGAGGAAGAGGGCAAGGACATGGGACGCCACCGACGCACCGCCGCCGGCCGCGCCGCCACGGGGGCCACGGACACGAAGCGCCTCGGCACCGGAGGCGGGAGCCCCCTGCACTCGTCCGCGGGGGAACGTGGTGACCGGCAGATACCCATGGGCATCGCGCCCTATCTGAACCCGGAGGCGTACGCCGAGGCCACCGCCAAGGCCCAGGCGTATCTGTTCGACACGGACGCCGACCCGGGAGTGGCCGCGGGCGGGGGCGTCGGTGGCGGCGGCTTCGGTGGCCGCTTCGGTGACGGCTTCGATGGCGGCTTCGATGGCGGCTTCACCCCGTCGGACGGGTCCTCGAGTGGCCGACGGCGCCGGAAGAAGGCCGTACGGCCGGTACGCGCGGGCCTGCTCGGGGTGTCCGCGGCCGTCGCCCTCGGCACGGCCGCGGTGGCCACGGGTGTGGTGCCGGGCCTGGACAACTACCAGCTCGGCGGCGGTACGCACACCACCGGCGGGGACCGCGTGCAGGCCGTGGGCTCGCCCAGCAACACGGCCAGCGAGCAGGGCGGCACCTCGGGCAGCGCCGACGACGGGGCCGGAAGCGGCGCCGGCAGCCCGAGCAGCGCTGCCACCGGCGGGAAGACCGGGCACAGCACGCCCCCGACCCCGTCGGCCTCCTCCTCCTCCGCCGCCTCCTCCTCCGCCTCCGCGTCGGCGTCACCCACGCCGTCCCCGTCGAAGACGGCCACCAGGAAGCCGACCCGCAGGGCCACCCCCTCCAAGCCGCCGATGTCCGCCGAGCCGAAGGGCCCCCCGTCGCGTACGGCCACCAAGGCGCCGACGCCGACCTCCGCACCGGTGACGGTGTCGAGGGAGGCCGCCGCCGAGGCGGAGGTGCTGAAGCTGGTCAACGAGGAGCGGGCGAAGGTCGGTTGCAGCCCGCTGGCGGCGAACTCCTCGCTCACCGGGCTGGCCGAGGCGTTCAGCGACGACATGGCCGCGCGGGGTTTCTTCGACCACACCGACCCGGACGGCAGGTCGCCGTGGGACCGGGCCGCGAAGGCCGGGATCACCGACCTCGGCGGCGAGAACATCGCCCGCGGCCAGGCCGACGCGGCGGTCGTCATGGCGGCCTGGATGAACAGCCCCGGCCACCGCGCCAACATCCTGAACTGCGACTTCAAGACCCTCGGCGTCGGCGTCCACCTCGGGCCGGGCGGCCCCTGGTGGACCCAGGATTTCGGCTATTGAGATTCCCGCAGGTCAGCGCCCTGTGAGGTCTCCTGGGCCGCCTCAGGGCCGCCATCGGTAACCACGTCTTCGACCGCCAGACCGAACGCCTCCCCCTGACGGAGCCCGCAACCGGCAGCACGGTCCACAAGCGCCCGATACAGGGGGCCATGATCACTCGTCCCGAAGCAGCTCCAGCCCAAAGCCGCTCCGCCGGGCTAGTGCTCTGACCGGGAAGGTTCGCCGGGTCGGTGGTTGGGTCGGTTGGATGGGTGGTGACGTCTGTTCCGACCGCTGTATGCCTGTCCCCGCGCCCGGTGCCGCTTTGCGTACGACCAGGTCACCGCGGTCATCAGAGCCGGGATGGCGAACAGCGGGGCGAAAGCGAAGCCCCAGACGGTCTGTGCCGTACCGCTCGACATGTACGTCTGGCTCTCGACGGTGAAAGCGACCACGAGTTGCCACAGCGCCACCAGGACCAGGACGCCCGAGGCAGTCCAGGCCAGCGGGGCGAGGACCTTGGGAGGCAGCGGTCGCCACCGGTCACTGACGAGGAGCAGCGGAAACAGAGCGGCCAGCTCGGCAAGGACGGAGAGACCGACGACGTATCCGATGCCCCAGCCTGGGATGTCGAAGACGTCGTGCAGCACCTGGTCGCTGTAGCCCACATAGACACCCGATGCCATGGCGATGCGCCACAGGCCGGACGGGACGGCACACAAAGCGATGGCGTGGGCAGCCCGGCGAGCCCACACAGACGCAGGCGCGGAGGCGGGGAGAGGGGCGGTCGCTGTCGTCATGACGTACATGATCGTCCTGGACACGGCGGCCGCGCTTCGTCCGCTACGGCGGACCGTATCCGCCCTGCGGATGAGGGAGGACCCGCTGAGGGAAGACCTGAGGAGGGCTCAATCACCGGACAGGCTGGGTTGTCCCACGTCCGGCGATCGAGGACTCCGCGACCAACCCGGTGAACGTTTACTCGGCGGCGATCCGGCTTACGCGGTGACGCGCCCCCGGGCGAAGACCTTCGCCGTTTCCGTCACCCGGCGGCCCAGGTGCTCGGCGGTGGCTATGTCCGCCTTGTGGACGCCCTCGGGGCCCTGGTCGTTGTTGGTCTGGGCGGCCGCGCCGGTGAAGAAGCCGAGGCGGTTGAGGTCGTTCTCGGAGGCGGTGCTGCTGTTCCAGCCGGGGAGCAGACCGAGGTTGACCCAGTGCATGCCGTGCTGGGCGGCAAGGGTCTGGAAGAACTGGAGGGTGTGCAGCTTGTCGCCGCTCTTGGAGGCCGAGTTGGTGAAGCCGGCGGCCAGCTTGTCCTTCCAGTCCTGGCCGAACCAGCGCTTGGAGGTCGCCTCGGCGAAGACGTGGAAGGCGCCGGAGGCGGTGCCCATGTAGGTGGGCGAGCCGAAGACGATGGCGTCGGAGCGGTCCAGCGTCTCCCACTGCTCCTCGGTGATCTCGTCCACCTTGATCAGGTGCACCTCGGCACCGGCCTCGACGGCACCGGCGCGGACGGCCTCGGCGAGGACGGTGGTGTGGCCGTAGCCGGAGTGGTAGGCGATGGAAACGACAGGGGTGGTCACGGAGACTCCTCGAATGGACAGCTCAAAGCAGTGACCCCAGGAAAGCACTAACTTCTGGTTAGTGCAACCTGCCGGTTAGCGCTGCGCTCGCGTACGCTTGTGGTATGAGCGCCACCATCGAGGACCACGAGGACCTCGCCTACAACGTCTTCGCCAAGGCCTGCCCGTCACGCGGCACGCTGGAGCACGTCACAGGCCGCTGGGGCGGACTGACGCTCGGCGCGCTGTACGAGGGCTCTCTGCGCTTCAACGAGCTGCGCCGCCGCGTCGACGGCGTGAGCGAGAAGATGCTGTCCCAGACGCTGCACGCGCTGGAGCGCGACGGCCTGGTACACCGCGAGGCCCAGCCGACGAACCCGCCCCGGGTGGACTACGAGCTGACTCCCCTGGGCCGTCAGGTCGCCGAACGGCTCCTCGCGCTCATCCACTGCGTGGAGGGCGCGATGGACGACGTCCTCGCGGCCCGCGCACGTTACGACGAGACGCGCGGCGCCCTCTGACACTTCGGGCAGAAGTAGCTGGACCGGTTCATCCAGGGGCGGCGGCGCATCGGGGTGCCGCAGCGCTTGCACGGCAGGCCCTCTCGGCCGTAGGCGTCCAGGGAGCGGTCGAAGTAGCCGGACTCGCCGTTGACGTTGACGTACAGGCTGTCGAAGCTGGTGCCGCCGACGGCGAGGGCCGCGTTCATGACATCCCGGACGTGGCCGAGGAGTCCGGTGGTGAGCGGGCGGGTGAAGGTGGCCGTGGGGCGCTCGTAGTGGAGGCGGGCGCGCCACAGGGCCTCGTCCGCGTAGATGTTGCCGACCCCGCTGATCAGCGACTGGTCCAGCAGCGCCCGTTTGATGGTCGTCCGCTTGCGGCGCAGCGCCTGGTGGAAGGCCGCGTCGTCGAAGAGCGGGTCCAGCGGGTCGCGGGCGATGTGCGCGATGACGTCGGGCAGGCCGTCGGGGGTGTTGTCGTGCAGCGACAGGCCGCCGAAGGTGCGCTGGTCGACGAAGCGGAGTTCGGTGCCGAGGGCGTCGGCGAACCGGACGCGGATGCGCAGATGCTTCTCGTCCGGCGCGTCATGCGGCTGGACCAGCAGCTGGCCGCTCATGCCGAGGTGGGCGAGGACGGACTGGTTGGTCTCCTCCAGCGGCAGCCACAGGTACTTGCCGCGCCGGCGGGGCGGGCCGATGTGGTGGCCCTTGAGCCGGTGCGTGAAGTCGTCGGGCCCGGCGAGATGCCGGCGCACGGCGCGCGGGTGCAGCACCTCGGTCTCGGCGACGGTCCGGTGGGCGACCCAGCGCTCCAGTCCGCGCCGGACGACCTCGACCTCGGGCAACTCGGGCATGGGCACCCCCGTCAGAACCGTAGGAACCGGTGGATGAGCCGAGCGCCCGCCCCGGCGTGGACGGCGGGGCGGGCGCTCGTGTGCTGTGGTGTCAGGCGGTTGCGGACGACGTGTCGCCGCCCTTGACGGCCTCGTCGGCCGTCTCCTTGACAGGCTCCTTGGCGGGCTCCTTGGCCGCCTTGGCGCGCTCGTCCGCGGCGGCCCGGATGGACCGCCAGGCGGACTCGGCGGCCTGCTGCTCCGCCTCCTTCTTGCTGCGGCCGGTGCCGGTGCCGTACGAGACGCCTCCGACGCGGGCGGCAGCAGTGAAGGTCTTCTCGTGGTCGGGGCCGGTCTCCGTGACCAGGTACTCGGGCACGCCGAGTCCCTCGATCGCGGTCAGCTCCTGGAGGGACGTCTTCCAGTCCAGGCCGGCGCCGAGATTGGAGGACTTCTCGATCAGCGGGTCGAACAGGCGGTGCACCAGTTCGGAGGCCGCGTCGAGGCCCTGGTCGAGATAGACCGCGCCGATCACCGCTTCCAGGGTGTCGGCGAGAATGGACGCCTTGTCCCGGCCGCCCGTGCCCTCTTCACCCCGGCCGAGCCGGATGAAGGCGCCCAGGTCGAGGCCGCGGCCGACCTCCGCCAGCGCACGAGAGTTGACCACCGCGGCCCGCAGCTTGGCCAGCTGGCCTTCGGGCAGGTCGGGGTGGGTGCGGTACAGCGTGTCCGTGACGACGAGGCCGAGCACGGAGTCCCCGAGGAACTCCAGCCGCTCGTTCGTCGGCAGACCGCCGTTCTCGTACGCGTAGGAACGGTGGGTCAGCGCTCGCACCAGAAGGGCGGACTCGACCTGGTAGCCGAGCCGCCCTTCCAGAAGCGCGTGGGACGAGGCCTGGTTGTCCGCCGGGCCACCCCCGCTGACGCGGGGAGAGTTCTTCTTTGCCGTGGACACAGTGCCCCTCACCAGCCCGCTCAGACTTCGAGGACCTGGCGCTTGTTGTAGGTGCCGCAAGACGGGCACGCGATGTGCTGCTGCTTGGGCTCGTGGCAGCGCTCGCACGCAACCAGGGTGGGGACCGCAGCCTTCCACTGCGACCGGCGGTGGCGCGTGTTGCTGCGCGACATCTTCCGCTTCGGAACAGCCACGGCTACTTCTCCTGCTTCTCGTCGACGCGCGCTGATCGAGTCGCGTCGCCGCTCATCTCGTCCTTCTCGCCGTCTTCGAGTGAACCGGCGAGTCCCTGCAAAGCCGCCCAACGGATGTCGACGGCGTCATGATGGTGGTCCGGGTCGTCCGCGAGCCGCGCTCCGCACTCGGAGCACAGGCCCGGACAGTCTTCCTGGCACACCGGCTGCATCGGCAGTGCGAGCACCACCGCATCGCGCAGCAGAGGTTCGAGGTCGAAGAGTCCGTCCTCGAGGAAGAACCTGTCCTCGTCGTCCTCGGCGTCGTCGCCCGGTTCCGCGATCACGCGGCCCCGGTCGTCGGCGTCAGGGTACGAGAACAGTTCCTGGAAGTCCGCTTCGAGCTCCAGCCCGACCGGCTCCAGACACCTTACGCACTCCCCCTCGGCCGTTGCACGGGCGGTGCCTGTGACAAGCACCCCTTCCAACACCGACTCGAGCCGGAGTTCGAGCTCCACCGGGGCGCCTTGCGGCACTCCGATGACTCCATCGATGCCGAGATCGGCGGGAGCGTCGATCGTGCGGGTCAGGCGCTGGAGCGCGCCAGGACGCCGACCCAGCTCGTGCGTATCGAACACGAGGGGGTTGCGGTGGTCGAGGCGGGCGTTGGAGGCCATTCCTGCTTTCGATCTTCGAACTCGAAGGGACGCCGCCCGTAGGTGCTCCGGGCAGCGGTGATCGCGGGCATACGCGCGACCGAACAGCCAGGATACTGGACCTTTCGCTCAGCGCCCAATCCGGTGCGGGCTAGAGGCCCCGGCCCTGCTCGTACGCCCTCAGCTGCTCCGCGCTGATCATGCTCGTGTCGAAGAGGCTGGTCTCGTCCAGAGCATAGCCCTGCTGCTGCGGCTCCTGCGGCTGCTGGGCCTGGGGGTCGTAGGCGGCCTGCCGGGCGTCGTAGGAGCCCTGGAAGGCGGCACCTCCCGCCGGTGCGTAGCCGGGGGCGGGCGAGGCGTACGGGTCGGCCTGCCGGTAGCCGTACGGGTCCTGCTGCGCCGGGTAGTCCGGCTGCTGCGGGAAGCCCGTGTACGGGTCCTGCTGCTGGAGGGGGGCGTCTCCCGCCGGTGCGTAGCCGGAGGTCGGCGAGTAGGCCGGCTGCGGCTCGTACGACGGCTCCGGCTGCCGCCGGTCCGTGCGGTCGCTGTCCGCGAGGGCCGCGAGGTCGGCGAGGTAGTCGGCGTCGCTGGAGTGCTGGAACGTCGTGGTGTCGTCGGCGAGGGCGCCGAGGTCGTCGGTGGCGATCCTGCCGTGCAGCTTCTGCCGGCCGCGGCCGACGGCCTCCAGGGTCTTGGCGAGGACCGCCTCGAAGGCGCCCAGCTTGGCGTCGACGTAGGCGTCGGCGTTGTGGCGCAGGGTCTGCGGGTCCTGGCTGCGCTCGGGGGCGTCCTCGTCCTCGTAGCCGTTCTCGTCCAGGCCGGGGCCGGTGCCGAGCAGCTTCTCGCGGCCGCGGCCGACCGAGCCGAGGGTCTTGGTGAGGACGACCTCGAAGTTGGCGAGCTTGGAGTCGACGTAGTCGTCGGCCTCGGCGCGGATCTCCTCGGCCTCCTTGCGGGCCTCGGCGAGGATCCGGTCGGCCTCGGCCTGGGAGCGGCGGGCGATCTCGGTGTCGGAGATCAGCGAGCCGCGCTCGGCGTGCGCGTTCTCGATGATCCGCTCGGCCTCCTGCCGGGCCTGCTCGACCATCTGCTCACGGCCGCCGATCAGCTCCTGCGCCTGGGCGAGGGAGCCGGGCAGCGCCTGGCGCACCTCTTCGAGCATCGCGAGCAGCTCGGCGCGGTTGATCACGCACGATGCCGACATGGGCATGGACCGGGCACTGGAGACCGTGGAGACGATCTCGTCAAGCTTCTTCTGCACGTCCACCTGTGCTCGCCACTCTCTGCCGGGTTGGAGACGGACGGGACGACTGTAGCCCCATCAGTCCTTGGCGAGACGCTTGTTCAACGCCTCCAGGACCTGGGCGGGCACCAGGTGGGAGACGTCGCCGCCCCAGGCCGCGACCTCCTTGACGAGGGAGGAGGACAGGAAGCTGTAGGTGGGGTTGGTGGGCACGAACAGCGTTTCGACGCCGGTGAGGCCGTTGTTCATCTGGGCCATCTGCAGCTCGTAGTCGAAGTCGCTGACGGCGCGCAGGCCCTTGACGATGGCGGGGATGTCGCGCTGCTTGCAGAAGTCGACGAGGAGGCCGTGGAACGCCTCCACGCGGACGTTGGCGAACTCGGAGGTGACTTCGCGGATCAGCTCGATCCGCTCCTCGATCCCGAACAGGCCCTTCTTGGACTTGTTGATCATCACCGCGACATAGACCTCGTCGTAGAGACGGGAAGCTCGGGCGATGATGTCGAGGTGTCCGTTGGTGATCGGGTCGAACGACCCGGGACATACGGCGCGGCGCACTTGTGATCCCTCGCTCTCCGGTCCGGTCATCGTGCGTCTTCGCACGTAGAGGCGGCGCGACCGTACCAAAACGTTCCCTCGCCGTAGCGACGGGACCGGATCGCCTCGAAGCCGTCCGGCCAGTGGAATTCGCCGCCTCTGGTGCTGCGCTCCACGGTGACGAGCGCTTGCTCAGCGAGCCAGCGTTCCGAGCGGAGTGTGAGCAGAATCTCGCGAAGATCGTCGTCTGTGACGGCGTACGGCGGGTCGAGGAAGACCAGGTCATACGGCTCTTCCGGCGCCGGCGCCTTGATGATCTGTTCCGCTTTGCCCGCTCTGACCTCGGCGCCGGGCAGGCCCAGGTTTTTCACGTTCTCACGGACGGTCTTCGCCGCGCGCGCGTCGGCCTCCACCAGCAGGGCGTGCCCCGCGCCCCGCGACAACGCCTCCAGACCCACGGCGCCCGAGCCGGCGTAGAGGTCGAGGACCCGTTCGCCGTCCAGGGGGCCGCCGAGGAGGGACTGCCAGGTGGAGAAGAGGGCCTCACGTGCGCGGTCGGAGGTGGGGCGGGTGCCGGTCCCTGGCGGGACTGCCAGGCGACGTCCGCCGGCTGCGCCGGCGATCACGCGGGTCATCTTCGGTCCTTGTTCGGGGGTGGTTACGAATTCAGTGTGGCAGCAGGCCCGTCGTGGCCGCTCGCGCCCGGGTGGCGCAGCCGCATGGCGACACGGCGCCGCGGCCCTGGGCAAGTCCGCTTCACCCCCGCTTCACCCGTTCTCGCCCTTTTTCGCCCTTTCTCATCCTTTCTCCAAATACTGCTCCCGCTCGTCGTCCAGCAGGGCGTCCAGGGCCGTGCGCAGGCCCGGCAGGTGCTCCAGCTCCGGGTCGGCCGCCACCACCGCCGCCGCCTCCTGTCTCGCCTCCGCGATGACCTCCTCGTCCTCGATGACCGCGAGGACCCGGAGGCTGGAGCGGGCGCCGGACTGGGCCTGGCCGAGGACGTCACCCTCCCGGCGCTGTTCGAGGTCGATACGGGAGAGTTCGAAGCCGTCCAGGGTGGCGGCGACCGCGTTCAGGCGCTGGCGGGCCGTGCTCGCCTCGGGCATCTCGGTGACCAGGAGGCACAGGCCGGGGGCGGAGCCACGGCCGACCCGGCCGCGCAGCTGGTGGAGCTGGGAGACGCCGAAGCGGTCGGCGTCCATGATGACCATGGCCGTGGCGTTCGGGACGTTCACACCGACCTCGATGACGGTGGTGGCGACCAGGACGTCCGTCTCGCCGGCCGCGAAGCGGCGCATCACGGCGTCCTTGTCGTCGGGGTGCATACGGCCGTGCAGGACCTCCACCCGAAGGCCCTTGAGGGGGCCGCGGGTCAGCTGGTCGGCCACCTCCATGACCGCGAGCGGGGGGCGCTTGTCGGCCTCCTCCTCCGCGGTCTGCTTCTTGCCGGCCTTCTTCGGGTCGTCGTCCTCGTCGCCGATGCGGGGGCAGACGACGTACGCCTGGTGGCCGTTCGCCACCTCCTCGCGCACGCGTTCCCAGGCGCGGGCCAGGAAGTGGGGCTTGTCGGCCGCCGGGACGACGTGGCTGGCGATCGGGGAGCGGCCCGCCGGGAGCTGGTCGAGGACCGAGGTCTCCAGGTCGCCGAAGACCGTCATGGCGACCGTGCGCGGGATGGGCGTCGCCGTCATGACGAGGAGGTGCGGGAGCCGCCTTTCCCCCTGGGAGTGCGCCTTGCCGCGCAGGGCGTCGCGCTGTTCCACGCCGAAGCGGTGCTGTTCGTCGACCACGACCAGGCCGAGGTCGTGGAACTGGACCTTGTCCTCGATCAGGGCGTGGGTGCCGATGACGATGCCGGCCTCGCCGGTGACCAGATCGAGCAGGGCCTGGCGGCGGGCCGCCGTGCCCATGGAGCCGGTGAGCAGCACCACCTTGGTGGCGTGCTCGGCGCCGCCCAGCATCCCGCCCTCGGCCAGTTCGCCCATCATCTCGGTGACGGAGCGGTGGTGCTGCTGGGCGAGGACCTCGGTGGGCGCGAGCATGGCCGCCTGGCCGCCCGTGTCGACCACGGCGAGCATGGCGCGCAGGGCGACCAGTGTCTTTCCGCTGCCGACCTCGCCCTGGAGCAGGCGGTGCATCGGGTGTGCGGTGGCGAGGTCGTCGAAGATCTCGCGGGAGACCTTCTGCTGGCCTTCCGTGAGGGTGAACGGGAGGCGGTCGTCGAAGGCCGTGAGGATGCCGTCCGGCTTGGGTGCGCGGGGCACGGCGGGCAACTGCGTGTCGGCGTGCCGGCGGCGGGCCAGGGCGACCTGGAGGACGAATGCCTCGTCCCATTTCAGACGGGCGCGGGCGTCGGCGATGTCGGCCTTGGTGTGCGGGCGGTGGATCTTGAGCAGGGCCTCCGGGAGGGGGACCAGGCCGCGGCCCGCGCGCAGGGAGTCCGGGAGGGGGTCGAGTGCCTCCTGGGCGGTGGGCAGGACCGTCTGCACCGCCTTGCCGATCTTCCAGGACTCCAGCTTGGCTGTGGCGGGATAGATCGGGATCAGGGCACCGGCCCAGGTCTCGACGGCTTCCTCGCCGTCGCCTCTGAGCAACTCGTAGGCCGGATGGGCGAGCTGGAGGCGGCGGTTGAAGACGGAGACCTTGCCGGCGAACATCGCGCGGGTGCCCGGCAGCAGCTCCTTGTGGGGCTTGTGCACGCCGTTGCCGAAGAAGACCAGCTGGAGCCGGCCGCTGCCGTCGGTGATCGTGACCTCGAGGCGCTGGCCCTTGCCACGGGGCGCCTTGGCCGAGGCGAAGCTGTGCAGGCGGGCGTCGGCGACCTGGGCGACCACCGTGACGTGCTCGTCCATGGGGAGGTCGGCTAGGTGGGTGAGCTGGCCGCGCTCCTCGTATCTGCGCGGGTAGTGGTGCAGGAGATCGCCGACGGTGTGCAGGCCGAGGTGCTCGGCCATCACCTTCGCGGTGGCGGGGCCGAGCACTGACTTGAGGGGCTGCTTCAGTGGTTCTTCCAGTGCGGGCACGAGATCCATTGCACACCACCGCACTGACAATGCCGTAGACGCTGCCCTGCGGGTTCCGGGCCCGATCCCGTAAACATCAGGGAAACTCCTGGTCAGACGGGATCTTCCGGCCTAGGATGGCGCGCTCCGGCCATCCTTCGCGGTCACCGCCCCGCCGGGACCGCCCGACCCCGCGCCGCACGCACTCCCCCTCCGGCGCAGTGACGATGGACTCCCAGACCTCACAGGCATCCCAGGCATCCCAGTCACCTCACCTACCTCATACGTTTCAGGTCGACCTGCGCGGTCTGGTGGACCTGCTCTCGCATCACCTCTATTCCAGCCCCAAGGTCTATCTGCGTGAGCTGCTCCAGAACGCCGTGGACGCCATCACCGCCCGCCGCGCCGCGGAGCCGGACGCCCCGGCGCGGGTCCGGCTGTACGCCGGGGACGGCGGGCTGCGTGTGGAGGACACCGGTGTCGGGCTCACCGAGCCGGACGTGCACAGCCTGCTGGCGACCATCGGCCGCAGCTCCAAGCGGGCCGAGGGCCTCGCGGAGGCCCGGTCGGACTTCCTCGGCCAGTTCGGCATCGGGCTGCTGGCCTGCTTCGTGGTCGCCGAGCGGATCCGGGTGGTCAGCCGCAGCGCCCGTACGCCCGAGGCCCCGCCGGTGGAGTGGACGGCCCGCGACGACGGCTCGTACACCGTGCGGACACTGCCCGCCGCGGAGCGGCCCGAGCCGGGTACGACCGTGTACCTGACGGCGCGGGCCGGGGCGGCCGAGTGGCTGGCGCCCGAGCGGGTCCGCGGCCTCGCCCGCGACTTCGGCTCCCTGCTGCCGTACGACGTCCGGGTCGGCGACGAGCCCGTCACCGAGCTGCCCGCCCCCTGGGACCGCGCCCATCCGAGTCCGGCCGGCCGGAGGGTGGCGCTGGCCCGGCACTGCCAGGAGCTGTTCGGCTTCGCCCCGCTGGACTCGATCGACCTGGACGTGCCGCTGGCCGGGGTCCGCGGGGTGGCGTACGTGCTGCCGTCGGCGGTGAGCCCGGCCCAGCGGGCGACGCACCGCGTGCATCTGAAGGGCATGCTGCTCACCGAGCGGGCCGAACAGCTGCTGCCGGACTGGGCGTTCTTCGTGCGCTGTGTACTGGACACGGACAGTCTGCGGCCGACGGCCTCGCGCGAGTCGCTGTACGAGGACGAGACGCTCGCCGCCGTACGGGACGCGCTCGGCGAAAGGATTCGGTCCTGGCTGACCGGGCTGGCGGCCGGTGACCCGGAGCGCCTGTCGGCCTTCCTCGCCGTGCACCACCTGGGCGTGAAGTCCCTGGCCCGGCACGACCGGGAGATGCTGCGCACGATGCTGCCGTGGCTGCCGTTCGAGACGACCGACGGGCAGCTGTCCCTGGAGGAGTTCGCACAGCGGCACCCGGTGGTGCACTTCACGCGGACCGTCGAGGAGTACCGGCAGGTCGCGCCGATCGCCTCGGCGCAGGGCGTCGGCGTGATCAACGGCGGCTACACGTACGACAGCGAACTGGTCGAGGCGCTGCCGCGGGTGCGGCCGGGGACGGTGGTCGCCGAGCTGGACGCGGACACCGTGACCGCGCACCTGGACGCGGTCGACCCGGGCGAGGAGCTGGCGCTGTCCGGTTTCCTGGCCGCCGCGCGGGCCAGGCTGGATCCGCTGGGTTGTGACGTCGTCCTGCGGGCCTTCCACCCGCTGTCCGTGCCCGCGCTGCACCTGGACGACCGGGCGGCCCGGCACGAGCAGGCCCGCGCGGCTGCCGAGGAGCAGGCCGACGACCTGTGGGCGGGCATCCTGGGCTCGCTGCGCGGCAGCGCCCCCCGCGCGCGTCTGGTGCTCAACCATCTCAACCCGCTGGTCCGGCGGATCGGTGCGCTCGGGGACCCGGAGCTGATCGGCACCGCGACCGAGTCGCTGTACGGGCAGGCGCTGCTGATGGCGCAGCGGCCGCTGCGGCCGGCCGACTCGGCGCTGCTCAACCGGGCGTTCATCGGGCTGCTCGCATGGGCGACCCACGGGGAGGGTGACGGACGATGAGTGAGATCACGGATCTCGACGCGCTGCGCCGGGCGCTGGCGGAGAACTCCGAGCAGCCGGAGGGCCCGGCCCGCAACGCGCGCGCGGAGCAACTGCTCGCCGAGGCCGAGCGGCTGGACATCCCGCTCGCCGTGATCGAGGCGCTCGGGCACCAGTTGAAGGTCTACAACTACAGCTCCGAGAAGGACAAGATGTTCGTCCCGTTCGCGCGGCTGCTGCGCATGTGGGACGAACGGCCCGAGGACTTCGACGAGTACGAGACGCACTCGCTGCACTGGGTCTTCAAGTGGATGTCGGCGGGCATGCTGGACCAGCCGCACATCCCGCTCGCCTCGATCGAGAAGTGGCTCGGCGAGATGGAGCACCGCTACCGGCTCGCCGGGCATTCCGAACGTGCCGTGCGCAGCGCCGAGTTGAGCGTGGCCGCGCACATCGGGGACCTCGCGCGCGCGGAGCGGGCGTACGCCGCGTGGCTGGCCGCCGATCGGGACCGGATGGCCGACTGCCACGCCTGTGAGCTGCACGCGCAGGGCACCTGGCAGGTCCGGTGCGGCCGGGACGCGGAGGCGCTTCGGCTGTGGCGGCCGGTGCTGGAGGGAGAGTTCGCCTGCGCGCACGAACCGCACACCGCGCTCGCCTCATCGCTGGCCCCGCTGCTGCGGCTCGGCCGCGTGGAGGAGGCCCGGGCGCACCATCTGCGGGGCTTCCGGCTGGTCCGCCCGATGGAGAGCATGCGCGGCGCGTACGCCGACCACGTGGAGTTCTGCGCGCTGACCGGCAACGAGGCGCGCGGCCTGGAGCTGCTGGCGGAGCGGCCGGCGTACTTCACGGACACCGGGCATCCGCGCAGCCGGCTGGACTTCATGGCCGTGGTGACGCTGCTCATGGACCGGCTGACCGGGCTGGGCCTGGGCGAGCAGCGGGTGCCGGGCCCGGCCGGGCGGACCTGGACCGCGCGGGAACTCGCCGCGCACGCGCGCGCGGAGGCGACGGAACTGGCCGACCGGTTCGACCGCCGCAACGGCACCTCGTCCGTCGGCGACCGGATCCGCGCGCGGATGGCCCAGCGCCCGCTGGTGGAGCGGCTGCCGCTGGGGGTGCGTACGGTACGCCCGGCGCCCACACCGGCGGTCGCGCCCCCGGCGTCGCCGGAAGCCCCCGACGAGGCCGGCCTGCCCGTCCTGCTCGCCGAGGCACGGCGGCTGTCGGACACCCTGCGGCCGCATGCCCTGGAGGCGTGGGCGGCCGTCGCGCGGGCGGCGCGGGACGGCGCCGGGCTGGCGCCGCGCGACCGCGCGGAGATCGCCGACCACGAGGCGATGGCCCGCGGCCCCGAGGGCCTGCCCCTGTTCGAACGAGCGGCGGCGCTGTACGCGGAGGCGGGCGACCCCGGCGAGGCGCTGGCGGCACGCGCGCGCGGGGCGTACGTCCGCGCGCTGACCGGCGAGGTGACCGCGGCCCTGGCCACGGTCACCGGCCTGTACGACGAGGTACTCGCGCTCTACGCCGACGAGGGCACCGGCGTACGGCAGACCGCGTCGGTGGTGATGAGCCGGGCACGGATCCTGATGCGACAGGTGCACGAGGGGGCCGACCGGCCGGGTGCCGTCGCGGCGGCCGAAGCCGCCGTACGGGAGGTGCTGGCGCTCGTCGAGGGGCGCGGTGGGGGTGACGTGCGGCTGTCGGCGCGGGCGGCCGAGGCGCGGGCGATGCTCGCCGAGCTGGCCGGGCTCACCGGGGACGCGGAGCGGGCGGCGGAGCTGTTCCGGCAGGCCGCCGGCGGGTACGTGGCCGCCGGGCTGCCGTGGTTCGCGGTGGAGTACGAGGTGCAGATCGCGGCCCTGGCCCACCAGGCCGGTGACCTGGCCGGCGCCGAGCGGGCGCTGCGGGCGGCCCTGGAGCACGGCGGGCCGTACGTGGAGCCGGTCGGGCGGGCTCAGCTGCACCTCCAGCTCGCCGAGGTGCTCGGCGGCCGGGACGCGCCCGCGGAGGCGGCCGAGCACGCGCTGGAGGCCGCGCACTGGGCCGACGAGGCCGGCGAGAGCGGCACGCTGGGCGCCTGGGCGCGTCAGCAGCTGGGCGGCTTCCTGCTGCGCCTGGGCCGGTACGCGGAGGCCGCCGAGGTGCTGGAGTCCGCGCTGGCCGACCTGAGCGCCGAGACGCACGGCGACGGGGTGGTCGTCCAGGCGCACTGGTGGCTCGGGGACTGCCTGGGCGAGCTGGGTGAGCACCGGGCCGCCGCCGAAGAGCGGCTCAAGGCCGCCGACCTCGCCCGGCACTGGCCCGAGCAGCAGGACCACGCCACGCTCGCCCACCTCGCCGCCGAGTCGCTGGGCAGCGCCGGGCTGGCGGAGGAGGCGGACCGGGCCTACGCGCGCGCGGGCGACCTGTGGCGCGCGCTCGGCAACACGCAGTTCCTGGTCCGCTCGCTGCGCGCCCGCGCCTGGCTGGCGCTGGGCGGGGAGTCCGGGGCGGCGGACGCACGCGTGCTGATGGCGCAGGCGGTACGGGAGTGCGAGGCGGCGCTGGCGGTGGCGGACCCGGCGGACCGGGAGCAGCTGGCCACCGAACTCGGCGGGACGCACCGGCAGTTCGCGGAGCTGCTGGCCCGCTCGGCGCCCGAGGAGGCCGAGGACCCGGCGATCCGCGCCGCGTTCGAGGCGGCGCTGGAGCAGATGACGCGGGCCGTGGCGGTGTTCGACGCGCTCGGCACGGCCGGGCTGCACGGCCGTACCGGCGCCGAACTGGCCGCGGGCTGGCTGGAGGCGGACCTAGGCCGCCCTGCGCGGGCGGCCGCACGCGCGCGTGCCGTGCTCGCGGCCTACGAGGGCACCGACGACGGCGACGAGACCGTCCGGGCGCGGCGGGCCGAGGCGGACCAGCTGCTGGAGGCGGCACAGGAGGCGGAGGACGCGGAAGACGCGCAGGTCGCGGAGGACGATGCACAGGCGGGCGCGCAGGCCGAGCCGCGGGGCTGAGCCGCGCCGCGTCACTCCACGCCGATGAGCAGCAGCGCGCCCTGCCGGCCGCCGCGGTACACCACCGTGTCCACGGCCAGGTAGGACGCCCGTACGCGCGCCTCCAGGTGCGCGGCGACGGTCCCGGGCGCCTCGTCGCCGACGACGAGCGTGACCAGCTCGCCGCCGGCCTGGAGCATGCGGTCCAGGACGGTCCGGGCGGTGGCGGTGACGTCCGTGCCGATCACCGCCACATCGCCGTCGATCAGGCCGAGCACGTCGCCGGCCTGGCAGATCCCGGCCGTCGTCCACGACTGGTGCTCGGCGACGACGACCTCGGCGTACCGGGTGGCGCCCGCCGCCGAGGTCATCTGGACGACGTCCTCGTCGAACCGGCGCTCCGGCTCGTGCACCGCGAGCGCGGCGATGCCCTGGACCGCCGAGCGGGTCGGGATCAACGCCACCCGGATGCCTTCGGTGCGGGCCTGCTCGGCCGCGGCGGCGGCCGTGTGACGCAGCTCGGCGTCGTTGGGCAGCAGCACGACCTCGCGCGCGTGGGCGCGCCGTACGGCCTGCACCAGTTCCCCGCTGGCGGGCGGCTCTCCGGGGCGGGCCAGGACGGTGGTGGCGCCGGCCTCGGCGTACAGCCCGGCCAGCCCCTCGCCCGGTACGACGGCGACGACCGCCCGCTGGGCGCGTTCGCGGGGTGGGCGTTCGCGGCCGGTGTGCGCGTCGCCGAGCCCGAAGTGCGTGATCCGGATCCGGTACGGCCGCCCGGCCTCGACGCCCGCCTCCACGGCGGCGCCGGCGTCGTCGACGTGCACATGGACGTTCCACAGTCCGTCGCCGCCGACCACGACCAGCGAGTCCCCGAGGGCGTCGAGCCGCGCGCGGAGCCGGGCCACGGCAGCGTCGTCGGCCTCCAGCAGATAGATCACCTCGAAGGCGGGGCCGTCGGCCTCCGTCGCGTCGGCGCAGAGGTCGGGTGCGGAACCGCTCTCCCCGCGCGCGTGCCCGACGGAAACGGCTTCCGGGGCCCGCGGGGCCTGCAGAAGCAGGGCCTCCCCGAGCGACGCCTCTCCCAGCGGGGCCTCCCCGAGCGACGCCTCCCCGAGTGGGGCCTCCCCGAGTGGGGCCTCCCCGAGCGACGCCTCCCGACGCGGGCTCTCCCGAAGCGGAGCTTCTCGTACCGACTCCCCCGTGAACGCCTCCACCAGCGCGCCCAGCACCGCCACCAGGCCCCGTCCGCCCGCGTCGACCACACCGGCCCGCTTCAGGACGGCCAGCTGGCCCGGGGTCGCCGCCAGGGCCGCCCGCGCGCCCTCGTAGGCGGCCCGCGCGACCGTCCCGCAGTCGCCCTCGGCCCCCTCGGCGGCGTCGGCGGCGGCCGAGGCGACCGTCAGCACCGTGCCCTCGACCGGGTGGGCCACGGCCTGCCGGGCGGAGTCGGCGGCCCGGCGCAGGGCCAGCCGCAGCCCGGAGCCGTCGATGTGAGACGCGTCACCGTTCTCCGCGAGCACCTGCGCCATGCCCCGCAGCAGCTGCGCCAGGATCGTCCCGGAATTGCCCCGGGCCCCGATGAGCGCCCCGTGGGCCATGGCCCGTACCGCGTCCGCGAGGGACGGCTCCGTACAGCCGGTCCCGTACCCGGCGAACACCGCCTCCACGGCCGTCGTCGCCGACTCCAGGGTCAGATAGAGGTTGGTGCCGGTGTCGCCGTCCGCCACCGGATAGACGTTGATCGCGTCGATCTCCTCGCGGGCCCGCCCCAGTGCCCGGAGCGCCAGACCGCACCAGGTGCGCACCGCGAGAGCATCGAAGAATGTCTGCGGCACCTGCGCCACCTGCGCCTCCCTGAGCTGGCTGGACGTGGACGCAGCGTAGACCCCGGACCGGTGTCCTCCGGAAGAGGGCCGGGAGCGGGGCCCCGAGCTGCCATGGTAGTTTCGTGGTGCTGGTGCAGCCGTTGTATGCTGCTCCGGTTGCCCGATCCGATCGGGCCGTCCCCTGGCAACGCCACTCAAGATCTCAGGTTTTAGGATCTCGATCCCGGCATGCCGGGATTAACCGTAAGTGCATCTGAAGTCTTTGGAGTGACCCGTGGCTGCCAACTGCGACGTCTGCGGCAAGGGGCCGGGCTTCGGCAACAACATCTCGCACTCGCACCGCCGTACGCCCCGCCGCTGGAACCCGAACATCCAGCGTGTGCGTACCGTGGTCGGCGGGACGCCGAAGCGCGTGAACGCTTGCACCTCGTGCATCAAGGCCGGCAAGGTCTCGCGCTGACGCCAACAGCTGAGCGCGCGGCCACTGCCTGGTCCGCTGCACTGAGCCGGTCCACCTGAGGGTGGGCCGGCTTTTTGCCGTACCCGAAGGCGGCCCACCCGAAGGCGGCCCACCCGAAGGCGCCCATCGGGCTCAGGGAGTCTCGCGCCTCAGCGCCCATGCGTGATCCACGGGCCCGATGCCGGCGCCGAGGGCGAAGCCGGCGGCGATCGCCCCGGTGACGTACTCCTTGGCCACCCGGACCGCCTCCGGCACGGCCCGGCCCCGCGCCAGCCCGCAGGCGATCGCGGAGGCGAGGGTGCAGCCGGTGCCGTGGGTGTGCCGGTTGTCGTGGCGGGGGGCGCGCAGCCAGTGCTCCTCGGCGCCGTCGGTGAGCAGGTCCAAGGCGTCTCCGGACAGGTGTCCGCCCTTGATCAGCACCCACCGCGGCCCGTACTCCAGCACGGCCGCCGCGGCCCGCCGCAGATCGTCCTCGGACTCGACGCGCACCCCGGTGAGTTGAGCCACCTCGTCGAGGTTCGGGGTGGCCACGGTCGCCGCCGGCAGCAGCTTCGTCCGTACGGAGTCCAGCGCGGAGGCCGCCAGCAGCGGGTCGCCGTGCTTGGAGACGCCCACCGGGTCCACCACGGCGGGCGCGTCCGTGCCGGAGATCAACTCGGCGACCGCCTCGACCAGTTCGGCGGAGGACAGCATGCCGGTCTTCACGGCCTGGACGCCGATGTCGTCCACGACGCTGCGGTACTGGGCCCGTACCGCCTCCACCGGCAGCTCCCAGGCGCCCTGCACGCCCAGGGAGTTCTGCGCGGTCACGGCCGTGATCACGCTCATGCCGTGCACGCCGTGCGCCAGCATCGTCTTCAGGTCGGCCTGGACGCCGGCACCGCCCCCGGAGTCCGAGCCGGCCACCGTGAGGACCCTGGGCGGCGCTCCGGGGGTGCTCATGACTCGATGTCCCCGAAGTGGTCCCAGCCGCCCTTGCTGGTCCAGGGCGCCCCGTCGACCGTCACCTGGGGCAGCGCGGAGGGGTTGAGGACCTCACCGATGACCTTCCAGCGGGCCGGCAGCTTGGCGTCCGACGGGAAGGTCGCCACGATCGCGTGGTCCTCTCCCCCGGTCAGCACCCACTGCAGCGGGTCCACGCCGACGGCCTGCCCGATGTCGTTCATCTGCGTCGGGATGTCGATCGCGCCGGAGCGGATGTCGATGCGGACCTTGCTGGCCTCGGCGATGTGCCCGAGGTCGGCGATCAGTCCGTCGCTCACGTCGCACATCGCGGTGGCGCCGAGCGCGGCGGCGGCCGGGCCCGCGTGGTACGGCGGCTCGGGGCGCCGGTGGGCCTCCACGAAGGCGCGCGGCGAGCGGAAGCCGCGGGCGAGCACCGCGTACCCGGCCGCGGACCAGCCGAGCCAGCCGGTGACGGCCACGATGTCGCCGGGCTGGGCACCCGCGCGTGTGACGGGCTCCTGGTTGCGCAGGTCGCCGAGCGCGGTGATCGACACCATGATCGTGTCGCCGCGTACGACGTCCCCGCCGACCACGGAGGCTCCGGCGACCTGGCACTCGTCGCGCAGGCCGTCCATCAGCTCGGTGGGCCAGGCGACCGGCAGCTCGGCCGGGACGACCAGGCCGAGCAGCAGCGCGGTCGGTACGGCGCCCATCGCGGCGATGTCCGCGAGGTTCTGCGCGGCGGCCTTGCGGCCGACGTCGTAGGCCGTGGACCAGTCGCGGCGGAAGTGCCGGCCCTCCAGCAGGATGTCGGTGCTCGCCACCACCCGGCGGTCGGGCGCGGCGACCACCGCGGCGTCGTCGCCGGGGCCGACCCGGACCGCCGGGGTGGTGGTGAGACGGGAGGTGAGCTCCCTGATGAGCCCGAACTCCCCGAGCTCACCAACAGTGCCCTTCATGTCCCTTGCTCCCCTTCTCTCCCTTGCCGTGCCCGGTCGCGCGTCATCAGTGTCCCCGATACGGTCGAGGTGACCGTCGTCGCAGTCCCCCGGCCGCCGACACGGTCGTGATGACCATCGAAACGGTCCAGGTGACCGTCAACTTCCGTCGTGCCTGCACCCTGGCGCGCAAGCCCGGTTCCCGCAGGTCTCCCCGCGGGGAGCGGCGACGCGATACCGTGGCGTTCCTTTTCCCCACATGATCCTCGTGGCCGCCCTGGAGGTTCCGTGGTACAGGCGTACATCCTGATCCAGACGGAGGTCGGCAAGGCGTCGACCGTCGCCGAGACGATCAACAAGATCCCTGGAGTGCTCCAGGCCGAGGACGTGACGGGTCCGTACGACGTCATCGTGCGCGCCCAGGCCGACACGGTCGACGAACTCGGTCGCATGGTGGTCGCGAGGGTCCAGCAAGTGGACGGCATCACGCGCACCCTGACCTGCCCGGTCGTGCATCTGTAGCCCCCGTCTACGCTTGGCCGGTGAACATCTTCCGTCACCGGCCTCTCGGCCTGCTCGCGCCCGCCCTGCTCATCGTGGTCGCGGGCTGCTCCAGCGCGGACGACGACACCGTGGCGGTTCCCACCCCCGACGCGAAGACCGCCCCGATCTGCCGTGACCTGGACAAGGTGCTGCCACGGAAGGTGGACGGGCGAAGCCGCCAGGACCCCGAACCCCGGTCCGCCTACACGGCGGGCTGGGGAAACCCGGCGATCATACTGCGCTGCGGCATCGTCCGGCCGCCGAAGATGATCGATCCCAAGGTCGCCCTCGGCGAGGACCCGAACGCGATCGGCGGCGGGGTCGACGGAGTCGACTGGCTGATGGAGAAGGAGGACGACGGGACGTGGCGGTTCACCACGTCCGGTCGCCGTGCGTATGTGCAGGTGACGCTGCCGAAGAAGCTGTCCGGGTCGGACGACAGCGCCCAGGTGCTCATGGACCTGGCAGCGGCCGTGAAGAAGGCGGTCCCGGAGGGGCTCGCCTCCATGCGGCACTGACCCGCGGGGTCAGCGCAACCCGGTCGAGCGGCGCAGCGCCGCCTGCACCAGGCGGTCCACCAGCTCGGGGTAGCTGATCCCGCTCGCCTGCCACATCTGCGGGTACATCGAGATCGGCGTGAAGCCGGGCATGGTGTTGATCTCGTTGATCACGAACTCGCCGTCCTCGGTGAGGAAGAAGTCCGCGCGGACCAGTCCCTCGCAGGAGGCCGCCTCGAACGCCTCGACCGCGAGCCTGCGCACCTCGGCGGTCTGCTCCTCGGTGAGCGGGGCCGGGACGATGCCGGGCGTGGAGTCGATGTACTTGGCCTCGAAGTCGTAGTACGCGTGCGCGTCCGGCGGCGGGATCTCGGCCGGGACGGAGGCGCGCGGACCGTCCTCGAACTCCAGGACGCCGCACTCGATCTCACGGCCGTGTACGGCCGCCTCGACGAGGATCTTCGGGTCGTGGGCCTGCGCCTCGGCGATCGCCTCGTCCAGGCCGGAGAGGTCGTCGACCTTGGTGATACCGATGGACGAACCCGCGCGCGCGGGCTTCACGAACAGCGGCCAGCCGTGCTCCCCCGCGAAGTCGACGATCTTCTTGCGGGCGGCGGACTCGTCCTGGGCCCACTCGCGGGGCCGGATCACCACGTACGGGCCGACCTTGAGCCCGAAGGAGGTGAACACCCGCTTCATGTACTCCTTGTCCTGGCCGACGGCCGAGGCGAGCACGCCGGAGCCCACGTAGGGCACCCCGGACAGCTCCAGCAGGCCCTGGAGGGTGCCGTCCTCGCCGTAGGGGCCGTGCAGCACCGGGAAGACCACGTCGACCTCGCCGAGGGCCTTGGGCACGGAGCCGGGCTCGCTGTAGACGACCTCGCGGCTGGCCGGGTCGACGGGGAGCACCACGCCGCCCTCGTGCGACTCCGCCAGCTCCTCCACGCTCGGGGTGCGGCGGTCGGTGATGGCCATCCGCTCCGGCTCGTCGGCCGTCAGCGCCCAGCGGCCGTCCGCGGTGATACCGATCGGCAGGACGTCGTACTTCGTCCGGTCGATGGCCTTGAGGACGGCGCCGGCGGTGACCACGGAGATCCCGTGTTCGGAGCTGCGGCCGCCGAACACGACGGCGACGCGCGGCTTGCGCGACGGCTGCTCAGGGCTCTGGGGAAGGTTCTCGGTGCTCATATCGCGATGAGAGTACCCGGAGGTAGCGCCCAAGTCAGCGCGCGCTCCCGGGCCGTCGCTCAGCGTCGCACGGACGGTCGCGGAGCGTCGCGTGGGACGGCTCGGAGCCGGGTCCGGAACGGCTCGCGGCCGGTTGCCGGACGACTCGCGGCCGGGACCCGGTACGGCTCGCGGGCGGCTCCGGAACGATTCGCGGCCGGGATCCGGCACCGCTCGGCGTGCCTCGTGGGGGGTGGGTCAGTGGCGCTCGGGCTTGGCGCTGCGGGCCATCAGTTCCTTGAGCGCGGCGACCGGCGACTTGCCCTCGTGCACGATGCTGACGACCGTCTCGGTGATGGGCATGTCGACGCCGTGCCGGCGGGCCAGATCCAGCACGGACTCGCAGGACTTGACCCCCTCGGCGGTCTGCCGGGTGACCGCGATGGTCTCCTCCAGGGTCATGCCCTTGCCGAGGTTGGTGCCGAAGGTGTGGTTGCGGGACAGCGGCGAGGAGCAGGTGGCCACCAGGTCGCCCAGGCCCGCGAGTCCGGAGAAGGTCAGCGGGTCGGCGCCCATGGCGAGGCCGAGCCGGGTGGTCTCGGCGAGGCCGCGCGTGATGAGCGAGCCCTTGGCGTTGTCGCCGAGTCCCATGCCGTCGGCGATGCCGACCGCGAGCCCGATGACGTTCTTGACCGCGCCGGCGAGTTCGCAGCCGACCACGTCCGTGTTGGTGTACGGCCGGAAGTACGGCGTGTGGCAGGCGGCCTGGAGCCGCTGGGCGACCTGCTCGTCGGTGCAGGCCACGACGGCCAGGGCGGGCATGCGGGCGGCGATCTCGCGGGCCAGGTTGGGCCCGGTGACGACGGCGATCCGGTCGGCGCCGACCTTGGCTACGTCCTCGATGACCTCGCTCATCCGCATGGTGGAGCCGAGTTCGACACCCTTCATCAGGGAGACGAGGACGGTGTCCGGAGCGAGCAGCGGGGTCCACTCGGCGAGGTTGGCGCGCAGGGTCTGGGACGGAATCGCGAGGACGGTGAAGTCCGCGTCGCGCAGCGCCTCGGCCGGGTCGGCGGTGGCACGCAGGTTCTCCGGGAGTTCCACGCCGGGCAGGTAGTCGGGGTTGGTCCGGGTGGAGTTGACCGCCTCGGCCAGCTCCGGGCGGCGGGCCCACAGGGTCACGTCACAGCCGGCGTCGGCGAGGACCATGCCGAAGGCGGTGCCCCACGAACCGGTGCCCATGACGGCCGCCCGCACAGGCTTGCTCACTTGCTCTGCCCTTCCGCTTGCTTGCCCCGCGTCTGCGCCTCGGTGCGGCGCCGCTGCTCGATCCGCTCGCGGCGCGGGTCGTACGGCGCCTCGGGCGCCTTCTCGCCGCGGATCTCCTCCAGGAGGCGGGTGATGGCCGCCATGATGACCTCGGTGGCCTCCTTCAGCACCTCCGGGGTCATCTCCTGGCCGTAGAACCGGGAGAGGTCCACGGGCGGGCCCGCCAGCACGTGGTGGGTCTTGCGCGGGAAGAGGTCCGGCTTCTTGGCGTACGGCGGCAGCAGTTCGTTGGCGCCCCACTGGGCGACCGGGATGACCGGGCACTTGGTCTGGAGGGCGACGCGCGCGGCACCGGTCTTGCCGGTCATGGGCCAGCCGTTCGGGTCGCGGGTGAGGGTGCCCTCGGGGTAGAAGGCGACGCACTCGCCGCGCTGCACGGCGTCGATGGCGGCGCGGAAGGCGCTGAGCGCGTCCGTGGACTCGCGGTAGACGGGGATCTGCCCGGTGCCGCGCATGGCGGCGCCGACGAATCCCTTCTTGAAAAGGCCGCTCTTCGCCAGGAATCGCGGGACCCGCCCGGTGTTGTACTGATAATGCGCGTACGCGAAGGGGTCCACGTGGGAATTGTGGTTCACCACGGTGATAAATCCGCCCTCGGCCGGAATGTGCTCCATTCCACGCCAGTCCCGCTTGATCAGAGCCACCAGCGGCGGTTTGCAGATCACCGCGGCGAAGCGGTACCAGAAGCCGATTCTGCGGCGGGACACAAGGACACCTTCCTCTAGGGCTGCCACCCCGGCGGGGGCCGCACAAGTGTGGCCCCGGGCCGCCGGTCTGTCGAGAACACCGTACGCCCGCCCGTCACCGCCCCCGCCCTCGTGAGGAGCTTCGCACCCCTCCCCCACACCCTCGGCTCCGGATCGCCCGGGGGACAATGACCGCGACGAGAGAGGGACGGTACGCCGGTGCTGTGGAGCTTGGTCATCCCCCTGAAGCCCCTGACGCGCGCCAAGAGCAGGCTCGCTGACACCGCCGGCGACGGGGTGCGCCCGGGACTGGCACTGGCGTTCGCGCAGGACACCGTGGCCGCGGCGCTGGCCTGCCCGGCCGTTTCGGATGTGGCGGTCGTCACGGACGACGAGCTGGCCGGCCGCGAGCTGGCCGCGCTGGGCGCGCGGATCGTCCCGGACACCCCCGCAAACGGTCTGAACGCCGCTCTGGCGCACGGTGCCGCCGTCGTACGGGAAATCCGCCCCGGCGCTCCGGTCGCGGCCCTCAACGCCGATCTGCCGGCACTGCGTCCGCGGGAACTGTCCCGGGTGCTGGCCGCTGCCGCGGAATTCGCCCGCGCTTTTCTGGCGGATACGGCGGGGCGCGGCACAACTCTGCTGGCCGCGGGCCCCGGCCGGGAATTGCAGCCGGCGTTCGGCATTGATTCCCGTTTCCGCCACCGGGCCTCCGGCGCGACGGAACTCGCACTCACGGAGGTCGATTCGGTACGCCAGGACGTGGACACGGGAGACGACCTGCGCGCCGCGCTGACCCTCGGGGTGGGCCGGCATACGGCCGCGGCGTCGGCGGGGCTGCTGTTCCCGGGATCCTGAGGTGCGCCCGGAAGGCCGCCGACGAGCCCTCCACTTCGGCGGGCATTAGGCTGGCCGTCATGCAGGCCACCGCATACACCTACGACCCGCAGACCCGCAGCGGCCAGGTGCTCCTCGACGACGGCACCCCGATGCCCTTCGACACCGCCGCGTTCGACGCCGGAGACCTCCGGCTGCTGCGTCCCGGGCAGCGGGTGCGGATCGAGACGGAGGGCGAGGGCGACGCCGTCCGGATCACCCTCGTAACCCTTCAAACCCTGTAACTTCCCTTACACACGCCGCGGGCCGGGCTCCCCAGGGGAGTCCGGCCCGGCGCGTGAGTGCCCTGGCGGCCTTACGAGGTCGCCTTGCGGGCGGTGGTCTTCTTGGCGGTGGTCTTGCGGGCCGTCGACTTCTTGGCCGGGGCCTTCTTGGCGGTGACCTTCTTGGCCGGAGCCTTCTTGGCCGTCGCCTTCTTGGCGGTGGTCTTCTTCGCCGCGGTGGTCTTGGCGGTCGCCGTGGTCTTCTTGGCGGGCGCCTTCTTCGCCGTGGTCTTCTTCGCGGCGGCGGCCGCCGTCGTCTTCTTCGCCGCCGGTGCCGCCTTCTTGGCCGTCGTCTTCTTCGCGGCCGCCGCCTTGGTGGTCTTCTTCGCGGCGGCCTTCTTGACCGTCGCCGCGGCGCCGCCGGTCAGGCTGCCCTTGGGCGCCTTCTTGACCGAGACCTCGCCACCCCGCGGAAGCTTCTTCGAGCCGCTCACCAGGTCCTTGAAGCCCTGACCGGCGCGGAAGCGCGGCACGGAGGTCTTCTTGACCCGAACCCGCTCGCCCGTCTGAGGGTTGCGGGCGTAGCGGGCGGGGCGGTCCACCTTCTCGAAGGACCCGAAGCCGGTGACCGAGACCCGCTCGCCCGCGACGACCGCGCGGACGATGGCGTCCAGGACATGATCGACAGCATCGGCGGCCTGCTGGCGGCCGCCCACCTTGTCGGCAATCGCTTCTACGAGCTGCGCCTTGTTCACGTCTTCCCCTTCGGAGACCTCGCCAGAACGAAAGTGTTCAAGCTTTTTCGCACGTTAGGCAGATATATACCGCAAATCAAACACGAAACGGGCTTATCACCCTTGTGCCGCAACGGACTCGGTTGTCTCGGGCTGTTCAGCGGTCCTCGTCAGGGATCCGACCCTCGTCGAGGTCCGCGGTGAACCGCTCGAGCCGCCTTGCCGCACCGGCGAGATCGTGCTTGGCCGCGGCCGTAATGACCAGCAGCTTCCGGGTCAGCGCCATCCGTACGCCCTCCGGGACTTGCAGTGCGCGCACCCTTGCGTGCGCTTCCTTGAGCTGGTTCGCGACCGCCGTATAGAGCTGGAGTTGGCCGTCGTGTCCCATGCACAGATTGTGCCATCTGGGGCGAGTTGTCGCCTGCTCAGGGGGCAACTACCGCCTCAAATGGCTTTCCAGGCACTTGCGGAGGGCGCGAACACAGCACTCACGTACCCGGACAACGACCTTCTTAACATGGGCAGTTGAGCGCGTCGGCGCGGCGCGACGGGGCCGTTCGGGTGCAGACATGGCTGTACCCCCGATCGTGGCGATCGGGGGTACAGACGGGGTGTTGGGGTGGCCGAAACCCGACCTGTTCGGGGGCCGGCTCAGACCTGGAGCGTCCGCGGCTTGTGGGCGGGCCGCTTGGCCTCGTACGCGGCGATGTCGGCCTCGTTCTGGAGCGTGATGGAGATGTCGTCCAGGCCGTTCAGCAGCCGCCAGCGGCTGTTCTCGTCCAGCTCGAAGGAGGCGGTGATGCCCTCGGCACGCACCTCACGCGCCTCAAGGTCCACAGTGACCTCAGCAGTGGGGTCCTGTTCCGTCAGCTCCCACAGCGCGTCCACGATCTTCTGGTCCAGGACCACCGTGAGCAGGCCGTTCTTCAGCGAGTTGCCCCGGAAGATGTCGGCGAAGCGCGAGGAGATCACGGTCTTGAAGCCGTAGTTCTGGAGCGCCCAGACGGCGTGCTCGCGGGAGGAGCCGGTGCCGAAGTCGGGGCCGGCGATCAGGACGGTCGCCCCCTGCCGCTCGGGCCGGTTGAGGACGAACTCGGCGTCCTTGCGCCAGGCCTCGAACAGGCCGTCCTCGAAACCGTCCCGGGTCACCTTCTTGAGCCAGTGAGCAGGGATGATCTGGTCGGTGTCGACGTTGGAACGGCGCAGCGGGACGGCCCGGCCGGTGTGCGTGGTGAATGCTTCCATGGCTGATCAGACTCCAGCGGGCGCGGCGGTTGCGTCGGACAGGTCGGCGGGCGAGGCCAGGTGGCCGAGGACGGCCGTGGCGGCCGCGACCTGCGGCGACACCAGGTGCGTACGACCGCCCTTGCCCTGCCGGCCCTCGAAGTTGCGGTTGGAGGTGGACGCGGAGCGCTCGCCGGGGGCCAGCTGGTCGGGGTTCATGCCGAGGCACATCGAGCAGCCCGCGTGCCGCCATTCGGCGCCGGCCTCCTTGAAGACCACGTCCAGGCCCTCGGAGACGGCCTGGAGACCGACCCGCGCGGAGCCCGGGACGACCAGCATCCGTACGCCGTCGGCGACTTTGCGGCCCCGCAGGATGTCGGCGGCGGCGCGCAGGTCCTCGATGCGGCCGTTGGTGCAGGAGCCTACGAAGACGGTGTCCACGTCGATGGAGCGCAGCGGCTGTCCGGCCGCCAACCCCATGTATTCCAGAGCCTTTTCGGCGGCCAGGCGCTCCGAAGCGTCTTCGTACGAAGCCGGGTCGGGGACGTTCGCCGAAAGCGGTGCGCCCTGGCCGGGGTTGGTGCCCCAGGTGACGAACGGCGACAGCTCGCCGGCGTTGATGACGACCTCGGCGTCGAAGACGGCGTCGTCGTCGGTCTTCAGGGTCTTCCAGTACGCGACGGCGGCGTCCCAGTCGGCGCCCTCGGGGGCGTGCGGGCGGCCCTTGAGGTACGCGAAGGTGGTCTCGTCGGGGGCGATCATGCCCGCGCGGGCGCCGGCCTCGATCGACATGTTGCAGATGGTCATCCGGGCCTCCATCGAGAGCTTCTCGATGGCGGAGCCGCGGTACTCCAGGATGTAGCCCTGGCCGCCGCCGGTGCCGATCTTGGCGATGATCGCCAGGATGAGGTCCTTGGCGGTGACACCCTCGGGCAGCTCGCCCTCGACGGTGATCGCCATGGTCTTGGGGCGGGCCAGGGGCAGCGTCTGGGTGGCCAGCACGTGCTCGACCTGGGAGGTGCCGATACCGAACGCCAGCGCGCCGAAGGCGCCGTGCGTGGAGGTGTGGGAGTCACCGCAGACGACCGTGGTGCCCGGCTGGGTCAGGCCCAGCTGCGGGCCGACGACGTGCACGACGCCCTGCTCGACGTCACCCAGCGGGTGCAGCCGCACCCCGAACTCGGCGCAGTTCTTGCGCAGCGTCTCCAGCTGGGCGCGGGAGACCGGGTCGGCGATGGGCTTGTCGATGTCGAGGGTGGGGGTGTTGTGGTCCTCGGTCGCGATGGTGAGGTCGAGACGGCGCACCGGGCGGCCGGTCTTGCGGAGCCCGTCGAATGCCTGGGGGCTGGTCACCTCGTGCAGCAGGTGCAGATCGATGAAGAGGAGGTCGGGCTCGCCCTCGGCGCGCCGGACGACGTGGTCGTCCCAGACCTTCTCCGCGAGTGTCCTACCCATCGCTTTCCCTCCGGCCGGCACACGTCCACCGGCCCAACTCGAGATCTTGAGGAAGCGGCGACTGCCCTTGTGAGGGGCCCCATGAAGTCGTGATTCCGGGCGTCCACCGCCAGGCCCGTTGGTCTGCGGGCCGCTGTGTGATTCCAGGGTGGCGCGTTCCACGGAAAATTGAACTTGCGTTTCACAGAGTGAGACGTGAGTATCGTTGCATGGACAACAGTAGCGGCGTCGGCGTTCTGGACAAGGCGGCCCTCGTCCTGAGCGCTCTGGAGTCCGGTCCGGCCACCCTCGCGGGTCTGGTCGGCGCCACCGGACTGGCACGACCCACGGCTCACCGCCTGGCCGTGGCCTTGGAACACCACCGCATGGTGGCACGTGACATGCAGGGCCGGTTCATCCTCGGCCCGCGCCTCGCGGAGCTTGCGGCGGCGGCGGGCGAGGACCGCCTGCTCGCGACGGCGGGCCCCGTGCTCACCCACCTCCGTGATGTCACCGGCGAGAGCGCACAGCTCTACCGACGCCAGGGTGACATGCGGATCTGTGTGGCCGCGGCGGAGCGCCTGTCCGGCCTGCGGGACACCGTCCCGGTGGGTTCGACACTCACGATGAAGGCGGGCTCGTCGGCACAGATCCTGATGGCCTGGGAGGAGCCCGAGCGCCTGCACCGCGGCCTCCAGGGCGCCCGCTTCACGGCGACGGCCCTGTCGGGCGTACGGCGGCGCGGCTGGGCGCAGTCCATCGGCGAGCGCGAGCCGGGCGTCGCGTCCGTCTCCGCGCCCGTACGCGGGCCCTCCAACCGCGTGGTGGCCGCCGTGTCCGTCTCCGGCCCCATCGAGCGTCTGACCCGGCACCCGGGCCGTATGCACGCCCAGGCGGTCATCGACGCCGCGGCCCGCCTCTCCGAGGCCCTGCGCCGCTCGGGCTGAGCGGGGTGTCCGAACACTGAGAAGGGCCTGCCCCAACGCCGCGGCAGGCCCTCCTCGCTCCCCCGACCCCCCGTCTCGCCCTCAGCCGGCCCGCTCCCCCGCCGGCGCCTGCTGCGACCGGTGGGCGAACCGGTCCTTGGCGTACCGGCCGCGCTTCTCCAGGGGCACCTGTCCGTGCGCGGCCGCGAGCCCGAACGCCGGCATGTCGCCGTAGATCGCCTCGTACGACCCCTCCGGCACGACGTACGTCTCGTGCCAGATCCCGACCTGCCCCCGCAGCTTGCCCGTGCGCTCCTTGCGGTTGAGCACGGCCCACGCCTTGTGGTGGAAGGCGTCCGGCGCGGTCGCGTAGGCGTACAGCTTGTCCTTGGACTCCCAGTACTGCACGACGTAGTACGTCCGGGGCGACGCCGTCAGCATCACCTTGGCGCGCAGCCCGCGCCCGGGGTCCTTCTCCAGTTCCCGCAGCATGCGGAACATCGCGAGCATCACGGGCAGCCACAGGTGCACCGCCCAGAAGCGGTTGATACGCATACCGATCAGCAGGACGACGATCTCGCCCTCCGCGTCGGCGGTCGTTCGGGACACCATGAGTTCCCCCTCGTCGGTGAGCGGCGCTATCCAAGCGGCGCGTGCTTGGATAGTGCCGTTATCCAAGGAGGAACGCAAGGGATGCGGCTTGCCGAGCTGAGCGGACGCAGCGGTGTACCCACCGCGACGATCAAGTACTACCTGCGCGAAGGACTGTTGCCGCCGGGCCGCCAGGTCAACGCGACGACGGCGGAGTACGACGAGGAGCATCTGCGCCGGCTGCGGCTGGTGCGCGCGATGATCCAGGTCGGGCGGGTCCCGGTGGCGACGGTCCGGGAGGTGCTCGGGCACGTGGACGACGAATCCCTGGGTGGCGCGATGCACCTCGGCGCGGCGCTGTGGGCGCTGCCGCAGGTGCCGGAGCCGGACGAGGACGACGAGTACGTCCAGGCCGCGCACCAGGAGGTCGCGGCGCTCCTGGACCGGCTCGGCTGGGAGAACGCCAAGCAGCTCGCGAGCATCTCCCCCGCGTACCGCTCACTGGTGGTGGGGGTGGCCGCGTTCCGCCGGCTCGGCTACGTCTGGGGGGCCGAACAGCTCGCACCGTACGCCGACTTGATGCACCGGACAGCCGTCCTGGACCTGGACAACATGGAGACGTACCCGACGGAGGCGGAGCAGGTCGAGTTCGCGATCCTGGGGGCGATCCTCAATGAGCCGGTGCTGAAGGCGCTGCACCGGCTGGCCCAGGAAGAGGAGTCGACGCGGCGGTACGGCTTCGGGTGAGCCGGCCGGCGCCGGGAACGGCGAAGGCCCTCCACCGAGGTGGAGGGCCTTCCCTGTGCGTACCCCCGACCGGATTCGAACCGGCGCTACCGCCTTGAGAGGGCGGCGTGCTAGGCCGCTACACAACGGGGGCGAGGATCTTACGTTTCCGCAGATCCGAGCTGGTCTACCTGGACTCGAACCAAGACTAACTGAACCAGAATCAGTCGTGCTGCCAATTACACCATAGACCAATGATGGTTTAGACCAGTCAGTACCCCCGACCGGATTCGAACCGGCGCTACCGCCTTGAGAGGGCGGCGTGCTAGGCCGCTACACAACGGGGGCCCTAGCGACCTCGACAGAGTCGAGATCAGTACCCCCGACCGGATTCGAACCGGCGCTACTGCCTTGAGAGGGCAGCGTGCTAGGCCGCTACACAACGGGGGCTTTGCAGATAAGCTCTGCGAGCTGGCCTACCTGGACTCGAACCAAGACTAACTGAACCAGAATCAGTCGTGCTGCCAATTACACCATAGGCCACTGGAACTCAAGCCCCTGCGGGGTTCTCGTTCTAGTTCGCTCCTCGGGGCTCCGGCCTTCCGGCCCGCTCCCCTCGGCGCAGAAAGAACATTACCCGAAGGTGGACGGGGCTCCAAAACGGGTATCCGCGCGGACGAGCGCCGGGAGTTCGGAGAGGGTCGAGATCCGGTGCGCCACGACCTCCCCGACGGCCCGTGCGTAGGCCGCTCCGCGGTCGATCCACACGGACAGCAACCCGGCCTCGGCGGCGCCCCGCCCGTCGATCTCCGGGTGGTCGCCGACGTACGCCACCTCGTGCGGAGGCAGCCCCAGCGCCTCGCAGGCCGCCAGGAAGGCGCCCGCCTCCGGCTTGGAGACGCCCAGCTCGACGGCGCACAGCACGGACTCGAAACGGTCGCGCAGGCCGAGGGTGCGCAGCTTGTGCTCCTGGACGGTGAGACTGGAGTTGGACAGCACCGCGTGCCGGTGGCTGGCCGCGAGGGCCTCCAGGGCGGGCAGGACGTCCGGGAAGAGCCGCCAGGCGGCCTCGTAGTGCCCGAGGTAGCTCTGGAACCAGGAGTCGGCCTCCGCGTCGCTCAGCCGGGCGCCGAGGAACACGCGCACCCGGTCGCGCCGCTGGTCCTGGAAGGAGCACTCCCCCGCCGCGTACCGCGCCCACTGCTGAGCGGTGACCTCCCGCCACCGGGTCAGGGCCTGCTCCGGGGTGCCGTACCCGGCGAGCAGCCCTTCCGCCACCAGGTGCGCCCGCATCCCCTCCCGGTCCGCGGTCGTGTAGTCGAAAAGAGTGTCGTCCACGTCCCAGACCACGGCTCTGATGCTCATGATCCGAACGTATCCCGCCGGGTGAACAACGCGACAGGGGCGGCACCCGGAGTTCCGGGTGCCGCCCCTTGCGGGTGGTTCGGCTACGCGGCCAGCTTGGCCAGGGCCGCGTCGATCCTGGTCAGGGTCTTCTCCTTGCCCAGGATTTCCAGGGACTCGAAGAGCGGCAGGCCGACGGTGCGGCCGGTGACGGCCACGCGGACCGGGGCCTGGGCCTTGCCGAGCTTGAGGCCGTGCACCTCGCCGGCGGCCAGGACGGCCTCCTTGAGGGACTCGGCGGAGGTCCAGTCGGCCGCCCCGAGCTTCTCGCGGGCCGTGCGCAGGAGGGCGTCGGAGCCCTCCTTCATCGCCTTAGCCCAGCTCGCCTCGTCGAAGGCCGGCTCCGGCAGGAAGAGGAAGTCGACGTTGTCGGTGATCTCGGAGAGGACCTTGAGGCGGGTCTGGGCGTGCGGGGCGATCGCCTGCCACTGGGCCTCGTCGAAGTCCTCCGGCGCCCACGGGGCGAACGGGGCCTGCAGCCAGGGGCGGCAGCGCTCGGTGAATTCCGTCACATCCAGCATGCGGATGTGGTCGCCGTTGATCGCCTCGCACTTCTTCAGGTCGAAGCGGGCCGGGTTGGGGTTCACGTCGGAGATCTCGAAGGCCGCGACCATCTCCTCGATCGTGAAGATGTCCTTGTCCGCCGAGAGCGACCAGCCCAGCAGGGACAGGTAGTTGAGCAGGCCCTCGGGCAGGAAGCCCTGCTCCCGGTAGAGGTTGAGGGACGACTGCGGGTCGCGCTTGGAGAGCTTCTTGTTGCCCTCGCCCATCACGTACGGCAGGTGGCCGAAGGCCGGGATCTGCTTCGCGACGCCCAGCTCGATCAGTGCCTTGTACAGCGCGATCTGGCGCGGGGTGGAGGAGAGCAGGTCCTCGCCGCGCAGGACGTGGGTGATCTCCATCAGCGCGTCGTCGACGGGGTTGACCAGGGTGTACAGCGGGGCGCCGTTCGCGCGGACGATGCCGTAGTCGGGCACGTTCTCCGGCGTGAAGGTCAGCTCGCCGCGGACCAGGTCCGTGAAGGTGATCGCCTCGTCGGGCATGCGGAAGCGGACGATCGGGGAGCGGCCCTGGGCCTTGTACGTCTCGATCTGCTCGGCGCTCAGGTCGCGGCAGTGGCCGTCGTAGCCGGAGGGCTTGCCGGCGGCGCGGGCCGCCTCGCGGCGGGTGTCCAGCTCCTCCTGGGAGCAGTAGCAGCGGTAGGCGTAGCCGCCGTCGAGGAGCTTCTGGGCGACCTCGGCGTAGAGGTCCATGCGCTGCGACTGCCGGTACGGCGCGTGCGGGCCGCCGACCTCGGGGCCCTCGTCCCAGTCGAAGCCGAGCCAGCGCATGGCGTCGAGCAGCTGGGTGTACGACTCCTCGGAGTCGCGGGCCGCGTCGGTGTCCTCGATGCGGAAGACCAGGGTGCCCTGGTGGTGCCGGGCGAACGCCCAGTTGAACAGGGCGGTGCGGACCAGGCCCACGTGGGGGTTACCGGTGGGCGAGGGGCAGAAACGTACGCGGACGGGTGCGCTAGCCACGCTTGACAACCTTGTTGGTGAGAGTGCCGATGCCTTCGATGGTGACGGCGACCTCGTCGCCGACGGTGAGCGGCCCGACGCCTGCCGGGGTGCCCGTGAGGATCACGTCGCCGGGGAGCAACGTCATGGCCTCGGAGATGTTGACGATCAGGTCCTCGATGGAGTGGATCATCTCGCTCGTACGGCCCAGCTGGCGCTGTTCGCCGTTGACGGTGAGCTGGATGGTCAGGTCGTTCGCGCGGGCGAGGTCCAGGTCCGTCTCCACCCAGGGGCCGAGCGGGCAGGAGGTGTCGAAGCCCTTGGCCCGGGCCCACTGCTTCTCGCGCTTCTGCACATCGCGGGCGGTGACGTCGTTGGCACAGGTGTAGCCGAAGATCACGTCCTTGACGCGCTCGCGCGGCACCTCGCGGCACATCCGGCCGATGACCACGGCCAGCTCGGCCTCGTGGTGCAGTTCCTCGGAGAACGACGGGTACTGGATGTCGTCGCCGGGGCCGATCACGGAGGTGGACGGCTTGAAGAAGGCGAACGGCGCCTCGGGCACCTCGTTGCCCAGCTCACGCGCGTGCTCGGTGTAGTTGCGGCCGAACGCCACGACCTTGTTGGGCAGCACCGGCGGGAGCAGCCTGACTTTGCTCAGGGGCACCTTCGTCCCGGACAGCTCGTAGTCGGCGAACGGGATGCCCTTGATGATGTCGAGGACGAGTTCGTCCTGCTTGTCGCCCTCGACCGCGCCGAAGGCTACGTTCCCGTCGATGGAGAACCTGGCGATGCGCACGGGATCCTTGCGCCCCTCACTGAGAACCGGCGTACTGACGCCTCAGGCTATCGGAGCTCTTCGACGGTCTTCACTTCTGGGGGCATCGCCGCAGGTCAGAGGCGGGTCACCCGAGCTTGTGCGGCAGACCCTGCGCCGCCCCGGCACAGAAAGGAGCGCGGCCGCCCCGTACGCGAGCGCGGCCGGACGGACCGTCGCACGATCCCTTCCGGCCGCGCCCGGCGGAGCCGTTCCTCACTCGCCGGCCGCGGCACCCACGCCGGCCGGCATCTCGTCGAGGATGGTGCGCCGGGGGTTGGCCGTCTGGGCCGGGAGGTCGACGGAGTGCTCCGGGAGCTCCGGCGTGTGCAGCTCGCCGGCGTCCTCGAGGTGCACCAGGGTCGTGCGCCGCGGGTTGGCTATCGTGCGGAACATCATCGTCGTCTTCACCGTTGTCGTCCTGTGCCCTCTGATCGAGTGGGTTGGCAGAGTCGTCCGTCCTGTAAAGCGTCAGGCTAAACATCCGATTCCCCGGCGAAGCCGCCAACTGCCCACGACCAGCGTGTGAGTTTGCTCACGACCTCACGGGCAAATCGGTCAATTCCGGCTGACAATCCGCCTCAACGAAACGGACATTGACCCCCTGAAGCCATCATTCCGCTCCTGATCATGGCGACTGGGACACCAGACACCCAGCGGCGACTCGCATGGATGTGTCCGGTATGCACCGAATTTGGTTCCACGGGTGGTGACTTACCCATCACGCGCTGTCACGGAGGTCACAGCTCGGCCCACTGCCCTTGTTGGAGATCCTGCACTGTGCTGGAATTCCACGGACCGCCGCGGGATCGAGCCGGCGCGCAGGGCGCAACAGCGCCGAGCGGCGGCGGGACAGGGGGGAACCAGCGCCGGTCACTCAAGACCACTTGGGGCGCGTGTTCAGGACGCTCCCCACAACGCCGACACCGTGTCCCTCCGTTCGCGCGGAGGGGCGCCTGGTCCAGAGGTTGCGACGCTAGTGCAGGGACGTTTCAAGAGGGATGGCAGCGCTTCGGCGGAGCCGGAGCCGCACGGCGGGACTGGCCCCAGGGCCGTCAGCTCCTCGCCCCAGCACGCCCAGAACCCGGGCCCGGCCGGAGACGGCGGTGAGCGCTCCGGGCGCTCCGGTACGTCGGCCTCCTCGTCCGCCACGACGGCGGCGCCCTCGGGCAACCCCACCCCGGCGGTGAAGCCCGCCCAGGGCCCGACCAGCACCGGCTCGCGCCTGGCCCTGCGCAACTGGCGCATCTCCACGCGCCTGGTGTCGCTGCTCGCCCTGCCCGTGGTCGCGGCCACCTCGCTGGGTGCGCTGCGTATCGACCAGTCCATGGACGACATCCAGCAGCTCGACAACATGAAGCTGCTGACGGAGATGACCAAGCAGGCCACCGAGCTGGCCGCCGCGCTCCAGGAGGAGCGCGACCAGTCCGCCGGCCCCCTGGCGCACGGCGGTCTGAAGGCGACCGACTACCAGATCAAGGGCTACCAGCAGAAGACCGACCGGGCCCGCGAGGACTTCCTCGACGCCTCCGAGGAGATCGACGCCGCCAGCAAGGACGGCAACCTCCAGGGCGTCCGCGACGCCCTCGTCGGCCTCGCCAACCAGCTGGACGACCTGGCCAAGATCCGTCAGAAGGCCTACACCTCCAAGGACAACGCGACCCAGACGGTCGAGTCCTACCACCGGCTCATCAGCCAGCTGATCGGCCTCTCCCAGGACATGGCCGAGGCGTCCAGCAACCCGGAGATGATCTCCCGCACGCGCGCCCTGGCGGCCTTCTCCACCGCCAAGGAGTACGCCTCCGTCCAGCGCGCCATGATCGCCGCCGCGCTGCCCGCGACCACCGACACCAAGGGCGACCTCTCCGAGAACGACCGCCTCTACGGCCAGTCGGCGTACGAGAGCGAAGGCTCCGAGCTGGCGATCTTCCGGAAGATCTACGCCAACGAGAACGCCGAGGAACTGCTGAAGCCGATCGACGAGGGCAACCCGACGATCGAGTCCGCGGACACCTACGCCAAGCGCTCCTTCGAGTCCCCGGACGGCCTCCAGCAGCTGCCGGCGCGGTCCTACAAGGACTGGGTGGACGACAGCTCGACCAAGATCGAGCAGATGAAGAAGATCGAGCACACGCTGCTCGAGGAGATGGAGCAGAAGGCCCGCGAGCTGAAGAGCGCCACCCAGCGTGACGCGATCATCTCCGGTGCGCTGATCCTCATCGTGCTCGGTGTCTCGCTGGTCGGCGCGTTCGTCGTCGCCCGGTCCATGATCCGCTCGCTGCGCAGGCTCCAGGAGACGGCCACCAGGGTCGCCCAGGACCGCCTGCCCGAGCTGGTCAAGCAGCTCTCCGAGTCCGACCCGCAGGACGTCGACACCTCCGTGGAGTCGGTCGGTGTGCACTCCCGTGACGAGATCGGCCAGGTGGCCGCGGCCTTCGACGACGTGCACCGCGAGGCGGTCCGCCTCGCCGCCGAGCAGGCCCTGCTGCGGGGCAACGTCAACGCGATGTTCACCAACCTCTCGCGCCGCTCCCAGGGTCTGATCCAGCGCCAGCTGTCGCTGATCTCCGAGCTGGAGTCCCGCGAGGCCGACCCGGACCAGCTGTCCTCGCTGTTCAAGCTCGACCACCTCGCCACCCGTATGCGCCGTAACGGCGAAAACCTCCTCGTTCTCGCCGGTGAAGAGCCCGGCCGCCGCTGGACCCGTCCGGTCCCGCTGGTCGACGTGCTCCGTGCCGCCGCCTCCGAGGTGGAGCAGTACGAGCGCATCGAGCTGGCCTCGGTGCCGACCACCGAAGTCGCCGGCCGCGTGGTCAACGACCTCGTGCACCTGCTCGCCGAGCTGCTCGAGAACGCCACCTCCTTCTCCTCGCCGCAGACCAAGGTCAAGGTCACCGGTCACGCGCTGCCCGACGGCCGCGTGCTGATCGAGATCCACGACACCGGTATCGGCCTCTCCCCCGAGGACCTCGCGGCGATCAACGAGCGGCTCGCCTCGCCGCCCACCGTGGACGTCTCCGTCTCCCGCCGCATGGGCCTCTTCGTGGTCGGCCGGCTGTCCCAGCGGCACGGCATCCGCATCCAGCTGCGCCCGTCCGACTCCGGTGGTACGACCGCGCTGGTCATGCTGCCCGTCGATGTGGCCCAGGGCGGCAAGAAGCCCGCGGGCAAGCCCGGCGCGCCCGTGACGACCGGTGGCCCGGCTGCCGCGCAGGCCGCGGCCGGTGCGGCGGCGGCCCGGCGGCAGAACGGCAACAACGGCGGCGCCCTCGGCGGCGCCCCGGCCGGTGGCGGTCTGCTCGGTGCCGGTCCGGCCCCGCGCGGCCAGGTCGGCTCCGCCCAGGGTCCCCGGGCCGCGCTGCCCGGCGCGGGCCAGGGCGGGCGTCCCGGCGGGCCGGGCGGTGCGCGTGGTCCCCAGGGCGGCCCCGGTGCTCCCGGTGGTCAGCAGCAGGGCCGGCCGATGCCCACCGGTGCCGGCGGCTTCGGCGGTCAGGCGCCCGGCGCCCCGCAGGGTCTCCAGGCCGCGAACCCGGGCGGACAGCAGCAGGACCTCTTCGGCGGCCGCGGCCGGAAGCGGCCCGGCGCCCCCTCGGACTCCGGCCGCCAGCCCCAGCTGCCGCCGCGCGGCGGCCCGCGGGCCGAGCTGCCCGGCGGTGCCCCGCAGTCCCGCACCCCGGACTGGAACGACACCCAGGCCCCGCCGTCGCGTGCCTCGCTGGACACCCCGCGCGGCCACGACGAGCAGGACCCGGCACAGGCCGGGCGGATGCCGCGCATGGACGACCGGCAGGGTCCGGGCTCGACCTCGGAGATACCCCGCATCGACGCCCAGGGTCCGGCCGCGACGGGTGAGTTCCCGCGCCCCGAGCTGCCCGGTGCGGGCGGCTCCGCTCAGGCCACGGGTCAGTTCGCGCGTCCCGACGACTTCCAGCAGACCGGCCAGTACCCGCGCCCCGACAGCGCGCAGCAGACCGGCCAGTTCGCCCGCCCCGACGCCGACCGGGAGCCCGGCCGGTTCGACGGTCCCGGCGCCCAGCAGGGCAGCGGTTCCTTCGTCCGCCCCGACGTGTTCGGCACGCAGGCGCCCGCTCCGCAGGACAACGGCGGGCAGCACACGGGCCAGTTCCCGGCCCCGCAGGCGTACGACGGCGGCTACGACAACGGCTCCACCGGAAAGCACGCGCTGCCCGCGCACCAGACCCCCGGCCACACCGGGCAGTTCGAGCGCCCGCAGCCGGCCGGCCGTGACGACTTCGGCGCCCCGCGCCCGGCGGCCCCGCAGCAGCGCCCGGTCCACCAGGACCCGCAGCAGTACCCGGCCCGGCACGAGCCGGAGGCGCTGCCGCCGGCCAGCAACCCGGGCGACGGCCGTACCCCGCTGTACGACACACTGGAGACCAACTGGTTCCACGGCGGTCAGCAGCAGGAGAGCGCGGCCCCGCCGCAGCAGCCGCAGGCGCCCGCGCCGGCTCCGCAGCGGCCCGCGCCGAACACCGGCTCCTGGCGTACCTCGCCGAACGACGAACTCGTCCGGCAGGCCGAGCGCGTCCGGCAGCCCGCCGCAGGCGGGGTCACCACCTCCGGCCTGCCGCGCCGCGTCCCCCGGGCGAACCTCGTCCCGGGCACGGCGCAGCAGCAACAGCACCAAGCCGGTCCGCAGGTCTCGCGTGCGCCTGACGACGTACGCGGACGGCTGACCAATCTTCGTCGGGGCATCGCTCAGGGCCGTCAGGCCGGCAGCGGCCAGACCGGCAGCTTCCCGAGCCCCACTCACCAGCAGGAGCGTTAGTTGAGTCCGATGAGCCAGGCGGCACAGAACCTGAACTGGTTGATCACCAACTTCGTGGACAACACCCCCGGGGTGTCGCACACAGTGGTGGTCTCCGCCGACGGCCTTCTGCTGGCGATGTCCGAAGGTTTCCCGCGGGACCGCGCCGACCAGCTGGCGGCCGTCGCGTCCGGGCTGACCTCTCTCACGGCCGGGGCGTCCCGGATCTTCGAGGGCGGCAGCGTGGCGCAGACGGTCGTCGAGATGGAGCGCGGCTTCCTCTTCCTGATGTCCATCTCGGACGGGTCGTCCCTCGCGGTCCTGGCCCATCCCGATGCGGACATCGGTCTCGTCGGCTACGAGATGGCACTGCTCGTCGACCGCGCGGGGGCGGTACTCACCCCGGACCTGCGCGCCGAACTCCAGGGAAGTCTGCTTCACTGACCTCCCCCGGCACCACCCACCTCACTAAAACACCGTCCGGCCGCCACAATCCCCCCACCGGCCCCGTCAGACGGCACGACTCACCGACTTGCTGTCCCGCCCGGAGGATTCATGACCCCGCCCACCGCCCATCATGATCCGTACGCGGAGCCGTACGGGGACGAGGGCGACCAGCCGCTGGTGCGCCCGTACGCGATGACCGGTGGCCGGACCCGGCCGCGGTATCAGCTCGCCATCGAGGCGCTGATCAGCACGACGGCCGACCCGGCAGCGCTCATGGGACTGCTCCCGGAGCACCAGCGCATCTGCCACCTGTGCCGCGAGGTGAAGTCGGTGGCGGAGGTCTCCGCGCTGCTGGCCATGCCGCTCGGGGTGGCCCGGATCCTGGTCGCCGACCTCGCCGAGGCCGGCCTGGTCGCCATCCACCAGCCGGGTGGCGACGAGAACAACGGCGGCGCTCCGGATGTGACGCTGCTCGAAAGGGTGCTCAGTGGACTTCGCAAGCTCTGACGCGGGCCGGGCCACCACCTCCGCGAAGATCGTGGTGGCGGGCGGCTTCGGCGTGGGCAAGACCACGTTCGTCGGCGCCGTCTCGGAGATCAACCCGCTGCGCACAGAGGCCGTCATGACGTCCGCTTCGGCCGGCATCGACGACCTGACCCACACCGGAGACAAGACGACCACGACGGTCGCCATGGACTTCGGCCGTATCACCCTCGACCAGGACCTGATCCTGTACCTCTTCGGTACGCCGGGCCAGGACCGCTTCTGGTTCATGTGGGACGACCTGGTCCGTGGTGCCATCGGCGCGGTGGTGCTCGTGGACACCCGGCGCCTCGCGGACTGCTTCCCGGCCGTGGACTACTTCGAGAACAGCGGCCTGCCGTTCGTCGTCGCGCTCAACGGTTTCGACGGCCAGCAGCCCTACGCCCCCGAGGAAGTACGGGAAGCGCTGCAGATCGGGCCGGACACCCCGATCATCACGACCGACGCCCGGCACCGCGCGGATGCCAAGAGTGCGCTGATCACGCTGGTGGAGCACGCTCTGATGGCACGGCTGAGGTAGCACTCAAGTCCGACGGGTCGCACGGCAGTTGTCGTAAGGGGCGCGGAGCCGGCTGTGGTCTTAGACACGGTCGGCTCCGGTTCATAACAGTTCGGCAGAGGAATCGGCCGGTCTCACCACGCGACGCGGTCGGGCGGTGCCGCTGTGCTCACAAAAGCCCCGCCTTTTGGCGGGGCTCGTTCTTTATGACCGTTTTATCTGGCGTTTACAACGGCGCCGTCACGAGGTTTCCACTGTTTGGAAGTGCGCTGGTCCACGTGCTGGAATGCCTGAACTGCCCAATGGTCGATGACGTACTGAGTGCGTACTGAGTGGTCGATGACGAACCGGGCTCTGAGAGACTGCGGCACGACGAAGGTGCCGACCGCCGAGAGGTTGTTGGTCGAGTGAGGCGAAGCAAGAACGGTCCCGAGCCGTCGGCACGGGGCAACTTCACCCCGCCGCCGCGCGCTGCGGCGCCCACCCCCGTGCCCGGTGCGGAACCGGCGGCCACGCCCGCGCCCAGCGGCGGCCGTTTCTCCCCGCGGAACTGGCGGGTGCCCACCCGTCTGAACGCCATCCTGCTCATACCCGTGGCGGTCGGCCTCGTCATGGGCGGCTTCCAGGTGAAGAGCTCGATCGACACCTGGCAGCAGGCCCGCGACGCCGAGAACACCGCCCGCCTGGTGCGCGCCGCCCTCGGCTACGCCGACGCCCTGGAGAACGAGCGTGACGTCACCGCCGCTCCGCTGCTGCTGAAGAAGCAGAACGGGACCGGCAAACAGACCGTCGACGACGCCCGCAAGGCCACCGACCGAGCCGCCGACGCCTTCGACGAGGCGACGAAGAGCATGCCGGGCGAGGCGGGCCTGAAGCGCCGGCTGGACCTGTTCCACGAGGCCGAGCCCAAGCTGGTGCAGCTGCGGCAGGCGGCCTACACCTCCAAGACGACCGGCGTCCAGACGGAGGAGGGCTACGTCGCCCTCGCCCACCCCCTGATGGAGTTCGCCAACGAGCTCGGCCTGGGCACCGGAAACATCACCTCCTACGGCCGTACCGTCTACGCCATCTCGCTGACCAAGGCGGCGCTCTCGCTGGAGCGGTCGATCGGCACGCACCTGCTGGTCAAGCCCGGCCCGGACGCCCCGAACCTGGCCACCCAGCGGGTCTCCCTGTCCTCGTACGCCTACCTCGAGCGCATCGCCGTCGAGGAGTACAAGGGTGGTGGCACCGAGGCCGACGCCCAGAAGCTGGACGACGCCAAGGAGAAGATCAAGGCGGACGGCGCCGCCCTGGCCGAGCAGGCCAAGGCGCGGAACCCGCAGTACGTCGCTCCGCCGACCGGTGAAACCGACATGGTCACGGCCCTCGCCACCATGAAGGACACCAGCCCGCTCACGCGTCAGGCACTGGCCGCCAAGGGCATCACCGCCGACAACTGGTTCGCGTTCAACACGCTCAAGTACAAGGCCTACCGCCAGATCGAGTCGGACATGGCCGACAAGGCGGTGAACGAGGCGTCCGACATCGCCGACGACGCCAAGACCTCCGCCTTCATCACCGGTGCCGTGGTCGTCATCGCTCTGCTGGCCGCCTTCATCCTGGCCGGTCTGGTGGCCCGCCAGATGAGCCGCGCGATGCGCCAGCTGCGCAACGCCGCCTTCGGCATCGCCGAACAGCGGCTCCCGATGCTGGTCGACCAGCTCTCGCGCACCGATCCCGGCCGGGTCGACACCCGGGTCGCTCCGATCCCGATCACCACCAAGGACGAGATCGGCGAGGTCGCCCGCGCCTTCGACCAGGTCCACCGCGAGGCGGTCCGGCTCGCCTCCGAGCAGGCCCTGCTCCGGGGCAACATCAACGCGATCTTCACCAACCTCTCGCGCCGCAACCAGTCGCTGATCGAGGGCCAGCTGACCCTGATCACCGACCTGGAGAACAACGAGGCCGACCCGGACCAGCTGGAGAACCTCTTCAAGCTGGACCACCTGGCCACCCGTATGCGCCGCAACGGCGAGAACCTCCTGGTCCTCGCGGGCGAGGAGCCCGGCCGCCGCTGGGACCAGCCGGTCCCGCTGGTCGACGTGCTGCGCGCCGCCTCCTCCGAGGTGGAGCAGTACGAGCGCATCGAGCTGTCCGGCGTCCCGGAGGCCGAGATCCACGGCCGCGCGGTCACCGACCTCGTGCACCTGCTCGCCGAGCTGCTGGAGAACGCCACCACGTTCTCCTCCCCGCAGACCAAGGTCCGCGTCACCGCGACCCGTCTCCCCGACGGCCGCATCATGATCGAGATCCACGACAAGGGCATCGGCCTGACGGCCGAGGACTTCGCGGACATCAACCACAAGCTGGCCAACCCGCCGACCGTGGACGCCGCGATCTCCCAGCGCATGGGCCTGTTCGTGGTCGGCCGGCTGTCCGACCGGCACGGCATCCGGGTCCAGCTGCGCCCCTCGGGCGAGCAGGCCGGCACGACCTCCCTGGTCATGCTGCCGGACGCGATCACGCACGGCGGTGGCGGCGACTCCCTGGAGCGCGAGGAGTTCACGGTCTCGCAGATCATCCCGGAGCAGCAGTTCCAGGGTGAGAACTTCAGCCAGGTGCAGCCGATGCGCACCGCCGCCGAGCTGGGCTTCGACGACAGCCAGTACACGGAGGTCCCCGACGACATCCGCGACCTGGACCCCGTCGGCCGTTCCCTGATGCGCGAGGGGCGCCGCGCCGCCCTGGAGGCGCAGAGCCACGGCCAGCAGCCCGGCGAGCCGCAGCAGGAGGCCCCCGAGGCCCACGCCGGGTACGCGGACCCGTTCACCGGACGGCAGGCGTACCAGGAACAGCAGCAGGCGTACGACGAGCAGCCGCAGCAGGCGTACGAGGCGCCGGCGTACGAGGAGCAGCAGCACACCTCGTACGAGCAGCCGTACGACGAGCAGTACTACGCGCCGAACGGTGACCAGCAGCAGGCCGACGGCTTCGCTCGAAACGGCGGCTACCCGGAGCCCGCGGCCCCGTATGCGGAGCCTGCCCAGACGCCGTCCTACCAGGACGACTGGCCCCAGCAGGACGGCTACCAGAGCGGCTATCCGGCCCAGTACGCTCCGGAAACGGAATCCTCGCAGGCCGCTGACGCAGGTGAGCGGAACCGCGTAGGCTTCGACCGTCCGGAAACGGCCTCTCCCGCCGCACACGAGCTGACCGACGCCGGGCTGCCCCGCCGCGGTTCCACCGCGAGCGGCTCTCACGGCGCCGGCTCGGCCAACGGCACCGCGCGCGCGCAGCGGGAAGCCCCGGCTCCCGCGCAGGGGAACGCGCCGGGAGCGGGCGGCGACAGCAGCTGGCGCTCGGCGAACGACGAGCGGTGGCAGCAGGCATCGCAGCTCCGGAAACCCAAGGCAGGCGGGGTCACCGCCTCCGGCCTGCCGCGGCGGGTACCCAAGGCCAACCTGGTCGAGGGTTCCGCCGAAACCACCCCCCAGGGAGGCCCACAGGTCTCCCGCGCCCCGGAGGACGTCCGGGGCAGGCTGAGCAACCTGCGTCGGGGCGTCCAGCGCGGACGCAGCGCAGGCAGTGAAACGAACGGCCAGGGCTTCGGTCCTGACAGCACCTACAACCAGGAGCGTTAGTGTGAGCCCGATGAGCCAGGCGGCACAGAACCTGAACTGGTTGATCACCAACTTCGTGGACAACACCCCGGGGGTGTCCCACACGGTGGTGGTCTCCGCCGACGGACTCCTTCTGGCGATGTCCGAAGGCTTCCCCCGCGACCGCGCCGACCAGCTCGCGGCCGTCGCCTCCGGTCTGACCTCGCTGACCGCCGGTGCCTCGCGCATCTTCGAGGGCGGCAGCGTGAACCAGACGGTTGTGGAGATGGAGCGGGGATTCCTCTTCATCATGTCCATCTCCGACGGTTCCTCGCTCGCGGTTCTGGCCCACCCGGAGGCGGACATCGGCCTCATCGGGTACGAGATGGCACTTCTGGTGGACCGCGCGGGCACGGTCCTCACCCCGGATCTCCGTGCGGAGCTCCAGGGGAGCCTTCTCAACTAGTAATCGGACGGTGCGTATTCGTGTCCCGGGGCCGTAAGGTTTCGGGACGCGGCGCCACAGGTTTGGGTGCCCGGCGCAGTCGGAGGAGGAGAAAGTGGCAACACCCCCAGGCGGTTCGTCTTCGGGTAACTGGTCGTACGGCCCTGGTCAGGGTCAGGGCGACGGTTCGGCGAACCGGTACAACTTCCCCTCCGCGCCCAGCCACCGGCAGCCGTACGCGCCGCAGGGCCCCGGCCCGTCGCCGTACGACCAGCCCCAGGCCCCGCGTATCCAGCCGGTCCAGCCGCAGCGTCGCCCCGAGCCGGCCCCCGCTACGGCGTCCAACAACCCCTTGGTGCGTCCGTACGCCATGACCGGCGGCCGGACCCGCCCGCGCTACCAGCTCGCCATCGAGGCTCTGGTGCACACCACCGCGCAGCCGCACCAGATGCAGGGCCAGCTGCCCGAACATCAGCGCATCTGCAACCTCTGCCGAGAGATCAAGTCGGTGGCCGAGATCTCGGCGCTCCTCACGATCCCCCTCGGCGTGGCCAGGATCCTCGTCGCCGACTTGGCGGAGGCGGGCCTGGTCGCCATCCATCAGCCCGGCGGCGACGAGAACGCCGGTGGCCAGCCAGACGTGACACTGCTCGAAAGGGTGCTCAGTGGACTTCGCAAGCTCTAGCGGCGGTCCTTCCCGCTCCACCACCTCCGCGAAGATCGTGGTGGCGGGCGGCTTCGGCGTGGGCAAGACCACGTTCGTCGGCGCCGTCTCGGAGATCAACCCGCTGCGCACAGAGGCCGTCATGACGTCCGCTTCGGCCGGCATCGACGACCTCACCCACACCGGAGACAAGACCACCACCACGGTGGCCATGGACTTCGGCCGTATCACCCTCGACCAGGACCTGATCCTCTACCTCTTCGGTACGCCGGGCCAGGACCGCTTCTGGTTCATGTGGGACGACCTGGTCCGTGGTGCCATCGGCGCCATCGTGCTGGTCGACACGAGGAGGCTCGCCGACTGCTTCCCCGCCGTCGACTACTTCGAGAACAGCGGCCTGCCCTTCGTCATCGCCCTCAACGGCTTCGACGGCCAGCAGCCCTACGCCCCCGAGGAAGTACGGGAAGCGCTGCAGATCGGGCCGGACACCCCGATCATCACGACCGACGCCCGCCATCGCGCTGACGCCAAGAGCGCGCTGATCACGCTCGTGGAGCACGCCCTGATGGCGCGGCTGCGCTAGCCGATCCCCGCTTGCCGAGGGGCCCTTTCCCTCCGGAGAGGGCCCCTTTGTCGTACCCCGCTGCCACACTGGATCCGGACGTGATCGAGGGGGCGGACGATGAGTGCTGAGGCGGCGGCGTTACGACTGGGCACGACCGTGGCGAAGGCCGCGGCCCAGATGTGGCTCGGGGGCAAACGGCGGGAGCAGGAACGCCGGTTGGACATGTCGGAGCTGATCCGGCTGCGGGTGTCCGGGCTCCGCTTCCAGCGGGGCGTGCAACGGCAGTTCGAGGAGATCGCGGACGCGGTGTACGACCGGCTGGCGCCGTTCCTGGAGCGGGAGTTCCCCGGGCTGGAGGAGAGCAGCCGGCAGGCCGTGATCGACGGGGTGTGCGACACGTTCGCGGCGGCGGACCTGTCGGACGAGGCGGTGCTGGCCGCGGACGCGAGACCGGCGGAGATCGTGCGCCGGGTGACAGGTTCCGTACGGCCGCCGGTGGGCCTCGGTGAGGCGGAGAGCCGGCTGCACGAGGTGCTCTTCGCGGAGTGCGTCGAGTACTACGTGCGGATCGTGCAGGGGCTGCCGGTCTTCGAGGAGCGGGCGCTGAGCGAACTCCTCAGCCGTACGACGTCCTTGGGCGCGCAGATCGCCCGGGTGCTGGAGCGGCTCCCGGACCGGTCGCTGTTCGCGCCGGAGGGGACGGACCGGGACGAGGATTTCCGGCGCCGCTATCTGGAGCTGGTCAGCACGACCCTGGACGAGGTGGAGCTGTTCCGGCGCACGTCGGACCGGGCGGGGGCGCGGGTGCGGCTGTCGGTGGCGTATGTGAGCTTGCGGGCCACGGGCGACGACGGCAGCCGGCGCCGTCCGGCCCGTTCGCTCCCCGTGCTGCGGCCCGACATGAGCGACTGGGAGGAGCCCGGAGGCGAGAGCGCCGGGATGCGGGTCGAGGCCGCGCTCGGGAGTGCCTCACGCGTGCTGCTGCGCGGCGAGGCGGGCTCCGGAAAGACGACACTGCTGCGCTGGCTGGCGGTCACGGCGGCCCGCGGGGCCTTCACCGGCGAGCTGGCGGCCTGGAACGGCCTGACGCCGATCTTCGTGAAGCTGCGTGAGTACAGCGGGCGGGAGCTGCCCAGGCCGGAGGCGATGCTGGACTCCGTCGCCGAGAGCATTTCCGGGGTCATGCCGAGGGCCTGGGTGGAACGGCAGCTGGAAGACGGCCGGGCACTGCTCCTGATCGACGGGGTGGATGAACTGCTCGACAACGAGCGCCGGGGCGTACGGGACTGGCTGCGCCGCCTGCTTGCCGCGTACGGCGAGGTACGGGTCGTCGTCACCTCCCGACCGGCCGCGGCGAGCGCAGCCTGGCTGCGACCGGAGAGATTCACGGCCCTCCAGCTGGACCGCATGTCACCGCCGGACCTCGCCGCGTTCGTCAGGCAGTGGCATCAGGCGGTTCGGGAGCTCGGCGACGAACTGCCCTGCCCGGTGGACGAACTCCCCCGGTACGAGCAGTCGTTGCTCACCAGCCTCAAGGACCGCCCCCACCTGCAGTCGCTGGCCGGTACGCCGCTGCTCGCGGCGATGCTGTGCGCGATGCACCTGAACCGCGGCAGCCAGCTCCCGCGCGACCGGATGGAGCTGTACCGCAACGCCCTGCACACCCTCGTCCACGACCGGGACGCGGACCGGAACGTGCCCAGTGCGGTGGACAGTCGGCTGAGCCTGGGCGACAAGCTGATGCTGCTCCGGGACCTGGCGTGGCGACTGTCCGACAACAACCGGACCGAGATCTCTCTGGACCGGGCCGGAGAGTACGTCGGACGGAAACTCGCGGGCATGCGGCACCTGGAGGAGCAGGACGGCCGACGGGTGATCGAACAGCTGAGGAGCCGCTCGGGGCTGCTCCGCTCCCCCGCCGAGGGCCGCCTGGACTTCGTCCACCGCACCTTCCAGGAGTACCTGGCCGCCGAGGAGGCGGTGCAGGAGGACCGGATCGGCAATCTCGTCGGGCGTGCCCATCTCGACCTGTGGCGGGAGACGATCGTCATGGCGGCCGGGCACGCCAACACGCCCCAGCGGGAGGAGTTGCTCGGCGGGATCCTGGACCGGTCCCGGGACGAGTCCCGGCACGCCCGCACCCTCCGGCTGCTCGCGGCGGCCTGTCAGGAGACGGTGCCGGCGGTCTCCGACGGGCTCGCCATGCGGCTGGAGGAGGCGGTATCCGCGCTTCTGCCGCCACGCAGGAAGACGGACCCGCCCGCGCTGGCCGCGGTCGGGCCGAGTCTGTTGCGGAGAATGCCCCGTTTCCTGGACGAGCTGACGTCGAAGGCGGCCGTGCAGACCGTGCGGACCGTGGCTCTGATCGGCGGGGAGGAGGCGTTGGGGCTGCTGGAGGCGTACGCAGAGGACGGGAGGCGTGATGTGGTCGCCGCGCTCATCGACGCCTGGTCGTATTTCGATGCCGACGCTTACGCCGATCGGGTGATGGCCGGGCTTCCCCTGGACGAGCACTCCGTGGTGCTGACGCATTCGGGGCAGCTGCGGCCGGCGGTGCGGCTGCGGTCGCTGAGAACGCTGGATATCGCCTTCACGCTCAAGGACCTGTCCGTCGTCGCCGAGTTGCCTCCCCTCGAAGAACTGACGTGCACGGTGGAGGAGACGGCCGATCTGTCCGTGCTGAAGGGCCACTCGGCGCTCGGACTGTTCTTCCTGTTCGGTCAGCCGTCTCTGCGCCACCCCGAGGCACTGGCGGACCTGCCTGGACTCCGCTTCCTCTCACTGCGCGCACCGGACGGCAACGAGAGCCTCCCTGCCCTGCCGGACCTTGGTGTCCTGGGGTTTCAGCGCGTCACGGAAGAGACCCGGCTGGACGCCCTGACCCACTACAGCAGCCTGCAACACCTGCTCTTGGACGGCGTGCGACGCAGTCGGCTTCCCGAACTCGCTCCCTTGTCGGCGCTGCCGAACCTGCGCGACCTGTCGCTGTACACCTTCGATGCCCAGGATCTGCCCCGACGGCTGACGCCGTCGTGCCCGCAGCTCAGGGACCTCGTCATGAGCAAATGTCTGCTGCCCGAGACCGGACTCGACGGCTTGCGTGAGCTGACGCGGCTCAGGAGGCTGACGCTGTGGGAGTGCGAGACCCCCGTCGGCCCCGTCACCGCCCCCGACCTGCCCGGCGTCACCGTCACCCTCGACTGAACACACCGCAGCCCCGCCCTCCCGAACGGAGCAGCGGGGCTGCGGTCAAGCGCGAAAACGTCAGTGCCAGCTGTGCGGGGCGCGGAAGCCGCCCTCGCGCTCCAGGCGGCGCCAGCCCGCCTTGGCGCGGCCGCGGTGGGTCTCGGCCGTGGCCGCCGGCTGCGCGGCGGCGCGGGCCATGAGGACCGCCGTGATGGCGGCGACTTCCTCGGGCTCGGCGTGGCCCTTCTCGACGCGGATGTCAGGAGTGCTCATGGGTGTCAGTCTCCGTGAGAGAGAGGTCCGCGGGGTTGCCGCGGCGGGTCCGCTGGGTTACTGCGGGGGGTTGCCGTGCTTGCGGGAGGGCAGGTCGGCGTGCTTGGTGTGCAGCATCGCCAGGGACTTGATCAGCACCTCGCGGGTCTCGGCG
>NZ_JBVJRL010000030.1:0-93456 GCF_055607665.1 Streptomyces sp. NPDC036984
GGGCACCAGCGGCGACTAGCGGCGTGCGGGCCCGCCCCTCTGGTGGGGGCGCCAACCGGCGGGCCCGCACCCGCGACCCCCTTCCCGCCCACCCCTCTGGAGACCGCCGTGGATAACGCCGTCAAGGCCTGGCTGCTCGCCGAACTCGGCACCGACACCGACCTCACCGACCTGACCACCCGCTACACCCGACTCGGCTCCGCCCGAGCGGTAGCCCTTGAGGTGCTCCGGGAACGCTTGGCCGCGATGCGCGCCCAGCCCACATCGGTCACCGTCACCAACGTCGTCGCCGTCAACTTCAGCGCGAACCTCGCGGCCTACGAGCGTCAGATCGCCCGACTCGAAGCCGGCGACCCTCCCGCCCCCGACGAACTCGATCAGGACGGCCCCGGCACCCTCGGCATCATCCAGCTCAGGGAACGACCCCGCCGATGACCACCCCCGTCCGGCAACAGACCGACGAGCGCAGCGAACTCACCGCCCTCATCACCGCCGCGACCCTCGAGCTGGTCCGACGGTGGCAGCGCCTGGTCACCGCACAGGACACCTTGCTCCGCGCCCTGGAACGAATCCGGCCGGGCCTAGGTGCGACCACCCGTGTCAACGGCCATATCACCACTTTCCACCAGGAGGTCGGCGAGTTCTCCCGCCTGACACGCGCTCTTGCCGAACGGTGGGCCGCCCAGGATCTGCCCACCGCCTACCGCGACGGAGCCCTGCGCGCCCTCCGCAAGGCAGACGCCGACATCACCCTGTTCCGGTGGACAGCCGACCACCAGGCCGCGATCACCGCACTCACCGCGACCTTCTACACCGACCTCGTCGGCCGCATCCAAGAAGCAGTCCGCCGCGCGCAAGCGTTCGCCCGCGTCGCACAGGACGCCACCCGCGAAGTCACCCTCGGACGCAACCACGCCGGCATCGACTCCGCTCGCCTTGCCGCCGACCACCCACTGTCCACTGTCATCTACCGCAACAACGCACGACACCCGGTGAAGGACTGGGCCCGCTCCGCCCTCACCTACCAAGGCGCGGTCACCGCCAACCACGGCGCCATCAACACCGGCCGCTACGAACTCGAGGCGCAGTGGTTCCAGTGCATCGACGGGCCGGAGTGCGGATTTGAGAACCACCCGGACACCGACCACGCCGACGGCACGATCCGTTCCGCTGAAGACGCCCAGACGTTCCCCGTGGCCCACCACGGCTGCATACGGCAGTGGGTCCCCCGCCCCGACCTCAACGGCCACCCCGGCCTCGTCTCCGGCGATCCGATCTGAAAGCAGGAATGACTGTGGGATCCGCTGTCTTCTGGAAGCGACTGCACCTGGCACTGTTCACCGTCTGGGTGGTGCTGCTTCCCCCCACGCTCCTGTGGTGGCGCAACTCCATCACCTACGTCGTGCTCATGTCCTGGTACGCCATCGCCATCGGCCACATCAGCTCCTGGCAGGCGTCCCGGGCTGAGCAGGAAGCCGAGCAGGAATGAGTACCACTCCGCCGCCCGAGCCGACCGCCCACGGTGTCCGGATCGACGCTCAGCCGGGCCACGCCACCATCAGCCTGGACGGCACCCCGCTGCCCTCCGGGCAGGTCGTCGGCTACCAACTGGAGCACGACGTCGCCAACGCCCTACCCATGCTCGTCCTCCACGTGCGCCAGCCAGTCGGCGCCGTCTGGGAAGGACTGGCCCGCGTGGCGGTCGCCGACCCTCAGCAGGACATCGGTGATCAGATCGCGGAGTTCCTCGCCGGCATCAATCCGGCAGCGCTCGAGGGCGCTGCGCTCGAGCGGGACGACCTCGGCAACGAACGCTACTCGCTGACCGCGGCCATCCTCGCCACACTGGCGGACTGGGCCCGGGGGAGGGGAGCGTGATGGCCGGCCTCGATGCGATCCTCGCCAGCACCGTTACCTGGATCGAGACGAACCTCCTCGTTGACACCGTCCGTATCACCACCGCCCCGGTCGGCGAGCCAGTCCTCAACGAGGACACCGGACTTCTCGAATACCCGGAGGGCGACCTGGTCTATGAGGGGCCCGGCGCGGTGCAGGGCGGCATCGCCCAGTCCGAGGTATCGGCGATCCCCAACGCCGGCCAGCCCTGGCTGCAAGAGACGACCTCCCGGTACCGGCTGATGACCCCCCTAGCTGCGCCGATCGCACCGAAAGACGCCATCGTCACCGTCGTGCAGGTTCACAACCCGGCCCGCACTGACCTGATCGGCCGGTCATGGATCTGCCAGGACCCCGGTATCGCCGCCACCACCGAAGTCGTTCGTATCACCGCCCTGGATCAGAACCAGGTTGCGGGACGGGAGGTCAGCCCGTGACCCCGGAAGAACTTGCCGCCCGTTTGGAACGCGCCTCCACCAAGGTCGGTCCGGCCATTCACAGGGCCGTGCAGCACACCGCAACGCTGGGGATCGCCCGGATCCGCGGCAATGCCTCCGGCCGTCCCGGACCGAACGTCATCACCGGCGCCTACCGCAACTCCTGGCGGCCCGAGATGCACCGCCTCCCCTACGAAGCGTTGTGCACGATCGGCACCGAACTGCCCTACGGGCGGCGTCTGGAGTTCGGATTCACCGGCACCGACAGCCTCGGCCGCTCCTATGCGCAGCCGCCGTTCCCGCACGTCCAGCCCGCTCTCGGCTTCATCGGGACGACGCTGCTGGCGCAGATGCGGCTCGCCGCCGCGGAGGTATTGCTGTGATCAAGCGAAGAGCAGTCACCGCCGCACTGAAGGCGCTCCTCGAGGGCACGGGCCGGCCGGTCGGGCTGGGCAGGATGCCGCAGGCGCAGCCGCCCTACTTCATCCTCTACGACGTCGACACCAGTGTCTCCGGGGCGCCGTTCGCCGACGACAACGAGGACCTGTCCGTCGTCTACCAGGTCACCACCGTGTCCGGGCCCGATCCGAACACGCAGTCCTCCGCCGGCTCCCTGGACCAGGCCGAGTTTTGGGCGGACAAAGCCCGGGATGCGATCCTGCGCCGCGACCCGACCACCGGAGCGTGGGTGTCCGCGCTGACCGTGGCCGGCGCCAAGGTGATGTGCCGTGAGCTGGAGACGGAACCGGGGGGAACGAGTGACGCCACAGATGGGATCATCAGCTACGTGCAGAGGTTCAGGTTCGACCTGACCCCCGCCTGACCCTCCTGAGGGCAGACGGACGCTTGACCGCACCGCGGCGGGACCCCACGCGGACGCCACCACCACAGGTGGCCGCCAACGCACACCGACATCGCTTGTAGGGGTCCACCGCATGTCCAGGTTCAACCGCAAGGGCGTCACGAAGATCCTCTTCACTGACACCATCGCATCCACCACATACCTTCCGACCGCCGCCGAGATGACCGGTGCGACGGACTACACCAAGCAGATCGCCGCCGTCGACGGCTTCAGCCTGGAGAACCAGGAGATCGAGACGCCGGACATGGCGTCCACGTTCGTCTCCAAGATCCCCGGCGACGACAGTGCCGCCGACTCCTCCCTCACGTTCTACGAGGACGACGTCACCGACACCATCGAAACCGACCTCGCCAAAGGCACCACCGGATTCATCATCATCTGCCGCAAGGGCAAGGCCCCCTCCACCAAGGGCATGGACGTCTACCCGGTCCGTGTCGCCTCCAACTCGGCTGCGATCACCGCGGACAACGAGGCCGCGAAGATCATGGTCAAGTTCTCCATCATCGACCGGCCGCTGTTCAACGCCACCGTCCCGTCCAGCTGACCCAGCCTGTCGCATCCCCCAAGACGACCTGGCCGGGCCCGTGACGACGTTCGGGAAGGGGCGCCCGCTGCGGCGCCCGGCCAGGTCCCCCCTTCCCCTGGAGGACCACCCACCATGACCACCACCAGCAAGCCCACACCGCCGCAGAACGCCGTCGACCGCGACCCGCACTGGGCCGCCACCCGAGCACGGCTCGCCGCCCGCCAGCGGCCCGTGCTCACCATGACGATCTGCGACGACCCCGACGTCAAGCAGCGCCTCGGTGCCGCCCAGTACAACGAACGCCGAGCCCGGGCGGCCGCCGAGGCCGACCCGGCTGACAAGGACCTGAAAAAGGCCCTCACCGTCGCGCAGGCCGAGACGGAAGCCGCCCAAAAGGCATTCGACGAGGCAGCGATCGTGCTCCGCTTCCAGGCGCTGCGCCGGCCGGACTTCGAGGCGCTGAAGAAGGCCCACCCCGCGACGGAGGAGCAGGCCGAGGACGGTCTGCCGTTCAACGTGGAAACGCTGGGCCCGGAATTGGTGGCGGCGTCCAGCCTGGACGGCATCACGGTGGAAGAAGCAACCGAGTACCTCACCGAGTGGGCCGAGGGCGAGGCCGCCCAACTGTGGGACACCGCCTGGCAGGTGCAGGGCGAAACCCGCGCTGACCTGGGAAAAGGCTGATCCGAGATGAGCGTCTGCGCCGGGAACTGGAGCTGTGCAAGGCCTACCGCATCCCGCACAGCCTCTTCCTCGGCATCGGTGACGGCCGCTGGACCGAACGCGACCGGGCCAAGGCGCTCGCGCTGGAGGAGTACCAGCGGACCGTCTGCCCTCAATGCGGCACCCGCTACGACGACTGGGACCACGGCGGTGACCAGGAGGAAGACCGCTACATCGCAGTCCTCCAGAAATGCGTGGGCTGCGAGGTCATCGCCGACAAGCAGAAAGAACTCGCCGACAGCGGCGACCCCCTGCACGGAATGAAGGTCGCGCTGGTCCCGGCGGCCGCGCACGCGGCGATGGAACTGCTCCGCGGCTTGAAGCACCAGCACAGCAACGACTAGCGAAGGGAGGGTCGGGTGGCGAACTGGAACCTGTCCGTCGACCTGCGGGGCACCGGGAACGACCTGGCCCACTCCCTCAAGGACGCCGCTCACCACGCCCGCAGCCTCGCCACGGCTGCATCCGCAGCCAAGCACGAGATCCGCGAGCTAGGCCAGGCAGCCCAGGCCGCAGGCCACCACCTGCGCGCCCTCCGCGTCCACACCAGCTCCGCCGCCCAGCACATCAACACCCTCGGCGACCGCGCACAGACCACCGCCCGCCGCCTCAACCGCTACGGTGACGCCGCCCGTACCGCGAACCGGCAGCTCAACAGTCTCGGCGACCACTCCCGTACGGCTGGCCGGGACCTGGCGCGGCTGTCCAGCCGCCTTGATGGCGCCATCCGGGACCTGGACCGCCTCGCCTCGGCCGCACAGCGCGCTGACGCCCGCCTGAACCGTGTGGGCGGCGCCGGGGCCAACCACCTGCGCCGCTACCGCGAGGAGACCAGCCGGGCCCGTGAAGGCCTGCGTTCTCTCGCAGCGATGGGCGCAGGCCTCGGCCTGACCCTGGGCGCCGCCGAGGTCGTCAAGGAAGGCAACGAATACCAGCAGGCCATGAACGCGTTCGGCGCCACGACCGGCGCGACGAAGATGCAGATGCAGCGCGCGGCCGCGGTCGCCGCTCAGCTGGGCAACGACCTGAAGCTGCCGGGTGCCACGGCCGCGGATGCCGCTGAAGCGATGGTGGAGCTGGCCAAGGCCGGTTTCCGAACGGACCAGGCCATCAGCAGCACTCGGGCCAGCCTGATCCTGGCCTCCGCCGCCCAGGTCAACGCCGCCGACTCGGCCAAGTACCTCGGCGACATGATGGACCAGTTCGGCATGGGAGCCGACCAGGCCGGCGTCGCCGCGGACACCCTCGCCGCCACCGCTAACGCAGCGTCCGGCGACATCATCGACATCTACTACGCGATGAAGTACGCCGGTCCCGTGGCGCACGGTCTCGGCGTCACGATGCAAGAGGCCGCCGCCGGCGTCGGCATGCTCGGTAAAGCGGGCATCCTCGGGCAGACGGCCGGCACCACGCTGCGCGGCATGTTCGCCAACCTCGCCTCCCCGACCAAGCAGATGACCGAGGGCCTCGACGCCCTCGGAATCCAGGCGTGGGACGCTCAGGGCCGCTTCAAGGGCCTACGCACGGTCATCGACGGCCTGTCCAAGGCCCAGCACCACATGACCCAGCAAGACTTCGCGGCCGCCGTGAAGAAGGCGTTCGGCAAGCCCGCCATGTCCGGGGCCATCGCTCTCGCGCATCAGGGCACCGCCTCGTTCGACAACCTGATGCAGGCGGTCTCACAGACCGGGGCCGCCTCCGAGATCGCGGCCGCCAAGGGCAAGGGCCTGGCCGGTGCGATGCTCCAGCTGAAGACGCAGGCCCGGCAGACCGGCCTCACCATCTACCAGGGCATGGCCCCCGGCCTGGAATGGCTGGTCCGCAACGCCACCGATGGCCTCTCCAAAGCCACCCCGAAGATCGAACACTTCTTCCAGTACTTCAACGACGCAGCCACCCTGTTCGGACCCGACATCGAAGCAGCGCTCCGGAAGAAGTTCTCCGGCATTCGCGACGCAGCCTCGGACATGCTCGACCCGTTCAAGGACGTAGGCACCGAAGCCCTCGCCGACTTCCTTCACGTGCTGCTCACCGGCGGTCAGCTCGCCATCGAGGTCCTGGAGAACACCGCCGACGCTGTCGAACCCGTCCTGGCCGGCCTTGGCGACCTCTCCGGGGAGTCCGGCACCGTCGCCTCCAGCCTCGATCTCGTCATCACCGCCCTCGACCTGGCCGCCACCGTCGCAAGCGACCTGTCCGGCGCGCTAGTCCCGATCGGTCACATCGTGGGCGGCCTCGTCTCCGGATTCGCTGCCCTGCCCGGACCGATCCAGCAGTTCGTCCTCGCCGCTCTCCTCATCCGCCGCGTACAAGGCCCCCTGACCGGGCTGGCCAACAACGTCCGCGGCCGGGTCACGGGATCCTTCCGTTCCCTGAATGATCAGATGCGGCTCCAGCAGTCCCTGGCCGCCGCGTCCGGCATGTCCCTGTCCCGGTACGGGGCCGCCATCGCCGTCCTCCAGACCCGGGTACCGATCATCGGCCGCATGGGCGAATCGTTTCGGACCGCCTCAGCCCAGTCCGCCGGATTCGCCGGCACACTCCGCGGCGTAACCGCGGCCGCCAGCACCGGCCTGCGCGGCGCGATGGGCGGCCTCATGGGCGCCATGGGCGGCCCCTGGGGCCTCGCCCTCACCGGCCTGACCGTCGGTCTCGGGATGCTCGCCAGCTCCCAGCAGGAAGCCGCCGCCAAAGCCGCCGAGCACAAAGCCAACATCGACGGCCTCACCCAGGCCATGCGCCAGTCCAACGGCGTCATCGACGAGACCGTCCGCCAGCAGGCCGCCCAGACCATCCAGAACACCAAGCTCGGCAACACCGGCAAAACCCTCGCCGGCGTCATGGGCAAAGTCGGCTACACCCTGTCCGACCTGACCGACTCCTACCTCGGCCAGGGTGAGAGCGTCGACCAGCTCGCCGACAAGATGGAGACGCTGGCCAAGGCCAAGGCCAAGGAAGCGCTCGCCGACGGCTCGCACGACGTCGACAAGAACGCCATGAAGCAGGCCAACGCCTACGCGGCGGCCAGCACGGCCCTGCGCGGCATGTCCGGGGACGCCAAGGAGGCCGCGAAGAACGCCCGAGACCTCGACTCCGCCACCAAGGGCACCGGCGACGGTGTCAGCGCCTACGACCGGCTGAAGGCCGCGGTCGGGGCCCTCGCCGACAAGACCGCCGACGCCGACTCCCGCACCCGCGCCCTGCGCGACGCCCTCGACCTGCTCTCCGGCGGGAGCGTCTCCCTCCAGGCGGCGCAGGCCCGCGTGAACGAGGCCATCACCAACGCCAACGAAGCCATGAAGGCCGGCATCGACCGGGCGAACGGCTGGGGCAAGGCCCTCGTTCAGGCCAACGGCTCCATCGACACCACCACGAAGAACGGCCAGCAGCTCTTCAACACCCTGAACACGATCGCCGACGGCAGCGCCAGCGCAGCGGTAGCCGCGTTCGATTTCGCTCAGTCGCAGAACAAGACCCTCCCGCAGTCGATGGCAGCGGCGCGCAAGGAGATGGAGAAGAGCCGCAAGTCCGTCATCGACATGGCCCCCGCCTACGGGCTGACCGCCGAGCAGATGGGCAAGGTCGCCGACTCGATGGGCTTGATCCCGAGCCAGGTGTCGATCCTGCTGTCCGCTCAGGGCGTCGACAGCACCCTGGCCGAGCTGGTTGCCGTGCAGGCGGAGTTCGAGAAGGTCCCGAACGCCAAGACCATCAAGGTCGATGCGTTGGGTGAGGACGCGAAGAGGGAGCTGACGGAACTCGGTTACAAGATCGAGCTGATTCCCGGCACCCGCGAATACAAGATCACCGCGCCGACGCAGGCAGCTCGCGCCCAGCTCGATGAGCTGATCAACACCATGTCTAAGGTGCCCGACGGTAAGAACGTCCACATCGACGCCAAGACCGCCGTTGCCATTGGGCAAATCAACGGAGTCATCAGCGCCATTCATAAGACGCCTGGTGCCAAGTCGGTCACCGTTAAGACGCTGAATGCTCAGGCCATGTCCGCTCTGAAGGCAGTCGGACTCACCGTCACTCATCTTCCCAACGGCAAGGTCAGCGTCTCCGCTGCAAACGGGCAGGCCATCAGCGCTATAGGTGCTGTCCGTCAGGCCTTGGATAACCTCAACGGCAAGGTATCCACGACTTACATCAATACTGTTCACCAGACGACTTTCACCGCTATCCAGAAGGGCAAGGTCCCGGTTGCCAAGCGGGACTACCGCGCGGATGGCGGTGTCATCGACTACTACGCCAACGGCGGTATCCAGCGCGGCGGCATCCGCCACTTCGCGGCTGGAACCGAAGACCACGTTGCGCAGATCGCCCCCGGCGGATCGTGGCGCGTGTGGGCGGAGCCGGAAACCGAAGGCGAGGGGTACGTCCCCTTCGCCCGGTCCAAGCGGCCCCGGTCCCGGGCCATCACGGAAGAGATCGTCCGCCGGCTTGGAGGCGACCCCCGCGGTATCGAGTGGAACGCTGACGGCTCCATCACCGACTGGCGCTACGACCCGACCACGGGCACGCTCTATAGCGCTTCCGACGCGGGGCAGGCCGGCCACAAGACCAAGAAGGTCAAGGTCAAGGGCAAGACGAAGGAAGTCGAGTACTTCGACATCGGCGCGGTCGAGAAGAAGCTGAAGTCCGCCGCGAAGGCGACCCGGGCGTGGAACGCGGACCTGGAGAAGGTCGCCGACCGGGTCGGCGGTGACGTCGCGGAAGCTCTGGCCGGCATGGGCGAGGACGGGCAGAAGCTCGCCCACAAGATGGCCAAGGGCAGCACCAAGTACATCAACGACATGGCCAAGGCCCTCCGCGATCTACAGAAGACCGCCAAGGCATCCCTGACCGACTACACGCGGCAGCTCGGCAAGGCCAACACCACCAACAAGAAGTTCTCCGACAACCTGGCCAAGCTGGCGGCCGCCGGCTACGGGGACCTGGCCGCGCAACTGGCGGCGCAGGGCGACGAGGCCGCACAGCAGCTCGCAGAGGCCGCGGTCAAGGACAAGAAGAAGGCAGCCAAGGCCAACAAGGAAGCCAAGACCGCGAACCATTCGCTGACGTCCGACGAGGTGGCGGACCTCGTGCAGATCATCGCAGCGATCAGCAGCAGCAAGACCGGCATCCACGACGTCGCAGCGAAAACGCAGCTGGGCGAGGACGAGATCATCACGGTCGCCAACAAGGCGAAGGCACAGATCACGAAGTCGCTCGGCTCCCGGGCCAGCAAGTTCATGGCCGACCTGTCTCGAGCGAACAAACACCTGTCGTACGCCGACGGCGGTATCCGGGCCGGCATGTACGCCACCCAGAACGGCATCGTGCGCTTTGCGGAGCCCGAGACGCACGGGGAGGCCTACCTGCCCCTCAGCCCGTCCAAGCGGCGCTCCGCCCTTCCCGTCCTCGCGGACGTCGCCCACCGCTTCGGACTCGGCCTGACCGACGTGGCCGCATCCCGCGCGGTCGTCGTCATCCGCGAGGGCGGCGACACCCACGTCAACGTGACCGCGGTACGCACCGGGGCGACCGCTTCCGACATCGGCGCCCAGGTCGGCCGTAGCGTCCGCCGGGCCCGCAGGGGAGGGGTGGCCGCCCGTGCCGCTTGAACTAGCCGACTGGCAGTACGACCTGGGCGGCGTCGTCATCGGCGCCGGCACGTCCGTGAACGTCATCGAGGTGACCGGGCTAGGTCGGCCCCCGGTACGGGACAACGACGTCGACCAGCCCAGCATGGACGGCTCCTTCGCTGGCCCCGACTACTGGGCCCCGAGACAAGTCCAGTTCGACGCCGCGATCAAAATCCCCGGGGACGCGAGCGCCTGCTACGACACGGTCGCCGCGCTCCAGGCCGCCACCGACGCCGCCTCGGTCCGCCTGGTCGGCGGACAGGGCATGACCCTGCGGATCAAACGGCCCGGCGGCCCCACCAAAGCACTCACCGTCCGCGCCCGGAAGCTGGATCCCGAGTACAAGCAGGTCGTGCACGGCTACGTGCCACTCGACATCGAGCTGCTCGCCCACGACCCCACCTTCTACGCCGACGAGGACTCCGCCACCGACATTCCCCTGGGCTGGCTGACCGGCGGCGGATTCGCGGCCCCGGTCGTCGCCCCGATCTACGTTCAGGACGGCACCGTGGCCGCGGACCGGCCGGGCTGGGTCACCAACGCCGGCGACACCGACACCTGGCCCATCATCCGGATCACCGGCCCCTGCGCCAACGTCAGCATCATCCACGTCCCGACCGGACGCACCCTGTCCCTGCCAACGCTGAACCTCGCCATCGGCCGCTGGATCGAGATCGACACCCGGCCCGGATACCGCACAGTCACCTGGGACAACGGCGGCAACGCCTCCAGCTACCTGTCCCCGGCCTCGCGTATCGACCTGTTCTCCCTGCCCCCGGGCACCTCGGAGATGCGCTGGACCGCCTTTGACGCAACGAACACCGCCCGTCTCCGCCTGACCTGGCGCGACGCCTACGTAGCCCTCTGAGGAGAGCCATGAGTCTGTTTCCAGCGCCCATCCTCACCAACGGGGCCACCCACAGCGCGCAGCAGTTCAGGATGCTGGTCCGGGACCTGGCCCGCGGAAACGAGGGCATCACCCAAGGCGACGACCTCAAGGTGACACAACGGTCCACTCCCGGTGGCGGTGTCACAGTCAGCGACGGGTCCGCCGTCGTCAAGGGCCGCGACGACGCGTTCCAAGGGCACTACGCGGCATGCAACGTCGGCGCGGTCGATGTCAACATCGCCCCCACCACAAGCACCGCCCGTTCCGACATGCTCATCCTGCGGATCGAGGACCCCCAGTACACCGGCAGCCTCAACCCGGCGACGGACCAGATCGCCTACTTCCAGGTCATCTCCAACGTGTCCTCGTCTGCCACGGCGATCCCCGACGGCCGCACCGGTATCCCACTGGCCCGGATCGACATCCCCTCGTCCACGGCCACCATCACCAGCGCGATGATCACCGATCTGCGGAAGATCGCCAACCCACGCCGGGACCGCAACATCTACATCCAGTCACCGGCCAGCTCCTCCGCTCAGATCGGCGGCAACACCAGCCAGTACTTCTACTTCACCACCGCCTCCGGATGGACGATCCCCGTCCCCGACTGGGCCACCACCGCGAAAATCCGCATCGACATCGCCGGCCTGCGCCTGACGGCCGCGAACGTCTACGGAGCGGTGCGAGGCACGCTCGGCACCGCCCTCAACATGCAGCCCGTCATCGTGGACGACAACCAGGGCAGCGCCACCCGCCGCATCAACGCCATCGCAGCCGACAACCTCACCATCCCCGCCTCCTACCGCGGCACCAACCAGCTGCTACGCGTCCAGTTCGCGGGCTACGCCGGCAACACCGGCACGGTCTCCGTCGACACCTCGTCCACACTGATCGCGGACGTGGAGTTCTTCGAGGCGCCCCGATGACCGCACCCATCCCGGACCGGATCCTCACCCAGCACGCCCTCACCGGCGCCTGGCTGTCCACCGCGCTACCGCTCAACGACCTGGAGTACGGCCCCGAACTCAACGGGCCCGGCAGCCTCTCCGGGAAGCTGTCACCGCGGCTGCTGGCTTCCAACCCGACCCTGGCCGACCCCGGCAACACCTTCATCTACGTCGAATCGGCCGGCCAGCTGGTGTGGGGCGGCATCGTCTGGGACGTCCGCACCCAAGGCACCGACTACGCCATCGAGGCCGCGTCCTGGTCCTCCTACCTCCAGCACCGCTACGACCTCGACGGCCAGCACGGCGGCCGCGGCCCCTACACCTACGCCGACCGCTGCCAGGTCATCCGCAACATCTGGGAGTACGCGCAGTCCGCAGCCGACGGCGACCTGGGTGTCACCGTCGACTCCACCACCTCCACCAGCACCATCGGCGAACCCAGCGACGTCTACCGATCGGACTGGTGGGACACCCCCTGTCTGGGCGACCAGATCGACGACCTCATCTCCGGTGACGCCACCCCCGACTACACCTGCGTCACCAGCTGGAACAGCACCAAGACAGGCGTCACCAAACGAATCCGGCTCGGCTGGCCCCGTCTCGGCCGTCGCCGCACCGACATCAGCTTCTCCTCCGGCGTGAACATCATCGAGGACCCCGAAGTCGTCCTCGGCGGGGACGACTACGCGCAGGTCGTCGTCGCCACCGGCGCCGGAGACGGCTCCGCCAAGCTGAAGCAGATCTCCGCCGTACGCAACGGCCGGCTCCGCATGGAAGCCGCGATCGACGCCCCGGAACTGAACGGCAACGACACCCTGAAGGCGCGCGCGAACGCCGAACGGGCGTGGCGGCAGGTCCTCGGCTCCATCGACCAGATCACCATCCGCAACACCACGGCGGCCCCGTTCGGGTCGTGGCAGGTCGGTGACGACGTCTACACCCGCGTGCACAACGCCTGGACCGACTACACCGGCTGGTGCCGCATCACCGGATGGACCGTCAAGCCGACCGCCCAGGGCGGACCACAGGCGGTCATCAGCCTCAAGCCGGCGTCGATGTACCAGTACGGAGGCGTGTGATGGACATCGGCCGGAAGCTCAATGAGATCGACAAGCGGCTGAAGAACGTCGAACGGTCCGCGCGGCTGTCCCACGCCGCGATCGACAACACCGCCGTGCAGGTCACGGACGGCAACGGCGGGCTTCGCGGCATCATCGGCGTCCAATCCGATGGCACCACCGCGGTGAACATCGTCAACGGAGCCGCCCCACCTCAACCGTCCGCACCGATCGTCGCGTCCGTCCTCGGCGGGGTCACCGTCTCCTGGGACGGCACCTTCACCGACGGTAGTACCCTCCCGCTGGACTGGGCCCGGGTGGAGGTCCACGCCTCCATCCTCTCCTCCTACGACCCCGTTCCGGCCACCTTGCAGGGCACGATCGAGACCGCGCAGGGCGCCACCGTCGTCGTCCCCTGCGACACCCCCGTCTACGTCCGCCTGCTCGCCCGCAACACCTCCGGCACCGCCTCCACCGCCTCCGACATCGTCGGCCCGTACGGGCCCACGCCGGTCGTCGCCGACGACATCCTGGACGGCATCGTCACCACCGTGAAACTGGCCGACAACGCCGTCACCCAGGCCAAGGTCGCAGCCGGAGCGATCGGCACCACCGAGATATCCGACAACGCCGTCACCACCCCGAAGCTGGTCGCCGGCGCCGTGCAGGCGGGGAAGATCGCCGCAGACGCCGTCCAAGCCGGGAACATCGCCGCAGACGCCGTCACCGCCCGGGAAATCGCCGCCCTCGCCGTCAACACCTCCGAGCTAGCCGCGAACGCCGTCACCGCCGGAAAGCTCCAGGCCGGGTCCGTCGACGCCACCGCCCTCGCAGCCGACGCCATCACCGGCAAGACCATCACCGGCGGCACGATCACCGGCAGCACCATCACCGGCGGCACCATACAAACGGCCACCAGCGGCACCCGAATCACCCTGAACGAAGCAGGGGCCAACAAGGTCCTCGTCTACAACAGCAGCGGCACCGCCATCGGCGAACTGTCCTCCCAAGGCCTCCTCGTCAAAGGCACCAACGGAGCCGTCCTGTGGCTCAACCCGAACGCCACCTTCCCGCAGCTGAAGCTGTACAACATCAGCGGCACCAACGCAGCCGTCGTCCAGGCCGGAGAGCCAGTCACCGGCGACGCCAACATGGAACTCGTCAGCGGCCAGTTCACCGGCAGCGGCTACAGCAACATGGTCTGGCGCACCGTCCTGGCCCGCGACTCCTACTCCATCGACCGTCTACGGGCATCCGACCCCGACACCACACGCATCGGTGGCCGCCTGTACCTGAACGCCTCCCAGTCACTGATCGGCTTTCAGAACACCGACGACACCACCCAGAACACGTCCTTCATCACCGAGGCCGGCATCGCTCACCTCGACAACGGCCGCCTACAGGTACTCCCTCCGGCAAGCGCCAACAGCGTCCTCTACGGCAACGCAGCCACCGGCCACACCGGCAACCTGCTGCGTCTGTCGGTGAACGCCGTCGACAAGGTCACAGTCGACAAAGACGGCAACATCGCCACAACCGGCAACGCCACCATCTCCGGCAACGTCGCCGTCACCGGCACCGCAAGCGTCACCGGGAACACCACCGTCACCGGAAACCTCACCGTCTCCGGCATCGGCCAGCGCGCCACCAAATGGCGCACCACCGACGCCAACAAAACGAACACCATCACCCCCGGCACCGACGGTTTCATCACGTTCACCGTCGTCGCCAACGCCGTCTACCAATTCGACGGATACCTGAAGTACTCCGGAGCCAACGACTTCCTCATGGGCTGGACCTACCCAACCGGCAGCCTCGGCGAATGGCAGGGACTCGGAAACGGAACCAGCGTCGTCTCCGGCACCAACACCAACGGCACCCAGCAGGACACCATCAGCACCTGGGGCTACACCGTTCGCACCGAAAGCACCGACATCGCCAACACCCGCACCTACGGCGGAGTCACTACAACACCCTTCGGCGTCCAGGTCCGCGGCCTCATCCGCATCGGCTCCACCGGCGGTACCTTCGCCCTGCAATGGGCGCAAGGAACATCCGGGGCGACCGCAACCACCCTGTACACCGACTCCCATATCCGCCTTGAGAGAGTGGGCTAAGCCATGGACTACCCGCACAACAAGATCACCGGACAGAGTTCCAACGAGGACGCCAGCGCCTTCGTTCACATCCACGTACAGTCCGAGTTCTTCCCCATCGACGAAGCTGCCCTGACCGCGCACGTGCAGCAGTGGCTCCTCGACAACGTTCCCGACGTCGTCTCCACCCTTGCGGAGCGACGGGAGCAGACCTTTCCCGTCACCCAGCTCCCGCCTCTCCCCGCCTGACCCAGGCGAGCGCAGGGAACACGCCCCACATGAGGCCGTAGCCTGAGATCACCGGGTGACCCTCCGCCCACTACTCCATCCCCCGAGGGACGACCGCACCACAGTGGTCCGCCACAGATGTTCACCTGGGCGCGGGGAGATCCAGGAGCCAGGGCGGGTGCCCGACCTATGCCCGCCACTCGGCTCGGTAGTTCGGGTGGTCAGCGTAGGGCAGGGCGAGCCGCTTCAGTGTCCGTTCGCAGGCGTCCACGCCCTCGTAGTAGTCCGGACCCTTGTACTCCTCACCTTCCCTGATTACCTGCGCGAGGTCGTCTACGATGGCGCGCCGCGCTTCGATGTCGCGCAGCACACGCACCGGATTGTGACGAGCGATGTGACGTTCCGCTGGCGTCTCGGCGTCCGGCCCCCACCACCAGTCCGACTCCCGGTCGGACGCCGCACGCGCCGTTTGCTCGTCCTCGTATAGCCGGTCCCGCAAAAACTTGACTAGGTCATTCATCTGGCGTCTCCCCGTTTTCACCACTGCCTACCGGGACCAGCTTGGCGATCGGCTTCCCATGTCGCGTGATCAGGATCTCCTCGCCTTGGAATCCAACTCGGTTCAGCAGGTCGGCAAAGTTCCGGCGAGCGTCTTCAGCTGTCATCTGTTCCATACGCCGACCCTACCAGTTTGATAGAATCTGAAGAACCTTACAGAACTGTAGGTGGGGTGAGGGGGCGCAATCAGGTGAGTGGACTCAGTAAGCGGAAAATGCGATCCGCGTGCGCAGTGAGCTGGTGCACTCGTACCAGCCACCAAAGAGGATGGTGCTACTTCCATCACCGCTGTGTTGTTGAGCTTGGCGACAGTGAGCAGCAGTTGGAAAACCGCATACCACCTGCTCGCGACCGGAGACCAGCGGAGGAAAGGTTCCGCGACGCACTTGCCGAGACCAAGCGCAGGGGGGAGTGCTGGATCTGGGATGGGACCACGGACCTCGATGGATACGGCCTCTTCTCAGGTACGGCTGACGGACATCGGTACGTCCGAGCGCACCGGTACTCCTACTTCTTCCACCGTCGGGTCCACCCGCTGGGACTTCTCGTATGCCACACCTGCGACACGCCTGCGTGCGTGAACCCAGGACATCTCTTCCTCGGAACAGTGGCTGACAACAACGCCGACATGACGCGAAAAGGTCGGAACCGGTTCCTCAGCGGAGAAGAGCACCGCTCAGCCCACAAGCTCGAAAGGGTCTGCCGTGGTGAGGCATGGTGGAACGAACAGCGAAAAGAGAACAACAAGGTGCACCGAGGAGACAATTGGAGTACCACGAAGCTACCTGACGCAGCTGTCGTGGAGATCAAGCGGCGGTGGGATGCCCGGGAAGCCACGCAGGCTGGCATGGCCCGAGAGTACGGCGTCTCACGCTCGCTGATAAACCTGATCTGCAACAACAAGGCGCGCAAGGCTCTTCCCCACATGCAGGCGGGCAACGGGGGCAACGAAGCCAGCAGAAGCGCTTAGCCTGATCTCTGGGTGACCCTCCGCCCTTGCTGAACCCCCGAGGGACGGCCGCACAACAGCGGTCCGCAAAATGCCAACTCTGGGCGCGGGGAGTTCAGGAGCAAGGGCGGGTGCCCGACCTCGACATCACCGAGTACACCGTCACAGGTGCACTCGGAAGACATCTCGTTCTCGACGAGCGCAGCCTCGCCTACCGGCGCCGCTACGACGGCGAACCGATCCGTCCCGTCGAATGGGCCCCGAAGGTCCCGGTCCTGGACCAGCAGAACCTCCTCGCCCAAGGCATCCACACCTCCGAGCTGTTCGAAGGCGTCGAAAACGTTGATGCGCTCGGTTCCTGCACCGCGAACGCCGCCGCGGCCCTGATCTCCATCCTCCGCACCGCCGAGGACCTTGCCGCGGCCGGCCTGGACGTCACCGACCCCGTCGCCGCAGAAGCGTGGGCGATCGGCCTCTACTCGGACGCCACCCACCGCGACCAGTGGCACGACCAAGCGTGGCCGTCCACCGACTGCGGATCCTCCGGCCTCGGCGTCGCCAAAGCGTTGCGCGGCCGCGGCCTCATCGACCAGTACGGGCATGCCACCACCGCCCTCGAACTGTGCCGGGACCTCCAGAGCGGACCCGTCCTGATGGGCATGCCGTGGCTGGACGCGTTCTTCTCCCCGGCCGGCTCCTCCGCCCTGTTGGACGACATCCCGGACTGGGAGAAGTCGGCGGTGGCCGGCGGCCATGAGGTGTGCATCGTCGCGCTCGAGGACGTGGTCTTCGACTCCCTCGGCCACCTGGACTACGCCCGCAGCATCCTCCGCATCCGTAACTCGTGGTCCCGCAGCTGGGGCGACGAAGGCGAATTCCGGATGTCGCTGGCGATCTACCAGGCCCTCCGCCCTCAGATCGACCTGACCCAGCCCCGATTGGACGCCTCGCGATGACCGAGTACCACGTCGCCATCGACCACCTGGACCCCGACACCACCGAAGTCACCAGCACCTACCTCGGCACCTGCACGCAGGAGCACGCCGACGAGGTCCGCGCCATCGCCGGACTTCCCGACACCGACCGCTGGGCGAAGGAACACCCCCGTCAGGCCGGCTCCTTTCTCGTCCTCCGCGACGACGGCGACCTGGACGTGTACGTCCCGGTCGATGCGCCCGAGTTCCGCATCTACGAACCCGACCCGGAGCCGAAGAGCCTCGACCCCGAGGACCTTCCGCGCGGCGCCACCGGCCCGGCCTACATCTCCGGGGCCGTGAAGTTCGGATCGCAGTCCATCGGTGGCGCCATGGACCACCCTGAATCCGGGCCCCGCTTCACCTGGCACACCACCGAGTCCCCGGCCGGCGCCTCCTACTTCGAGTCCGTCGCCCTGTACCTGATCCGGGTGGCGTCGGAGCCGCAGGTCATCTACGACCCCATCTCCGACAAGATCGGCCAGTTCGGGCCGCTGAACCTGTCTGCCCGGGCGCTGAAGAACGACGGATCGCGGCGCACCAACCGTGAGGGCAAGGTCAACATTCAGGTAGAGGTCCTCGGGCGCGCGGCCAGCCCGTGGACGAAGGACTTCGACGCCTCACAGAAGCCCAACTTTCAGGAGCTGCTCGCCGCGGGCCGCGCCTGGGGCATCCCCGACGACTGGCCGGCGGGGAAGCCGCCCGCCTACCCGACCGGAAAGTCGTCCCGCTCCCGCACGATCTGGCAGTCGAAGCCGGGCCACTACGCCCACGCTCAGGTCCCCGGCAATGACCACGGCGATCCCGGTGCGATCGACACGGCCATCGTGCCGGGCCAGGCACCGTCCACCCCACCGAAGCCTGCCCCGACGCCGGCAGACAAGGACGCCTTCCCAGGTGCCTCGAAGTTCGGGCCGGGAGCGGACAACGCCTACGTCACCCGGCTTGGGCAGATGCTCGTCAAGCGCGGCGGAAAGCGGTTCTACACGGTCGGCCCCGGCCCGAAGTGGAGCACTGCGGACAGGAACGCCACCCGCGCCTTCCAGCAGGCCCAGGGCTGGACCGGAGCGGACGCCGATGGCCTTCCCGGGCCGACGACCTGGGAGTACCTGGTGAAGGGCAAGGGCAAGGACATCCCCGTCCTGCCGAAGCACGAGCCGTTCCCCGGAGAGTCCTTCTTCCACGGCGGCCGCCACTCCGCCGTAATCACTGCGATGGGGCGCCGCCTGGTCGCCGAGGGCTGCGGCGCCTACAAGCAGGGTCCCGGCCCGGACTGGACGAACGCCGACGCAGAGTCCGTGCGCCGCTTTCAGAAAAAGCTTGGCCGCAAGCAGACCGGGATCCCCGACAAGGAGACCTGGGAAGCGCTCAAGGTCCCGAACGTCTGACCCCACCTACCAACCCTCAGTAAGGAGACCACTGTGTCCCCCGTCAAGATCTTCGGGCGTGAGCCCGCCGCATGGGCGGCCCTCGCCTCCATCCTGCTCCAAGTGATTGGCGCGTTCGTCGCCGACTTTGACTCCGACACCCAGGCATGGGTCAACGGTGTCGTCGTGGCCGTTCTCGGTCTGATCGTCGCGTTCATGGTCCACGACGGCGTGATCGCAGCCATCGCCGGTTTCACGCAGGCTGCCTTGACCCTCGCTGTCGGTCTCGGACTGGACTGGTCCGCAGACAAGCAGGCCCTGGTCCTAACCTTCGTCACGATCGTCGTGCAGTTCGTGATCCGGCAGAACGTGACCGCGCCCGTCCCGGCCGCAGCCGTCAGCCGTCCTGCCAAGCCGACCGCGGTCTGACCGATGGCGTTACGGCACGCCGGCCGCCGTCTGGCAGCGGCGGCAGTGTGCCCACACACCTTTAAGGAGCGGCACCAGTGGCCGAGCTGACAGGCGTCAACGTGCTCGTACAAGGCGGCGCCGCAGCACTCGTCACCCTCATCGTGCTGCTCATCCTCCGCGGTGGCCTGGTCTCCCGCGCGGTCCTTGAGGACGTCCGCAAGGACCGTGACGCCCGCATCGCCGAGCTTGTGGCCGAGCGGGACGCGTGGCGGGAGGCCCACCGGCAGAGCGAAGCCGCACGAATCGAGGCGCAATCACAGGTCGGGGAGCTGCTGGAACTGTCCCGGGTCGCCGACCATGTCCTGCGTTCACTACGAGGGGAGGTGCCCGGGGATGCGATGGATCCGTCGGTTGCTGCGCCGCCGTCCTGAGCCTGTCCCGCAGCGTTCTGATACGCCGGGCCGGAAAGAGGCCGAGTCGGCTTTGTCGCGGTCTCGTGATGCCCGGCGGGAGATCCACTCGTATTGGCCGGAGGTCACTCGTCACGCCGACCGGTTCCGGTCCGAGCGTGAGAGAAACCATTTCGCGGAGCTGTTTCGCGCCGCTTTGGAGGGAGACCGCTGATGGACTTCGCGCAGGTCGCGAACGTTGCAGCGTCCGGTCTGGTCGCCCTGTGCAGCCTCGCCTTCGCTGTCATCTATCACACGCACGCCCCGTGGCGGTCGACGCCGGTGGGCCGCCATCTGATGCTGTTCACCCTGGCTATCGGGGCGCTGGCCGCGTACACGGTGGCCGTCACGGTGTGGCCGGAGGGGACAGCAGCCACTGTGCTGCGGTATTCCCGCACGCTGCTCCTGCTGCTGATTGCCGGGCTGGTGTTGCAGCGGGTCCGGATGGTGATGGCAGCGCAGCACCATGACCGTCGTGAGACTGCCGAGTCCCGCACGGATGATCCTGCACGCTGATCTGGAGTACGACGATGACCAGCGGTGACTGGCGAGCTGATCGGCGTCCCGCACCCGGAGCGGGTCGGAGGCGTTCCCTCCGCTCGAACGTACGATGGACGCCATGAGCAGCCCCGCCCCCTCTGCCAGACCCGCTCCGCCCCTGCCGACCTGCGCACCAGCCCAGGTCGGCCCATGCGCCAGCTGCCAGCACCCCACCCACCGCTATGGATCCGGTGGCAACCCGCTCTGCCTGGTGTGCCGGACCGAGGTGGAAGCCAACCGGGACCGAAAGTAGCGGCACCGCCCGGAGGGAACACCGGTCTGGCCTGCGCTTATGCTCTGCGGGTGCTCCTCTCCGATAGAGACCTCCGCGAGGCGATATCCGCTGGCCGGCTGGGCCTGACCCCGTACAACGAGGCGATGCTCCAGCCCGCCAGCATCGACGTTCGCCTCGACCGGTCGTTCCGGGTGTTCGAAAACCACCGCTACTCGTGCATCGACCCCGCCGAAGAACAGCCGGAGATGACGCGCCTGGTGGAGCCGACCGAGGGGGATCCGTTCGTGCTGCACCCGGGGGAGTTCGTCCTCGGCTCCACGTATGAGCGGGTGCACCTGCCGGACGACCTGGCCGCGCGTCTGGAGGGGAAGTCGTCGCTTGGCCGGCTGGGCCTGGTCACGCACTCGACTGCGGGCTTCATCGACCCGGGCTTTGAGGGGCACGTCACCTTGGAGCTGTCCAATCTCGCCACCTTGCCGATCTTGTTGTGGCCGGGGATGAAGGTGGGCCAACTGGCCGTCTTCCAGATGAGCGGGCCGGCGGAGTTCCCGTACGGCTCCGTGGAGCGCGGGTCGCGGTATCAGGGGCAGCGGGGGCCGACCGCGTCCCGGTCCTGGCAGAACTTTCACCGCACCGCCCTGCCGACCTGACAGCCGGAAGGCCCCCACCAGTGGTAGGGGCCTTCCGGGTCCGGCTGCTAGTGGTGACGCTCCCACCAGAAGACCAGCAGGCTGACGGCGCCACTCCCGACGCCGTACGAGACACCCCGGATCATCTGGCCCTTCACGTCCCGGCGGTGCCGGTCCACCGCGCGCTTAATGCGGGCAGCCTTTTCTGCAGCCCAATCACGCAGGCGACGAAGCGCACGCATCCATGGATGCGTTACGGTGGGGTTGTCATCGTCAGGGTCATGCTCTGGCTTCATGATGAAGCACCCTTTCTCTCGAACGGATGGGTGCGCGCAGAGAGCCCTCCGGCGGAGGCCTAGGAACCAGTGCCGGGAAGCAGGGCTCTCTTCGCGTTGGTGGCAGTCTAGGGAACTCTGGTAGAGCCGGTGACAATCCGGCTCCAAACCCTGGCCGTTGGAATGAGTTTCCTCTGACCGAAGGGCGTGCCGGGTGCCGCCAAGGTCGCGCCAGAGACCCGCTAGGGCGCTCCGGTGCAACGTCCCCTGTACTCCTGTGTGGTCCGTCACAGTCGGCCACGTCTGGCCTTCCGCTTCAGGATGGGTACACGCTAGGGGAGCGGATCGGCCACCGCACGAAACAGCCGAGGGTCCCAGTCAATCGGGCATCTCCGCAGGTCACGAAGAGGCCACTCACGACCACACATGACCACAGGTGAGTGCACGGGAGTATTCGCGAGTTTCCGCAAACTACCGCTAGCCTGCGGTTTCGCGTGTTGTCCGTGAGTTGTCCGATTCTCGCCACCAGCCGATAGCCTGCATGACGGTGCCCCGGCTGCTTTCCTCAGCCAGGGCACCGTGACGTCTGACGGGTAGGTGTCCTCACTTCTCGGTGGCGCGGTCGGCGGTCTCGGTCGCGGGGTCGTCCAAGTACTCGGCAGCGCTCTGCGCGAGGTAATCGCCGTCCATTGACTCGATAACGCGGTCCTGGCATTCGGGGGCGGGGCAGTTCTCCAGCGCGCCTCGGTGCTGGGTCGGGGCGCCCATAGGGTCGTTCCCGTAGTGCGTACTGGCGTTGGCCATGACGTGGTTCCTTCTAGAAGTGTGGGTCGCGGCGCGGGCACTTCGCATGGTGCTCGTCGGAAACCCGCTTGGTCGACGTGACGGGCGCACCACAGTCGTCGCACTCGTCGGGGAAGACGCAGATCGTGTCGAGGAACTCGGGGTCGGCGATCCGCACGATCCGGTGGCGGAGCCCGTCGCGGTCCCTCATGTACCACTCGTCGATGGCGGCACCATCGGCCCGCTCCCGATCGATCATGTCGTCCGTGTTCTCGACACTGTCGAGGCCCCACAGCGTGCCGTGGTTGTCGAAGTTGACGACGAGGGTCCAGTCGATGTCAGTGGTGACCTTCAAGGCGATCTCCCTTGTGGCGCTCATCGCTTCTTCCTGGTGGCTTGCCACCACTATGGCAGGAGGCTTGACCGGTGGCAAGCCACCATTCATGATTGCCTCATGGCCACCGACGAAGAGCGACGCAAGCAGCACCGCCACCGCCACAAGCAGCGCGTCCTGCGAGGCATCGACGACCAACTCACCGCAGACTTCGACGCGGCCACGGACAGGGCAGGAAGCGACCGCAGCAACATCACGCGGAAGCTCTGGGAGTGGTACGTCGGTCGCCCGGGCGCCGAACTCCCAAAGAGGCCCGCACCGGAGGATCGCTCCTGACGAAGAATCTGACGCCTCGTCATGCGCGATAAGCTCACATGCGTCTCAGCAGCGCGGGTGGGCGGGAAGTAGGCTCGCTGATCATGAGCGGCTCCCAGAACGACGTGCGCCCCATCCTCGACGCCATGCTCGCCGCGGCCCGCGAAGGGTTGGCGAAGTCCACCTGGCGGATCGGCGACCCTGACGAGACGCTGCTTTTCCCCATCATCGGCTCGCTGACCGTTCACCTCGCCAAGGAACTGCGCATCACGGAGGAGGGATGGGATGCCGAGCAGACTCGGCGCAAGGTGGCGGACGAGCTGCGGACTGCCGCTCGCCGGCACCCGGTGGGGACAGCGCGGCACCAGGCGTTCCTGGACGCGGCGCGGATAGCTGAGGAGGGCGCAGCAGACCGGTGACGGGGGAACCGACCGTCTCACTCTGGATAATGTTCCTTCCAACAAGCTGGCGCACTGTCTGCCTAGACTCGGCTCGTGACCGTCACCGCAGAGCACATCACCCGCATCGCAGCCTTCGTTGAAGCGCGCATCGACGAACAGTTCACAGCGGAACTCTCGCGACACTCGGACGACGACCCGATCTCCCGCTCACTCCGCGCGCTCCGCCGCGTCGTACAAGAGATTCGCGCCAGTAGGTCCCTGGAAGAGCGGCGTGACGAGCCAGCGTTCACTGTAGCGGTCAACCTCGCTATGACCCTCGCCTGGGGAGAACTCGCCAGCATGGCCAAGGAATGGGCCGACCACCCGGACTACCTCAGCGAGTTCACACTGCTGGCCCACCAGCTAGGCACTGACTGAGCGGGCTGTCGGCAGCACCGCTTCGTGTGGCGTCGGATAACCTCTCCATCTCCGACGCCACGAACCGCGCGGAGGGATCTTCGAGTGATCACCCTCGTATAATTTCCCTTATACGAGGCTAGATCTCAGAGAGGCGCCGTGAGCGAACACAGCAACGCCCTGCCCAGTCCCGCATCACACCGCGTGCGCGTCTACCCGGACTTCGACCCCTTCGGACCCAGCATCGTCTGGACCGAGATCTTCGAAGTTACCGACGAAGCAACCGGCGACCTCGTCGACAGCAAGATCGGCACCCGGCACCACCCAGAAGTACCCCTGACCACCGACGAACTGGACGCCGCGCTAGCCACCCTGCGCTATCGCCGCACCGGCCCCTGGGAATCGGACGACGACCGGCACGAGGCCCCGGTCTCCCCGGCCAACGCCCAGACGCCTCACGAAACAGGGCAACCGTGACCGACGACGACCTGGAGGTGGCCGACGCCGAGCTGGTCGAAGACCACCTCCCCGCAACGATCGAACCCCGCCCAATCGTTCGGCCACGGGTCGACCGGCACACCGTCCTCCTCCCCGGCCAGGACCTGCCCACCGAAGCCGACGCCCCGACGTACACCGAACGCGACCTCTACGTCTCCCCGGCCACCGCCGAACGCCTGAAGAATCACTCCAAGCCACGCAACACGAACAAGAACTACCGCTCCCAACGCGCTCTGTTCGCCGCCTGGTGCGCCGAGCACGGCCGCGTCGCCCGCCCTTGCACCACCGCCACCTACATCGACTACGTCGGCCACCTCATCGCCGAAGGCCGCTCCCCGAACACGATCAGCGCCCACATGTCCGCCATCCGCACCTGGATGCCCGACGACAAGAAGCCCGGCACCAGCGAAGCCCGCGGCATGCTCAACGAGTACCGCAAGGAATGGGCGAACCGGACCCGGGTGAAGAAGGCCCCGCCCATCACCCGCGACATGCTCCGCGCCATGGTCGCCACCTGCGACCTGAAGCACCCGGCCGGCATCCGCGACCGGTGCGCGCTGCTCCTGGCCCGCGGCGCCCTCAACCGCAGGATCGAACTGGCAGACCTGTCCATCGCCGACGTCTCCGTAGACGACGACTTCGTCACCCTCCACATTCAGTTCTCCAAGACCGACCAGGAAGGCCACGGCGAGGACACCCACATCCCCGCCGAACCCGACGACCCCCTGCTGTGCCCCGTAGACGCCACCCGGGCGTGGCTGTCGATGCTGCACCGGCTCGGCGTCCGTGACGGCGCCTTCATGCGCGCCCTCACCTCCGCCGGAACTCTTCAGAACCGGCGTACCGCCACCGACCGAGGCGACCACGTCACCGGCGATGCCATCAACGACTGGGTCCGCGTCCGCGCCCACAAGGCCGGCCTGAAGGACTGGTGGAAGCTGACCGCGCACGGGCTGCGCCGCGGCGGCGCCCAGGAGATCGCGGACGCTGGCGGCGACCCGACCAAACAGGGGCGGTGGAAGCCCGGCTCTGCTGTGGTCAAGCGCGAGTACCTGGACCGGGCTCAGTCGCGGGCGGAGAACCCGTGGCTGAAGGTGCAGGCCAAGCGACGAGACGGCGACTAACGCTTGATCTCGCCCGCGGTAGAGGGGGAGCCGCCCACCTTCCACCCGGTCGACTGGCGGGCCCGGAAGGTGGCGCCGGCTTCGATGCGGGCCTTGTTCCGGGCGAATTCCCGCTCGGCGGCCGCGGTGTTCCACTGCCGCGGACCCGCCGACTGAGGGTTCCCAGTGCCAGCTTGCTGCGCCTGTTTGATGCAGGAGGCATGGCAGGTCTTCCCCGCCCGGCTCTTGGCCGTGGGCTGCTGCTTGCCGATGGGCTTGCGACAGATGGGGCAGGACCTGCTGTTGGCGCGGCGCTGCTCGCTCGTCTTCAGCTTCTGCGCGGGCGCGGCGGGAGCGCGTTGTGCCTGTGCGCCGTGTGGGATGCTCGCCTGATACGCCTCGGCGCGGGACCGGTGCCCGCCTTGGATCGTGCACGGCTCACCAGGGAGAGCCTTGCATGAGGGGCAGGGCACCGATTGCATCTGCTTGATGGTGGGCTGGCTGCTGCGGCCACCACCGTTCTGCTGGTTGGCGCGTCGAGACACGAAGCACCTCTGGATGTCAAAGGGGACGACTGGAGTTCGGCGTCGTGGGCGGCACGCTATCGCACTGCGGGAGCGCTTCCCGGAGGTAGACGGGTAAGGCCTGCCGTACGACTTCGTCCGCTGTCCATTTGTTGCTGGTGAGCTGGTCGGCGGTGATGGTGGCCGAGCGGCCGGTGTCGGTGCGGGCGATGGCACGGAACGTTTCCCCGGTGCGGGCCGGGTTGGTGGTGAGGTGGCTGGCCAGGACGGCGCGGGCGATGTCGGCGGGGGCCGCGGTGGTGGTGGCACGTCCGTAGCCCTTACAGATCCAGACGCGGGAGTACGGTTCGTGCATCTGGACTTCCCAGGTGAGGCGGGGAGGCGTGTCTTCGCAGGTCATGCCCGCATCTTCCCGCAGGGATGGGGTGCCGGATGCGGGTACTGGCGGGTTACTTCGCCGGTTGGCTTGTTGTGATCATCGGAGCTTGCTGCGGCCGCCTTGTGGGGCGGAAGCGGCACGGTGCCCGGCGGCGGGCCGGCGTCCCAGCCGGGGCCGGCGAGGTTCGCCCTCGAGGCCGGCGGCGCGCCGCGCCAGTTCCCCCAGCTTCTCCTCCGGCAGTCCGGACAGTTCGACGGCTTCGCGGACGGCAGATCGGCAGTCGGGCCGGGAGCAGTGCGCGGGGGACACCGGCGGCCCGGACTGTGGCTGCTCGGGCGGCAGGTAGACGGCTCCGCATCCGATGCACACGTAGATCGGTCGCATGGTGCTCTCCCTCTTCTAGCTGCTGCCGCTGCCGTGGCACTGTGAGCACGGGCCGGTCCAGGTACGGGTGACGGGCTGCTGGTTGCCGTCCTTGTCGTATTCGACGGTGTGCTCGGTGTGCTGGGTCACTCCGGATCCGCCACAGGCGCCGCACGACTGGTCTCCAGGCATGGAATCCAGGATGCCGGATTGGGCGGGTCGGTGCGGGTGGTTCACGCGGAGGAGTGGCGGGTGGTCAGCCTGCCGAGCCGGCCGGCGGGGTGTCCCAGTAGCCGGTGTGGGCGATGGTGTCGGCGGTGACCGGGGGCCGACGGTCGGCGAGGAGGGGGTGGGTGGCGCACATCTGCTGGATGAGCATGTTGGGGTAGCGGGAAACGATGGGGCGGCCGCCCTGGCCGAGGATGAGTTCGTGGACTCCGTCCTCGGGGGTGGGACGGTAGGGCAGGTACGCCTTGAGTGCGGCCACGGTGAGGGGTTCCAGGGTGAACTTTTTGCCGACGTTCTCGAAGTTGTCGGGGGCGCGGACTTCGTAGGTGAAGTCGGGCAGCTCGTACAGGTGGCGCATGTCGAGTCGGACGATCTCCCCGGGGCGCAGGCCCTCCAGTAGCAGGTAGGCGATCAGCCGGTCGCGGAGGTAGTGGCGGGCCTGGTCTTTGCCCCACATGCCGATGCAGGTGAGCAGGACGGCGCGTTCCATGGGGGTGAGGCGTTTGGGTGGGGTGGCGTCGCGGTCGACTCCGGAGCGGATGAGGTTGAACTCGGGGAGCTGGCGGATGAGGCCGGCGTCGCGGGCGGCGGTGTAGTAGCCGGTGAGAGCGGTGATCCGCTTGTCGTGGCTCTTGGCGATGTCGGGGTGGTGTTCGGCGAGCCATGCGAGGGCGTTGGGCCCGTCGAAGGGCCGGCCCTTGAGGATGTCGCGGAGGTAGCGGTCATGGGCCCATTGGGCGATGTGCTCCAGTCCGAAGGCCCACGGGTCGACCTTGTTCTCGTCGCACCAGTCGAGCCAGGAGGTGACTTCGATGCGGTAGGTGGCCTGGCTGGTGGGGCGGAGGGTGCCGTGGGTGAGCCAGTGTTCGAGCAGGGTCCGTGGGTCCATGGCGTATATCGTGCCCGGTCCCACGGCTTCATGCGGATCTTGTTTTACGGAACCTCGGGGTCCGCCCATTCAAGGGGCGTCTTCCGTGCCGTGCGTGGGGAAGTGCGGGGGGATTGCGCGCGCGACTTCTCCTGGTGGGTGGGGTGGCCGAGGTTCCGTAAAAATCCTGATCATGGGGGTGGAGGGGTGGGTTCTCGGGGGTTCCACCGTGCTGAAATCACGCTACGGCCGATCCGGGCCCGCGTTCCCCCCGCTCCCCCCTGCGGCGTGTTAGCCCCAGACGGGGTCCACGGCAGCGTTCTCGGACCTGCGGTAGAAGTCCGGCTTGAGAGGGCCGTAACAGTCCAGGGCCCGCTGCTCATCGTTCCAGAGCGATGCCCTGCCGCTTCGCCCAGGTCTGGGGTGCCAGCATGTACGCGTTGGGCACGGTGGCGTCCGCGGCCGCGTGTGCCCGGTGCACGCGGCCGCGGCGGATCTGCTCCACATGCACTGGCCGCAGCCTGCTCGCCGTCATCGCGGCAATAACGATCCGGTGTGTCAGGTCGGTGCCGTTCCGGTAGACCCAGGGAGGCATCTGCCCCTCGCGCAGCAACCGGCCGGCGCGGACGGCTTCCCGCTCGTCCGCGTACACAGTCAGCGGGCTGCGTTCTTCAGCCGCGGTCAGCAGGGCCAGGCACACCGTGAGGAACTCGGCGTCGGAACTGCGGCTGATACCGGTGGCGGACAGGTCGATGGTGTGGGCCTCCCGGTCGACGGCGATCCCGCCACGGACCTGCCCTTCCGAGAGGGAGGCGTCGCAGTAGGCCGTGACCGGTGTGCCGGGCACCTCGGGCAGATGCGGGTGCCACTCATGGACCGGTATGAAGCGCACCGCGAGGCTGAACCGGTTGTGGTACACCCACTCGATCCTCATGTCGCGCGCGCCCGGGCGGGACTCCACAGCGCGGGCGATCGTATAGGCAGCCACCTCGGCATACCGCGCGCTGGCCATACGGAACTGGACTCTTCGCCAGCTGCTCCAGTCGAAGTACACCGTGAAGCGTTCCCGCTGGGTGAGGTGCCGACTGATCGTGTCCGCGAGCAGCGTCAGCGTCGTGGGCCCGATCGGCGCGCGGCGCGGATGGACCTGGATGACGGCGCTGGCGTAGAGGTAGGGCACGGAATCCTTCCTGACAGCAGGCAGCCTAGTCGGCCGCTCACAGGCCCGGCATCAGGTACTGGCTACGACCGAGACCGGCCCGCGTTCCCCCCGCTCCCCGCGCGGCGTGTCAGAACGATGGATCACCAGGGATAATCCCCGTCGTACCCCCACGTGTGCACGTCATCGCCCGCGCACGCCGGACAGCAGCACCGGCACACGCTCTGCCGCTGCGCACACCGGCTCCAGGTACACAGACCCTCGGCGCCACCGCACCGGTCATCTGCCTCCACGTACTCGTACGGGCCGAACGGGTCAGCCTCCAGATCGAACTGGGCTCGCGGGTCACTGGGATGCACGGTGCTCCTCTCTACAGTCCTGGTATTGGGTCCTGGTCGACGTCCCGCCGCTCCAGCCGGGTCCGGTAGTCCGGATCGCACTCCGGCCCGTATCCGCGGCGCCGCGATTCCTCGTCATGAAGTTCCCTGCCGCAGCCCAGACCGCGGCACCACACCCGCCGGCGCAGCCCGGCAGGCTGGTCGGTGAGGGCTTCCTGCTGCTGTGAGGCCATGACTCCAGTGTGATCCGTGCGAGGGGGTAGCGCGCTGACGAGACGAGCGGTTAGCATGCGCTTACGCAATGCGTGTGACTGGCCACCAACCCCGGTTCGGGGCGGTGGCCTTCGCTGTATGCGGGGTCAGCAGAACTCCAGGGCGCAGAACTCCACGCCGTCAGAGTCGACGTGGTAGCCGGGCCGCTCATAGCCGTGGACCCACCGACTCTTACGCGGCCAGCCGTCGGCGGTCTCGCGCTCCCGGATGGTGGCCTCCAACTCGTCGGCGCTGAGCTGGCGGCCGTGCTCAGCGCGGATGACGACGTGGTCCTGGCGCAGGAAGGTCATCCAGTCGGCGAGGGTGGTGAGGTTCTGGCTGGGGTGGGCTCGCATCAGGAAGCGGTGCCCGTGGACGTACTGGCCGATGTGCAGGCCCTCACCGTCCGGGTCGCCGCCGGGGAACGGTCCGAAGGCGTAGTAGTTGACGGACATGGGGTCCTCCTAGGCGGCAAGGTCGGTGTCGGAGCGGACGATCCGACGGATGGGCAGGTAGTCGCGGCCGAGTTCGCGGGCGATGAGCTGCTGCTCGCTGCGGACCACGATGCCCTTGCCGGCCGGGGTCGTTGCCTCGGGGCGGTCCAGGATGAAGCCGATCCGGTGAAGGGTGTAGGCGGCGATCTGGTCCACGAAGAAGGAGCGGGCGTCGCCGCGGAGGCGGCAGCCGGCGCGGAGCTGGATGCGGCCGTTCTTGGTGGTGCGGATGTCCCAGGGCTCGACGGTGCGGACGGTCTCGGTGCCGTCGGCGTCGCGGTAGGTGAGGGTGACGGCGGTCTGCCGGTCGATGGCCCGGTAGAGGTCGGTGAGCGTCTTGGTCTGGGTCTGCTTGGCCGTCAGCTTCATCGTGGTGTCCCCCTTTGGTGCGGTGTGAGACTCACTCTACCCGTTCAAGCATTGCCTAGCAATGTCTAGTGCGGTAGATTACTCAGTGTTGGGGCGTTGCCCTGGCCGCCGTACCTAGCTAGGCATGGCGCCGTCATGCAGATTGGAGGAAACTGGCGTGGTCAACGCCCCCACGCGCCGCCGTCCCCCGGGCCACCCGGACCACACTCGGCGGCGTCCACAGAAAGGACCCCGCCTCGTGGCCGGATCCCTCCGCGACCGCCTCACCACCGCAGTCAGCCAGCTGAAGCAGGCCGGCCAGCACGACTCCGCCCAGGCGGTGGAGTCGGTGCTGGCGCCCGGCGGCTGGCAGTTGCTGAAGCAGGCTGGCGGAACGAGCCCGCTGTCCATCACGATCGACGCCGAGGTCAAGGCCGCTCTGCTGGAGGCGGCCGAGGAGTTCGGGGTGACGGTGCGGGCCCTGGCCGAGGAGGCGTACCGCAAGGTCCTTGCGGACGAGTGGCTGCCGCCGAAGGCCGGCCAGCGGTACCAGCATTTCACCAAGGCTGTCCTCAACGTGGGTATCGACGCCGAGCTGCGTCAGCAGGTCCGCGCGAAGCTTCCGGAACTGTCTAAGCGTGAGGGGCGCCGGATCAGTGAGGCCGGCATCGTCGTCGCGTGGGCGTGCGAGGAGTTGGGTGTCGATACCGGCACGGGCTTGACCGTGGATCTGGTGCTGCCGAGGCCGTTGAGGGAGCACTTCGTCAGGTCGGCGGAGGATGCGGGTGTGTCGATGGAGGCTGTGGTCGCGGAGCGGCTGCGGCAGCTGTTCGATGGCTCGTGGTCGCTGCCGCGTCCGACCCGGGTTCCGAAGGGGACGTGGGGGAATGTCGAGCAGGCGAAGATGCGGGTCCGTGTTGAGGACTCGCTGCGTAACCGGCTGCATGAGATGGCGCCGCAGTTGTCGGAGGCGGCTGGTGTCCGGGTGTTCCCGGGGACGGTGATCCGGCAGATCCTGGTCGACCGGTTCGGCGAGCCGACCGAGTAACGGCTTCTGGGGTGGGCCGGCCTGAGCGCCGACGCCAGACCGGCCACCGCCCCCTTTCACTGAGCACAACCTCATAGGAGAGCTTCATGCCGCAGGGCATTGAGGCCCCCGTCAGCAGCACGGCGGAGGGCCAGACCTCGCACACCCAAAACCAGGCGGCCAAGACCGCCGGCGCCCTCGCTATCCGCCCTGACCAGACCACGTGGACGCCGGAGCAGGCCGCGGTCCTCCGGCAGTCTGGCATCGACGACGAGGTGACGGCAGCCGAGCTGTCCAGCTTCCTGCACCTGTGCCAGCGCACCCAGCTGGATCCGTTCTCACGACAGATCTACCTGATCGGTCGATGGGACAGGCGGGCCGGTCGGAAGGTTTTCACCCCGCAGACGAGCATCGACGGGTACCGGGTCACCGCGCACCGAGCGGCCGCGAAGGCCGGCCACAAGCTCGGCTACGAGGACACCGTCTGGTGTGACTCGTCCGGTCGCTGGTTCGACGTGTGGCTGTCCGATGAGCCGCCGGCCGCCGCGAAGGTGGTCGTGGTCCGAGATGGTCAGCGGTTCCCGGCGGTGGCGAAGTACAGCGAGTACGTGCAGACGGGCAAGGAGAACAAGCCGATCGGACTGTGGGGCAAGATGCCCGCGACCATGACGGCGAAGTGCGCCGAGGCGCTGGCGCTGCGTATGGCGTTCCCGAACGACCTGGCTGGGGTGTACACGGCTGAGGAGATGGCGCAGGCCGATAACCCGGAGCCGGAGCAGGCCCAGGCGGGTGTGACGGTCGTGCAGTCGACGCCGAACACTCCGCCGGCCGGGGCGGCGCCGACGACGCGTGACTACCTTGCTGAGGCAGCCGAGACGGCTGACGCCGAGCAGCTCGCCGCGATCCTCGCCGACGCCGAAGCGGCTGGCGCTCCTGCGGAGTACATGGCATGTCTGGCCGATCTGCGCGACGCGCATGCCGCCGAGACTGTCGGCCCGGTGCGGGAGTTGCACAGCGCAGCGCAGGCCCGGGGTGTGCACCCCGACCACCTTGCTCGCCTCGCCGCGATCGGCGCCACCAAGCCGGGCGCCAAGCGGCAGGCCGCCGGTGACGAGGAGCAGGGCGGCGGAGAGCAGAGGGCCGCCTGAACCACCCGGGCCGGCATGCGGCCGGCCCCTGGGAGGCCGTCGAGCCTCCCCTGAAGTCCCCGTCTTGGGGCGCTGCCTCATCCTTTCCCGGCTGTCCGCCGAATCGAGGTCCGTCATGCCCGAATTCGTGTCCTGGCTGTTCGCGTCCCAGCTCCGATTCCTGGTCGCGGGCAACGTGCTGCTGTTCGTGATCGGCCTGTTCTTTCTGCTGCGGCGGCCGCGTCGCCGGGTGCTGGCTGGGGGCGGGACGGTGGTGCGGGTGATGCCGTCCGAGTTGCAGGCCGGGGTCGATGAGGCGGTGCGGGCGGCGCAGGAGGCCGCGGAGCGGATCGTGCGTGATGAGGCGGCCCGCTTGTCGGATCTGTACGACTGACCATTCCCTTCCCCTGTTTATGGAGGTGAGACCGCGATGGCGGTTCGCGTCCGTGCTGCCGCCGCGGTGTTCACCGCGGCGGTTGCCGTTTACGCCCTTGTTCAGTCCCGCCGGGCCGGTCGGCTGCGTCGGGAGCTTGCCCGGGAGCGGGCGTCGCACCATCTGGTGGCCGGCTGTCTGGCCCGGGATATCGACCGGTTCCGGTACCGCCTGAACCAGGCCGTCGTCCAGGAGGCCGTTGCTGCGGCTGCTGGCCGGGTGCTGGATGAGTCTCTTGCCCGCTACGACCACACGATCCCGCCGATGGAGGGAGGCCCCAAATGACGGAGACGGCCACAGTGAAGAGCAGCGAGCAGTTGCGCCGTGAGTGGGTGATTCACCCGCACTTCAAGTACCGGGGGTGCGCCCCCGACGTCGACAACCCGCTGCGGATGGCGGGGGATCCGAGCCTGCACGTCGGTGCTCACCACGGTCCGGACGCGTTCCTGCCAGAGGGGCAGGTGGAGCGTCGGGAGCGTGAGGATAAGGCGATCGAGGTCTGCTTGAACTGCCCGGTGATGGTGGCCTGCGACCGGTACGCGTCGTCCGTCACGCCGGACGGGAAGTTGGCGGAGCCGGAAGGTGTGTGGGGTGGCCGGCGGGCCCTGGAACGGCACAAGGCCCTCATCCGGGCGCGGCACACGGTGGCTGCGGCGCCGGACCGGGCGTTCCAGACGGCGCAGAAGCAGGCGGTCCTCAAGGCTCTGGCCGTGGTGTGGGATCCGTTTGAGGTGGCGGCCCGGGCGAATGTGGATGTGCGGACGGCGAACTGGCAGCGGTCGAGCATCGTGACGAAGCTGGGCCTGCCGAAGGACGCCACGCGGATGCGGGCTTTGGCGGCCGCGCGGGAGCGTGGGCTGCTGGAGGGTGTGGAGCTGGTGCCGGATGACGGCACGGTTCCGGCGATACCGCCGCCGACGAAGCTGCCCGCCGCCTCGGAGACCGCGGCCACCGAGGAGCCGGTGGCGCTGCCGCCGGTTGTGACGCTTACTGGCCGGCGCCCTCGCCGGTCCCAGGTCCGGGTGATCCCCGGCCAGATGACTCTGTTCCCCACCCACTCCCCGCTTGGAGCTGTCGCATGACCGAGATCCCCACCACCGAGTCCCCTGCCGTGTCTGCCGAGGAGGAGGCCGCGTTCGCGGTGATGTCGGCGGACGCTGTCCTGACTGGGCGTGCGATGTGTACGGGTCAGGCGGTGTCGTCGGCGGAGTTCTGGGCGGGTCTGCTGGCGGCCGCGTTGGTGGATACGGCTGGGTCGCCGCGGAAGCTGCCGGCGGACATGTGGCCGGACCAGGACCCGGCGGTGGTGCAGGAGGTATGGGATCGGGCGTGTGTGGTGGCGGTTCGAGCGGCTCAGTTCGCGTCGTCGCCGTGGTTGCACCGGGATCGTTTGCAGGGTCTGCAAGAGCTGTTGGCGGAGGCCGGGTTTCATGCGATGGCCGGCTCGGTGCAGCGGTCGCTGCGGCTGGTGGTGGCGGGGCATCCGGCGGACTCGGAGATAGGCCGGGAGCATTGACGAGCTGTCATGACCGGTGTGACAAGACGTTCGTGAGACACGTGAGGACGGACCGGAGACAGGTGATGACTCGAAACGGTAGGCTGGCGCCTGTGCCAGACGACTCCTCAGATGCGAACGGGGGAGTCGCTGGCCGTCAGACAACATGGAACGGCCCCGCAGTGGTCCTGGTGCTGGTAACACCGGGTGCGGGGCCGGGCCGACACACAACCTGGACGAAGGTGCCGACGATGGCCAAGAGTACCCGGGGACTCGACCCCGTAGACAGGCTGCCCCGAAGTTTCTGCGGATCCGGCGTGAAGATCACACCGCCGACGCAGCCGGGCCCTGTCCCTTCAACCCCCACAGTCGCGTGACCGCCCCGGGCGACGAGCTGGCTGCTCGCCGTCAGAACCGGGCGAACACGAAGCGGCGTGCTACGAACGGTGCGCAGCTCCCCTCCAGCCGCGACGACCTGCCCGGCTGGATCACGTTCTTCTTCATCCCGAGGGACGCCTGCGAGGCGTGCTCCCGGCACTGGCATCACAAGTGCGCGGGTGTCAACGTCCTCCTCAACCCCATCCCGAACTGCCCTTGCGACTGCGGCGACCGGAAGGACCCGGCCCGGCTGAGCCCGCAGGGGTGGGCTGATCTCGCACTGCACGCACCCGAAGAGGTGTGGGTGGCTGCCATGTTCGAGCGGCAGCGTGCCGCCGGCATCCACATGTGCGTTATGGACGACAGGGAGCGGCACAGGCCGTTCCGAGAAAGGGATCCGATGACGTAGGGCTTCCTGGGCGGGAGGTTCCTGGGCCCCTTGGCGGGGGCTCATCCTCTACCGCCTGGCCGCTGGTGTTGGCGCACCGTGCGCGGCCTCGTACCACGGCTCGAAGTTGGCGCTTCGAGCTAAGGCTCCGGTCTCCCGGAGCGTCCTTCAGGTTCTCACCGAACCACTCACCACCGAGCGGGCTTTTTCATGTCCGCAGGACGGCAGGTACATAGTGCCTCAGCGCACCCCTTCTTGTCAGCTTGGCAATCCCGTCGTGGGCGATTCGCGGCTTATCTCCCCCCGCACGGACGACACCGAGTGCCCCCAGCAGCCCTTCGACACGACCACCACCACCGTCGTAATCGAACAGATGACCGATTACAGTGCAGGTCACGGTCGTGGTGCGCGACTGCTGGTGACCGCAGCTAGCCAGTGGCTGCACACCACGACCGGCCGCATCGCCACCGACCCCTACTCCTGGATGCAGGCCGTCCACTGGGTCGCCGGCTCCGGCCTCTACACCCCCTCCCGCGCCCACGGCCCGAAGTGGGGGCCGACGACCATCGCCATCGCCCAGGAGATCGCCGCTCTCAAGGAGTGCCGGCCCGGCGTCGACTACCTCGCCCGCAAGCTGAAGACCTCGGAGCGCACCGTCCAGTACCACCTCGGCATGCTCCGCGAGGCCGGGCTGCTCGTGTACCGCAGCAAGGGCACCCGCATCTCCGGTGTCGGCGGCCGTGCTTCCGAGTTCGAGCGGACCATCCCCGCCGCCTTCGATGAGGCGCTCGGGATCCGCACGGTCGGGGAGGGTGCAACGCGCCGCCCGGTCGGCGCCGCGGAGGAGTCCCGGACCCTGCTCGGGAAGCTCGCCAAGAAGGCCGCCCGGAAGACCCGCCGCCCCCGCCGCCGGACCACGGTTTCGGAGCGAGGGCGTTGCACCCCAATGCAGGGTGGTACCTCAACGTCTTCTTCTCCTGCTGGTACTCACTCTCCCTCTGAGAGCAAGCTCGCAAGCGGGGAAGGCAAATCCCCCACCCCGAAGAAGTCCAACCGCGGGCCCCGCAAGCTGAACAAGGTCGGTCACCGCTACCAGCTGGCCCGTGAACTGAAGCAGATGGTGGCCTGGCTCAACCGCGCCTCCGTCCCCCGGCTCGCGTGGATCGTCCGGCACGTCGCTGACGCCGGCTGGACCGCCCTCGAAGTTCAGGCCGCCGCCGAGCAGCTGCCCGTGGGTGCGGATGATGCCCGCCGTCCTTCCGGGCTGCTGGCCTACCGGCTCGCGTCCTGCCACCTGCTGTACACCACCCCCGCCCGCCGCAAGGTTCTGGTGGAGGCGTGGCAGGAGTCCCGTGCCGCCGAGCAGGCCCGTCACGATGACGCCGCCTACAGCGGTCTCGGCGCCGACCGCACCCCTGCCCGGGTCAGCGTGCAGTCCCTGGTTCGGGAGGCGTTCCGACGCACCCGGCAGATTGCAGCCGGCCCCGTGGACGACGCCAGCTGCTTCGAGATCCCGGTGGAGACCGCGCCCGAGCCGGTCGCCCTGGAGGGCCTGGACCGGGAGACCGTGCTGCAGATGCGGGCCGCCGCCGAGATTGACCCTGCGTTCATTTACAGCGCCCTGGAGACCGGCATGAGCGAGCGGGACGCCCGCCGCCTTTTCACCAACTGGCTCGTCGACCAGGCCCTCAACGCCCAGCGCACCGTCGCCCCCGCCTTCTGAGGAGACCTGCCATGCCCCGTGACGAACTCGCCCAGACCAAAGCGCATCTGCGACTCGCCCAGCAGCACGCCCACCGGGCCGACGCCGAACGTGCCGAGATGGAGGCCCAGCTTCACTCCGCCAAGGCCGAGATCGCCCGGGCCAACGCCCGCACCGCCCGCACCCACGCCGAAGCCGTCACCGCGCAGGCCGCCCTCGCCGAGGTGCGCCGCCTGTGCGACATGACCATTGCCGGCTCCGTCCGTGTCCAGGCCGTGCAGCAGGCCCGCGACACCCTCGCCGTCATCGACTCCATCGGCGACGGCCAGCCGCTTCCCGGGGACGCCGCGTGGCACTCCGTGTGGCTCCACGGCGACTGGCGCTGGCTGACGAAGAACATGACCACCCCAGAGCGGGAGCACGCCGCCGATGCGGTCGCCCGGTACGGGTGCTACCTCGACACGATTGACGGCGCCGACCGCTCCGAGGAGCCCGAAGGCCTGCGCTGGTGGAGGGACTGACCATGACCGACACTCCGCAGTTGTCCGGGAAGGATCTCGCCCGGCAGGCCCTCGCCGCCTACAAAGCCACCGCCCGCACCGCACCCGCTCCCGGGCCCGCCCGGACCAAGCGCAAGCGGATCGTCCACCGCGGCGACGGCCGCGAGCCCATCCGGCTCTCCACCGCCATCACCGCCCTCGGCGCCGACCTACCCCTCGACACCGGAGTTGCCGGTGGCAGCCTCCTCGACCGCTGGCCCGAGCTGTGCCCCCAGTACGCCGGCCACGTCGACGCCGTCAGCTACGACGAAGCAACCGGCCGCCTCGACCTCCGCCCCGAAACCCACGCCTACGCCGCACAACTCCGACTCCTCGGCGGCCAGCTCGCCAAGCAGATCAACGACAAGCTCGGCCGCCCCACGGTCCACAGCATCCGCGTCCTGCCTGTCGGCAACCTCACCGCGGCCGCCGCGCCGCCGTCCACGCCCCACGCTGCCGAGCCGCAAGGACCGGTGAAGACCCGCGAGACCGCCTCACCCGGCTACAAGGCCACCCTCGAAGCAGCCCTCACCCACCGGCGACCCCACCAGCCCACCGACCCCTACACCCTCGAAGCCATGGCCCGGCAAGAAGCCGCCGCCCGCGCCAACCGACTCCCCGAGACCGAGCACACCGAAGGCCAGTGGGCGCAGGCGGAAGCCGAACGGAAAGCTGGCCCACGCCCGGGCACCCTTGAGGCGTCCATCGCCGCCGCCATCGCCCGCAAGCGCAGCGAGGCCGCCAGCCTGGCCGAGCCCCGCCGCGTCTTCGACGTCGCCTGAGGAGCCACCCCATGCCCAAGTCCTATCGAGTCCTCGTCACCGGCAGCAGAGACTGGCCCAACCCATACAAGGTCTGCGCCGAGCTGGACGCGATACTTGCCAGGCTGGAATCCGGCCAGACCCTCACTGTCGTCCACGGCGCCGCCTCCCGCGGTGTCGACTTCGACGCCCACGCCTGGTGCCTCCGCCGCCAACACCAGGGCGAGCCTGTGATCGAAGAAAAGCACCAGGCCGACTGGCTCACCCACAGGAAGAAGGCCGGACCCATCCGCAACCAGCACATGGTCGACCGCGGAGCCGACGAATGCCACGCGTTCATCGCCCCCTGCTCCAAGACCGGGTGCACCCGACCAATTCCTCACGGATCCCACGGAGCCAGCCACTGCGCGGAACGGGCCGAACAAGCTGGGATCCCTGTCCGAAGATGGACAGCTTGAGCGGAGGGAACACCGCGGCGGATGTGGTGCACCGTGTGAGCGATCACCGAGCACAACAGGGAGCCGCCATGCAGCCCACCACCGCCAGCCTGTACCCCGACGCCTGGCACGCCGCCGAGGAAGCCGACGAACGCTCCTGGCTGGACCAGTGGGCACGGGCCGTACAGGCCCCAGCATGTCCCTGGGCTCGCCCCGACTGGGACGTCATGGGCGACTTTCAAGCCTTCGTGCAGAACCTGCGAGCCACCGCCGGGAGGCCCTGATGCTCCCCACCGTCACCGTCCGCACCACCATGTCCGCCAAGGAGATCGGCGCCCAAGTTGGGATGGCCATCCGGCACGCAAGGCCCAAGCCAGCACACGACTACCCGCGACCCCCAGTCACCGCACGCCACGCCGAGCTGTTCGTGGAGCCCGTGTACGCCGACGGTGAGCCGTATGCCCGGGACGACGAAGACGACCCCGAAGGCTGACCCGTTTTACGGCCGTAAAACAGCCAACCCCCGGAGACCACCCGCCCCCACCCCTCCACGATGCCGCCCCCGAGTTTTACGGCCGTAAAACACCAGACACCCCCGCCTCTCCGAACCCTCTGTGATCATCTGGCAGGATGCTTCCCGTCCGAAGTACCGGAACCTCGGGAAGTAATCGGAGAACAGAACATGCCCTACATCACCGTGCTCTTGAACCAGAAGGGCGGGGTCGGCAAGTCGACCATCACGGTCAACCTAGCCGCCGTCTACGCGGAGATCCTCGGCGGTAACCAGTCCGTAGCGGTCGTCTCAATAGACCCACAGGGCACCAGCATCGAGTGGGCCGACAAGGTCGAGAAGGCTGGCCGCCCGGTCCCCTTCCGCGTCGTTGACGCCAGCGACAACGTCGACAACCTCCGTCGGCTCCGCCGCGCCAAAGCCGACATCATCATCGTGGACACCCCCGGCTTCATGCCCCTCAAGGGCAAAGCGTCCGACGAATCCATCGACCCCCTCGGAGACGGAACCGTCGGCGACTCGCTCCGCGCCATCCTCGACATCGCAGACGACGTCATCGTCCCTGTCGAAGCCGAAGGCGCCGGCTTCACCCCCACCAAAACAACCATCCAACGCGTCGTCCTGCCCCGGCAAATCCCCTACGGCGTCCTCATCAGCAACTGGGACCCCCGCGACAGCACCGCGGATCTGGAGAAGACCCAGAACATGGTGAAGAAGGTCGGCTGGGAGCTGTACAACACCACCATCCGCCACTACAAGCCGCACGCCCGCGGTATCACCAGCGGACGGTTCTGCACCCAGTACGAGCCCAACCGCATCGCCGCCAACGCCAAGCAGGACTTCATGGCGCTGGCTCTCGAGCACCAGCTCCGCCGACAGAAGAACGCCGGAGCCCGGTGATGGGCAAGCGCGACGACTACGAAGACTTCTTCGGTGATGACGACGACACCGTCATCGACACCCGGGCGGACGGACGCCTGTACCGAGTGCCGCTCGGCCGGCTGGCCGCCAACCTGGTCAACCCCCGTACGGACTTCGGAACCGAAGACCAACTGATCGACCTGGGCAAGAGCCTGGCCCGCAGGCAGAACCAGGCATGCCCGGTCGTCTCCCGGACCGCCTACCTCAAGCTGTGGCCCGACCACGAAGATCGCATCGGCGACGTGGACTACGTCCTCGTCAGCGGTGAACGACGATACCGAGCGGCCACCGCAGTCGGTCTGCCCGCCCTGGACTGCGTCGTCAACGACGACTTCGCCACCGACCGGAAGACGTTCATGGAGGCAGTCGTCTCCGAGAACGTCGATCGGCAGAACTTCGACCCCATCGAAGAGGCCTACGCCGTGCAGGCTCTGGTCGCCGAGTTCGGGTCGAACCGGGCCGTGGCGCAGCACTTCGAGAGGGTCGACGGCTGGGTCACCCAACGCGTCCTGCTCACTCACCTTGCTCGCGAGGTGCAGGACCTGGTGCGGCAGAAGGCCATCCCGCTCGAGGCCGCCCGCTCTCTCGGCAAGCAGGCCCGGGACAACTCCTGGGATGCAAGCCAGCAGCTGGCATGGTGGGAAGAGGAACAGCAACGACGTGCGGCTGCGGCCGCGACGCGGTCCGCCGCCCGGAAGGCAGCCAAGCAAGCCTCTACCACGGCTCCGGTTAGCGCTCCGCCAACCACTGAGCCAGTGTCTTCGCCCCCCCCGAGTTTTACGGCCGTAAAACAGGAGCCGCCCATCGACACGGTGGATTCCGTCGAAGAGACGACCGTGGAACTGGGGTACACCGCGGTAGACCCGCCTGTCCTCTCGCCCGCTCCGGAGTCTCCCGAAGCGCTGGCCAAGCCGACCGGGGTCCAGGTTGCCAATCCCAAGCGGCCTGTCGAGGCGATTCCGGAGCCCCGACAACAGCAGGAGGAGCCAGCAGCTAAGCCGCGACCCTTCCCCTACGACAGCGCCGGCGATGCAGCGATGTACCTGGACGCGAGGATGAGCACAGAGGTGCTGCTCGAGACAGTGGCGATTCTGGCTGCGAAGGCTCTCGAGAGGGACCCGGAACGCCTCCGCCATATCCTGCATCCGGTACTCGAGCAGAGCGCGAGCAACTGACCTGTACCACTGGGCCCTGCCTCCTGTCTTTTTGCAGGTGGGCGGGGCTCTTGCATGCGTTCGTGGACCAGACCTTTGACCAGAGGTCAGGTTTGATGCGGGTTGCCGGGGTTTCCGATCACTCGTTCGAGTGATCTTCAGGCCGGATGTCTTCACAGTGCATATATCTGCGGGGTTGGCTGGGAGTCCGGACCCCCCACAGGTGGGATGGCCGGCCGCCCGGTCGGGGACTGCCAGGAGGCGCCGCGAGGTCTGCGACTTTCCAGGCGCCTCTCCCCGGCCACGGCGGCCCGCCCATCCCCCAACACCGGGCAGCGTGACCAGCAGCAACACCAGCCGACTGGAACCGGCAGGGAACAGGGTCTAGGCGCTGATGAGTAGCGCGCTTAGACTGCCGTCCACGAGACGGGCACGCCCACCACACCCCGTCGACACCTCACAGCCTCCGCGCCAGCCGCGGAGGCTGACCTGTATTCGCGTGGTCACTAACCGAACCCGTCGACTACGCACAGCTACACGGGAATCACAGAACTCGCCACCGCTGTTAGGAATCCGGTCACAACGCGGTGAAAACAACTTTCAGCCCTACGCAGTGACTGGAAACGATGTCAGGCTAGGGATCCCTGGACGTGGACTGGCAGCCGCATCCCGGGTGACCTCACCGCCCCGACCAAGCGGACAGAGGTCAAGCCCCTTCCCATATCTGCCGGAGGAGCGGAGACGCCCCATGTCCGCAGCAGAGCCGGCCACCCCGCCCACACCACCACCCACCCTGAACACGGGCGAGGGCGCGGCCGTAATCCCCATCAACGCGCGACGCACGAGGCGGAGCGCAACCCACAACCCGGGGGGGTGGACGACCGTGGACACGCCTGCCACCCAGCCGGGCCCTCCCGGACCGTCCCAGAACGCTGATCGTGAGGCAGTGCTCCAACTCGTCGCCGAGCAGATGGAGAAGGCCTTCAACGCCGTGGGACGCACCCTCGCCGACGACGAGACGGCGTTCGTGTTCAGGCACTCTCTCGGCCTGGTCGGGCACACCCTCCAGGGCGCAGCCGTGAACGGGATCATCACCGAGGACCAGCGGGACGAACTCGGTGCCCTCCTGGCCGGCATGAGCGAGGCTCCACGGCTCGTCTGAACTGCCCGCATATGCCAGGGATTCTTGCCATCTGTACCCCAGGTGCAACGGCCCTTTCTTGAACACTCTGTTGATCATCTGAAGCTGAGCGTTCAACTTCCGCCCCGCGCGTGCCATGATGAGGCGTCCGGATTTACCCGGAGTGACAACATCCGGTCTCCGGCGCGCGCCCCTGCTCACGCACACAGGACGTCCCGCGCCCCCGGGGACCGCGCGAGGGACGGGGGACGCATGGCCCACGGGGACACCGACAACGCAGCAGCAAGACTCCGGGAACTCGCCGCCTACTACCGCGAGCACCCCGTCACGGGTCCGGCCGGCCACTCGTACATCAGCTCAGAACCGCGGGGCACAGCCGTGACGCCGGCGCTGCCGTACAACACTCGCACCGCGGACCACATCCGCGCTTCCCTGCGCGAGGTCGCTGACCACACCCAGGCCGCCAACCCCAACGCCGGCCCGATGCCCGACCGAGTCGAGGACGCCTACCGGTGGATGCTGAACAACACTCAGGACGCCCCGGAGGCGGAGCAGTTCCGCGCAGAGGTCATCGAATACCGGCAGTGGCTGGAACACTGCCTGGAAGCCCGCGACAACGAGACCGTACGCAAGGAGGTCCGTAAACAGGCCTGTCCCGCATGCGGCTGCTGGGGCCTGATGTGGATGCCCACCCGACGCCGGGCCATCTGCACCAACCGCAAGTGCGTCGGCCAGGACGGAGCCTCCACCACTCTGTCCCTCAGCCGGTTCGCGCACGCGGTTGTGACAACGCGGAAAAAACTCCGCCAGGCCCGTGCAACCTGACGGCCTGAGCGTGAGTCGTATCTAGCACCATCCACAACTGCAGACCGTCTCGAAACAACCGGACCGTGAGGTCCACCCGTCTCGGCGCCGTCGTAGCTGCGAACTGCGGTGCCGCCCGAGCCCGGGAGCCCAGCATGGCCGTCAGCTACTTCACGCCTAATGAGGATGACGTCCGATCGATCCCTGAAGCGGTAGAGCTTCTGGCGGAGACCGATCACCCTGTCTCGCGCAGCACCCTTGAGCGGCTGTGCCGTAGGAACGGTGTGCGGCTGGTCAAGTACGGACGGACCAACCACGCGCCCTGGACCGAAATCCTGGAACTGCACCGCGACTGGGTGAACTCCGGTCAAGCCAACCGCTGAACCGTCAACCCGCCGGCCCCGCCGATCCCCTTAGGCAGATAGGGGGACCGTCAGGGGCCCTTTTTCATGCCCGCATCACATACAACCCCTCTAAGCATTGCCATGCCATGCTTAGCACGGTACGGTAGTTCCATCGATAGGCAACAGCCCACCCACCAGGGCTGATTGACCCCTCTCACGCACCCCTGGAGCCACCGTGGCCGTGATGACGCATGCCTCCGCACGCCCGGAAGCCGACTACAACACCCTCCCCACGGCCATCCAGGAGCGCTTCGACCAGGTCATGAACCTCGCCGACAACACCGCCGACAACGGCGAGTTCGTCGCCCTGATGCTCGCCGCCGCCGCCCTCGCCGGCCTCCACATCCCCTACGGCGCAGAAATCCGAAAGTGCGGCTGCTCCTGCTACTGCGGCACCGTCTTCAACCCGGCCGACCCGGACGCCCACGTCATCGAGGAGTCCGGTGGCTACAACCTCGGCCGCCACCAGTGCCCCACCTGCGCCGACCACCACCGCGAAACCGCCTGACCCACCACAGACTTCCCGGCCACGCATGACGCCCACACTGCGCGGCCGGGGACGCCAACCCCTCTCGGGAGAAGCGCATGCAGACCACGGCCCAGACCCTGATCGAGACCGCCCACATCATCACCACCCACGGCCTCCACACCGGCCCCCAGTTCGCCGCCAACGACTCCGATGCCGTCGACATCTGCGCCGCCGTCTACATGGCCGCCGAGGGCACCTGCCCGCCCGAGTTCGCCGCCGATGAGGACGCCTCCCTCGCCATCATCGAGGCCTCCGCGCCGGCCATGGCCGCCATCCGCGCAATCAGCGCCGTCCTCGACACCGACGTCTGCGAGACCGAGATCGCCCCCGGCCTGTACGTCCCGGACTACATCGAGCACGTCTCGCAGTGGGCCATGACCCCCGGCATCGGCCAGACCGAGCCGCCCACCGTGGACGAGGTCCGGGCCCGGATCCTCCGCGCCGCTAACACCCTCGCCACCCAGACCCCCAGCACCCGGCACGGCTTCACCGACGCCTACGGGCTCTGCACGACCTGCCGTGGCCACGGATCACTGATGGTCGACGGCGAAGAGATCCCCTACGAGGAACTCAGCCCGCGCCGCAAGCAGGGCCACGACCTCGGACACCGCTTCTACCGGAACACCAGCAAGCCCTGCCCCGACTGCGACGGCCAGGACCGCGTCACCGACGCCGTCGTGTCCGCCTACGAAGCCTCCCTCTGACTGAAAGGCCACCCCCATGAGCCTCATGACCCCCGAGACCGCCCCCACCGGCTCCGCCGATTCCTACAACGAGGGCTACACCGACGGCGAACTCGCCGCCATCACCCACCTCCCCTCCCGCCGCATCCACGCCCGCGCCTCCATGGCCGACCAGTACGACGTCCTCTACGCCCAGGGCCTCATCGACGGCTACCTCCACGCCATCCAGGTCAACGCCGCCCTCACGGAGAAGGAGCAGAGCTGATGACGAACCTCGCCGAGGACCTCGCCAGGGCGCAGGCCGAACTGGCAGACATCAAGCAGGAGATGACGAACTACGTCATGGTCCCGCGCACGGAGTACGAGCAGCAGCGAGCCCTGCACCTGAGTGAAGCCGCGGACGTCGTCGACGCGATGCTCACCAAGGAGCCTGACAACACCCGGGCCTCCGCCCTGTACGAGGTGCTGCTGAAGCTCCGCGGCATGCAGCGGTGCACCTGCGCCCGCAGCTGGGGCCTCCACGAAAAGAGCTGCCGAAAGTACGTCGCTGGTCACGACCTGCTCAGTCCCGTCAATGCACTCATGGCCTACCGAGCGGAACCGAGCACCAGGTGACCTGGCCCGACGGCACCGCCCTCGCCATCGGCATCACCACCCTCGCACTCCTCACCCTCCACCCAAGACGGAGCACCACCAGAACCCAGCACAGGACGGAGGCCGACCATGGCCACCCGAACCCGCAAGCAGACCCCGGCCAAACCCACCGCGAAGAAGCCGGCCCGGGCAGCCCGCAAGACCACCACCGCTAAAAAGGCCCTCCCCAGCACCGCCCCGGTCAACACCGTGGTCGACCTCCGCCGGCCCCTCCCCATCCGCCGCCGCGTCTTCGTCGGCCCCATGGGCGCCGTAGAGCAGGCCGCCATACGTGCCGCCCTCGCCAGCGCAGCCGCCCGGCTCCCCGTCCCAGTCCGCTCCTGGACCGGCCCCACCGCCCGCCTCGCCGACGGCACCGTCATCACCCACACCCCCGCCCACGCCACCACCGACCAGCGGCCCACCTTCCATGCCGCGATCCGCTGCCGCCACGGCGCCGTACACGCCTACACCATCCACACCGCCGACGAACTCCGCCGCGCCCGAACCCTCACCGCACAGTGCCAACAGCGCACCACTCCCGCCCCCAGCATCCCGGCCCCCAACCCGGCCGTCCGCGCCCTCGGCGACGCCCTCACCCGCGCCAAGAGCGCAGCCGCCGACACCCAACCCATCCCCACCCTCAGCCCCATCGTCCGCGTCGACCAGGAGACCCCGAGGGAGCACCCCGAGCCGTGACCACCGCCCCCGACCCCGGCTACGTCGCCACCCTCGCCGGTCAGCTCTGCAAACAGCACGCGGCCATCGTCGACAGCCTCGAAGACGACCTCGCCGAACACCGCAGCCGCATGCAAACCATCACCCGGTTCATCCACAACGAAGCCATCGCCCTCGACATCCGCCAAGGCCTCGCCCGAGACCTCCACCTCCCAACCCCGGAGAAGTAGATGACCACCGCCCCCGAAACCTTCACCCCCACCGCCACCGACATGGAAGCCACCCACTACGGCATCCCCGTCAGCACCTACGGCGAAGACGGCAACATGCTTGCCCTCGGCCACCACGACAAGCGCCGAGCCTTCGCCACCTTCAACAAGCACGCCCGAACCTTCCTCGGCTTCGCCAACTTCGCCGACGACCGCCACGCCCACCTCGACGACTGGATCGACGAGATCCGCCACATCTGGCTGACCTTCCACCGAGGCGACCCGAACGGCGAATGGACCTGGGAAGGCAGGCCCGCCACCGAGACAACCCCCGGAGCCGTCCCCGTCACCCTCCTGGACGTCGCATGACTGCCACCGCACCCGAGACCGAGCGCCACGACATCAGCCGCCCCCCGTCATGGCGCATCGAACTCCCCGCCGGCCTCAAGCTCCTCAACGAAAACGAAACCCGCCGCATGCACTGGCGCCGCGTCCGCGAAATGGCCAGCATCGTCCGCCACGCCGGAGCTGTCGCGGGCCGCAACGCCCGCCAACAGGGCCTCCCCCAAATGCGCGCCGCCCACGTCTACTACGTCATCCACCCCGGCCCCCGCGCTGTACGCCGAGACCCTGGCAACTGGATGCAATCCGCCAAAGCCGCAGTCGACGGAGCCCTCGTAGACGCCGGAATCCTCACCGACGACGACTCCACCCGCCTCCTCGGCCCCGACCCACGCCTAGGCACCCCCATCAAAGGCTCCCAGCTGGTCCTCATCGTCACCGACCTCGACCAGATACACCCCGACCACCTGGCTCTCCTCAACCCGCCCACGGACCTCACCGGAGTCCCCCGATGACCGCCACCACACGCCTCGGCACAACACCCGCCACGCCCAACTGGGAATACGCCCTCTGTGCCCAAACCGACCCCGAGGTCTTCAACCCCGGCGGCGTCGGCTCCCAGATCACCACCGCTGTGAAGCAGGCCAAGAAGGTCTGCGGACGCTGCCCGATCCGTGTCGGCTGCCTCAACTGGGCGCTGGCCAACCGGGAGCCAGCCGGCGTGTGGGGGGGCATGGACGAGCACGAGCGTCGGCAGGCCCTGGGGGTGGTGGAGTCGCAGAGGGAGCGTTGCTGGGAGCAGCAGGAGTGGATTGAGGAGCAGCTGGCGGCTGGGGTGCCGCAGTCGCGGGTCGCGAAGCAGTTGGGGGTGTCGCGGATCACGCTGTGGCGTTGCCTCACCGAGTTCGAGCAGGAGCGGGCCGCGGCCGCGGGTGCGGGGGTGACGGCGGGATGAGCATCCTGAGTGCCGAGCAGCGCGGCGACATGGTTGAGGCCCTGATGCCCGAGGCGGCCGGCCTGGTCGTGGACGTCCATGAGGGTTCTGCTGACGACATCAAGACGCGGCTGGCCGGTTTGACTCGGCACGAGCTGGAGGCCCTGGCGGTCGTCCTGGCTGCGGTCGCTGACCCGGAGCGCTCGTTGAAGGAAGCGCTGGCGTGGGTGACGTTCGATGAGCACGGCGATCGGATTGCTCGGTCGCACACGACCAGGTCGGAGAAGGCCATCCGGGACTTGGCGCCGACGCTGCGGCGTCAGATGGCCGGGGTGGACGTGGTTGCGGTGAACCGGGCCTTGTCTGCGAAGAACGAGCGGCAACCGCTGAATAGGGACGAGCGGCGTCTGGCGATTGAGGTCGGCTTGCGGCGTGGTCTGTCCTACGAGCTGGTGGCACGCCGGTTGGGGATGGAGGTGCCGGCGGTCCAGAGGGCGTGGGAGCGGATCAAGCGGCGGGCCCGGGAGGCCGGTGAGCCGGTACCACAGCGACCCTTGGTGGCCGTGTCCGATGTGGCGTGAGCCGGGGGAAGCGCCTCAGACAAACAGGTTTTGAGCTGCGAAATTCTTCATGGGGCCGCTCGGTGCTAGCGCACCAAAGCGGCCCCTGACGTAGCAAGGAGTGTTCGATGAGTACCACGATGACCCTCACCGGCCGGCTCACCCAGGCGCCGGAGCTTCGGTTCAGTCCATCGGGCGTGGCGATTGCCGCGTTCACGATCGTCACCTCGCGGCGGGTGAAGGACCCGGCCTCGAACGAGTGGTCCGATGCGGATACGACCTACTGGGAGTCGAAGGCCTTCAAGCAGCTCGCGGAGAACATCGTGGGCTCCCTGGACAAGGGTATGGAAGTGATTGCGGTGGGCCGGGCGGTACAGGAGTCCTGGGAGGACAAGCAGACCGGCCAGAAGCGGTCGAAGATCGTGTTCCGGGTAGATGCGATCGGCCCGTCTCTGCGCTCTGCGACTGCGCGGGTGGAGAAGGCGCGGGGCGGGTCCGGTACGGGGAAGCAGGACGCGTACCAGGCGGCCCGTCAGCAGTCGTCGCGGGAGGGGATGGAGGATCCGTGGGGGTCGTCGCCGGCGGGCGGTGGCGGGCAGAACGCTTGGGACACCGAGCCTCCTTTCTGAGCTTCCTGGTTCGCTTGCGAAGGGGTCTGCCGTGTGGCTGGACCCCTTTGCTGTAACCAACCTTGCTAAGCATTGTCATGCCATGCCTATAGGGGTACGGTGGAGATATCACGCCCCACCACACGGAATCCCGGGGGACCCCATGCCCAACTGCGACTGCGACGCCACCCCCGAAGAGATCGCCGCCGGCATCCACGGCCCCGGCTGCGCCAGCCTCACCGGCCCCACCGACGACCCGTCCGACCACTACGGCCAGTAGGAGCCAGCCATGACCGCTGTCACCCGCGAACAGATCGCCGACGTACTGGCCCGCTCCTACGACGGGCAGCCCATCGCCGAGCTACGAGAGGAGCACGCAGCACTGCACGAGGAAGCTGCCGACGCTGTGCTGGCCCAGGCTTCCGACGTTGAGGTGTCGTCCTACCGGATCGCTCTGTTGCCGCCCGGGCACCCCATGCGCAGCTTCTCAGCCATCACCGTTCGCCTGTGCGACTCGGGACTCTGGCAGATCAGCCGCCTCGGTTTCCTTTTGGACGCTGACGGCAGGTGGGAACAGGCCTCCAAGCGCTCCCAGGAGTGGCGGGCGCAGCGGGAGTTCGATCTGGAAACTGCACTGCGTCTGGCCCGTGTCGCTGCTCCGGCTGTGCGGGTCGGCGATTCCACCGTTGGCGCCTTGCTCGCCGAGTAGACCCGGTCCCCACGCCCCCTCCGGGGACCGCCAGCCGCGCACCCCGGCGCGGTCCGCTGCCCCATCCCGCACCCCCCGGCGGGGTGGGGCAGTCCCATACCCGCCGCCTGACCCCGCGCACCACAACCCCAACCACGAAGGAGCACGCCGTGAACAGCACGCCTCGCCTGGCCCGAGCCCTCACTGTCTTCCACGCCTGGATGGAAGACAGCGACATGTGGGATGGCAACGCCCTCTACCTCGACTTGGAAACCGCCAAGGCCCACGCCGCCTACGACTACGAAGGCGACGAGTACGGCCACTGGGACGACGAAGACGAGGACGACGAGCCCCACTCCACCCCCGACTTCACCTGGGTTAAGGAGCACGGATCGTGGCACCTCCTCGACCACGGCCAGAACACCCTCGTCCAGATCAGCGAGACGACCGTCTACCGCCCGGCCACGCCCCGGGAGGTCCAGCAGCAGGACGCCCTCACTGCCGCCGAGGAAGCCGCCCGTGCGATGGGTCCGCACATGCCGCTACGTGAGGCCCTGGAAGCCGAAGCCGCTCGCCTCACGCCCGCCACCGCCTGATCACCCGCCCTCACACCCCTGGAGACCTCATGCCACACGACCCGCAGCCCCTCGACCTCGACGCGATCGAAGCCCGCTGGGCGCCCGTCCCCAAGTGGGAGCGCCCGTCCATCTCGGTCACCGACTCGTCCAGCCCCGGTGTTCTGCTCGCCGCGCTGGCCCACGCACCGCATGACGTCGCGGCGATGGCCGACGAGATCCGCCGCCTCCGCGCCCAGGTCGCCACCGCACGCGAGCAGGCCATCCACTGGGCCGCCGAAACCACCGACGCCAAGCTCGCCGCCGATCCCGACCACAACCGGGCATCAGCCCTCTACGAGCTGCTGCTCCAGCTCCGCGGCAAGCTGCCCTGCACCTGCGCCCGCAGCCAGGGACTGCACGAGAAGGACTGCCGGAAGTACGTCCCCGGCCACGAACTCCTCAGCCCCGTCCGTGCACTGGCCGCGTACCGCAACGAGCGCGCCGCCGTGGTGGCGCACGTCGTCGCCGACGACGGCACGCCGGCACACGAGATCTGGTCCCCGCACTGCGAGGACGGCTGCTGCCGCTGACACCCGGCCGTGACCACACTCACACCAACCACCAGGAGCAGCAACGTGACCGAACAGATCCTCGCCTGCCCCCGCTGCCGATACCCGGCCACCGTCGTGGAGGACGTGACCGGCCACCTCGACTGGGGCTACGCCGTCATCGACAACACCGGCACCGTCCGCCCCGCCGACCCGAACCAGGTACCGCCCGTCCTCTCGGCCGACAACGCCGACTCCGCTGGACGCGCCCGCGCCTGCTGCTCGAACAGCGACTGCCAGTACCAGTGGCGGCTGCGCCGTCCGTTCGACCCGTCCCCGTGACCACCCCGCACGCAAGGCGGCCCGCCCGTGCAGCAACCACGGGCGGGCCGGCCCCAGCCTCCCACACCACGACCGCCCGCCCGCACCAGACATCTGGAGTGACCATGACCGACCCGACCGATCCGATCCGCCGCAGCGACCTGCCGTCCATCCCGTCGCCCGAGTGGGAGTTCCACACCTGGTTCCCGCACCCGGACGGGGGCGGCGACATGGTTCCCGGCCAGCGTCAGCGCGGCATCGTGCTCCGGCGGCGCGTCTCCTACAGCGACTGGGAGCCCGTCCGCCCCGACCGGTGGGCCACCGAGCCGCCGAATGACGTCCGCGCCGCCGCTCCTGCCGACCCGGCGCCCGCCACCGACCGCAACACGCTGCGCCAGCGGATCGCCGAGGCCCTGTACCCGACCTACGGGCAGGAGGACCGCACCCGCAGCCTCGCCATCGCCGACGCGGTCCTGGCCGTGCTGCCCGCGCCCGACCAGCAGGCCGCCGTGCTGGCCGAGGCCGACGCGTTGCTGTTGAAGATGGCGCGTCAGGCCCAAGACCGCGGAGAGCGGGAGTGGGACGCGGGGTACGTCGAGGGCCTGGGGCGTGCCCGCTCCGTGCTGCGTCGTCTGGCTGGCGAGGCGCAGCAGGACGAGCACGCGTGCGGCAACTGCGAGGGCGTCGACCCGGGGACGTGCCTCATGAACCCCGCCCGCGTGGCGCAGCAGGACCCGACACAGGACGGCGAGGCCCATCCCCGGCGAGGCGACCAGTTCGAGCAGTGGCTGAAGACGCAGCGGGACGCAGCCGCCAACTACCCCGAGGCGTATCAAGTGACCGACGGACTCCTCGACCTGTACCGGCTGCACGCCGACACCGGCACCCCGCTCGCCGAGCACGTCTGCGAGGGCCGCGTCGCTGGGGACTGCGAGTTCCTTGAGCCAGACACCCCGAAGGCGCTGCCCGCGAAGCTCCCGCCGATGGACCCGGTGCACATCCTCGGCATCGACGCGGAAGCCGACGTGGCGCGGTCCGGGCAGCCCGAGACGGACTGAGCCTGCCGGGGCCCCGCTACGCGACCCCACCCCATCCCGTACGCCCTCGCCCCGAAGAAGGCCCCATGCCCGACCCCGCCCTGCAAGCCGCCCAGGAGCACGCCACCCACTCCTGGTCCATCTCCATGGCAACCCGCGGCCTGGCCGCAACCCTGAGCACCTGGACGACCGGCACCGCCCCGGATGGCAGTCCCGTCATCTCCGCGGAGGTCGCCGGCCCGGGCGCGGCGCACGCGCTGGCCCGGTTCGCTTCCGAATCCGACTTGAGCCTGTCTCACCCCGGGGACATGCGCCCACTGTTCGACATCGAGGTCATGGATCGCACGGTGCTCGTGTGGCGGCGTGACGGGGTGTGGGTGGAGCTGTGGCACCCGAACACCGTCCGGGCCGCTCCTGAGCCCGAACAGCCCGTTCCAGCTCCCGCTGCTGTTCAGGCGACGCCTGCCAGTGCTGTCCGGGCCGCACTCCGCGGACTCGGTGACCGACTCCCCACCACCCGACGCAACAAGGAGACCAGCCGAGCATGACCGCACCCGTTCAAGTGGGCCCGTCGTCTCAGCACAGCGGGCCCGCCCAGGTTTCCGTCCGCTACCTGACGCCACGCCTCACCCAGGTTCTGCAGCTGGCTGCGAAGGGCTGCTCCAACAGGGAGATCGGTAGGAGGCTTGGCACGACTGAGGACACCGTGAAGTCGCAGATAGCTGCCATCCTCAAGCGTCTGAAGGCCGAAGACCGTGCTCAGGCGGTCGCTGTAGGCATCCGGATTGGGCTGGTCAATCTGGACTCCGTCGCCGTTCCGCCTCGACCTGAGCGTGTGGAACGACCGGTGAAGCACGTGGACAGTAAACCGGTCGATGAGGCACTCAAGGACCAGCTCGCTGATCTCGGTGACCGTGTTCGTGCAGAGCGCCAGGCTCGGGGTTGGGCGGTGGCCGATCTATGTGAGCGGTCCGGCCTGAGCAGGGCCACCGTGCAGCGTTTGCAGGACGGCGAGGGTTCCCTTCGCGCGTTCATGCAGGTGTGTGCGGCGTTCGAGATTCCCTTGGGGCACCTTCTGTCCGCGGAGTGGCAGATGCCGGCGCGGGCGCTGAAGTTGTCGCCGCGGCAGGTTGAAGTGCTGCGGGAGGCGGCGTCGGGTGACTCGCTGGCGCAGGTAGGGGCCCGGTTGGGGATGCACAGTCGGGCGGTCAGTTCGCATATCTCACGCGTGTATCAGCGGCTTGGGGTTGCTGGTCTGCCGGTGGGTGAGCGGCGTGCGGCTGCGGTTCGGGTGGCGATGCAGAACGGCCTATTCGACCCCAAGAAACGGACATCTTAGACACCGCCACCGGCGGGAGACCGCCCCACCCACCCCTAGAGGTCCCATGCGCCAGCATTACGCCCTCCTCACCGGCTGCCTCCTCACCGGCCTCATAGCCCTGACCCTCGCCTGCACCTGGATCGCTATCACCGGTGACGACCACATCCCCGTCCCCCTCGACATCATGGCCGCGCTCATATCCGTGGGAGCGGCTCTCCTGCTGGAGCACGCGGCACACGCGATACGTCGCCGCCGGCACCGTGTGGGCACGCCGCGGCACAAGAAGCCGGTCGCACGATGACGATCCGCATCACCTGCCCCCACTGCGGCCGCAGGGCAGCCCTGTCCGCACGCGGCCGCCTGTCTCGGCACGGCAAACCGCCGTGCTCCCGCTCCGGTAAGCCGTTGGGCCAGCTGTGGCCGGCCTACTACTGGGGCCGCCGGGTGCAGACCGTGCCCGGCCCTGACACCTGGAACCCCACCACCCTTGATGGAGCAGCATGACCGAGCAGCCAGCGACTGAAGTGACCGAGCTGGACCCGTCCTGCCGCTACCTGCGCCCCGTTGCCCGGCTTCCGCTACCCGACCATCCGGACGTCGTACACCTGGCCGTGTACGAGTGGCTGCCGCAGTTCGAGGCGTGGGCGACCGGGATCGCGCTCTGCGGCTTCTCCACCCGGCAGGGAGCGTTGCCGGAAGGCACGGTGGTGACGTGCGAGCAGTGCCTGGCCTGGAAGCCGAAGTACGAGCGGATGCTCGCGCCGGGTTACCAGTCGGAGGACGACGACGTCGACGTACTGCGGCGCCGCGCCGAGGTTGCTGAGCGGGAGGTGGCGGCGGCCCGGAAGTTCGCTGCGCAGATGCGGGACTTCTGCTCCCCGCATGGGGTCGCCACTGACTACGCGGACCGGCTCATTGCGGCCATGGACAGGGCGAAGGAGGGCCGGACGTGACCGCGGGTGGGTCGGCGGCCCGGTGGGGTCAGGAGCAGCGTGCAGCCGTCCGCAGGGGCTTGTGGCGGCGTCTCCTGGCTGCCCTCGGGCTCAGCCCGGCCGCGCGTCGTGCGGACGCTCGAGCGGCCGACTGTGACGCTGGCGCGGTCGGGGAGCAGCGCACCGCCGCACTGTTACAGCTGCTCGAGACGGCGGGATGGACGGTGTTACACGACCGGGCGGTACCGGGTGCCCGGCGGGCGAACGCCGACCACGTCCTCGTCTCGCCCGGCGCCCGGGTGTTCCTGGTGGACAGCAAGCTGTGGTCGGCCCGGTATCCCGTCCACACGGTGGCCGGCAGCCTCTTCCACGGCCAGGTGGACCGCGGCAAGTCGGTGCGCAGTGTCCTGTACGAGACGGATCTGGTGGCGCGGGCGGTGGGGGTGCCGGTTCAGCCGGTGATCGCCGTGCACAACGCGGCCGTGGCCGGTGACGGGTTCTTCGTGCGTGCCCGTGGTGCCCGCGTTTCGGCTGGTGGAGGTGCTGCGGGGGAACGACTGGCCGCGCACTCCGAACGCTGTGGCCCTGGCTGAGCATGCTGCACGGGTGCTCCCGTCCTATCTGGAAGGAAACAGCTGATGATCGATCTTGACCGGGACGACTACGACACTCCGTTCCGTCGCTGGCTGTCCGATCGGGTCCCGGATGCGGGTGTGGGCGAGCCGGTGGAGTTCGCTGGCATGTGGGCTCCGCACAACCGTTTCGACGGGCTCACCGAGGATGACGTCGCTTTGATCGCCTGCCTGGCTGGGGCTGCGGAGGGCGAGGTGTGGGCCGCGCACGAGGCGGACCTGGCGGAGTGGCGGTTGGAGCAGCAGCTGCGAGCCCATCCGGATCTCGTGGTGGTGGATGCCGGTCTGGATCGGATGGCTCGGGGAAGCTGATCGGTGACCCGCGAAGGGGAAGGGCCCGTCACCTGGGATTGCACCGGGTGGCGGGCTCTTTTCTTCTACCCATAGAATCGCAAGTGTGTTCGATGATCTGCCGCCCGACCTGCCAAGGCTCCGCATGCTGGAGACATGGCTGGCCCTGACCCTGGACCGGGTGCGGAAGCAGATCACGGCGGTGGAGCGGCGGGAAGCGGAGCGGCGGCGTGGCGAGCAGGCGCGGCCGCCGGTCCCGGACTGGCTGATCGAGTACGGGCTGAACCGGGACGCGGTGCCGAACGCCGTGCACGTCGGCGGCTGCCGGATGGCGGGGAAGCGGTCGAAGCCGACGGACTCCGACACAGTGCGGCGGGCGATCGCGGGTGGGGTGCCGGCGTGTGGGTTCTGTCGGCCGGACACCGAGTTGGGCATTCTCGACTAGCTGACCTGCGTCTTTGTCTGTCCAGTCATCTGATTGGGTGAACCCCCTTGCAACTTCGCTGTACGTACAGCATAGTTGGTGGTGTCGAAAGGGAGGGGAACCCGATGAACACCACCGCAGCAGCCGCAGAAGCCCAGGTCACCGTCGCCACCATCCGCACCTGGTGCCGCGCCGGCGTCATCGCCGCCACCAAGCAGGCCGGCCGCTGGATCATCGACACCGCCTCCCTCGCCGCCCGCATCGCCATCGGCAAGATGAAGCGCCCCGCCAAGCACGTCACTCTCACCGCCGAGGCCCTCGTCGCGATCGGCGGCCGTCGCTGGCAGAAGAACGGCATGGACCGCGTCTACATCAACGACTGGGCCGAGTTCGCCGGCCTGGAGACCAGCCACTACAAGTCCGGCAGCGTCTGCGGCGCCAGCTTCCAGGGCCGCACCATCGCCAACGGCCGTGTCGGAGGGATCGCCGGCGCGATCGACAAGGTGTGGTTCGACGCCGCGGACGGCCAGCTCCACGCCCGCTACTACGACGGCGCCCGCTCCTACGAGATCCGCTTCTACGACGGGGTGCGGCAGACCTTCGACCTGGTCGACGCCACGTTTGTCGGCATCAAGGCCGCCGTCACTGCCCTCTGAAACCCCTAGTTCACTCACCGAGCCTGCGCAAGGAGACCACCGATGAGCTACACCACCACCAGCTACGGCACCTGGTGCAACCGCGTCAGCACCTACTCCCTCAGTCCGGACTACGACGTCATGGACTACATCAACGGCGGTGACAACGACTGGCAGGAGATGCTGGAGGAGTCCGGCGCGCTGGACGAGATCAAGCGCGAGTACCGGGCCGCTATCGAGGCCGCGCTCCCGCCGAGCGTCAGCCTGTGCGTAGACGAGTTCATCGGGCCGGCCGACCCCGACGACGACGAGTTCGCCGACTACCCCACGGACGAGGACGGGTTCCTCGACTTTAAGGCGATCGTTGAGGAGATCGACCTGGAGCCGATCGTGGAGCGCAACGACCCGCTGACGCTGGAGGCGATCGGCCGGTGGGAGTTGCAGTCGCAGGCGAAGCAGCCGGCGAAGGTGGCCGCGGCGGCCATGTCCCGGCTCGGGGTGAAGCCGTTCGCCTACTACCCGCATCCGAAGACGAAGCGCCCCCAGGCCCTGTACCGGGCGGGTGACGTGCGGAAGGCGCTGGCGGCTCGGCCTGGGCAGGGCAAGCGCACCGACCTGGCCGACGCGTGAGCGGCCGACAGGTTCTCTCGGCGCGGATTCTTCCGGAGATCCGCGCCGAGCTGGTGCAGTGGCTGGCCGACTCCGGCCCGGAAGGGGGACAGACGCGTTGGGCGCAGGGCCTGGACCCGCATTCGGCGGCGACCGAGCGTCGCGCGGCCGCGAACTGGTCTGTGGCCCTTCAGGCTGCCGAGCTGTTCTTCGTTTCCAAGGACATGACCCGCATGGCTGTCTCGGCCGGGCTCGCGCTTCCGGCTTACCGGCTTCACCCGGAGGACCTCCCGGCCACGCACGGGCTGCTGTTGTGGGAAGAGTACGCCACCGACGCCTACGAGGGCGGTGAGTACACCGGCTGCCCGATCATCGGGGTGTCCTGGGCGCAGCAGGGCACCGGGGTGCAGTTCCGTACCTGGTGCCTGCGGGAAGACTGGATCTCCTTCCAGTCCAAGGGTGACAAGAAGGCGGGGTTGCGGGACCTGACGGCGGAGGAGGTGCGCCGGCTGCGCACGGTGAATCCGCAGCAGATCGTGTGTATGACCCGCGGGTTCCTGCCGTTCGGGAAGGTGCCGGGCTGGCTGTCGTCTCTGCCGGAGGACACCAGCGGTATGACCTTGTCCGAGTTGGAGGGCTACTCGAAGTCGGCGGGGCGGCAGGAGCAGGCGGAGCGGGCGCTGGTGGTGACCTGGTTGCTGATGGGACAGACGCTGGTGCGTGAAGAGGAGACGGCGCCGTCGAAGGCCTCGGCGAAGTATCTGCGGCGCATTGATCCCGGGTTGCTGACGAGTGTGCGGTACGTGCAGCTACGGCACGCCGGCGTTCCTTCTCAGGACCGGGGCAAGGGTGACGGGCGTGCCTACCGTCATAGGTGGATCGTCCGCGGGCACTGGCGTAACCACTGGTATCCGTCGCGGCAGGCGCACCGGCCGATCTGGATCGACTCGCACGTAAAGGGCCCGGATGGGGCGCCGATCCTGGACCCGAACAAGCTGGTCAACGTTCTGCATCGATGAAGAAGCGCCCGCCCCGAGACTGGCAGGGGCGGACGCTGATGCGAGCTTATCGGCGATGGGAGCTGGCAGAGCGGTAAGACACAGCCGCCCGCCTCGACGGGGGACGTTGCAAGGCGGGCGGCATGACCAGTGTGACACGCAGTGCCGACAACGAGGCAGGGGCGCAGTCAGGTCTGCCGCAGGTAGTAGTTGGCTGCGAGTTGCTTGAGTCCGGCGAGGTCGTAGTCGGTGACGAACTTGCCGGCGCCGGTGCTGGAGCGGTCGCCGCCGTTTGGTGAGCACATGACCGGGGTCCAGCCGGCGCTGTTCTTCACGCACTCGTAGTTCTCGATCAGGCCGTCGCCGTCACGGTCATAGTTGGGATGGTCCAAGCCCAGGATGTGCCCGAGTTCGTGGGTGACCGCGTTCTCCCGGTACGCCTCGTTCAGCGTCGCGTTGGTGGAGAACCAGGTGCTGGAGGTCCAGTACTCGCTGTCCATGAGGATGTGGCCGCCCCACGCGGAGCCGTCGGCTATGGAGTGGCAGGGCAGGGCGCGGCTCATGCCTTGGGTGCCGGTGGGCCGGTAGGTGTAGTGGACGATGATGCGGTGCCGGGCGGGGCAGGAGCTGGTGGGGGTGGTGTCGATGGTGGTGGATACGGTGATGGGGACGCCGACGCTGGTGGTGACCTGGCTGGCTGGTGTCGTGAAGTACTTGCTGAGCTTGGTGCGGGCCGTGTCGTTGGCGAACACGATCGTGTACGGCTTGGGGGAGAGGCTGTAGATGCCGTTGCCGGTGGCCGCCTTCCAGCCTGTGCCCTTGTACACGGGCGTGGTCGCGGCTCGGGCCGACGTTGCGCCGGCAAGGAGCAGGGCGAGGACGGTGATGATGCTGGCGGCGGTGGCGAGGAGGATGCGGCAGGTTCGTGCGGGATTGGGCGTGGGCATGCCCTTCAGTCTGAGCACGAACCGGCCGCGTGTTCCCTCCGCTCAGCTGTGGCCGCCGACTACTGCCGTCGCGTGCTGGACGCCGCCACCACCGGCCACAACGCCAGGCCGAACAGGTACATGAACGCCCAGGACGCTGCGCACAGGTACGGGTGCTGCCGGATCAGTTCGTCGGTCTCGGCGTCCGTGACCGCGACGTGCTCGTAGTGACGCTGGATGCTTCCGGGGGTGATCCGCATGATGGCCAAGATGACAGCGCCGATCAGGACGTACGTGACGCAGACGATCACAAGTCCGTTATCCCTTCCCGTTCGCAGGCGAGGTCCAGCACGGCGCGCAGCCGGGCCCGCTCGATGTACGTGTTCAGCTCGCCCTGCTCGTTGGCCAGGTCCCGGATGCTTCCGAGGACAGCGAGGAGCTGGTCGCGGGTCGGCTTCTGGTACGGCTGCCACCACTCGGGCGGCTCCACCTTCAGCGGCACGTTGATGATCAGCTTTGCGGCGCCTTCCCCGCGCTCGTCAATGAGGATGCAGCCGTCACGATCGCGGTCGAATATCTCGCAGTGTAGGAACCGGCCGGTGGGCCCCTTGTCGATGGTCATGTCGGCGTCCAGGGGAACGTCTCGGGGGTCGATGCCGTTGGCGCTCAGCCAGGCGCACAGGGCCTGGCGGCGGTCGTCTGCAGGGTGTTTGGCCATCAGACGTCGCCTCCGGGCTTCTGCCGGCGGACCTTGCGGAGCGTGCTGGTGATGGCCGCGGTGGTCTCGGCGTCCACCGACCCCATGCAGAGGTTGATCTGCTGGAGGGCGCAGGACTTCTGTGGGACGTCGGATACGTCCGACCAGCCGGCGAGTGCCTGGCGGATGGCGTCTTCCAGGTCGGCGTGCCCGTAGGGGTCGTCGTCTTCGATGACGCCGATGTCGCAGAGGGCGCGGCGGATGCCGTCGAGCTGGGCTTCCTTTGCTCGGCGCGCTTGGTGAGCGAGTTTGAGACGCTTCTGAGGGACGTAGTTCACGCCGCGCCAGGACAGGACATCTCCGTCGCTGCTGGCGAAGATCTCGGGACCGAGGACGGTCACGTCGCCGTCCTGGTAGGGGAACTCTCGGGAAGGGCTCATGCCTCTACCGTGGCGCGGTTCTGGCGCGGTGTTCCCTCGGCTCGGGGCGTGGCCCCTGGTGCCGGCTGCTTCCCCTTGAGCCGGCACCAGGGGGCACGCGGTGAGGGTCAGCCCCAGCCGGTGTCGAGCGGGATGGGCAGGTTGATGGGAAGGATGTCGCCGGGCGGGGTGCCCCAGCCGGTGTCGCTGGCGGTGGCCGATGCTCCCCATGCCGTGTCGGACTGCGCGGTTGCGGTTTCCGTTGCGGCGAGGGTGCCGGCGGCGACTGCGGTGGCGAGGGTGAGGCCAGCGATGAGTTGCTTGAGTGGCTTTTTCACGCACGTACCTCCTTTCTGTAAAGGGTGGCGGACACGATAGCGGGGCGTCGTCCCGGTTTGTGCTCGTGTTCCGATCCTGCTGCGAATTCCCCTTGGCCGTACGGGTGTTCCCTGGCAGAAGTAGACGCGTGCGGTTTTTGGGGAGGATGCGGAGTACGAGCGCCGGGGGACGCCCCGCTCTTACGGTGCCGTAGGCTTCTTGCGTTCTCAACCTTGTGCTGGTGCGGGTGCGCGCAGTGCGGGAAGTCGCAGTTGATCTGTGTTGTTTGACGGAGGATTAGATCCTTGGCCATAGGTAGCGCGCACAGTGACAATGAGTTCTTGTCGGCGGGTGCTATCCGCTTGTACGGGGTGTATGCCCGGCAGGACTGGGTGCAGGCTGAAATGATTACCGGTGAGTATCCGGGCGCGCACGGCGAACTCGTCGCGTTCAGGCTGATTCAGGAGGACCCGGACAGGCCCGGCCGGCCGGTCGTGCGGAATCCGAAGCGCGCCCTCGAAGCCGTCCTGTTCGCCCAGCTTGAGGAGGCCAAACAGCGCGTCGCGTTCATGTCCGCCCTGCCGGACCTGACAAACCAACTGGCCGGACAGTACGCGGCCACCGCTGCACGGCCCGGCCGCAGCTCCCAGTACCTCGACGACCAGGCCGCGGCGAACGCCCGGATCCGGGACGTGGTGGCCGGCGCGAAGACGGAGATCCTCGCCGCCCAGCCGGGCGGACCCCGTGACAAAGCGATCCTGGATCAGGCGGTCTCCCGTGACGCCGCCGCCCTGGACCGGGGCGTGACGATGCGGACGGTGTACCGGGACACGGTGCGGGATCACCCGGTGACGTCCGAGTATGCGCGGCGCATGGTGACCCGGGAAGCCGCTGGCTCGGTGCAGTACCGGACGCTGCCCGGCAAGTTCGAACGGATGATCATCGTGGATCGGGAGCAGGCCTTCGTCTCCGACCACATCACCGGCGGGCCCGAGCACGCGGCGTGGCACGTCACCGACCGCGCAGTGGTTGCCGTACTGGCCGAGATGTTCGATCAGATGTGGCTGTACGGCGATCCGTGGACGGGAGTGCTGCGCTCCAGGCGGGGGCAGTGCGAGGTGGACACGGTGTCGGGCCCGGACGGGGTACGGACCTCGGCGAGGCAGCGGCAGATCCTCCGCTACATCGCGGATGGGGTGTCTCAGCCGTCGATTGCCCGCAGGATCGGCGTGTCGAAGCGGAAACTGGAGCAGGAGATCGCCGCGTTGAAGGCGTTGTGGGGGGCGTCGACTCTGGCAGAGATGATCTACCAGTACGCGCTGTCCCCGGACCGGATGGTCGACGACAGCGCGGCTGACTCGGAGTCGGCTGCCTAGACGTCAGGTAGTCCGCTTGCGGGTCGCGTCGTCCGGCTGCACGCCTTTCAGTACGGCCAGCTCCCGTTGAACCTTGACCAGTTTGGCCAGGTACACGGCGGCCTGCTCCTTCCAGTTCGGGGCCTCCCGAGCGGTCTCTGCCCGAACCCGTCCGGTCATGAACCGGTCCCAGCCTTCCAGGGCGTACTCCAGGTCGCGGATGCGGGCGCGCAGGCCTTCGGGGTCGCGGTCCTTCTGCAGCTCGGCGACCTCCGCTTGCAGACGCCTCATGTCGGCTGCGGTGCGTACCTTCTGCCGTTCACTCCCCTTGTCGTAGCCGCGTCCGAAGGCTTCACGGCGTTCCTCGCGGGGACGGTCCTCGATCCATGGCAGGAGCGCTGCGGCAGCGTCCCAGTGTTCCTGAGCGCGTTCGGGGTCTTCCTGCTCCAGTTCGGTGAGGCCGCGGTAGTCGTACTGGCGGGAAAGCTGGTCGGCGAGAGCAGCCAGGCGCTCGTCTCGCATGGGTTCGTCGTTCACGGTGCCTGATCTTCTTTTCAGTCGTCGCAGCTGTGCTCTCCCACATCCAGCGTCAGACCCTGGTCTTCGTCCCACCATCCTTCTCCGGACGCCCCGCACTCGCCGCACTCCCAGCGGCCGGCCAGGCTGATGCCGGCGTATCCATCGCTCATGTGGTGATCTCCTCGTGTAGTTGATGCTCGTCGCGGTGCGCCCCGCACTGCTGGCCGAACGTGTCCACTTGGCAGGAACCTGGCCCCTGATAGGCGTGGTCCCAGATGTTGCCGACGTTGATGGTCTGCTGGCCGGCGAGCGGCGCCGGAGTCCGCTGCGCCAGCTGCGCTTCCACGGCCTCCAGACGCCGGACGATTTCCCGCCGCGACACCCAACGCCTCACACGTCCCCGCCTTCCTTGCTCAGGTCTTCGAGGGCCTGCTGGCACTCGGGGTTGTCCAGGTGGTAGCGCTTCTGGTCCCAGATGGATTCGCCGGGCTTCCGGAGCGGCCCGGACCACGTCCATCCGTCGCCGGTGATGGGCTCGTTGCAGTGAGCACACCGCCAGTAGGCCGGCCGCTCGAACGCGGCCTCCAGCTCGGCTATCTCCTGTGCCGTCTTACGAGGTCTCACCGTTCGCACTCCTTGTTATCGAGGGCGTCGAGGGTCGGGCACGGGTGCGGGATGAACGCCACCCACTCCTCGGTCTTGGGGCCCGTGGAGCGGCGTACGGAGCACTCACCACACCAGGTCTGCCCCATGTGTTGAGCGGGCGCGTGGAGGTCCGTGATGCGCTTTTTGGCGTCCTTGTAGGTCTCGGACGAGACGTCGATAGCGTGAGCGGCCAGGTATCGGAGGCCTCGGAGTATGTGGAGGTGCTCGCTCACTTCCTCCTCGGTGAGCGTGCGGTCCAGGGCGGACCAGATACGGATCTCAGCGTCGTCAGCCGTACTGGCTGGAACGTCCAGCCGTCGGTGAGTTCGTTCGGCTTCCTTCTGCCAGGCCGCGGCGAGCTTCTCCATCGCGGCGAGGCGCTGTTCGAGGGCGTCGGTGGGGCCGGTATTGGCCTCAGCCGCTTCGGCGCGCTTCAGGGCGTAGGCGAGCTGGATGCGGAGGTATGGGGCGTTGGCGGCCTCGGACACGAGGCGCTCGTCTTTGGGCATTGCGGCGGCTTTGGCGTTGGCGGCCTCTGCCGCCTCGAGGTGGCGGTTCGGCTGGTCGGTCATTCGAGGAACCTCTTCGGGTGGGCAGCGAACTCCAGCAGAACTGCTGCGTGGCAGTGGTCGGGCTCGCCGGGAGCGGGAGGCTTGCACCAGCAGGCGAGGTCCTTGCCGGCCAGTTCGCCGATGTGGGCACGGATCCAGTCGCGGCGCTCACGGGACCAGGAAGTGTCCTTGGCCTCGGTAGTAATGGGGAGGTCGCCGGTCAGCCAGTCGCGGTACGTGTCGGTGACGACCCGGCGGGCTCCGTCCTCGGTCTCGGCGAAGCCAGACTCAAGGCAGTCGGCGACTGTGAAGGGGTTGCCCCAGCGGCCGTAGTTGCCGGGGCCACGTCCGACGTAGATGGCGCCTTCGGGAATGGCCGGCTGGCCTTTGATGCGGGTGCGCTGGACTCGCTGCGGCATCACGCCTCCTGGGCGGCGGGGTCGCCGTCACGCTCGCCGGGGTCGACTTCGGGGTGGGTAAAGCGGACCGGCTTGCCCAGGCTGCGGGCGTAGGCGATCTCGGCGCGGGTGGAGTCGCCGATGTAGTCCCCGACGACCAGGACTACGTTGGCCAGGCGGATCTTCGCGCGGTGCAGGTCGTCCAGACGCTGTTTGCCGGCCTCGGCCTCTACGGGGTCGGCCCACAGGGGGTCGGGGGTCTTCATGTCGCAGCCGGGCTTGATGACGATCTGCCCGGCCCAGGTGAGGCGCCGGTCGAGGTCGACCATGTCGTTCATGAAGCGTGTGGAGCCGCAGAGCACGGTGATGGTTGGGATGTTGAGGCGGTCTTTGGCGTCGGCGAGCTTCTCTTCGGGGGTGAGGAGTTGCGGGTAGCTCACGGGTTCTCCTTGTGGTGGGTGCGGTCGATGGTGGCGAGGGTGGTGTAGGCGACGGTGAAGAGGGTGATGAGGAGGCCGGCGGCGGCGTGGGCGAGTGGGGTGGGGAGGTGGCTGATGGTGGTGTCGACGGCGTGGAACAGGCGGACCAGCAGCATCAGGAGTCCGTCTCGGGCTGGCTGGTCTTGAAGCCGTTGCGGGCGACGGCGCGGCGGACGGCGCGGGCCTGGTGCTCCCAGTAGGCGCGGTCGTCGTCATCGAGGGCTTCCCAGTTGGGGCCGCGGGGGTCGAACCGCTGCTGCAGCCAGGCGGGCAGGGTGTCCGGTGCCGAGTCCTTGGGCGTCTCGTCAGCCGTTCTACGCAGGAAGGTGGCTTCGATCTTCTTCTGGTTCGCTGCCTCGCGAAGCTCCAGGATCACCCCGATGACGTCCTCGTGGTCCTCGGTGGGGGATCCGTCGGGGATGCGGGCGGAGAGCATTTCGGCGAACTCTGTGAGCGCGTCGTCGGCTGCCTGAGCCTCCACGGCTCGACTGAGGGCGGCCGCCCTGTTGTCGGGCGTGGGCAGCACGGCCAGCACCGCGTCGGCGATGGCGAGGCTGCGGTGGCGGTCCTCCTGCCCGTACGTCGGGTAGAGCGCGGTGGCGATCAGGTCGCGGAGGTTGGGGTTGGGCTGGGTCATGGGAGGCTCCCGGGTGTTGGGGGCGTGGTGGTCCAGCGTCCCGCTGAACGGCGGGGGTGTTCCCTCGGCGTGGAGGGCGGGGGACCTTGAGGGTTCACTCTACCGGCACAGGCATGGCATTGCAATGCCTAGAGGGGTTGCGTGAGGCAACCCGCCCCGGCCCCGACACGGTCACGGCAGGATGACCGGCATGAACGAAGCATGGGGGGCCGTCGTCGCGGCCATCGCCGCCGGCGTGTTCGGCATCGTCGGGATCCTCGCCGGCATCCTGGTCGGCCGTCGGCAGACCGCGGACCAGGCCACGGTTGAACACGGTCAGTGGCTTCGCGACCAGCGGCGGCAGGCATATCTGACGTTCATGGATGCCTGGGACTCGTCCATGGACGACTTACGGTCTTTCCAGGCGGCATGGGCGGAAAGAGTCAGTGCCTACGAGCAGAACCTGGTCGACCAGCACCCGGCAGACGAGTCTCACCAGAAGGTGCTTACAGCATGGCGGCCGGTACGCGTTGCTTTCGAGCAGGTGGAACTTGTCGGCCCGGATCGGGTTGACCAGGCACTTGTAGCGATGAAGGAAGCTTTTCGACGGCTGTGGAAAGTGATTGAGGATCAGTCGACGGCTCGTGCGGCGGGTCCGAACTGGGCACAGTGGGATCCGTTGTCATGGGCAGCTGTTGAGGCGCGCAAGGCTTTCCATGCTGCGGCGATCCGTACGTTGCGGGAGCCGCCCAGTCCTGAGGGGGAGCGTGAGGGCCTGGAGGAGGAGTAACCGGCTTGCCCGTCCGTTCGTTGACCAGACTGCGTCTCGTGCACCGCGGGCCGGGCCTACCCCATCTCCAGGCCCGGCCCGCGCCAACTTCACTCTTCCGAGCATTGTGATGGTCGTTGACTAGGGCGTGGACGAAGAGAGGCTTACCGAGAACCTGGCGTATGAGATGGGTAGCACCATGCCGACCGCTCGGAAGGTGATGGCGTTGGTACAGCAGTTGACGGCTGCGCTCCCTGATGACCCTGAAGGGCAACAGCGCGCGTTCTACAACGCTGTGCGGGCCGCGTGGGTGAAGGGCGAGGGGTGGGCGCAGGAGTGGGTAGAAGAAGCCGTACTCGAGGTTATGAACAACCAGTGAGACGCGAGTAAGCCCCGGTGCACTCTGGCCCGGGGCTTCCCAGCTCTTCCCCTCACCGCCAGTGGGCGGGTCATGGGGGCGCTTGATCGGAGACTCCCCCGAAGGGGAACCCACTCACAGCATCACCCGAAACCGCGGACCCGTTCCCCCGGCTTGCTGCCCTGCCTGATCCTCAGTTCCCGGGCGGCCGGAGCTGGTAGTCGGGACAGCGGGCCGGGTCTCCCCACGACTCCTTGTGCGGCTCGCTTGCACCACACCACGGGCACGGCAGGACGGGCCTTCGCGCGGCGCCCTCGATACCGCAGTACCCGACGTCCCCGAACCGCTCGGTGGGGATGACGGTGACGGCTTGCCGGCCGCAGGTGCACAGTTCACCGGGCTGCGCGGCCCGCTCTGTTGGGGTGGTCATCTGGCCAGTCTCCCAGCCGGGTCCGGCAGAACGGGCTGGAACGCCGTCAGCCGACAGGTGGCTCCTGGTCGCGGAGCAGTTGCACGCTCGTGGTGATCCGGCCCTCCCGGATCGCCCTCTCTTGTGCGGCCGTCGCGGTGCGCACCGTCTTACGGACCGCGGAGAACGGGGTACCGCTGATTCGGATGTAGTAGTCCGTCGCCTTGTAGGGGCTGTCGGGGGCGATGCAGTGTGCGCCCAGGAGGAGGGTGGTGTCGCCGACCTTCGTGCCGGTGTAGCCGTGTTCGTGGAAGCGGCAGCACCAGCGGCACCAGACGCGGATGGTCTGCTGGCCGCTGTCGTGGTCTTGGATGAAGCCGGGCAGGGTAGGGGTGCTGGTCGGTTGCGGCTGTTCGTGGCTCATCGGCTCTCCAGGCTCGTGTCGGCTGTGGAGCGTGCTGGGCGGCAGGATGCCCCCGATTCGCGTTCTCACCAAACGGCGTGGCCCTGGCTGCCGTAGGAGGCGGCTTGTGGGGCTTCTGGCGGGTGCTGGGGCGCCGTGTCGCCGGTGTACGCCTGTGCGCCCCGCTCGCCCTCTCCACGCCAGCCCGGGTGTCGCTCACGGTCGAGCGTATGGGGGCTACCAGGGAAACATGCCCGGGCCGCGGTGACGGCACAGACTGCCCGAACGGGGAGGACGAAGTACTCGTGGACGGGGTCCGCTGCGAGGAGTGCTTGTACTACTGGGAGTTGGACGCTACGGCGCCGGAACGCCGGCTGGTGACGGATGACGGGCTGACCCGGCCGCACGGGGACCCGCGGGAAGCCGGACCAGGCACCGCGGCATGACGAAGGCCCGGCCGCCGTGGGGGCGTAGCCGGGCCGGGCGCGGGTGGTCTAGAAGTGCGGGTCGTGCCGGGGGCAGTCCGGGCGGTGTTCGCTGGCGATCCACATCGTGCTGCTGAGGGGCTCCCCGCACTGGGGGCAGTCGGCGAAGGACGCGCCGGACGGCGATGCTCCGGCGGTGCGCTGGACCTTGCTGGAGCTGCGGACGAACTTGCGGGGACGGTCCTCGAAGGAGGTGGCGATGCTGACGTAGGGGTCGGTCGCCGGCTTGGTCCAGACGCGGGTGATGACGCCGGTGAGGGTGTTGCCGCGGCCGTCGTCGAACTCGACTTCCTGGTCGACCTCAAGGGGGGCGATGGACTGGGTGGTGGCCATGCGGTGACTCCTCTGGCTGGGGTGGGTCTAGTGAAGCTGCCGGATGGCTGCGAGCATCCCCACGGCGTCGGCGGCCGCACGGAAGGCGTTCGGGTCGATCGCGGCGAGGACGGCGAGCAGGGGCAGCAAGGCGTAGAAACGGGTCAGATCGTGGCCGGGCGGCATCTGTTGGGCTCCGTTCGGGTCGGGGATGATGGGCCGGCCCGGCCACTGGTCTGGGGCGTAGGGGGCACCGGTCGTTCTTCGCAGGATTGGGCGGTGCCCCCGATGCGTTCCACACTACCGGGCTAAGCATGGCAAGGCAATGCCTGGGGCGGTGGGAGGTAGCGTGAACTTCCTCTTCGTGTGCGGCTGGTGCGGCACCGAGTGCGTCCTGTATGGCCGGCCCGTCGCCTCATGGTGGACAGACAAGTACGAGCTGCCGGACGAGTTCGAATGCTGGAACTGCGGCGGGGACAACTGGACCGCCGACCCGCCCTGGACGCCAGCTGACTAGGCGCCCACACCCGCCGACCTGGTGATTTTGCCATTCCGTAACATGCGGAGGCCATGAACGGGCGTAGTTCCCAGCCGGGGCTACCTCCAGTATCACCTCAGTTCCCGCTGCCCCGGCTCACACCGCGGCGCCCCGGAGCCGAAGCCCAGAGGCGCCGCACGGACGGTCAGGTCTGCGCCATGTCCACGAAGCGCGAGTAGTGGAGTTGCGCTGCCACGGTCACGCAGGCAGTGGGCCCGAACCGGTTCTTCTCCACGACGAGGTCGACCTCGCCGGCCCGCGCAGATTCCGGCTCGTCCAGGTCCGGCCGTTCTACCTTGATCACAATGGACGCATCGTTCTTGATGGCCCGGGACTCGCGCATGAGGCCGTCGTCGTTGAGCTGTGACAGGGCGATGACGTGGCAGCTCAGTTGGACGGACAGGTTCTTCAGCCCCCGGGACACCGACGCGACGGCCTGTTCTCGGGTGATGGTGCGGGACTGCGCGACCTCGACCAGTTGCAGGTAGTCCACGACGAGGAGGTCCAGGCCGTCGTCGCGGGCGCAGGCCCGCGCAGCTGAGGAGATGTCACCCAGCGAAGCGCCGTCGGGCCGGTAGACCCTCAGCGGCAGCGTCTGGAACAGCTCCGGGCCCAGGCGCTGGACGGTCTCCCACCCCTCGGTGGTGAGGCCGCCCTGATGCGTCAGGTGATGCAGGGCGATCTTCCCCTCGGCGGCGGCGATCTTCTGCATGAGTTCGGTACTGCTCATCTCCAGCGAGGAAAACATCACCCTGGCGCCGGTCTTGGCGGCGGAGACAGCGGCGTTGAGCGCGAACGTGGACTTGCCCACGCCGGATTGGGCGGCCACCACGGTCACGTTGCCCGGCTGCATCCCCGAGGTGAGCGTGTCGAGGTCTTCGAACCCGTACGTCAGACCAAGCTTCTTGCCGTTCTGGATGTCCTCGGTCTCTGCAACGAAGTCGAGGTACAGGTCCCCGACCGTGGGCGGCGCCAGATGGAGGCCCGGGGTGCCGGCGATGATCTCGGTGAGCTGCTGCTCGACCAGGTCGCGGACCTCGTCCTCGTCGCCGGCGTCGCTGTAGGCGTACTCCAGGATGCGCTGCGCCGCCTCGATGACCGCCCGCCGGTACGCCTTGGCCCGGACGATACCGGCGTAGTGCTGGCCGTTTGACGGCGTCGGCACGGCCTGGACGCAGGCGTGCAGGTAAGCCCGGTCACCCACGCGGGCGAGTTCCCCGCGCTCGGCAAGCTTGGCGGCGACCGTGATCGGGTCGACCTGGTCCCCGGCTTCGTGGACCTGGCAGATGGCACGGTGGATCGTCTGGTGCGCCGGCCGGTAGTAGTCCTCATCGGTGATGCCCGTGTCCAGGATCTCGGCGAAGAACCGGTACGCGGAACTGTTCCGGGCGCCGGAGAGCATCAGCGATCCGAGGACGGACTGCTCGGCATCGAGATCCTGCGGCGGCACACGGGTGAAGGCGACTGGACCGCCGTGTTCGAGGTCATCGAGCGGGGCGTTGTGGTGCTGGGAGGGGATGTTGCGGGACACTGACGGTCTCCTGTCTGGGTCAAAGCGTTCAGGGGATCTGCGGGCCGTTCCCCGGCATGGGAGCGGCCCGCACTGGCGTGTCAGGAGGGCACGGCCATGGCGCAGTCGATGCAGCCCACTCGGTAGCGGCCTGGGTGGTCCTGGCATCGCTCACGGCCCCCGGAACCTCCCGCTGAGCCCAGCCGGAGCCGGACGCGGTCGTAGAGCCTCAGATCATCGACCCAGCCGGGCAGGCACTTGGTCCAGGACTTCGCGCCACGGGTGTTCTTGAAGATCTCTTCCTCCAGCAGCGCCGCGTGCTCATCGGTCATGTCTGCCATCGCCGGCCATCCCTGCGCCTGCATCGCCCGCAGCAGCCGCGGCGCACACTTCCGGGCGGTCGCAGCCCCTGCCTGCCAGCGCTTCATCTGCTGCAAGAAGTGCTCAGCGAGGCTGATCTCTTCATCGGAGAATTCCGGCTCCTCCGCCCTCTGTGACGGCAGCGTCCTCGCGGGGTCGGTGAGGGGGTAGGGGGAGGAGGAATCCTCCTCCTCCGGGGGGTGTGGGGGGTGAGCCATTCCGCTTCCCGGAACGCCGGAAGCGTTCTGGCCTGCGGGAACAGCCCGGCTGACGCTTCCCGGAACGCCGGATCCGTCGTTACCGCATCCGGCGTTCCGGGAAGCGTTCCCACCTGCGGTTTTCCCAGCTTCCCCGAACCCCGGATCCGGCGTTCCGGGAAGCGTTTCCACCTGCTGTTTCTCATCTGCCTCGGTCAGTGGATCCGTGCCGGCCTGACGCGCCTGCCACTCCGGATTCCACGCCGGGTTGTCGAACGTCTCGTACACCACCGGACCCATCCGGCCCGGGAGCTCTGGGTGCGGCAGCTGAGTCCGGCGCAGATACCCGGCGTCCACGAGCCGAGCGAACGACTCGTACACCGCGTTCTTCCCGACCAGCTCCTTCGCGTTCTTCGCCGACCTGATGCCGCGGGCCTGGAGCTGCCCCCACACCGTCAACGGCGTCGACTGCACCCCGGAAGCCAGGTTGAACAACACCTGGAGCATGACCACGTAGTCCAGGGAGTGCACCAGGTCGGTGCCGACGCCGAGGTGCGCGGGCACGGAGACGCCGCTGGCGGGCGCCTGAGCCCGGACGATCTGTCCGGACTCGCTGATAGCCGGCCGCTCGATCACGCGACACCCTCCGCCGTGCGGAGGATCATGCAGCGGGTACTTGTCGACACCGCAGGTGTACCCGGTAGGCTCCTCATTAGGAGGACCTCACTTCTTCGCTGGGTGGAGCTTCCGAGCCAGCGGACGGCAATCCGCTGGGTGTGCTTCGGCCGGGTCTCTGAGCTGCTGCGGCTCAGGGGGCCGGCCGTTTTGCGTTTCCGGGCCGTGGCTGCGAACACGGCTGGTCGGAGACGCGACCGTTACTGCTTCGAGCGGCTGCGGGCAATCGGGTACTTGCGGAAGAAGTCCAGGAAGGGACCCGTCGCCATGACAGTGGCGTTGGCGATGGTCCAGTACCGGTGCTTCTTGCCGGGGCCGAACGGCCAGTCGGGGTGGTGTTCCGCGATGTAGCGGATTCCCTGGTGCGTGATGCTGTCCACGATCTTCAGTTCGATCAGCAGGTCTGCGCCGCTGCGGAAGGTCACTGCTGGGGGCAGGTCCGGGTCCTTTGTCACCGGGCGCCCTCGATCGGGTAGGAACTAGTGAGTCTCACTAGTAGGCTCCTCTTTCGTGACTACTCATTGCTGGGTGGCTCACACGGCCGCACACGTCTTCGCAGGACAGCGGCCAACAGGGGGGTCGGCTGGGATGGTGCCCAGTCGGCCTCCCGCCTTCTACGGCGGGCTACGCACTCCTCGTACTCCTTCCATCACGCCGCGAGAGCGTTGATCGCCTCGACGGTCTCCACAGCCGTGCGATTCCCGGCATACCGGGGAGCACTGAGCATCCCCGCCAGCCGCTCAGCGCGCTTCACGATCCACGAAATCTGCTCCTCCACAGGCAACGACAGCACCGGTCGGATGGCGTCGGCTGCGCCCTCCACGTCATCGAGCTGTACGTGGGCCGTGGCCAGGTAGATGTGGGCCAGCCGCTCATCGTCCAGTGACCGCTCCTCCACCGGCCCCGACCGCCATAGGTCGATTGCTGCGGTCGCCTCCCGGGCCGCACGCTCGGCGTCGTGCCCGCCCTCCAGCCAGATCAGGCTCGACCCGGCGTAGTACGACTGCTTGGCACGCGAGAACCCAAACAACCCCTCGAGAGAGTCGGGCCGGCGGATACGGTCCCGGGCCTCCTCGGCAGCATCCAGCGCGGCGTTCGCCGCCCTCGAGTCCCCGAGATTCGCCAGGCACTGGGCCTCACCACAGCGGAGCCGGGCCTCACCCGTGCCCTGACCGTGGCCAACCCACTGGTATCCGTCCCGTACGTATTCCAGCGCGCGCCCGTAGTCGCCCTGGAACCTGGCGATCAGTGACTTCGTGCCGGCCACCCAAGCGGCCAACTCTGCGTCACCTGCGAACTCGGCGCACCGGCCCGCCGCAGTGGCGTGCTCCAGCGCCTCCTCCGCATCACCCATGTCCAGCAGCGCATAGGAGAGCACCCCGGACAGCCTGCCCGCGGCGACGTACAGGTCCGAACGGTCCTGCGGCCGGTGGTGCCCCGACCTGAGCCGCTCGAACGCCTCCCCGCGCAGCACGTGCGCCCGGTCCATCATCGGCCCAGGGGGAGAGGCCAGATAGTCGACCGCGGTCGCCGACACCCCGTCCTGCAACTCGCTGATGTCCAGGTCCGCCAAAGCGGTCAGGTCCCGGGACATAGCCAACGCGGCCGCGCGCACCCGGTGCGTTGCCGCAGCCTCACGCCGCGCTCGGTCTTCCCGCTGCCACGCCTCGACCAGCTGGCCGTCCGCGCGCAGTACCTCGTCGGCGGCTTCCGCCACATCGAGGGGAGCCGGGCGCCGGCCGGTCTCGTAGTGGTGCAGCGACGTGCGGTCGTAGTGGACGTGCGCCGCTAGCCCGGCCAGTGACAGGCCGGCTTGCAGGCGCAGCGTGCGGAGCAGTTCCGGGAAGGTCGTCATGCGCTGAGTGTTCCTCCTCTCGTCACGTCGGGGGAGAGCGTCGTGCGGCTTATGCCGTGGATGCCCGATCCCGGGGTGTTGGCAGTTCGGTGGGTCGTGAGTTGCCAACAGCAGCCTGAACTCCTGGGCCTCGTGCGGGTGCTGGCATGGAGTCAGCACTGATCAGCGACTCCAGGGACGGCTGTAATGGCATCACTCCGACTCGCCCTCCGGCTCCACGCGGCGTCGGCGGTCGCGTGCAGCCGCCTTCTTGGCGTGGGCCACGAAGTACGGTCTCGCCTTCTTCCAGTCGACGACCTTCGAGCGGCCGATCTGCTGGACCTCGGGGAAGTTCTCGGGGTCTTTGAGGTGAAGCTGCGAGATCCGTTGGTGGCTCATCGACGGCAGGATGCCTTCCTCCACCACGCGGCGCGCAGCTTCTCGGAAGGTCACCAACTCGGGTCCTCCTTCGCTCTCGGCTATGACGACTTCCTCCAGTCTCCCTCATTGGGTTGCCAAATGGCAACCCAGGGCGTAGTGTCTTTCCTGGCACAGCACAACGGCCCCGAACCAGCGAAAGCCGGACCGAGGCCGCGTGTCCCGCGCGGCGCTACCAACACCGCAACGGACGTGAACCCGCCCACCTGCGCATATCAGGGAGGCCGATCCACCATGGATCGTAACCGCCATATGGCTACTCGCACAGCCACCACCCCCGACTCCGTCCAGGCCGACGAAGCCCTGAGGCGCGTCACGGCCAGCCAGATCGGCCCGCGTACGCCGGGCACGGTGTACGACAACGCGTCCGGGATGTTCCGGGTGATCGCGGTCGTCACCGACCCGTCCGAAGCCCGCCGCATCCTCCGCCGCAAAGCCGCCCGGTTCGCGGTCCTCGTGGAGGACCTCCACACCGCCGGCCGCCACTACACCGGCGCCACCTGGACCGGCTCGGACCGCGTCCTGAAGGCGGTGGCGGCATGAACCTCGACCCCACCCGAATCATCAACGCCATCGCCGGCGTCCTCCTCGCCTACGGTGCCGTCGGCATCCTGACCGGCCGTATGGAGCGGTGGATGGCCTGCGGCTGGCTCGCCGTCGGCGGATTCATCGCCGGCGTGAACAACACCGCCACCGGCGAGTTCGAGTGGGCCGCGCTGGGCGCGGGCCTGACCGCGATGAACGCCTTCACCTGGTGGACCGGCGGCGGCGAGAAGCGGCTCGCGCAGCTCCGTGACCGGCTGGGCCGGAAGGACGGTGTGTGATGGAGGACTTCTTCGCTGGCCACTCCCACGGCCCCGCCCCGTACCTCGTCGACGGCTGCCCCCTCTGCGACCACCTCAAGGCCGCCCGGAACCAGGCCATCGAGCACCTGTCCGAGGCCCTCCACCTCCTCGGCAACCTCGCCCCCGAAGGCGACCGGCCCACGCTGCGGCTCAACATCGCCCCGATCGACCTCACCGCCGACGACACCGGCCGCTGCCACAGCATCGACCTCACCGCGAAGCTGGGCGAGGTCCTCTCTGACGCGATCGACTCGGTGAACGCCTACGCCGGCAGCGAGCGGCAGCAGGATGTCGACCAGGTGAGCCTGGACCGTCGCAAGGCCGAGCTGGCCGCGTGGATGGAAGCCAAGTCCGGTGAGGCCATCGCCTCGGGGGAGTGGTCGGCAGCAGCGGTCGCGCAGAACGACACCGAGCTGTACGCCCAAGTCACCGACGCGTTCCTCGACATGGACCTGCGAGCCATCACCAAGGACGTCCTGGACGAGCCCCTGACGGACGCCCTCAGCATCACCCGCGCCATGGATGACATGTTCGGTCAGATCGCCGACCCGTACGCGGACGAGGACGACGCCTGATGTCCGGCCCGTTCCCCAGCACCGACGGCAACGCCGTTCCGAGCGTGGACGGTACCGACCTCGGCGACCTACTCGAAGACCTCCGCGGGATCCACCCCGGAATCGACCTGATCCTCGACGGATACCGGCTCATCGCCCACGACCGGCACGACCTGAACATGACGCAAGTCCTGGTCGCCGTACTCGCCGGCTCCCCGGACGCCAGCGACCTTACGGCCGTGCCCGGTCTGGCAGTCGAGCGCCTCACCAACCCGGACACCAACCCGGCCGTCCGCCAGCTGCCCCTGGACGCGCAGAAGACCGCCGCCCACCAGGGCTGGCTCACCGCCCACAACCTCAACGACCCAGACCTCCGCGCCAGCGCAGCCCGCGCCTGCGCCGCACTCGACCACTGAAAGGACACCTAGCCCCATGACCGACGCCAGCAACAGCCTGTGGGACAACCTCATGACCATCTGCGATCAAGTGGAAGCCCACCAGCGGCGGGAGCAAGCCGCGAAGAAGGTCGCCGAAGTCGAGGTCGACCGCAAGGCACCCCGCGTCCTCGCTCGCTACCTCACCGTCGCCGGGTCGTCCTTGAGTCGTGAGGACCTGGCCGTGGACATCGTCTACACCAGCAGCACTGGATGGATCACCTCCACCTGCGCGGGGTGTGGCGACGGCGAACGCACCGACCCCGGGGCCTGCATCTACGACACGCCGGAAGAGGAGCAGGCCCGCGTCGACAAGGTCCTGCCCCACGCCCGCTCCTGGGCCCAGTCCCACGCGGAGAAGTGCCGCGCCATGTCCGACCACACCGCCTGACCACCCCAGACCGGGCCCCGGGGCCGGTCACCGGCCGGCCCCCACCCCGGGCTTCTGGCCCGGCCTGAGGCCGCCTCGCCCCATCCATCCCCCGCCAGGCGGGACGGCCCCAAGCAAGGCCAGCACCCCCAACCAGTCGTGAAGGAGAACAGCCGATGGACACCCAGCCGATCATCGAGCCCGGCCGCTACGACTACGACCTCACCGTCAAGTTCCCCAGCGTCTACATCCCCGAGCACACGCCGCCCGCGTTCCGGCTCGCCGATTCCTACGAGACGACCCGCACCCGGTACGCCGCGGGCCAGTTCGACCTCACCGAACACGTCGGCCGCAACCTCATCCGGGACCACTTCGTCCGCCAGGTCTGCGAGGACGTGGACCCGGAGATCGTCACCGTCGTCAAGTTCAATCTCACCCCCGTCAGCAGCTGACCACCAACCCCGGGCCCCTGGCCCGGCCGGAGGCCGCGTCCGCACCCATCCCCCCGCCGCGGGCGCAGCCCCCAGCCAGACCAGCACCCCCAACCAGCCCCGCTCACACCCGGAAGGAGCCCACCGTGGCCACCACCATCCCCACCCCCGGACCCCAGCAGCCCCTCACCGACACCCAAGCCCGTCTCCTCGCCGAACAGATCCTCGGCAGCGACATCGACCACACCTGGACCGGCGACTGGCACCAGACCCTCCGCGCCACCGCCGCCCACTGGACCCCCACCCGCCGGCAGCGCATCATCCGCCGCTTCCGCCGCGCCTTCCACCTCGCCGCCTAGGAGCCACTCCGATGCGTCTCCTCCTCGCCACCGCTGCGGCCACCGCGATCATCACCATCGCACTCGTCCGCGGCACCCAAACCCTCCACCGCCGCAACCAGCCGACCTGCACCACCTGCGGCACCCGCTCCGGATGGCGCGTCACCGGCCACACCGACCGCCACTGCCGCCAGTACATCCAAGACGCCCGCCGCCGCGCCGCCACCCACGCCGCCGCGACCGGCCAGCCCGCACCCGACCTCACTCCGACCTTCGGCCACGCCTGGCCCCTCGACCACTAACCCGCCCCGCCCAGCGAAAGGAATTCACGCCCATGCTCGCCGAAGCGCTCAACGCGGTCGAACGGGTGCCCGTGTACGCATGGGCTGCTCTTCTCGCCCTGACCACCCTCACGTTCGGCTACCGAATCGCAGCCAAAAACCCCAACCGCTACCCCCGAAAGCCCGTCGACAAGCAGAAGCGCCGCACCCTCACCGGCTTCCTCGGCATGGGCCTCGTCGTCGTCGCCGGCCTCGCGCTCTCCACCAACACCTCAGCCCGATTCGCCCTTGTGCGACTCCACATGGAGACGCCCCTCAACACAACGGTCGGCCTCGTCCTCGAAGCCATCGTCATCGGCCTGTCCCTGTACGCCTGGGCCTTCAACGACAAGGGCGCCACCCGCACCGCCTACGTCCTCGTCGCCGCCCAGGCAATCGGCGCCATCGAAGTCACCCGGTTCGAAGGCGAGGACCTCGGCACCGCGGCCGTCCGCATCGTCGGCCCCGTCATGCTCGCCTACGGCCTCCACAAGCTCCTCGGCCTCGAAGCCAAGCTCGGCAAGATCGAGATCAAGTCCGACAGTCTCATTGCCCGCTGGTGGCGCGACCGCCTCAAGCGCCTGGAGAGCCGTCTCGGCATCGGATCCCGCGGCGCCGACGCACAGGCCATCAGCCGCCGCAACGCCCAGGACAAGCTCATCACCCTCGCTACGCTCGGTAAGCCTTGGTACCTGCCGCAGCGCGCCTACGAGAAAGCCCTCATGCGGGCCGGCGACGCCTCCTTCCACGGCTTGGACGACACCCTCGACGAACTCGGCACCGAGATGCGGATCACCACCCGCATTGACCGCATGGGCGCCTTCAAGTCCCTCCCCGACCGGTCCGAGACCTACGCCCTGCGCTCCCTTCGCCCCAGCATCGACCCTCAGGGCGCACCGACCGCCGCGCCCGACGACATAAGCGCTCTGACCAGCGAGGGCGCACCGGGGCACACCTCAGGGCACGACACGGGCGCGCCCGAGGCGAACCCCGGCGAGGCGCAGGCGAACAAGAGGCCCGAGACAGGCGACACCGACCGTCGCAGGCTCGCCTTCGACCTCTACTTCGACCTCCGCGGCAACGGCCCCGCCCCCTCCCAGAACGCCTTCGAGCAGGCCTGGCGGAAGGCCGGATACGGGCTGAAGACCGACGACATCCGCGCCCTCTACAAGGACATCCACACCAAGGTCACCGGTAACAACCCGTGACCGTCGCCCCCGTCAAGCAGTCGGAAGGAGGACCAGTGACCCAGACCCGAGACGCCCGGAAGCCGCGGACAGCCACCCCGCCCGCGGCACCGGCCCGCGCCCCCCGCTCGGCGCCGGCGCCCGCTGCCCTGCCAACCACCCCGGTCCAGGCCCCACCCGGACTCCTCGACCCGCCCCCGTGGTCCCACCGCCTCCTCCCACGCGGCATCCGCAACGCCATGGAAGCCCTCGGCTGGTGGAACAACCCGACGCCGCAGACCACCTCACGGCACCTGGCCCAGGCCCTCGAGACCCTCCGCGTCTACGGCTGGGGGAAGTCGCTGGACTTCTCACCCACCGGCCGGATGTGCATCCGCGGTGCTCAGACCGCACTCCAGATGGCTGGCCACGTCACTGAAGACACTCGTGCCCGAGCCGTCCACTACATCCAGCTCTCCCTCCGCGAGATCGGCGTCGGCATGCCGTTCTTCGCCTGGAACGACCTCCCCACCACCCGCTTCGCCGACGTGGAACGACGCCTGAACAGGGCCATCCACCTGGCCCGAACCAACGGAGAATGACCATGAACCACTACAACGACGACGCCTTCAACAACGTCATCAAGGGCCTGGACGGCACCCCCTACCAGCCCGGACACGTCGACCCGAACCCCTACGGAATTCCCGCTAATTCCATCCCCATGAAGCCCGGCCTTACCAAGCGCGGAAAAGTCGCCATCGCCATTGGCACGGCCGTTCTCGCTACCGGCGGACTGCTTTTCTGGCAGCACTCCAACGCTGTAGAAGCCGCCAGCCAGGCCAAGCAGCAGGAAATTCAGCTGGAAAACAAGAAGCTCGACCTGGAAATGATGCGGGAAATCAACCGAGCCAGCGTTGCCACCAGCAAATCCAAGACGGCGTCGGACGCCGAACGGCAAAAGCAGATCACCGCCTGCGTCAACGCCGACAAGGGCTTGGTGGGCAAGCAGATGGGCGTCACCTACAGCAGCGTTCTGAAGGACTGCCAGGACCGGTTCCCGGCCTCCACCGACACCGCAGACATGCAGACCACCGCCTCCTCCAGCGACGCCAACGGCAGCGGCAGCGAGGTCAACGGGGGCCTTCTGATCGGGGGTGCTGTCCTCGCCGGCGGCATCCTCCTCGTGGCCCGCAGGCGCCCCACCAGCAGCAACGCTCCGTAACCATCCGGCCCTTCTTACTTCCTTCTTCCCGCCCGGCCGAGAGTCCGTATCCGGGCACGTAACACCGGCAGAGATCCACACTCACCCGGCGTAGAAGAAGGAAGTAAGAACACTACACACAGTGAGGATTCTGATGGCGAGCCCCCCGGCCCCCGCAGCTGCTCCCGGACCCAACACCCCCCAGACCGGCACGCCCAGCACCACCCCGAGCGGAACCAGCCCGCAGGCACAGCCGGCCGGGCCCGCCGGGCTGCTCGCCCCCGTCCAGCCCGCCCGCCCGAACCCGGCCACCTTCAACATCCACCCCACCAACCAGGCCCAGCCCGGCACCAGCAACGCCCCCGCCGGAACCACAGGAGTATCCAGCGCCGCCTACCACACCAGCCAAAACCAGCAGAACACCCCGCAAACCAACAGCACCAGCAGCGGGGGAAAGCAGCAGGGCATCATCCGGGCGTGGCTTCTCGCCGGAGCCGAACGCTGGAAGAAGGGCGCCGACGCCCGCAACAAAGCCCTCGATATCAAAAAGGCCAAGGCGCAAGCCTTGCAGGTCAAGGAATCCCGTACCGTCAACCGGTCCGAGAAATTCGTCGGCGGCTCCACCAATACTGGCAGCAACACCAACAGCAATTCCGGGAAATCTCTCGACAGCAAGACGAGCAACCGAAACAGCGGGAACGGAAACGGTTCCGGACGTCCCAACAGCGGATCCGGGCGCGCCGACAAGGGAGGTACCGGCAAGGGAGGCGTCGGCAAGCAGAACAGCGGATCCGGCGGCCGCGGCTCTGGCGGCGGTACCGGCAACGGCTCCACCGGGTCAGGGTCCAACCGCGGTCAGGGCAACCGGTCCGGGAACAGCGGCAGCGGTTCCAGCGGGTCCTCGGGCGCTGGCGGGGGCCAACACCAGTCGAACAAGGGCCACGGCCAGGGCTCCAAGGGCCCGGCCGGCAGCAAGGGACCGGCCGGGTCGTCCGGTTCCGGCGGATCCGGGTCGACAGGCACCAACAGCTCCGGCACCCAGCCCAGCAGCAAGTCGAACCCCGGCACTGGCCCGGCGCCGAAGCCAGGGGGCAGCGGCACCCAGCCGTCCCGCGTACACAGCCCCGGCAACAACAGCGGCCGCCCCTGGCGAACCAACAGCAACGGCACGGGACCGTCGAACGACTCCACGAAAACCGGCAACACACCGACCAACACGCCCGCCGACCTGAAGAAGCCGACACAGAAGACTCCGAAGACCCCCGCCCCCGGCCCGGCCGGCCAGACACCACCCAAGCCCGGCCCCCCGGCGCCCCCCGGCGTCCTCGGGAAGGGACTGCCCGGCAAGATCCATCCCCCCACGAACTCCACAGCCAACAGCAGCGGCAACAACACCTCCCGCAAGCAGCCGCTGAAAACCCAGCCGTCCCGCGAGACCGGCTACCGCGACGGAGCCCGAGCCGGCGCCGCCTACAACCACGTCAAGGCCTACGGCGACGGCTTCCGCGACGGCTGGAAAGACCAGCGCGACACCGGACGCCACGAATCCCAGCAACTCGACAAGGCCCACACCGACCGCAAGAAGCAGCAGCATCCCCAGACACCGCAGCCGCAGAAGGTGCCCCCGATGCCGACCCACGCCCCCCGCACCCCGCCCCAGCCGATTGAGGTCACCGGCGTCACCGCCGACACCGTCACCCTCGGCGCCGGCGCCGACCGCCCCACCATCAGCCAGGGCGAAGTCCGCACCCTCAAAGGCTTCGAACGAAAATTCACGGCCAAAACCGACACCATGACCCGCGTCGCCGACGGATCCCGCGGCCTCAAGGCCCACGCCGAACGCCAGCTGAAGTACGTCACCTGGCTCACCGAACAGGCCCGCACCGTCGACGGCGGCGACCAACTCCTCAGCGACCTCCTCAAACTCCAGGAAGCCGCCCAGACCCAAAGCAACCTTGCCAACACCATCCTCACCCAGGCCCTGCGTGCCGCTGAAGCCTGCAAGGTCCTCCTCACCAACGTGGAAACCCGCTACGGCTCCATCTACAAGGCCGTCGTCGACTCCCCCCTCACCAAGCCCGCCGTCCTCGCCTACTACCGGGAATCGGTCAATGCCTGAGATCACCTACCGGCAGCTCGCCAAGGCCGTCGCTGACCTCGCAAAGGACAGCGCACGCAACGCCGAAGCCATCAACGCCGAAGCCCAGCGCCTGAGCGAGGAAGCCCGCGCCACCGGACGGATCGCCGACCAGATCGGCGCTATCCGCGTCGACAAGTCCACCGTCGCCGAGACCCAGCAAGTCTCCAAAATCATGGACGGTCTCGCGAACACGATCCTCACCTACGCCGTGGCCGCCGACACGACCTCCCGGGCCGCGCAGGCCGCTCACGCCGCGAACCGCACCACCCACGACGGCATCAACGAAGCCATGCACCGCTCATCCGTCGGCCGGGAGATCTACGACGTCGACCGCGGCTGGCTCACCCAGGAATAACCCCGCCCCGCACACCGCCGGGGCCGGGACCGCACCACGCGACCCGGCCCCTCCCACACCCAAGGAGAGCCACCCATGACGACGAACGCCACCACCAGCCACGGCAACGACACCACCGAACGCGCCATCGCCGCCACCACCAGCCTCGCCCCCCTCGCAGCAAGCGTGCTCGCCCCCATCCTGAACACGGACGCCGCGACAGCCGTCGACCTTGCCGCTCTCGCCTCCGCCGGCCTCGCCACCGCCAACGTCATGGACGTCATCCCCACCAGGCTCTACAACAACCTGCCCGCCAGCGACATCTACCGAGCCCACCGCCTGCCCCTGTTCATCTCCCACCTCACCACCGGAATCGCCCTCGGAATGGGCACCCTCGCCGGCCCCGCCGGCTCCGACGCCCTCCTCGGCGGCGCCCTCCAGGTCGCCACCGCCCCCATCCCCGGCATCGTCTCCCTCGGCTGGTGGGCCGCCACCCTCCTCGTCCCCTATCAGCTCCGCCAGGTCCTCGGCCTCGGCCGCCGACGTGCCAGCCCCCACACCGGCGACGGCATCCCCGCCCCGCCGAACATGCCGCCCATCCCCGCCACCGCCGCCGAACAGATCGCCTACCGGTGGGCCCAGTACATCTCCGACCCCTCCACCGGCTCCCACCCCAACCAGATCCTCACCATCACCCACCTCACCCCCGGACAGCAGTGGACCGGCATCATCGACGCCCCCACCGGCAAGTCAGTCACCGTCACCGCCGACAGCATCTCCAGCCTTGAAGGCGTCCCCACCGACTGGATCACCATCACCCCCGGCGCCCACGCCGGCCAACGGCACATCACCGTCGACCTCGTAGCCCCGCCCGCCCTGGACACCAGCACCCTCCAGGGAGCCTGGCGCAAGTGGGCAGCACGCAAGGGCGGCATCATGGCCGACACCTACCTCGAAGACCCTCAGACCGACCCCAACACCGGCGGAGAAGTCGCCTTCGTCGTCGCCGGCGAGAACCTCGACAAGCTCCCCGTACCCGACCGGGCCGCCCTCGCCGGAGCACTCCGCAAAAACACCCTGCTCTGCTCGTACGCCCCCGTCCCCGGAGACCCCCGCCGCGGCACCATCCGCGTGATGAAACACAACCCCCTCCAGGAAGGCGTCCCCTTCCCCGGCACCGACGTCCTCAAGATCAGCAAAGGTGGGTACGTCCAGATCGGCCGGCACGTCTCCGGCTTCCCCGCCCGCGTCCAGTTCACCGACCCCATCCTCGGCGCCCGCCACCTCTTCATCGCAGGCGTCACCGGATCCGGCAAGGGCGGACTCATCCAGATCACCGCCCTCGCCGACCACGTCAACGGCCACGCCATCATCTACGCCGACCCAAAGGGCTCCTCCAACCCCGACGTCGCCACCATGGCCTGCTACAGCGGCCTCGGTGAAGACGGCTGCATCGGCGCCATGCGCGTCGTCTACGCCCTCATGCAGTGGCGCATCAAGGAGTCCGCCCGTCTCGGCATGAAGAACTTCGTCGCCACCCCCGAACGCCCCTGGGTCCGCTTCATCCTCGACGAAGCCCACGTCCCGCTCTCCGAACTGGTCCAGTACAAGAAGGAAGCCGGGATCATGCTGGAGGCGCTCGCCGCGAAGGCCCGCTCCCTCGGCATCATCCTGGAAATCGTCAGCCAGGCCGTAAACGCCGACAAGCTCGGAGGCTCCACCGCCCTGCGCATGAACGTCATCCAGGGCGGCTCACTGGTCATGCTCCGCTCCGACTCCGGGCAGCAGCACCTCGTCACCACCGGCTTCGAAGGCGTCGACCCAGGCGACATCCCCGCAGCATGGGACGTCGAACGCCCCCTCGTCTACGACGACAAGGTGGCCCTCAAGGACCCCAAGTCTACCTTCGGACTCGGCTACACCCTCGGACCAGGCGGCGCCGCAGAGATGATGCGCACCTTCATCCTCGAGTCTGCCGCCCCCTACATCGACCCCAACGCCATCGCCTACCCCGCCGACTGGCCCGACTGGGACAACCGCCACGAAATCGCCGCCACATCCATCCTCGAAGACGGCGACAACGACGACATGGGCGGCTCCACGCTGTTCACTCCCGGTTTCGAATCCACTAAGCGGCCCGACACCGCCGAAGACAAGATCCTGCGGATCCTCGAGGAAGCAGCCGACCCCCTCCGCCTCGACATCAACTACGTCCACAAAGACGACATCAGCCGACTCATCGGCGTCGAAGGCTCCACCCTGAACAACGCCCTCACCAAGCTCACCAAGACCGGCCAGATCCTCCGCGGACCGGACCGCGGCACGTACGGCATCCCCATCACGGCCGACGGTGAGGAGCCGGCCGAGTAGCCCCAGGGGGAAGCGTCTCTGACAAACCGCGCCCCATGCGCCACGATCAGAACTGCACGGCCCGGACAGCGTCTCCAGACTCAGGTGTCCCCGCGCCCAAGTCATGCAGTGTGTCCGGGCCGTGCACAGACCAGCTCGGGCAGCCCACCCCCCCCGGCTCCCGAGCAGACGTCGGCCCCGACCGGACAACCATCCCCTGGCTCCCGGTCGGGGCCGACCCACATCCACGCTCAGCCCACCGGCTTGAACGTCCCGCACTCGTTCTTGAACAACTCCCCAGCCCGCAGCGCCACCGTCAGCCGGGTCGCCTGCGTCACGAACTGATTCGCGATGATGTCGCCGTTCGCCGCCGTCCGCTCCCAATAGCAGTCCTCAACCCGGCCCGTCGCCACATAGGTCCCCGGCTTGATCTCCTGCACGTCCGAGTCAGAGTCCGGATCGTAGGGCGCCGGGTTGTTCTTCACCTCGTACTCGCCCGACGAGATGTACCGGACGTAATCCCCGGACGCCGCCTGCTTGACCGTCTTCGTCCACTTCGGACACAGCTTCGGCACCCCGAACCTCAGGATCTTCTTCCCGTCCCTCTCCATGTTGCCGCTCTCAGCCAGCCACTGCGCACCCGATCCGTCCTCATCCTGCGTCGGCAGCGAATCGCAGATGTCCTGCACGTACGCCGACGCCGAGTCGTACAGCCCGTCGTACACCCAGCCCTCAGTGTCCGCCTTCTCGTCGATCTCCCCCTCCGGACCCGGCGGATACACGGGCTCCGTCTCCGCCGGCTCCTCCGTCACCGCATCCTCAACCGAAGCCGTCGTGGCCGGCGCCTTACTCGGCTTCGCATCCACCTGATCCGAGCTGCCTCCGCAGCCCCCCAGCACCACCACCGCGGCCGCCACAACAGCAGCCGAGGCCCACCCCCTGCGCATCTCACTCATGCCACGCATAGTCCACCCACACCCGAACCGGTGGGAACAGAACCGCAAAAATCGGCGATCATCCGAGACAAGGCGCGGGGCCTGACAACCACACAAGCGGGAGCCCCACCGCCATGGCCACGGAAGCCGAAGACACCGGCGTCACCTACGTCCGCACCGCCAACATCCCCCTCGACGAACTCACCCCCTTCCCCGGCAACGCCAAACGCGGAGACGTCGACACCATCCGCAGCAGCCTCCGCCGCAACGGCCAATACCGCAGCCTCGTCGTCCGTGAAATCCCCGACGGCCCCCTCATCGTCCTCGCCGGCAACCACACCATGCAGGCGTTGCAGGCAGAGGGTGCCGCCACCGCCCGCTGTGAAGTCATCCTCTGCGACGACGCCACCGCCCGCCGCATCAACCTCGTCGACAACAAGGCAGCCGAGTTGGGCGGCTACGACAACGACGCCCTAGCCGAACTCCTGTCGTATATGGACGGCGACCTCGACGGCACCGGCTACACCCAAGACGACGTCGACGCCCTCCTTGCCTACCCCGAAGACCCAGAAGCCCTTACCGACCCCGACGACACCCCCGAACCACCCGCCGAGCCGATCTCCAAGCCCGGCGACATCTGGCACCTGGGCCCCCACCGCGTCCTCTGCGGAGACTCCACCGATGTCTCCGCCGTGGAAACCATGCTCAATGGCGACCGAGCGGACTGCATGTGGACCGACCCCCCATATGGCGTCGACTACGTCGGCAAGACCAAAGACGCCCTCACCATCCAAAACGATGGCGCGACAGATGTCCCCGAACTCCTTGCGGGAGCCTTCGCCACCGCCACCGCAGCCCTCAAACCCGGAGCCCCCGTCTACATCGCCCACCCGCCCGGGCCGCTATCCCTCGACTTCGCCAACGCCTTCCTCAACGCAGGCTGGCTCCTCAGACAGAACCTGATATGGGTCAAGGACTCCCTCGTACTGGGACGCTCCGACTACCACTACCGGCACGAACCCATCCTGTACGGCTTCACCGACCCCACAGCCGACTCCGGACGGCTCGGACGCGGCGGAGACCGCTGGTTCGGCGACAACGCCCAGACCAGCGTCCTCGAGGTCCCCAAGCCACCGCGCAGTAAAGATCACCCGACGATGAAGCCCGTCGAACTCATCACCCGATGCCTGTCGAACTCCTGCCCACCCGGCGGCATCGTCTACGAACCCTTCGGCGGCAGCGGCTCCACCCTCATCGCCGCCCACACCCTCGGTCGCATCGCACGCGTCGTCGAACTCGACCCCCGCTACGTCGACGTCATCTGCCGCCGCTACCAGCAACACACCGGCACTCAGCCAGTCCTCGCCTCCACCGGTGAAGCCCACGACTTCACCACCGAACCGGCAGACGACACCCAGTGACCGCCCCACGCTGGAACCCATAACACCCCGGAAACGAGACGCCCGTGCCCGCATCCAAAGCCCAAAGCGCCGCAGCAGCCGACAAGCGTAAAAAGGCCGTCGCCCTGCGCCTGGCCGGCATGGACTGGCAGTCGGTCGCCGACCAAGCCGGCTACGCCTCCCCAGGCGCCGCATGCACCGCCGTCACGGAAGCCCTCAAGGTCAACCTTCGCGAGCAGAACGAAGCCGTCGAAGAACTCCGCGCCGTAGAGATCGCCCGCTACGACCGCCTCCAGGCAGCGTTCTGGCCCAAGGCCATCGGCGAGAAAGACCCCAAGGCCGCCGAAGTCGTCCTCAAATGCATCGCAGGCCGGAACAAACTCACCGGCACCGAGATGCCGATCCGCGCCGAACACACCGGCCCAGGCGGCGGCCCGATCGCGTTCACCACTGTGCAGCTGGACGAATTCGAGGCACTCCTCACCGCTGGCGACGTCCCCACCGATACCCGGGACACGGAGGACGCTGGTGACGACGGCGACTGAACCCCGCCAGGCCGCTCTCCTGGCCCGCTACCGGACCCTCGGCCGGGAGCAGCGCCGTACCCTCGCCCGGCAGGCGTCCCCCGAGCTACGCACCGCCTTGGCTGCGGTGGAGCAGCAGATAGCCCTGGACCGGTCCCCGGGCGCCATGGCAGCCGTCCTCACCGACGGCCGGGAGAAGCAGGCTCCACACCTCGCCCTGATCGACCAGGCATTCGCGCGGATCGCTGCGGGGGAGCGCCTCCAGGTCATGCTGACGATGCCCCCACGGCACGGAAAATCGCAGCGTGCCTCTCGGTGGGGGCCCCTCTGGTACCTGCGTCGACATCCCGAGCACCGCGTCATGCTCGCCTCCTACGGCGCCGACCTCGCCGACGACCACGGACGGTGGGTGCGAGACCAGCTCAGCGAATACGCACCCATCCTCGGAGTGAGGCTGCACCCTGCCTCCCACGCAGCAAACCGCTTCGACCTCGAACAAAAACGCGGATCCAGTGTCCGCGGCGGCATGGTCACAGCCGGCGTCGGAGGCGGACTCACCGGCAAAGGCTTCAACCTCGGCATCATCGACGACCCCTTCAAAGGCCACGACGACGCCTCCAGCCCCGCCCAACGCGACCGCGTCTGGGAGTGGTACCGGTCGGTGTTCTTCACCCGCCGTGCCCCCGGCGCCAGCATCATCCTCATCAACACCCGCTGGCACGAAGACGACCTCTCCGGCCGGCTCCTCGCCCACGAACCCCACCGCTGGCTCCAGATCGACCTGCCCGCCCTCGCCGACAGCCCCGACGACGCCCTCGGCCGCGCTATCGGCGAACCCCTCTGGCCCGCCCAATACGACGCAGCCGAACTCGCCGACACCCGCGAATCCGTCGGCGAACGCGTCTGGTACGCCCTCTACCAGCAAAAACCCCGCCCCCTCGAGGGCGGCGTATGGAAGTGGGCATGGATCACCGGCAACCGCACCCCCCTTGCGGCCTGGCCCGGCATTACCCCCACCCGTGTCGTTGTCGCCGTCGACCACGCCGGCGGCGACTCCCTCCGCAACGACGAAGTCGGCCTCGTCTGCGCAGCCCGCGACGCGGACGGCGACATGTACGTCCTGGACGACCGATCGCGCACCATGGGCGCCGACACCTGGGGCACCGAGGTCTGCAAACTCGCCATCGAACGGCAAGCCGACGCGATCCTGGTCGAAAACAACTTCGGCGGCGACATGGCCCGCCAGATCGTCGCCCAGGCCTGGTCCGAACTGTCCCGAGAGGGCGGCACCAAAGGCCTGCTCATGCCATCGATCATCGAAGTCCACGCCAAGCAAGGCAAACGCCTCCGCGCCGAACCCATCGCCCAGCTGTACAAGCAGGGCAAGGTCCACCACGTCGGCGAGTTCACCGAACTCGAAGGCCAGATGGTCACCTGGATCCCCGGCATGGACTCCCCAGACCGCATGGACGCCGCCGTCCACGCGTTGACCGAACTCGCCGACCCCTCACAGCAGGGCCTCGGCACCACCAACTACAGCGACCAGCGGCTCCGCGGCCGCCGATAGGAGACCACTCGTGTATGTATACGGCGCCCGCGTCGACCGCGTAGTCGACGGCGACACCCTAGACACGACCGTCGACCTCGGCTTTGGGATCCACCTGTTCCAGCGGATCCGGCTCCTCGGTGTCAACTGCCCGGAGCACGGCACTCCCGAAGGCGACGCCGCCACCGCCTACACCCGTGCCTGGATCGCCGAACACGGTCCCACGTTCATCCTGCGCACCGAGACGGACCGCCACGAGAAGTTCGGCCGGACACTCGGCACGCTGATCGCCGGTGCTCACACCCTCAACGACGACCTAGTGGCAGCCGGCCACGCTGTGCGGTACGACGGCGGCCACCGAACCCTGCCCGGCCAGCAAGGGGAACCCGTCGACGTGGAGACCGTACGCTGATCACTAGGCGCGGGGCCTGCGAGCAGAGGGAGTAGCGGTGGGCCTACGCGAGGTCGTCATACACGCCTGGTCGTGGCTGAACTACAAGCCCGTCTACTCCGGCACCCACCACGCCGACGGGCCAGGCATGCCCAACCGCAGGGCGTTCCCCGAGGCCAACGCGATGTGGGTTCCCGAAGAGGACCAGAAGCGCCTGGCCGCGTACAAGCTGCTCGCCGCCTACGACCAGAACCAGGCCTTCGAACTCGCCGAGGCCGCCGGCGACCTCCACGCCCGCGAGAAGCGCGAGTTCGGTGACCCGTCGATGTTCATCGACACCGTGATGTCCCACGTCCTCGGACGTGAGCAGACCATCACCGTCCAGGGCGCCGAGACAGACGCCGAGCAGCCCACCGCCGAAGAACAGATGGCCGCCCGGATCCAGGAACAGCTGCGGGACTGGGCTGAGGACGAGCAGCTGCCCATGCGGATCCAGCAGTGCGAACGCAAGTCCGTGTCGTTGGGGGACGGCGTGTACAGGCTCGCTTGGGACCCCGGCCGCATGCGGCCCACCATCCGCGTCCACGACCCCGGTTTCTACTTCCCATGCTTGCCCGAAGACGGCGACGCCGGCGACTACCCCACCCGCGTCCACTTCGCGTGGGAGCTACCCGCCGACCCCCGCCGCGGCACCAAGGCCCGCATCCGCCGCATCACCTACGAATTGGACTGGATCCGCCCCGCCACAGCATCCGGTGTCGACTCCAAGGGCCGCGCTGTCCGCGCGCCGCTCCCTGCCAGCGAGCCGGACCCGGAGCAGCCCGACGCAGAGATCCCGCCTCCGCTGACCCCAGGGGACGTGTACTACCCGACCACCGGTGCGATAGCCCGCCAGTACCCATGGAACGACGGCCCGTCCTACGTCACCTGCTACCTCACCGACGCCACCTGGGTCCTCGAGGACATCAAGGGCACCCCCGACGTCGACTCCCTCCCGCTCGAGACGGCGACGTTCGCGACCCGCGGCGACGGAGAGGTCCTCGACAACCTCGACCTCCTCATCGACTTCGTGCCAGTCGTCCACGTCCCCAACACCGTCCCCCCGGCCGAGGAGCACTGGGGACAGAGCAGCCTGGCGAAGGTACTGCAGGTCTTCGACGAACTCGCCTCCAGCGACACCGACAGCGCGAAAGCCTCCGCCACCACCGGCTCCCCGCTCATCGCCCTGTGGGGGAAGGCCGCCGGCTCCAGCATGGACGTCCACGAAGTCACCCCTGGCCTCATGGTCAAGCTCGGTGAGGGCGGAGGCATGACCGCCCTGGACACCAGCAGGAACCTCGCCGAACTCCGTTCCCACATCCACGACCTCGAGGACCGCGCCGCGAAGATTGCACGCCTGCCCGCGGTCGCCCTCGGTACCCTCGACCCGTCCAAGGCACCCTCCGGGTACGCCATGGACGTCTCCCTCGGCCCGCTGGACGCCCTCATCGCATCCATGCGTCTGGCCCGCGACCACAAGTACGCGCTGCTGCTGAAGTTCGTACAGAGATTGTTCATCGCGGGTCAGCACCCGGACTGGGTAGGGATCACGCCGATGCCAGCGAAGCTGGCGTTCGGCTCCTACAAGCCCACCGACAAGCAAGGCCAGCTCACCCTCGTCGCCCAGGGCGTGGAGAAGGGTGTCCTGTCGCTGGAGACGGGGCTGAAGATGCTCATCGAGGCGGGCTTCCCCATTGATGACGCCGCCGACGAAATCGAACGGATCCAGTCCCGTCAGTTCGACAAGGCCCGCCTCCTCGCGGACGCCACCGGCGACACTCAGCTAGTCGGCGACTTCCTCGGCGTGAACGTCACCGAACCCGACCCGGCCCCCACCCCCCAGCTCCCGCCCACAGTCGGCGATCAGACCCCCACCGGCGAGGACCCGGCAGCCGCCGCAAAGGGAAGCGGGGGGAACACCTCTTGACTTCTGTGCTCAACTTGGATCTAGGCGCGGGGCCTGAACTGTCCTTGGGAGGACTGTCGCTCATGCGTCGCCCCACGCAGAAGCATCGACTCGGACCCCTGCCTGCCCCCGGCTGGGCCCACCCCTACACCGGCATAGACGCGCTCGGCGTGTTCTACAACGACGGCAGCGGCACCCCGCCCGCCCCGGCGCCGACCCCTGCGGACATCAAGCCCCCCACCGTCCCATCCGCGGACCCGGTGAAGCAGTTCACCCAGGAAGAACTCGAACGGATCGCCGCCCGCGAGAAGGCCCAAGGACAGCGGGCCGGCGCCCGCCAAGCCCTCGAGGACCTCGCCAAGGAACTCGGCTTCACCGACCCCGACGACGTCAAAACGTTCGTGGCCACCGCCCGCAAGGCGCAGCAGGACGCCCTGTCCGAGGAAGAGAAGCGCCGGCAGGAACTCGACCGTCTCGAGAAGGAAGCGACCGCCAAGCTCGAGGCAGCCGTGACCCGTGAGCGGGCAGCAATCCGTAAGGCCGCTCTCGTACAGCTCGGGGCCACCGGCACCGACCTCGAAGACGCCCTCGCCCTGCTGGAGCGGGATCTTCGCGACACCCCGGACGCCGACGAGCAGACCGTCCAGGCCGCCGCCGAAGCCCTGAAGGAACGCCGCGCCGCCCTGTTCGGCATCGTGGCGCCGCAGCAGACCTCCCAGATGCCGCCCGCCCCCGGCGGAGCCCCCGCCGGAGGACCCCCGCCCCGCCAGACTCCCACCGGCAAGCCCGGCGACCGCGGCCGCGAAATGGCCCGCCTACGCGGCCACATCCGCGACAACGCCGCCTAAGACCACCCCAGCCCACCCGGGCCGGGGACAACGGGACCACGCCCTCTCCACGTGGACGCGCGCCATGCGGCGCAGCTGTCACCGCACGCCGTACATGAGGAGAGGCAGTCGTGAACGACTTCCAGCCCTACTCCTACACGGACAGCGTCACGGCCGACCGGCCCTGGCTCGCGTCCCTGGTAGGAGTCCAGGACACCAACACCATCACCCTCGACCTGACCAAGTTCACCGAGGGCACCCACTACGTGAAGTCCGCGAACCCCGCGCTGCAGGGCCGCAACGTCATGAAGTCCGGCATCCCGCTGGGCAAGGTGACCGCCTCCGGCCTGTACGCCCCGTACTCGGGCCCCCGCTCCGAGGTGCAGACCATCACCATCACCGGTGGACCGACCGGCGGCACCTACACGCTCACGTTCTCCGGGCAGACCACCGCGGCCATCCCCTACAACGCGACCGCCGCGCAGGTGAAGTCCGCGCTGGAGGCCCTGTCCAACGTCAACGTTGGTGACGTCGCCGTCTCCGGCGGCCCCCACCCGGCCACCGCAGTCGTCGTCACCTTCGGCGGACAGTACCTGTCCGACGACGTCGCCCAGATGACCGCGTCCGGCTCCTTCACCGGCGGCACCAGCCCCGCCATCGCTGTGGCCACCACCACCGCAGGCGGCGGCGCCTCCGCCAGCGACGGCACCGAGGTCCTCGCCGGCTTCCTCGTGGACAGCTTCAGCTTCAACCCGACCAGCACCAAGGCCGCCGGTGCCCTGCTCTGGCACGGCGAGGTCTTCGCCGATCAGTGCCCCGTCCCGTTCGACCCGACCGACGTCGCCAGCACAGCGCCCGGCGTCAACATCCACTACCGGTAGAAGGAGGAGATCACCATGGAGGCTCTCGAACTCCTCCTGCGGGACACAAACGACACCGACCTGACGGTGTTCGCCCGCCAGATGGACACCCCCGCGAACTACCGCCTGACCCGGGAGATCCTGCCCGAGCGGCAGATCCAGGGTGTCCGCTTCCGCACCACGTCCGCGAAGCGCCGGGTGAACGCGGCGAAGTTCCGCGCCTACGACGCGCCGACCGCGCTCGCCAAGCGGCAGGCCGAGCGAGTCGTCAACGAGGGCATGCTCCCCGCTCTCGGCCAGACCCTCCCCATCAGCGAGATGGACCAGATCCTCCTGGACGTCGGCCACGGCTCCGACACCCAGCGCTACCTCGACCTGCTCTACAGCGATGTCGAGCGGCACGTGGAGTCCATCAAGACGGCGCAGGAACTCGCCGCGGGCCAGCTCCTGGCCACCGGATCGGTCACCCTGCCCGGCCTCGGCCTCGACGTCAACTGGAACGTTCCCGCCGAGAACATGCCGACCGCCGGCACCCTGTGGGACCAGCCCAGCGCCACCCCGCTGTCCGACGAGCGGGCCTGGATCGACTACCTCATCGACTCCGGCGCCCCCGCCCCGAAGATGGTCCTCACCTCCCGCCGGGCCCGCGCCCTGCTCGCCTCCAACGCCGAGTACCAGATGGCGTACTACGGGCAGAACGCGGCGAACAACCCGGGCACCACCCTGTCGCCGGTCGAGGTCGACGCCGTCCGCGCCCGCTTCGGCCTCCCGCCGATCGTCATCTACGACGTCCAGGTCTGGAACGACGACTCCTACCAGCGGGTCATCCCGGACAACAAGTGGATCCTCATCCCCGACGTTCCGGCCTCCGAGTGGGCGGAGACCCAGTACGGCGTCACCCGTGAGGCCGCCAAGTTCACCTCCGGCACCAACCCGGCCCTCACCCGCGAAGAGGCCCCCGGCATCGTCGTCGTCACCAAGGTCGAGGACGACCCGGTCCAGATCTACACCCGCGGCGCCGCGATCGGCATGCCGGTGCTGTACGTGCCGGACATCCACATCTCCGCCACCGTCCTCGGGAGCTGATCGCCGTGGCCGTACTGCGTAGGGCCGTGTTCGTGCAAGACCCCGACCGCCACCGCACCGTCCTGCTGCGCCCCGGTGAGGAGCCCGAGCCGCGCCTGGCAGCCCTGGTCACCAACCCGGACGCCTGGGAGGACGGCAAGCTGCCCGACTCCGCTTCGGACGTCTCCACCAAGGATGCCGACGAGGCGGGCCAGGACAGCAGCAGCGACGGCAACGAGGAGAAGGCCGCGCCTGCGGCCAAGAAGACGGCCGCCAAGAAGGCGACCACCAGCCGGTCTCGGGGCCGGGACGCCGCTGACGAGGGCACCAGCGGCGACTAGCGGCGTGCGGGCCCGCCCCTCTGGTGGGGGCGCCAACCGGCGGGCCCGCACCCGCGACCCCCTTCCCGCCCACCCC
>NZ_JBVJRL010000031.1:0-93302 GCF_055607665.1 Streptomyces sp. NPDC036984
GGACCTTAGGCGAGTCCCATCGTTGCAGGTCAGCAGTACTCTCCACTTGTTTGATCAAGGACCGGACAAGACCCTCGTGAAAGGCCGAGGCTAAGGGCTGTCCCGCAAACATCTTGGCTCCGAGTACGGAGCAAACCTGAAGAGCTGGTGAGGTGCTCAGCCGGTGGTTGGTGAGGTGTTCAGGGACCGGGCGTACTCGGCGAGTGCGCGGAAGTCGTTCTCCCGTAGGCCGATCCGCGGGTTGACGTGGTGGAGGAGCCCGGGACCTTGATGGTGGGCGGTCACGTAGGTCTGATCCAGCTCGCTCTGCTCGTCGTCCACCCAGGCGAAAGGACGTCCATTGGCGTAGTTCACCAGCGGTCCGGTCTTCCAGTGGACTCCCTCAGGGCGTTCCTGGAGTAGGACGTCGCCGAAGTCGACGAAGGGAAGTTCCGGAAGGCCGAGCACCGGTGCGATCCACCGGTTGGCGTCGTCCATCCATGTGGTGGCCCAGCACAGCTCGAAGCCGAGCTGGAGCAGGATTCGTCCGTGCTCTGGGTTGAGCCAGACCCGTAGGGGACGTCGTCGGGACGAGAGGCCCCTGTCGTCCTCATGGGCGTCGTTCCGGGGGACTCTGAGTGTGATGTAGCCGTGGGGACGCCTCTCCGGCTTGGCCGCGTAAGGGTTGAGCGGCCCGTCCACGTCGAGGAACAACAGTGGTCGGTTCACGATTTCCCCCGGTCTTGCGCATTGTGGACTGCCCCGATCAGCGTAACTGTGGCATCGTCTCGGCATTGGGCCGGTCTGAGTGATGATCACGATGTGGCGAGTGTGATCACGGCATCGGAGCCGTCCTGGATAACCCCGTTCGCGGGGCTGAGCCCCCGCTGCTTCGGCAAACTGCTGACCACGCTGCGGCGCGATGGAGCAGATGTGGTCCACCGAGGCCGGCCGTGGAGCCTGCCGCTGGAGGACCGGGTGTTGCTGGTCACGGCCTACTGGTGAACCAATCTGACGTTGCGGCAGCTCGCTCCGCTGTTCGGCGTCTCGAAGTCGACGGCCGGCCGAGTCATCAACCACCTCGGCCCCCTGCTTGCACTCCAGCCCCGCAAGCGGTTCGCCAAGGACACCGTGCTCATCGTGGACGGCACCCTGGTGCCCACCCGCGACCACACGATCGCCGAGCGGTCGAAGAACTACCGGTACTCCACCAACCATCAGGTCGTCATCGACGCCGACACCCGCCCGGTCGTCGTGGTTGGCCGACCGCTCGCCGGGAACCGCAACGACTGCAAGGCATGGGAAGAGGCAGGCGCCAAGGATGCCGTCGGTAGCACGGTCACGATCGCCGACGGCGGCTACCCGGGCACCGGACTGGTCATCCCGCATCGTCGCAAGCATGGCCAGAGTGAACTTCCGGACTGGAAAGAGCAGCACAACAAGTCCCACAAGCAGGTCCGAGCCCGTGTCGAGCATGTCTTCGCTCGTATGAAGACCTGGAATATCCTCCGCGACTGCCGCCTCAAAGGCGACGGCGTCCACCACGCCATGCTCGGCATCGCCAGGATGCACAACCTCGCTCTCACCGGATAGGTAAGCGGGCCGCACAGCGGCCCACCATGCCCGAGGCGACTTCAAGATCTTTGCGGGACAGCCCTTAGCCCCACGCCCCGCGCTCTACGAGATCGAGAACGAGGGCCGCGATGTTCCACGCGTCGTCCTCGCCACTGTGGTGCCGGCCCTCCAGCGGCAGACCGGCGATACGCAGTGCGCCGTCCATGCCGGGGCGCTTGCGGAGCCCGTACGCCTCGGTGAACACGGCCTTGGCGTTGGTGTGCCCCGCCTCCGCCGGGCGCCCGAACGGGTACGGCACCGCGGCGGCCCGGCACTGCCGCTCGAACTGTCGCCGGTCGTAGTCGCCCCAGCTGGCCCAGGGGCGCCCCCGTGCGTCGTACTCCTCGACGAGGATCCGGCACGCCTCGGCGAACGAGACCCCGCCTGCCACCTCAGCCCGCGTCAGACCGGTCAGTGCGGTGCAGAAGTCGCTGACCCGCGAGCGTGCCGGCCGCACCAGAATGCGATGCCGGGACACACGACGGCCCGCCGCCAGGTCGACGACGGTGAGCCCGATCTCGACGATCTCGGTCACCTCCCCCGGCGGGGGCTGTCCCTCCCAGCAGGTGGCCTCGACGTCGATCACGTTCAGGAGTGCGGGTCTGCTGTCCATGCCGGCAGAGTAGGAAGCCCCGCCGATCCGGGGCATCCTTTTTTGCGGGCCCCCTTGGTTTCGCGCGCTCCGGCCCGAGCAGTCCCGCACCCCGCACGGGGGTTGTCATGTCCAGAGGGGCCGCCGGAGGGGGCCGTCGGGCCGTGATGCAGGATCGGCCCATGGACAACACCAGCAGACGCACCGTCCTCGCCTCCGTCGCCGCCGTCGCCGCCGGCCTGCCCACCCTCAATGCCGTGATAGGCAGCGGCGCCACGCCGGCCGCCGCGGCCGACCAGTACGGGTCCAACACCGAGATGTACACCCGTACCGCCGCCAAGGAGGGCACCGACTGGATGCGTCGGTTCCGTATCGGCGCGCCGGTGCAGGTCACGGACAATGCCCGCAGCACGAGCAACCCCGTCAGCAGCACGGCGGTGATCGCGCCGCACGGCGGTGGGATAGAAGCGGGTACGAGCGAGCTGTGCATGGCCGTCGCCGGTTACACGCCCTTCGACGCCAACACCGACCCGGCGAGCGCGGCGGTGCCGGGTGAACCGCAGCGGGACTACTGGATGTTCGAGGCCCTGGCCAACTCCGCCGCGCAGCACATCACCTCCACCCACTGCGACGACCCGGCCGCCCTCGCCGTCTGCGCCGGCAACCTGTACGCCGTCGCCCTGCACGGGTTCGAGGACACGGCCGTGAAGAAGATCATCATCGGCGGCCGGGACGAGCGGCTCAAGCGCAACCTGCTGGCGGCCTTCACGAAGTACGGCCTGACCTCCCCCGCGGCCAACGCCGACTGGAACGTGACCGTGGTCTTCGCGGGCGCCACCGACCCCATCAACGGCGACGACCCGGCCAACATCGTCAATCGCACCCGCACCGGCGCCGGCGCCCAGCTGGAGCTGTCCACGGCGCTGCGCACGGCGATGTTCGGTGACTTCTCCGGCGCGGCCAAGCGCAGGACGACGGCCGGCGTACCGAGCGCCAACAGCCCGTACGCCGACCACTTCTGGACCGGCTTCGTGAGCGCCGTCCGCGAGGCGATCAAGAACCACGAGCTCGGCCTCGACTCCCTCTAAGCCGATTCCTGCGGATCATCTGATGGGAACGAATCCTGACTGCCCTGCTCGCCCGGGCCGACGCCGAGGGCGACCTCAACTGGGTCGTCGCCGTCGATTCCACGATCGTCCGCGCTCGTCAGCACGCGACCGGAGCCCGTCAAAAGGGGCTCCGGCCGGCGAGCCCGCCGACCACGCGCTCGGACGGTCCCGCGGCGGGCTGGCCACGAGGGTCCACCTCTCCGCCGACGGCCGGCGCAGGCCACCAGCCTTCGTCATCACCCCGGCCAGGGCTGTGACGCGCCAGTGTTCCCGCAGGTCATGGCCCGCATCCGGGTTCCTCGCACGGTCGGCGGGCCAGGCGCGACACCCAAGCCGTGCTGCCGGACAACGCGTACTCGTCCCGAGCGATCCGTAGCCATCTGCGGCGGCGCGGGATCCGAGCAGTGATCCCGCAACCCGCGGATCAGACGACCGACCGCAAGCGCCGCGGGGCCAGGGGCGGCAGGCCGCCGGCGTTCGATAAGACCGCCCACCGACAGCACAACACCGTTGAATGCTGCATCAACAAGTTCAAGCAATGGCGCGGCCCGCCACCCGATACGACAAGACCTCGACCATCCGTCTCGCCGGACTCCACCTCGCCGCCATCTTCACCTGGCCGGCGAGGTGATCCACAGGAAAACCCCCAGTTCCGTGACCGGATCAGATTCGCCGGGTTCTTCAAGCCGCGGTGGCGAGGGAACGTCCGCCCCGGCGGATGCCCTTCTCGCTGCGGATGCGGGGCGCGTTCCTTGCGCCGCGCGGCGGCCACGTCGGGGTTCCGTGCGTGGGCGTTTCGCCGGCCCAGGCAGGCATCCCGGCACAGCTCTGGCCACCGGCGCGTCGGCCGGGCTGCTGTAGGTCTCGCGGCGTTCGCCCCGCCGACGCTGCGCTGCGCCACTCGCACGGCTGCTTCCGGGTGAACCTCTGCGGTGGCCTGGCGTGCCGAGCGTTTGATCGAGGGAGGCGACGGGTGACGCTTCGGGCCGTACATGCCGCTCCGACGACGCAACGAGTGAGGCAGGAAGGCCCCTATGTCCATCGAGGAGAACAAGAGCCTGGTCCGCCGCTTCTACCAGGAGATCGACGCGGGCAACCTGGATGCCATGGACGAGCTGGTGGCCGAGGACTATCGGGACCACTCGCCGCCACCGTTTCCCGGGTTCGGGCCCGGTCGTGAGGGACTCAAGCAGGTGTTCCGGCTGTTCTGGGAAGCCACACCCGGAACCCACGAGGTCGTGGATCAAATCGCGGAGGGAGACAAAGTCGTGACCCGCCTGATCGCCCGGGGAGTGCACGAGAAGGACCTCCCAGGCGTCCCTGCCACCGGCAGGCAGCTCACGACGACCGGGACGGTGATTCACCGCATCGAGAACGGCAAGCTGGCCGAGAAGTGGTCGGACAAGGACTCTCTCGGCTTCCTTCAGCAGCTGGGTGTCATCCCGCCGCTCGGTGAGGCATCGAAGTAGCCGGGCCAGGCCGTTTCCTGCGGCATCTCATCGTTGGTCGATGTGTGTCGTCGACGGACGAGCAGTGGGCGCGGATCGAGCCGTTGTCGCCGGACCCGACGCCGAAGCGGGGCGGTCGCCGGCGGGATCACCGGCAGGTGATCGACGCGAACGCGATCGCGTTCAAGTACCGCACCGGGACGCCGTGGACGGACCTGCCCGAGCGTTTCGGCTCGTGGACAAGGGGCCCACAACCGGCGGCGGACGTGTGCCGCCGACGGAATCGTGAGCGCCCTGCTCGCCCGGGCCGAGGGCGACCTCGACTGGGTCGTCGCCGGCGATTCCACGATCGTCCGCGCTCACCAGCACGCGGCAGGAGCCCGGCAAAAGGGGCTCCGGCCGGCGAGGCCGCCGACCACGCGCTCGGACGGTCCCGATGATCTCTGTGGCCACTGAGCGACCCGCAGTCGGTAGTGGCAGGCCCGTGCCCGGACGTGATGGCGTCGTCGCCACTCGGACCGGCGGAGTCTGTGCGTGACTGTGTGGACGGTCTGGGCGACGAGCGTGCTGAACAGGTGCCGGATCTCGTTGCACGTCAGCGAGATCAGGCCGTCCGGAGCTTGTTCTTGGGAATGTTCGTCGGCGGTGGCCTCGGCCAGGGCCCAATCACAGAAGCGGTGCCCCTTGGCTCCGGCACCGGCGGAGAGCTCCTGCCAGGCCCGGTTCGGTAGCTTCTCGACCAGGCTGTCGGCGCGGAACTTTCCCCGCGGGTGGCGATCTGGTGGTCGCAGGCGACGGCGAGGACAGAGCCGACCTCACGCCCCTCCAGCGCGGTAGACCTCGTCACCGGCCACCCAGGCCGCGGGCACGCCGGCGTCCAGCTGCACGGCCGATCATGCGGGCGGCGAGCGCAGGTTTCGTGGCGAAGCCAACGGTGTCAGGAATCCCAGCCGCACGGCAGCGATCGGTGTCGGCGCTTCAGGAGCGAAGTCGCGGATGTCGTCACGGACCGCTTCGGCGTCCCGCCTGGCCCTCGACAACAGGTGCTCCGGGCCGTCCGGGGATGCGTGGCATGCGTGCTCGGCGAGCGTCCAGCAGTTCTTGCGCGGCAGGTCCGACATCGGCCCGAGCACCGGCGCCCTCGCCCGGCGCCGTGGTTCCGCCCGGGCGAACCGCCCGGCGATACGGTCCATCAGGACCTCGAACACGTCCTGCCCCCGGGCGGCATCTATGCTCTGACGTGCAGCCGCTGCCTGATCTTCTGTCTTCACACCCCGATGTTCATCAGTAGCCGCTCCCGTTCCCGCACCGACCCCGGCCAGCAAGACCACGATCTGGCCCGGTACCAGCTCTGGAGTCGAACCGGCCGATGGACTTGTCCTCCCGAGAGATCCGCATACCCCTCGACGAGGCCGTCGCGATCCTGCTGGACCTGAACGAGTTCGTGGTTTCCCTCGACCGACTCGGATCCCGGGTGGGATGCGGAGCCGCCGACGAGTACACCGTCGGCAAATTTGTCTTCGACTGGGACGTCGCGCGGCGACTGGCCCACGCCCGAAGCGTCATCAGTGTCGCCCTCGATGAGCAACTCAGCGAGGAAGAGAACCTTGAGATCGACGACCTGGGCGAGCAGGGCCGCTTCTACACGGACACCGTCGGCCACCCCTCCCCCGACCAGCCCGAGTCCAGCTGACACGGCCAAACACGTCAGGCCGAATGGCCGCGGTTATCCCGCCTTGCACGAGAGCTGGTGCAAGGACTTCTTCGGCGCGGGGCTGGACTTCTACCAGGTCTCGCCCCTGCCCGTGGCCCAGCTCTTCTGGCCCGACAGGGGAGGCCGGTTCCCCTGGGAGGACGGGGCTGCCGACTACTGCCGAGACAACCAGCCGCTGCTGTGGATCCCCAAGCCGGGCACCCCCCGGTCCGTGGGGAGCGAGCTGAGTCCTGCGATCAGGGCACCCACGCTTCGGTGTCGCCGGGACGCCGGCCACTCGGAGCTTGCACGAAGGGGCCGTGGGGCTCTGCCCGCACTGCTGGATGGGGAGCACGGGCAGGGTGCCGAACTCACCCACCTCGATCTGCTCCACGCCCGGAAGCCCCGCCCCACGCCCGCTGGTTGCAACCAGGCACCCGCTGATTGCAACCAGCGCGGTCTCGTATCAGGGCAGGAACGTCACCTCCGGGAACGCCCGGGACGGGCCGTCGAGCAGGTGGCCTCGCCGGTGCCGTAGGTGCAGGTCGAAGAACGCGAGCGGGTACGACTGCTGGATACGTACCGCCCGAGCCGGGGCGAGGGTGCCGATCCAGCCGCGCAGTTCCTCATCGCTCATGCCCACCGCCGCCGCCAGCTGCGGGAACAGCACCTGGTTGTCGCCGTAGGACGAATGGACAGCGCCCTCGGCCTGGATGTTGAGCCGCCATCCGTGCAGGCGCGTCCAGAACTCGGCGACGCTGGGCTCCTGGGCCCGCGTGAATTCGGCCGTCATCATCATGAACGGCCGGTCCAGGTCGCCGGTGATGGTCGGCAGCATCGGACCGTCGAGGCTCAGCCCAGCCCGGACACGCGGGTCGCCGAGCATGACGAGAGCGGTCGCCGTCCCACCCTTCGACCAGCCGAACATGCCGATCCGCCGCGGGTCGATCGCGCCGGTCAGGCCCGTCGGCAGGGGCCGGCCGTCGGCATCGGGATTCCGCCCGGCGGCCAGGTCCTCGACGCAGTCGAGGACGAAGCGGATGTCGGCGGCGAAGTCCGCCGGTCCCATCGCGTGCTGCGGGTCTGTGAGGGGGGCGAGGACCCGACCGTCGGGGAACTCGGTGAAAGCGTCGTAGGTGTGGTCCACCGTCACCACCACGTAGCCGTGGCCGGCGAGTTCCTGCACCATGACGGTGTGGTCGGCTCGGTGGCTGTGCGCGCCGTGCGAGAAGACGACGACGGGCAGCTCCCGGCCGCTCCGTCGCGCCGGGGCACTCTGGTGGCCGGAGGTGAGCGGCACCTGGACGGCGTCCACGGGGAACCCCGCGGATGCAAGCAGCCCCCGCAGCGCACCGGCGGACATCCACGGCGCGAGCGGGTACCGCCGGACGTCCCGGGCGGGGTACCAGATGCTCGCCATCAGCTCCCGATGCCGCCCCGGACCGATCACGGGGTCCGGGCGGGCAGTGTCGACGAGGTGCAGCGCCACCGTGCCCACCGGGTACGGCCCGGTAGGCTCCGGCAGCGTGAGCTGCGCCGGGGCGGGCGCGCCCGAGGCCGCCACCCGGGCCGCCCCGACGAGACCGAGCGGTACGGCCGCGCCGGCCGCCAGCGCGGCTCCCAGCAGGCGACGGCGCGTCAAAGCATCTCGACCGGTGAACGGTGTGGTCACCACGCACCCTCCCTGGGACCTCTGAACCGAACAGGGCTCAATCACCTGACCGTCAGCTGTACCCGCGGTCGAACGTCGGCGTGATACGGCAGAATTCGTACGCATGGCTGCAACGCTGTCATTCGCCGCAGCCGAGCCACATCCACCCACCGGATGCAATCCAGCGCTCCATCAGTCCACTGGTTTAGATCCGCAGGCTGACGGCGGTCAGTGCTCACCGGCAGGCAGCATTGCCGCCCTACGGCGATCGCGGCGCTGTGTCAGAGGGTGAGCAGCCGGACGAGTACGACCGTCACCGTGCCTGCCGTGAACACGGACCCCAGCACCGTGAACAGCACATCGACCGCCTTCATGTCCCAGCCCTCGATCGCAAACCGGTGTGGGGCTTTGGGGTCGTATCGGACGGTGACGCGCGTCCCGACTCGGAAGCGGTTACCAACGACTCCGCGGCCGAACCTGGACGAGTACTCGCACGCGCTTCCGTCTTGGGCCGTCCAGGCCGCGACCGGGTGGTAGAACGTGGCGCCCTCGTCGCTCCGGCTGACCTCGTGGCGGACGATCCGCGCCTCGGCATTGACGCCCTCACGGCGGAGCGCGGCGGCGCGGCGGAGACCGTACACACCGAAAGCCAGGAAGACCACACCGATCGTCAGAGGGATGAGAGAGAAGAGCCATTCGCGTTCCATGTGTCATGCGACGCGTGCGCCGGGGTGTCGGTTGCGCGTCAAGCGGCCGTGGCGGTCCTCCGACGGGGCACTTCTCGACGGCCACACGGCGTCCGTCAGATCATCGTCGAGGCCCCCCGCCCCCGCCCTCGCCCTTCTGCCGGCCGCCTGACCCCGTAGGCCGCCTGACCCCGTAGTCAGCCGTCTGATGGGCTGCCAGCACTCCTTGAGCGGCCCGCGAGCCGGACAGCGATCCGCTCCTTGAACTCGCGTGGCAGCAGGCGGCGAGGTGTGGGCTTCTCCCGCCGCAGGCGACGGCCCGGCGCGAGGAAGCGGAAGCGGGTGCCGGTACTGCGGGCGGGCGTGGTGGTGCATCGGAGGACACATTCCAGCTGGTTTGGTCAACATTTACTTTTCCGAAATCGGTCTGCATAGTGGCGCCTCGAAATGTTGGCGGGTGGAGCCGAGAGGGCCTTTCCTTGTCCCAGATCAACGAAGTTGCCGCGCGTGAGGTGGAGCTTGAGCGAGTTCAGGTTTCCGTCATAGGCGAGCTGTTCGACGAGCGGCTGGCCGGGGCGCGGGAGCAACTGGCGTGCGTGCTCGCGTCGCGGTCCGACGGCGCGGGCGAGCTGTACGAGAGGGAGGTGACGGCCGGGCGGCTGGCGCGGGAGGTTCGTCGGCTGGAGGGTGCCGAGGACGGGTTGGTCTTCGGCCGGATCGACCTGGCGGACGGGACCGTCCTGCGGATCGGGCGGCTGGGGCTGCAAAGGGATTCGGACGAGCTGCCGGTGCTGCTGGATTGGCGGGCCGAGGCCGCGCGGCCCTTCTATGAGGCGACGCCGGTGCATCCCATGGGGCTGCGGCGCCGCCGCCATCTGCGCCTGGCGGGCCGCACGGTGGTGGGGGTGAGCGATGAACTGCTTGACGGTTCCGCACCCACCGGACAGGACGTGGTCGGCGACGGTCCGTTGACGGCCGCGCTCCAGGAAAGCCGCACGGGGCGGATGGGCGCGGCGGTTGCGACGCTCCAGGCCGAGCAGGACGCGATCGTGCGGTCGCCGCATCGCGGGGTGACGGTGGTGCAGGGTGGTCCGGGCACCGGAAAGACGGTGGTGGCGCTGCACCGCGCCGCGTATGTGCTGTACGCGTTCCCGAAGGCAGCCGAGCACGGCGTGCTCGTACTGGGACCGAACGCGCGGTTCCTCGACTACATCTGCCAGGTCCTGCCCTCGCTCGGGGAGAACGACGTCGTCTTGGCGACGTGCGAGGAACTGGCCGGCGTCGTACCCGGCGCCACGGACCCCTTCGAGGTGGCGCGCCTGAAGGGGAGTGACGCACTGGCCGACGCGCTGGCCGCTGTGGTCCGCTCACGGCAGGCACCGGGCGGCGACTTCGACGTCCGGATCGGGCAGGAGTGGATTCGTCTGCCGGACAGGGATGTCGCACAAGCGCGGGAGTCGGCACAGACCAGTGGTCTCGCGCACAACCGTGCGCGTCGGCTGTTCAAGGAGCTGCTGGTCGACGCCCTCGTCCGTGAGCTCGCCCGCAGTGGCGCCGAGGCGCTTGAACGTATCGACGCTCAGGTCGCGCAACTGACCGGCCTGGACCTCGACCGGGTCGTGGCAGCGGACCTGCGCCGCCTCGGTGTTGACGACGCACCCGCCACAGGGGCCGACGAATTCGACGCCGACGCCATGCGCGCCGAACTCCTGGACGATGCCTTGCTCGACAGGGCCGTCGAGGACCTGTGGCCGCGGCTCACGCCCGGTGATGTGGTCCACGACCTGCTGACGGACGGCGACGCGCTGGCCGCGTACCTGCAGCAGTTCACCGACGACCAGCGGGCCCTGCTGCGGCGAGCACCCGGTGCCCCCTGGACGGACGCCGATGTGCCGCTTCTCGACGAGGCGGCGAGCCTGGTCGACGGCCCGCCTGAGCACACCTTCGGGCATGTCGTCGTCGACGAGGCACAAGAGCTCACCGTCATGCAGTGGCGCATGATCGTGCGCCGTTGTCCGGGCAGGTCGATGACACTGGTCGGAGATTTCGCCCAGGCAGGCCCGGCGACGGTGGCCCGGGACTGGAAGGAGGCACTCGGCCCGCACCTCGGTCGGCGCTTCGACCTGCGCACCCTGACCGTCAGCTACCGGACCACGCAGGAGATCCTCGCCGCCACAGAGGACTTGCTCGCCCGGATCGCCCCGGGCCGGCCGGCGATCCGGTCGATCCGGCGCGGCGAGGTGCCGCGAACCCTCGCCGCGGAACCCGAATCGCTCGTCACCGCCCTCGTGCGGGAGCTGCGAGAGCAGGGCGCCGCGTACCCGGGCGAGTTGATCGGGGTGATCTGCGCCGATGGCAGGACGGCGCAGCTCGCGGCTGCGGGGATCGAGCAGCATGCCCGACTGGTGCCGGTCTCACAGGCGCGCGGCTTGGAGTTCGACGCCGCCGTCGTGGTCGACCCGGCCGGCATCACCGCCGCCCGCCCTGGGGGCGAGCGCGACCTGTACGTCGCCTTCACCCGGGCCACCAAGCGACTGTGCACCATCACCGTCCCACCTGCCGCGAAGATCACGAGATGAGGATGGGCCGGGAGGACAGGGCACGGGTGGCAGTCACTCGGCGTGCACGGACCACAGAGGTCGAGCCGGAACGGATCTCGTGAACGGAGTCAAGGGGGACCCAGGGCTGTTTGTGGCGGTGACAGCGCTCGACCGTGTTGCGTTGCTTGAGGCCTCGCGGTCGAGGGACCGCCCATGATCGCCCCGCCAGGTTCTAGCCGGACGCCGTCAGCAAGTCGTCAGCGACCTGGGTCCGGGCGTAGAGCACTGAACGGCCGGCCCGGTGGGCGCTGACCAAGCCGGCGTCACGCAGGGCGGTGAGGGACTGGGACACCCCGGCTGCGGACAGCCGGGTACGCCGGGCCAGTTCGGTGGTGGAGGCAGGCGCGTCCAGCTCGGCCAGTAGCCGGGTCCGGGACCGGCCGAGTACGGCGGCGAGTGCGGCGGGCCCCGTCGCGTTCCGTGCCTCCCACAACGCCCCGGTGCCGCGCGCCGGATAGGCGAGCTGCGGCGGGTCCGGAGGCGACACCCGGGTCAGCAGGCCGGGCACGGAGAAGCCGGAGAAGACTGAGGGCACCAGCACCAGCCCCGTTCCCGCCGCGGCACGGCTCAGCCCGCGCCGCCCCCGTCGCCGCAGCCGCAGTGCGCTGCCGGCCCAGGTCGCGGAGGCGTGCAGATCGTTCAGAAGGTAGGCCGCGCCGTGCTCGGCGGCCTGCCGGGCCCGGTGGCCGACATCGGCGTCCAGGGTGGCACGGATCCGCGCCCAGTAGGGGCCCAGTGCGAGCTCCCAGTAGGTCTCTATCTCCTCGGCCAGCCGCGCCAGGCGACTGGCCGGATCGGCGTACAGGGCACGCGCATGGGGGCCGAGCCACCCCTGTTCGCGTGCCAGACGGTCGAGCTCGGCGCGTACGCGTCCGGCGGGGGTGGCGCGCACGGCGGCGAGTTCCGCCGCAAGACCGGGAGCCGGTCCGGCCGGGGCCGGATTGAGGAAGTCCGGGACGTAACCCGAAGGCGGGACGAGTTCCGCCAGCCGGCCACGGTCGAGCCCGGCGGCCGTCCAGCGGGGGCGTACCTGGGCGAGCCACCGGCCGTGAACCGGATGCCCCTCGTGGCCGGAGCGCACCAGCTTGAAACTGGTGCCGACCTCCCACATCGGGGAGACGGCGAACCGCAGCTGCGCCAGGTCAGCGGCTGAGAAGGCGAGTTCGTCCTCCATGAACGGCCCCCGAGGATTCACACATGTCCGAATCAATGGCAGTGATCCTATGTCCCCCCGGATCCTTCCCGGTATGACCGAACACACGATCACAGCGCCCGCCGACACGAACGCGGGCACCTGGCGCCTCGGCGACCGCGAGGTGGGCCGCCTCGGCTTCGGTGCGATGCGCCTGACGCAGCAGGGCGAGGCGCTCATCCCCGACGCCGTATCCAGCGACCGCGCCCGGGCGATCCGCGTCCTGCGTCGCGCGGTCGACCTCGGCGTGAACCACATCGACACCGCGGCCTTCTACTTCTCGCCCCTGCGCTGCGCCAACGAACTCATCAACAGCGCCCTGTCCCCGTACCCGGATGATCTCGTCATCGCCACCAAGGTCGGTCCGGGGCGGGACCCCTCGGGCCGGTGGCTGCCCCACGCCACTCCCGCGCAACTGCGCGGCCAGGTGGAGGAGAACCTGCGCCAGCTGGGCCGCGACCACTTGGACGTGGTCAACCTGAGGATCGTCGGCACCGACTCGATCGCCGAGCGTTTCGCAGCCCTGGCCGACCTGCGCGCCGCCGGACTCGTCCGCCACCTGGGCCTGTCCAACGTCACCCCTGCCCACCTGGCGGAGGCACTGCACATCGCCCCCGTGGTATGCGTCCAGAACCCGTACGGCATCGGCGTGCGCCCCGACCAGGACGAGTTCCTGCGGACCTGCGGCGAACTGGGCATCGCCTACGTGCCGTTCTACGCGGTCGCCGGTGCCGGAGGGACGGCGGGCGCCGTCGGACAGGACAGCGCGGCGGTACGTGCCGTCGCCCGGGCACACGGCGTCGGCCCGGTGCAGATCAGGATCGCCTGGACCCTGCACCAGGGCCCGCACGTCCTGGCCATCCCCGGCACGGGCGACCCGCACCACCTGGCCGAGAACATGGCCGCCGGGACCATACGGCTGTCGGCGGACGAACTGGCCGCGCTGGACGCCGAACATCGTGGAGAGGTGTAGGGACATACCGGACGCATTCGTCGGCGCCTTGTGGCGTCACCCGGTGAAGTCGACGCTCGGCGAGCGGCACCGCAGGGCGGAGCGTCCCCTACGCCGAACGGCGGGCGCGCAGCTTGCCGAAGAGTCGCTGGGCCTGGGCTCGGCGGCGTGGATCGGCCGCCGTACGGCGTACTTGTTCGATCGTGCGCTGACCCTGCGGACTCCTCGCGAACTGCTTGAGTCGTTGGAGAACTCCTGACATGACACTCCTTTCGCCGGGGGTGCCCTGCTGTCGTCGGGCCCCGCGAGGTTCGACTACCCGGTGATCGGCGGTCCAGCCTCTTTTGGCCGAGGGCGGACCGTCGCGGCGCCACGCGGCTTGCAGACGTCCGGGAGTCTTGGCCGGCGCCGGGGCGCGCTACCTGGAGGAACGGAGCGAGCACGGCCCGGTGGCGTTGAAATGGTTGAAGCGTCACTTGGGCCGCAGACCGGGCTCGTGCCGCCTCGCCACAGGGCACCGGCCGCCCACACCATGCAACCACCGCTCTGTCCGAAGGCAGGCGCAGGCCTGTTGCGCCTGGCCATGCCCTCTGATTCCTTCGACTCCTGAAGGAGTGAGGGGCCCTTCATGTTGGCTCTTCTGGCCGTCAGTACATCTTCTGTTCGAAAGTCAGGGAGTTTAATCCGTGCAGAGTTGGATGAAATGGTCCGTACGGACGGCGGGTTCCGCCATGTCTTTGATCCTTCCCTTCGCCCTTGCGGAGCCGGCCTTTGCGGAGTCCGGGAATCCTGAGCCGGCCGCCGCCTGCGTCGCCATGTACCAAAGCTGGCGGTACACCGACGCCGCCAGCAACTGTGCCGACACGGTCGGGGTGATGGTCGTCTACCAGGACGGTGCCACCGGGCTGTGCTACACGCTGCCGCCGGGTGCTTCCCGCACGGTCGGGGAGGGGTACTTCGGTCAACACGGTCACGCCGACCACCTGGCCGTCTGCGAGGTGTCCTGACAACGCGACGGCAGGGTCGGACTGAAGAGCCTTCGTCTTCGCCTGGACCGTTGCGGCCGCGTCAATCCGCCGGTGGCTCAGGTCGTGAGCGACAGCGAGCACGCTCTTCTGCTGGGGAAGCCCGGTCGGGTCGGCACGTCCGCCATTCGTCGGCCGGGATGCAGTCGAACATGGTGGTGGCCCAGACGTTGGAACAAGAGTGACCTGGGGGCCGGTCAAGGCGTCGACGGTGATGCAGGTCGGTCCCATCGGGCGGACGTAGTGGGCCACGACGGCATCGCGGGAGAACGGAGCACCCACCGGGCGGAACCTCGTGCGCAGTTGCTTGAAGGGACCGAGTGAGCTCGCCGGTATCAACCCCCGAGGGCACGCTGCGCCGGATCGACGGCCGGGGCGGCGGCGTACTCCTCGTCGGTGACGGGGGTCAGCCAGTGGACGACGTCGTGCCGACGGTGGTCCGCGCCCGGTGCGCCGGCGGCCCACGGTCTGCCGGGCCGGCAAGGGGTCACCGGGGTCGCAGGAGGTCGTGCCTCTCCCCCGTCGACGCGGCCTCCCGCGCACGCGAGCGCCCGGCCCCGCGGATGCGGTGTGGGGTCAGGGCTTGAGGAGTGCTTTGACGGCGCGGCGCTCGTCCATGGCCTTGTAACCTTCGGCGACCTGCTCCAGCGGCAGGGTGAGGTCGAAGACCTTGCCCGGGTTGATCCGGCCCGACAGGACGCGGTCGATCAGGTCGGGCAGGTAGCGGCGCACGGGGGCGGGGCCGCCGCGCAGGCCGACGTGGGAGAAGAACAGCTCCTGACCGTCGATCGCCACGTCGTGGGGGACGCCGACGAAGCCGACGTTGCCGCCGGGCCGGGCCGAGTGCAGGGCCTGCTGCATGGCCTGGGCGGTGCCCACGCATTCCAGGACCGCGTCGGCGCCGATACCGTCGGTGAGGTCCTTGATCCGCGCGATGCCCTCCTCGCCACGCTCGGTGACGATCTCGGTGGCGCCGAACTCCAGGGCGAGCTTCCGGCGGCTCTCGTGGCGGCTCATCGCGATGATCCGTTCCGCGCCCAGTTCCTTGGCGGCGATCACCGCGCACAGGCCGACCGCTCCGTCGCCGACCACCACGGCGGTGGAGCCGGGGGTGACCTCGGCGGCCAGCGCGGCGTACCAGCCGGTGCCCATCACGTCGGAGACGGCGAGCAGGCTGGGCAGAAACCCCTCGGCCGGGTGCTCGTCGGTGGCGACCAGGGTGCCCTGGGCGTTGGGGATGCGGACGTACTCGGCCTGGCAGGTGCTCATGAACTCGCGGTTCAGGCAGTTGGACTGCCAGCCGTTGCGGCAATTGGCGCAGGTGTTGTCCGAGGTGGCGAAGGAACCGACGACGAACTGGCCCGGCTTGACCGCGGTGACCTCGCTGCCGACCTCCTCCACGAAGCCGACGTACTCATGGCCCATCGGGTGAGCCTCGTCGGTCGCATCCAGGCCCCGGTAGGGCCACAGGTCGGAGCCGCACACACAGGTGACGGCCGTGCGGATGATCGCGTCGGTCGGCTGGAGGATCTTCGGGTCGTCGAGGGTCTCGAAGCGCACATCGCCGGGGGCGTGGATCACTGCTCCGCGCATGAGGGAAGTCCTTACGTGCTCAAGGGGCGGGCTGCTGGTGCGGCCCCCGGGGGCCGCCTGTGCCCATGGGTGATTGCGTACCGGGCGCGTGAGGGAGGCGCCGCTGTCCTGGCGCGCGTCCCGGACGGGCACTCCCGGCGTGGGGCGCCGTCGCGCCCCAGCGGAGAAGTGCCACGCCTTCCAGGTAACCGGGTTTCCGCGCGGGCAGCGAGTTACCGGCGAGAGGTGTACTGCCAGTACATCCCTCCCGTGGCGGGCAGGCCGTACGGTCGAGGTGTGGACAACCGTGACGAGGTCCGCGAGTTCCTCACCTCGCGGCGAGCAAAGATCACCCCGGAGCAGGCCGGCCTGACCTCCGGGAACAGGCGGCGCGTCCCCGGCCTGCGCCGGAGCGAGGTCGCGGCCCTGGCCGACGTGAGCGTCGAGTATTACGCGAAACTGGAGCGAGGGAACCTCGGCGGCGTCTCTCCGGCCGTCCTCGAGGCCGTCGCCCGCGCCCTCCAGCTGGACGACGCCGAACGCGCGCACCTCCTCCATCTGGCCCAGACCGCCGACGGCTCCGACGCCCTCGCTCGTCCCCGGCGGCGTACCACCCGGCAGTGGACCCCGCACCGCAGCCTCCAGTGGACCCTGGACGCGATCACCGCCGGACCCGCCTTCGTGCGCAACGGCCGCATGGACATCCTCGCCGCCAACCAGCTCGCCCGCGCCTTCTACACCGACCTCTACGCCGGCCCCCACAACCAGGCGAACCTTGCCCGCTTCAACTTCCTCGACCCCGCATCCCGTCGCTTCTATCCCGATTGGGAGCTCTTCGCCGACATGGCGGTGGGCATTCTGCGCACGGAGGCGGGCCGCAACCCCCACGACAAGGACCTGCACGATCTCGTCGGCGAGCTGTCCACCCGCAGTGCGGAGTTCCGCACCCTCTGGGGCTCCCACAACGTCCGCCTCCACGGCACGGGCATCAAACGGTTCCACCACTCGGCCGTCGGCGACCTCACCCTCGCCTTCGAGGGCCTGGAGATGGCCGCGGAACCCGGCCTCACCCTGACCGTCTACACCGCTGAACCCGGCTCGCCCTCCGAAGAGGGGCTGCGTCTGCTCGCCTCCTGGGCCGCCACCGAGGAGGCCGGTTCGGCTTCGCGACATTCCACCGGCTGAAGCTCTTCAACCGCTGGCCCGCGGACGCTGCGGTCAGTGCGGTTACTGCGGCCTAAACGGAAGGAGACACCTCATGCGGGAAGCTGTCGTGCGCCGTGCCGGCGACGGCCGCGTCGACGAGTGCGAGGACACGGCCATGGTCCGGGCAACGCTCGGCTCCGCGGTGCCCGCCGGGGCCTCGCGCGTCCGAGAGGCGGTGTTCTCTTGAGCCGGATCCTGGTGACCGGTTCCGCGGACGGCCTCGGACGTGCCGCGGCGGACTCACTGTTGTCCGCGGGGCACGAGGTCGTCGTACACGCCCGGAACCAGGAGCGCGCGGCGGACCTCGGTGCGCTGGTCGAGCGCGGGGCCGACATCGTCGTGGGCGACTTCACTCAACGTGAGGCCGTACGGCGCGTCGCCGCCGAGCTCAACGAGACCGAGCCACTCGATGCGATCATCCACAACGCCGGCGTGTGGAGCGGCCCGGCGGTCATGCCGGTCAACGTCATCGCGCCGTACCTGCTCACAGCCCTGCTGCGCGGGCCGCGCCGGCTGGTGTACCTGAGCAGCGGCTCGCACTTCGGCGGGCGTCCCTCGCCGGCCGGGGTCGACTGGCGGGGGAAGAGCGCGGGGTCGTACTCCGACAGCAAGCTGTACGTCACGACGCTCGCGGCCGCGGTGGCGCGCCTGCGGCCCGGGGTGCTGAGCAACGCCGTGGATCCGGGCTGGGTGCCGACCAGGATGGGCGGCCCCCACGCACCGGACGATCTCGAACTCGGCCATGAGACGCAGGAGTGGCTCGCCTCCAGCGACGAACCGGAGGCCCTGACGACCGACGGCTACTGGTACCACCGCCGGCGGCAGCAACCGCACCCCGCAGTCCACGACGAGGCGTTCCAGGACCGCCTTCTGCACACGCTGGCGGAGGAGACGGGCACCGCGTTCTGACTGAATCCGTTGCGGCTTCGATCGTGGGAGACCGGCCCGTCCCGACACGGGTGATGCCCGAGGTCGTCGCCCGGGTCGGCGTCGATCTCGATCCGGTCGATGTGACCGACGCGGAAAACGCCCGATGGTTGCGCGCCTGCGTGTGGCCGGATCAAGCGGAGCGGGTCACGAGGCTCGAAGCGGAGATGGCGTTGGCGGCGAAGGCCGCTCCGCTGCTGCTGCAGGGTGACGCCGTCGAGATGCTGCCCGATGCCTTCGACCGTGTGCCCGCGGACGCCCTGCCTGTCGTCACCACGACCTGGGCGCTGTCGCGCCTCCCGCTCGAAAGCCGCCTGCGCTTCCTGCACCGCCTCGACGAAGCGGCGGCCGGCCGTGCGGTGGCGTGGGTGTCGGCGGAGGGGGTCGGAGTCGCGCCGACGATACCGACGCTTGGTGACCGCCGCGCCTCCGGCCGCAGCATCATCGGTCTGGCGGTGTTCGACCGCTCGGCTCTGCGCGCCGAGGCCCTCGGCCGCTGCTGGTCGCAGGGCCGCTTGCCGGCGTGGCCGGCAGACTCCTAGTACCGGTCAGGGCTGAAGCTGCGGCGAACCGGTGACGCCACTTCGCGACCGCGCCCCCGTCGCAGCCCTCCCATGGCCGGCGCCGAGCGATGCGCAGCGGCCTCTTCGCAGGCGCGGCAGGCATCGCCCCGCTCAGGCGTCACGGCTGGGATCATGCCGACCGGCCTGTTGTCCGGTCGTGCTACGTTCGCCGTGGCAGCTCGTAGGTGCCTGCCCCGGACGAGATGTGCGCCGTACCCGGCCCGCCAAGACGACGCACTCGAAGGAGACGTCATGGACGCAGGGGCGCACCTGATCGATTTCACGAGCGTGACTCCCCGGCCTCGTCCGCTGGGCGTCCGGTGGATTCACGGCTCGCCGTCGGCCAAGCACAACACCGATCCGGACATCCAGGTTCATCCGTACGACGAGCACACGTTCATCCTGCGGCAGAACAAGGCGGTCGACTACGAGGCGCCGTTCATGTTCCTGCTGTTCGGAAACGCCCGGGCGGTGCTGATCGACACCGGCGCCACCGCATCCGCCCGGTTCTTCCCCCTGCGCCGGGTGGTCGACGAACTCATCGCCGGCTGGCTCGCCCGCCACCCCCGGGACGAATACCACCTGCTGGTGCTCCACACCCACCCGCACGGTGACCACATCGCGGGAGACCGGCAGTTCACCGACCGCCCCGACACCACAGTGGTCGGCGCCGACCTGCCCACCGCCTGGAAGTATCTGGGCTTCGGCGCGGACCCTGACGCCGTGGCGCGGGTCGACCTGGGCGGCCGCGTGCTGGAGTGCCTGGCCACCCCGGGCCACCACGAGGCATCCGTCACCTTCTACGATCCCTGGACCGGCTTCCTGCTCACCGGTGACACGGTCTATCCCGGCCGGCTCTACATCCAGGACTGGCATGCCTTCGCCCGGACGATCGACCGCCTGATCGCCTTCTCCGACCGCCGACCGGTCACCCATGTGCTCGGCTGCCACATCGAGATGACCAGGCAGCCAGGGGTGGACTACCCGATCCGCACCACGTACCAGCCCGACGAGCCGCCCCTGGAGATGACGACCGGTCACCTGCGCCGGATCCAGGCGGCGATCAAGGAAATCGGTGACCGGCCCAGCCGACGCGCCTATCCCCTCTTCATCCTCTGGCCACACACCTGACGACTCCCATGCGGCGTGCCGAGTCGGGGCCTTCGGGCCCTTTGGAGACTCGGCGACGCGCTTCGGCCACGGCCTCATGCAGCCGTGCCGTTCGCTCACAGGAGTAGTCGGCCCACGCGATCTCCAGCTCCTTGGGGGGACGATTACGCTGGCCGGGTGACTGACTGGCAGCACACGGGGAGGTCCGATGACCGCTGTCTCACATTGCGCCCAGGCACCAGTTGCCACCGAACGGTTGGTCCTGCGGCTCTTCACTCCGGACGACGTCGAGGACCGGTACGCGTACCAGGCCCTTCCCGAGGTCGCCCGCTTCCTCTACCGGCCGCCGCTCACGCGCGAGGGCTGCGCCGAGTCCATCGCCGCGCGGACGGGCGGGACGCCTTGGGAAGCGGACGACGACGCACTCCTGCTGGCCGTGTGCCGTGCGGAGGATCCCCGCGTCGCCATCGGCGAAGTGGTCCTCACTCTCGCGAGCGCGCGCGCCCGACAGGCCGAGATCGGCTGGGTCTTCGACCCGCGGTACGCCGGACAGGGCTACGCCACCGAAGCGGCGCGCGCCCTCGCTTCGCTGGCCTTCGGCCAGTTGGGCGTCCACCGGGTCTTCGCCCGGCTCGATGTTCTCAACACCGCCTCGGTGCGCGTGTGCGAGCGTCTCGGAATGCGGCGCGAAGCGCATCTGGTCGACAACGACCTCGACGGTGATCGCTGGGGCAGTGAGTACGTCTACGCGATACTCGCACGCGAGTGGGAGAGCTGACCCAGGGCGTGCCGGCCATGGGTCGGCTGCCCGGTCGCCGTGCTCTCTCAGCCGATGGTGACGACACGTGCCCAGGGCGGTGGGGCGTCGGGGACGTAGTCCGGATTGTCCTCGTCCACGGCGCGGGAGGGGCGGGGGAAGAGTCCGACGACGGTGCGGCAGGGCGGCTGCGCGGAGGGCCACGGCGTCTGGCCGTCGGTGAGGGCGACGATCACGTCCGGGCGCGGTCGGAAGCGGAGCGCCCGGGTGAAGCCGGAGCGCAGGTCCGTTCCCCCGCCGCCGAGCAGTTCGATGTTCTCGGCCCGGCAGAGCGGGACGGCGACCCCGGCCGCCGCGTCGCAGGAGATCACCGAGACGAGGTCGCGCCGCCCGCCCACCGCCCGCGAGATCGCCGCCACCTCCAGCAGCGCGCTGCCCAGCTCGGCGTCGCTCACCGACCCGGAGGTGTCGATCACCACGCAGACGTGGGGCGGCGTACGGCGCAGGCTCGGCAGCAGCACTCCGGGGATGCCGGCCGAGCGCCGGGAGGGGCGCCGGTAGCTGTGGTTCTCGCCCACCCCCGGCGCGCCCGCCGCCGAGCGGACCGCCGCCCCCAGCAACTGTCGCCACGGCTGCGGCGGATGGAAGACCTCGTCCGCCCATCGGCGCCATCCCTCCGGTGCATCGCCCGGCCGGCCTTTGACGCCCTCGGCGACCCGGAAGCGGACTGCGTCCCGCTGCTGTCTGCTCAACCCGTGGGCCCCGTCGGGCCCCAGCTCCCACGGCCGGGCCTGCCCGTCGGCACCGCTGCCGCAGTCCAGCCAGGCCAGGTCGGCGGCGAGCCCGGACATCGAAGCCGTCCGCAGGTACTCCTCCATCAACAGGCCGTCAGGCAACCGCAGCAGCGACGGGCGCACCGCTCCGGCAGGCCGGGGCAGACCGTCACCGTAGATGTCGTCGTTGATCTCGAAGTCGGCGGCGATGTTGCGCCGCAGCCTTTCCCAGCCTTCGGCCCGCGAGCCCCCCGTCTCGCCTCGCTCGCCCGGCCCGTGCTCCTCCTGCTCCCGCGCATACCGCTCGCTGCGTTCGTGGTGGTCTCGGAGCAGGTGGGAGACCTCGTGCACCCAGACACCCGCCAGCTCTTCCACCGGGGTGCGCGCCACGAAACCGGGCGAGACGTAGCAGCGCCAGTGCGCGTCCACCGCCATCGTCGGCACCGAGCGGTCCTCCACGACGTGCAACGCGAAGAGGGCGGCGGCCAGGTAGGGGCGGACCTTCACCGCGTGCAGCCGGGCGGCCAGCAACTTCTCCATGTCCAAAGGGAGTCCGGGCCGGTCGTACGGGCCGCCGGAGCCGGCCGGCGGCGTCGGCACGGTGGCCCGTACCGGGCGTGGCGGCGCGGGCCGGGCCATCGGGTGCGGCAGCGGGACCGGGCGCTTCGCGGCCCCCTTCATCGGCGCGTCCCCGTCGCGCGCCCGGCGACTGCCGTGGCCCGGCCCACCGACTGGTCCGCCCGGCGGGCGAGGCCGACCACCGCGGCCAGCCGCTCCACCGTCTCCGGCACCTCCCAGTCGTCGCGCCGCAGCGCGGCCAGCGTGGTCGCCGGGGCGACCAGCAGGTCCGGGGCACCGGTCTCCAGTGCGCGGGCCAGCACCTTCCAGGCCGCCTCCCACCGCTCCCGCTCCGGTCGTGCGCCGACCGCAGCCACCACCGCCTCCAGCGCCGCCTGCCGCAGATCGCCGCGTTCCGGCAGCTCGGCGGAGGGGGGATCGGTCAGCAGGGACTCCGGGTCCGGCAGGTCCATTCGGTCCAGATGGGCGAGGAGTTCGAGCCCCGGCCCGTCCCCCACCGCGCCCCGTACCAGCAGCGCGAGCACTTCCCGGGAGACGGAGGCCGCCGTGCCGAAGGCGAGCAGGGTCAGCGCGGCTTCCCAGCTGCGGGGCGACGGCCAGGCACCGCCGCGCCGCGTCTCGGTGCTCGGGAGCCGGTGGATCAGTGTCGGCCGGGCCTGAAGGAAGCCGCAGATGGCGCGCCGGGCGTACGCCACGGCCTCCGGCAGTCGTTCCGGCTCCAGCCGGGGCAGTTCCGCCCGGGGCCAGACCCCGCCCAGCCCGCGCACCACCACTTCCCGGTCGTGCACCCAGTACAGATGCACGAACCGGTTGGCCAGCGGCGGGCTCAGTTCCCAGCCGTCGGCCGCCGAGGCGCGCGGATTGGCGGCGGCCACGATCCTTACGCCCGGCGGTAGTTGAAGCGCACCGACCTTCCGCTCCAGGACGACCCGGAGCAGTGCGGCCTGGACGGCCGGTGTGGCGGTGGAGAGTTCGTCCAGGAACAGCAGGCCCTTCCCGGCCCGCACCAGCTCCACGGCCCACTGCGGCGGCGCCATCGGCACCCCCTGCACCGCCGGGTCGTCGCCGACGATGGGCAGTCCGGAGAAGTCGGACGGCTCGTGGACGCTGGCGATCACGGTCGTCAGCGGCAGGTCGAGGGAGGTGGCGAGCTGGGTCAGGGCCGCGGTCTTGCCGATGCCCGGTTCGCCCCAGAGCAGCACGGGCAGGTCGGCCGCGACGGCCAGGGTGAGCGCTTCGAGCTGCTCGTCGGGGCGCGGCTCGGTGGTGGTCGTCCGCAGCAGGTTCAGGAGGTCGTCGGCGAGGGCGAGTTGGGCGCCGGTTGCGGATGCGCGGACGGGGATGGGTGCCGGGGCGGCGGCCGGGGCCGGGGCCGGGGCGTGCAGGAGGGTGCTGGCGGTCATGGGTATCACCTGGGGTGGGATGAGGGGACGGGACGGCCCGTCCGTGTGGCGTTAGGGTGCGCGGCGTCGAACGCGCGGGAAATGCAGGGGCATTGACTGGTCAGCGCATCAGGCCGGTGCGTGGCCGGGCCCGGCTGCTGTGCTTGTGGCGCATGGCATGAGGCACACGGCGATCGAGCCGGGGACGATGGCCGGCGTCCACGTGTCCCGCACCCGAGGCGTTCCCGCCTCCCGCGTCGCCGGCGGCGGGGTGCACGGTGACCAGCCCCGAGCGGAAGAGGCCGTGGTCGATACGGCGGGCCGCGGCCGACTCCAGTTCCTGCCGGAGCGGCCCGTCGGGCAGGACGGCGCCGGGACCGAGCAGCCCCTCCACCACGGCCAGCGCCCCGGCGACGTCACCGTGGCGGAGCCGCTCCCGGACGGCGGGCAGGGCCTGCGGGTCGCGGTGTACCGAGTCGATCGCCCGCAGGCAGGGCAGCGCCGGCCCGCCGAGCGCCACCAGCAGTTCCTCACGCCGCAGTTCGGACGGATCGTGATCGATAGCCGTGAGCGCCCCGTCCCGCAGCGCGATCCTGTGGACCTCGCCCCGGCATTCGACCTGGTGCGGATCGCCGGGCGCGGGGGCGGGCGCGGCCGCTGGCGCCGGGCCGGGCTGCGCCAGTGCCGCGGCGACGAGCGGATGCAGCCGGTCGGCCGCGATGAGCCCGGCCCGCAGCAGCTCCAGATCCGGAAGGACCCGAGCCGATGCCTCCGGTAGCACCGGAAGAGCCGCGACCTGCTGCGGCGGCAGCACGTCTCGCAGCGGCCGGAGGGTGGGAACGTGGCTGTCGTCGGGGGCGACGAGTGTGAGGACGGCGCGGCTGCGCGCACCGAGCCGCACGGTGAAGGCCCCGCGGGGGCGCTCTTCGGCCCGCAACAGCAACTCCGCTTCGGCGGCCCACCGGGCCACCGCCCACAAGGCATCGTCGACGGCGGGCAGATCCGGAAGGTCCGGCGGGACGGAACCACTGGTTCCGGGGGGCCGGCCGGGCGGTGCCGCCGGCGGTGTCCCGTCCGCTCCGCATCGCCGCGCGAGTTCGCCGCTTCGGCTGGAGTCCCAGAGGTGCCGGTGCAGGTCGAGCCGGAAGCGCCGGTCGGGATGCGGGTGCGGGTGATGCCTGGGGGCGCCGGTTCCGGACCCCTCCCACAGGGCCAGGGACATCCGCTGACCGGCATCGGCCCAGGTCGGCGGTGTGCGCACCACCAGCAGCAGCGGCGTGGCGCCCGAGCTGCCGTAACGGGCCAGGGAGAGGGTGAGGCCGGGCCGGAGCCGGCCGTCGGGCGCGGTGCGGGGCATGTGCCAGCGGAGCAGATCCGGCGCCAGCCGCCGCAGGTCCGCTCGAAGGCGAGTGGCGACTTCGGTGCCGTGACGGTTGCGCACGGCGCGCAGATCGAGATCGATGTCGACTCGGGCGGCGGCGCAGGCCCCCGACCAGTCACCGACCGCACGCCGTGCGGTAGCGGTCTCGATCATGGACGGTGGCACGGCGTACTCGCGCACGCGCTGCCACATCAACAGGCGGGACGGGAAGTCGTTCGTGAAGTGATGTGCCATCAGCACTCACCTTGCGCGAACGAGTCCCCCAATCCGTACGAGGAGAAGTTCTTCATCCCGCGCATCATAACCACACTCCCGAGGGGCTGTCCTCAGTCTTTTCCCTCGCCCCTCGCGGCGCATGGCGCCCGCCGGCTCAGACCGGACTCAGCGGATGTGCCGCCGTGGCGGACCGGGGCGGCCAGGCCTGCGGGGAGAGGATGCCGAGCACATAGGCGCGGGCGACCAGGGCGGGGCGGGTGGCGGCGCCCAGGAGGTCGCGCAGGCGGCTCAGGTGGTAGTCGACGGTCTGACGTGAGAGGTGCAGGGTTCCCGCGATGTCCGCGTTGCTGCGCCCGGCGGCCAGCAAGGCGAGGATGCGCACCTGGGTGGCCGTGAGCGGCGGCTGCGCCTCGTGGCGTAAGCCGACCTGCGTCATGACGGCCCATACCCCGGACACGCGTTCCGAAGCACCGGGCACCGCGCTCAGGTGGACACGCACACGGCGCAGCCCGTTGTCCCCGTCGACCAGTACCGCGGCGGCACGGGCGCTTCTGCGTCGGCCGTCTATGAGGTCGTCCCAGATCCGGTGCAGGGCGCCGCGTTCGGGTGTCCTCGCGAGGAGGCTGTCGGCGGGCAGCCCGATGAGCTCGGAGAGGCGGACGTGCAGGAGTTCCGCAACGGCGGTGCCGGCCTCCCCCACCACTCCGTCCACGGACAGGCGGACGCAGAGAAGGCCGCTGTGGTCGCGCAGGGCCCGCAAGTCCTCCTCGGCGCGGCGCCGTTGGTCCAGGGCGTGGGTGTAGTCGGTGACGTCGACGTAGATGCCGGCCACGCAGCGGTGCCCTGCCCAGCGGACGGGGAAGCGGTACCCCGCCGCCCGTCCGGAGGATCCGTCGGGGCGCCGGTAGCCGAGGGTGTGCCGTACGGGCCTGTCACCGGTCAGGACCTGCTGGTCCAGGGCGAGGAACCGGGTGACGTCGCCGGGTTCGTCCACATCGGCGAGGTGGCGGCCGATCACGGCGTCGCGCGTGGTGCCGTACAGGTGGGCGTACGCGTGGTTGGCCCACAGGTAGTGGCCGGTCGCGTCGCGCACGAATGCCGCGGCCGGGGTGAGGTCGGCGAACGCGGCGTACGGGTTCTCGTCCGGCCGGCCGCTCACCTCGACCGCCACTCCCCTGCTGCCGTGCCGGTCGGCGCTGGTGTGGCGGGCCGGCCAGTTGACGTCGAAGGTGCGGCCTTCGAAGCACGCCTGGTACGGGCCCGCGTCCGGCGCATCGGACGACGGGCCGCCGCGGTCGGCGCAGAGGGCTTCCAGGAAGCGGCGGGCGGTCCGCTCGTCGGCGAACGCGCCGCCTCCGCTGTCGAGCACTCTCAGCCCGCCGTCGGCTTCCCACCAGGACACCGGAAGGGGCGCGAGCAGCGTCTTGAAATCGGCCTCGTCCACGGCCCAACTCCTTCAATTGTCCACCATGTCACGTTGAGTGACACCTCATGCGTATCCCGTAGCGCATCAGCCATGCGCAGCCGCCGGGTGCCACCCCCGTGTGCACCGGTCGGTCACTAGCGCATCACCTGATCTGCACATGCCACCAATCGGTCGCGGCACTACGGCATTTGCCTGAACGGTTCGCCGCTTTCGGCGCCGCTTACGCGAGTTGAGGCTGGTTCGCTGGAAAGAGGCGGCAACACGGGGGACTTCGCACCGGCAGCGCGTGAGCCGGCCGAAGCAGCCGATCGGGCGCGGTCCGCGCCCGGGGCGTCGGGACGACCGAGGGAGTTGGGTATCAGTGAGCAAGGTGCTGTACGTGCATGCCAAGGGCGGCCCCCCGGCGGGGCACGCCCTGACGCGGGTGGCCGCGAGGTCCGCGGTGCACCTGCTGGCACTCAGCGAGCTGCCCGCCACCGTGGCGGCGGAAGCCGCGAGGCTGTGCGAGTCGGTCCTCACGCACACCGCCGTGGAGGGACGCGATCTCGTGGAGCTCATCACCGCCCGTGCGCGCGAGGTGAGCGCGGACGCGGTCGTCACCTTCTCGGAGTACGCGGTGGTGGCGGTCGCCGAGGCGTCCCGGCGACTCGGGCTGCGGGGTGCCGGGCCCACCGCCGTGCTCGCCCGTGACAAGCGGCTGATGCGTGCGGCCTGGGAGCGCCGGGGCTTACCGCAGCCCCGGTTCCGCTCGGTCACCACCGCCACGGAACTGGAGTGCGCGGCGGCCGAGTTGTCGTTCCCGCTGCTGCTGAAGGCTGCGTGGAGCGCCGGTTCCACCGCCCACCAGATCATCGAGACGCCGGGGGACGTGCGCGACGCCTGGCAGCGGTCGCACACGGTGATGGCGGAGTCGGCGCTGCTCGGGTTCGCGGAGCTCCATGTGGCCGGGGCCGGTGAGGACTTCATCGTGGAGGAGATCGTCAGCGGGTGCGCCGAGGACTGGTTCGACGGTTCCGGCTGGGGTGACTACGTCAGTGTCGAGGGTGTGGTGGTCGACGGTGCCTTCCGCCCGGTCTGTGTGAGCGGACGGATGCCCACGGTGGCGCCGTTCACCGAGCGCGCCGGCATCACCCCGGCGGCTCTCGGGAGCACCGCCCAGACCAGGATCGTGGAGCTGGCCCGGCAGGCCGTGGACGCCCTGGGTCTGGAGAACTGCGGCACGCACACGGAGATCAAGCTGGGCGCAGACGGTCGTATGTGGGTGATCGAGACGGCCGCACGGTTCGGCGGCGCGATGACGGTGCCGCAGATCGAGCAGGTCTTCGGACTCGACCTGGTCGGCATGTTCACCGATCAGCTGCTCGGCGGCTCCCCCGCCTGGCCCGCGCGGGCGTTGACACCGGACGACGCCGACGGCGCGGCCGGGTCCCTGGTGGTGCTCGCGGTGAACGGTGACGGTTCGCCCTGGGCCCGCCGCCATCGGTGGGACTCCGACACGGTCGTCCGTTCCGCCCCGGTCGGCGCGGGCAGCACCCTGTCCGTCGTCGCCGAGAGCTCCCTGCCGGACGGCACCCCCGTGCCGGTGTACGACCCTGCCGCCGGCGCCAACACCATGGCGGCGGTGTGTCTGCTGTCGGCCGACCGGCCGCAGACCGTCGTGGACGACTTCGCCGCGGTGGTGGACGCCCTGCCGCGGATCCTGCCCACGGACGTCACCGAGGCGGTGCGGGCATGACCGACACACTGGACGAGGTGGGCGTGCCCGAGACCGCGGGCGACCGCACCGCCGTCGGCGCCAACCTGTCGCTGCCGCTGTTCCGCGCGCTGTCCGGGGTGCTGGCCGGCCATCCGTACCTCAAGGTGGTCGTGGACCGTGCCGAGAACACCTGGCATCTGCTCGACACCCGGGTGCATCCCTTCCACGTCGACTACATCGCGACCCGCGTGCTCGGCATGACGCTGGACGAACTCGACGCGAACCTGGACGCGTTCAACGCCTCGGTGTACATGGACCCCGAACGCCGCTTCCTGCTCGGTGTGTTGTCCCTGCACACCGAGGAGGAGGCCGACGGCTCCGAGCGGCCCTTCCTCGTACTGGAGACCACCGAGGCGGACACCATGCCCGGGCCCCTGCTGGAGGAGTTCTACCACTACGTGCGCGGACGGGTGGACGGTCGCCTGCCGCTGCTGCTGAAGCCGGCCAACCACGGCCAGGAGCATGAACTGGCCGCGGTCGGTGAGGCGCGGGTGCCGCGCATCCTCAGCCATGAGCTGTTCGGCAACCGGACCCGTACCTGCCTCAACCCGGGTGAGGCCGAGGGACGGCTGCGCTACTTCCGCACCACGGCCGAGTACGAGAGTGCCGCCGCGGAACTCGGCTGGCCGGACATCGTCGCCATGCCCCGTCTGCCCGACGACGTGCCCCGCACCGCCGGGTTCATCAACACGGCCCCGACCACTCCTCTTTCGCACACGAACGTCCTGGCCTCCGGCTGGGGCATCCCGAACGCGATCGTCCGCGATCTCGACGCCGTCGTACGGCGCGACGGTCTCGACGGCGCGTGGGTGCGCTATCGCGTGCGCGAGGACGCCGTCACCCTGGAACGGCTGCCCGGCGCACCGGCTCTGGAACGGCCCGCCTGGCACCGGCAGCGCATCCGTATCCAGACACCTCTGCTTCAGGAAGCCCCGATCCTGGCGCTGCACCGGCTGCGGCGCACCGACCGGGACGGTTACGGCACCAAGGCCGCCAACCTCGGGGAGCTGCACCACGTCCTGGACAGCCGCACCGCGGATCTGACGAGGTTCTACGCGCGCCCGCGCCCGCCACGGCCGGATCTCCTCGGCCACCTCGCCGCCCGGCTGGGCGAGCCCGGGGCGTCGCCGGAGCGGCTGCGGGCCGCCGCGGCCGAACGCGTTGCGGAGACGGTCCGCGCACCCCGGGGGGTGGCCCTGCCGTTCCGGCTGCACCATCTGTTCCTCACCTCCTCCCCCGCACTCCAGCAGGGCATCGGCAGGCTGAAGATGGCACTGGAGCTCGACGCCTTGGACATGGTGGACTCGCTGTCTCTGCACCTTCAGCGTCTGACGTGCAGTACGCCGATGCCCGTGGAGGTGGCGCGGGCGATCACCGCCTCCGTGGCGGAGCTCACGGCGGACGGCCGTCGTCTGGTGGTGCGCTCCTCCTCCAACGCCGAGGATCTGCCCGGCTTCTCCGCCGCCGGGATCTACGACTCGGTCACCACGGTGCACGGCACGGACCGGCTCATGGACGCGGTACGGCAGGTGTGGGCGTCGCTGCTGTCGCCGCGCAGCGTGCGCCTGCGGCACCAGGCGGGCATCCCCCTGGACGACACCTACATGGGGGTGATCGTCCAGGAGTACATGCCCGCCGACCTGGGGGGCGTGCTGGTGACCTGTGATCCGACGCGGCCCGAGGACTTCCGCAACGTGTACCTCAACTGCACGCCCGGCTCGCCCGAGCGGGTGGTCGACGGCACGGTCCTGCCGCAGCAGTACCTGTACAACACCGTCGAGGGCGGCGGGCGCACGGTCGACCTCGGCTCCTCCCGCGAGGACCTCCCGGCCGCGACACGCACCTCACTGGCCCAACTGGCGCTGACAGGACGCCTGTTGCAGTCCCACTTCAGCGAGGACGACTGCGACGACGCCCTGGACATCGAGTGGCTCATGACCGCAGAGGGGACCTTCCACCTGGTCCAGGTCCGCCCCTACGCCCGGTGAGGCGCCGTATGTCCCTCCTGCGGCCCTCCCCTGCGCCGGTGCCGTCCCCGGCCGCGCGCCGGATCATCCGCCTGAACAACGGGTTCCAGCTTCTGTTCAACCTGCTGTGGTGGATGCCCGTGTTCTACGCGTACCAGCGTGACGCGGGCCTGTCCGACGGCCAGATCTTCGGCATCCAGAGCATCTACTACATCGCCTTCTGCCTGTTCGAGATACCGACCGGAATCGTCGCCGACCGTATCGGCGCCCGCAACTGCCTGCGCGCGGGAGCGGTGGTCATGACGGCGGCGAATATGGCACCGGTGCTGGCACCGACGTACACCGGGTTCCTCGCGCACTTCCTCGCCATCGCGGCCGGACGTTCCCTGACGTCGGGCGCGGCGAGCGCCTATCTCTACGACGGGCTGCGCGCCGAGCGGGCGGACGCCCACTACCTGAAGGCCGAGGGCACGGCACGTGCCCTCGGGCTCGCCGCCAAGGTCGTCTGCTGGCCGCTCGTGGGGCCGCTGATGACACTGGCCCCGCAGACACCGTACGTGCTCAGCGCGGCGAGCGCGGCCGGTTCCCTCGGCTGCGCCCTCGCCCTGCCGCGGCTCGCGGCGCACGGGACGGACATCCGACCGCCTACCCGAGCACGGCGGAACGGAGGCTTCCTGCGCGACACGGGCGCCGCGCTGCGTGCCCTCCGGTCGTCACCGTGGCTGGCCCTGCTCATGGTCCAGGGCGTCGCCGTGTTCACGCTGTCGCGGATCTGCCAGGTCAACCTGTTCCAGCCGGTGCTCCTGGAGCACGGCATCGGGGAGAGCGCACACGGCAGTGTGCTCGCGGCGATGACGGTCGCCGAGGCGGTGGCGTCGGCCCGACCGCAGTGGCTGAGCCGCCGGCTGCCGCCTGTCGTCTGGGTGTCCCTGCTGAGCGTGGCGCTCGCCGCCGCCCTGGCGGGCACCGCCATGGGCGGGCCGTGGACCGTGGTCGCCCTGCTGTGCGCGTTCGCCGCGATCACCGGGTTCGTCTATCCGGTGCAGCGCAAGCTCGTCAACGACGCCATCCCGGTCCACGCTCCGCGGGCCACGCTGCTGTCGGTGGAGAGCATTGTGGACCGTGGTGTGTGCGCGCTGGCCGCGGTGGCCGCCGGTGCCTATCTGGCGGCAGACCGACTGGACGCACTGCTGTGGCACAGTGCCGCGCTCACCTGCCTCCTGATGCCCGCACTTCACCTGGCGCTGCACCGGGTCGGTCGGGGAAGCACCCCGGACAGGGCAGGCGGCACCGTCTCCCGCTCCCGCGGAACAGACACTCCCTCGACGGACCAACCCGTCTCCCTACCGGTCGACGAGGGCGCGGCACCGCGCTCTTGAGTGCGGGCGTCCCAGGGAGCGCGTCGTCACGTCCTACGCATCCGGGTCCCAGGCCAGGAGCAGGTCGAAGAGACGTCGGTCGCCGTCGAGCTCCAGGGAGTCCACCGGAATACGGTGTACAAGGCCAGGACCAGCTCACCGGCCGTGCCCCGGGCGGAGGCGTTCTCGCCCGCAGCGGTGGCGGGCATGGTGCCGGGTGTCGGGAGGCTGTCGGTCCGTGCGCCGTCGGCGGAGAGCCAGAGGCGCCAGGAGCGGCCCTCGGTGGGGTGGTAATCGACGGCCGCGGGCTCGTGCGGCCAGGCGTCCGTCGTTGCGCAGCAGGTGGAAAGGAACCCACGTCGGGACGCCTGGTGGTGTCCGCGGGGGGGGATCTGGACGGCGGCATGCCACCATGCCGGCAGTGCCTCGTGCAGGCGCTGCCGGCATGGTGGCCATCCGACGGCGTCGAGGCCGTGGTGAGAACAGTGGCGAGACGGCTGTCGGGCCGGCGGTGGCCGGCCCGCCCGGCTCCGCAGATCATGACAATGACCCCGTTGTCGATAACGATCTCGGCTCAACCCTTGTGGGCGGTGTGATCCGTTTTAGCCTCCGGACATGGGATTTCTTTCAAGCCGCCGCAAACGGGCCCGTCTCGCCCCTGAACTCGACGACCAGGAGCTGGGCAGGCTGCTGAAGTCCCTGCGGGCGACCTCCAGGACGGGGACCATCGCCACCACCGACCTGTGCCTGGCGCAGCTGTCGCGGCTGCTCGACCAGAGCGCGGGCGACTGGGACCGCCGAACCCACCGGATCAGCGTCCTCGCGGACTTTCTCGCCGCGTCGCATCTGCCCAGGTCGTGGGCCGCACGCGAGCCTGGCAATGCGACGGCGCTCGTGCTGCACGCCTGGACCCAGGTCGCGCAGGCCGGCGCCCAGGACGATCGGGGCGGTACGGCCGACGCCACGGAGAGCTGCCTGCGTGCCGCCGAGCTCGCGCCGGACGATCCCACTCCGTGGGTTGCTCTGCTCAAGGTGGCGCGCTGGGAACGCTGGACGCAGCCGCAGGTGTTCGGAGTGTGGAACGAGGTGCTCGCGCGTGACCGGTGGAACCGTGAGGCGTACATGAGCATGCTGGCCTATCTCGATCCCGAAGAGGCCGGCTCCCGGTTTCAGGTCATGGAGTTCGTCGACGCGTTGGTCGCACGTATGCCGGCCAACGCACCCTGCGCGGCGACGGAGCTCACCGCGCAGGTCTTCCAGTACCAGGCCATCCTCGGCCGGGGCGGATACGAAGCACTGGTGGCACGGACCCACTGGTCCCAGGGAATGGCCGCTCAGGCACTCGATCGCGTGGTGCACGCCTGGGTGCAGCCGGGATTCCTTCGCCACTCCAAGGCGATCGCCGACTTGAACCTCCTGGCCTACGCGCTGATGGCCGCCGACCGCCGTGTTGACGCTCGTGCGGTGTTCGAGGCGGTCGGTGGGATCGTCACCGCCTGGCCCTGGCAGATCGGCGGCGACCCGCTCACCGAGTTCGAGCAGGCGCAGCGCAGAGCCACCGTCGGCCTGTGACGGCTCCTGGCGGTGTCCGCAGAGCGCGGTCCGCGGCCCGCGCGTGGGCCGCGAGGCCGCGTCCTCGCCGTCGTCTGCTCGGTGTGTGGTGTGAGGGCTGTTCACGTCGTGGGGCGGTGCAGCCGTGCGTGTACGACCGTGAGGGACGTCGCCGCGGCCGCGAACCCCAGAACCGCGCCGGCCGCGACGTCGCCGGGGTAGTGCACGCCCGTGTGGACGCGGGAGTAGCCGACGGCGGCCGCCAGCGCCCCGAGCGGCACCGCGGCGGGAGGCAGTACGACGCCCACCGCGGTGGCGAACGCGGTCGCCGAGGCGGTGTGGCCGGAAGGGAAGGATGCGGACTTCGGCATGGGCACGTGCCGGTCCAGCACCACGCGGGCCTCTTCCCGGTCGGGCCGGCGCCGGCGGACCATCCGCTTGCCGAACAGGTTCGACGCCGCCGAGGCGAGCGTGACCGCGCAGACCCCGGCCAGCGCCGCGCGCCGGGGACGGCCCGGGACGAGGGCGAGGCCCGCGGCCACGGTCAGTGAGATCTTGGAGTGGTCGGCCGTGTGCGACAGCCGCCGCAACGCACGGTCCAGCGTGGGCGTGGGGGTGGCGGCCACGGCCGCGTACAGGGCTCCGTCGACGGCACGGAGGTCGCGCAGTACGGAGGCCGTGACGGACCGGGCAGCGGCGGCGGACAGGGGTGTGCGGGGTCAGGCACGAGTGTCTCCTTCGGGCGTCCGCTCGGTACGGCACAGCCGAGCGCGCGAGCAGCCGCGCCGCCGCCCCCTCTGCACGCCGCCCGCGCCTGCATGGCACCACCTGAGGGGCGGCCGGCCACGGAATGAACCGCCGGACCCGCCGGCGGCTACGGCGAAAGCCCCCGGGCGGCTGCCCAAGCCAAGTGAGTGAATCCGGGTCGCCGGATACTCGTCGCCGCGCTTCCCACGGTTACAGTGATGACTCCGCGTGACGTTGCCGTTGCCCAATGCATTCGGCATCTGCGAGTCGCGCGAAGGAGCGGCCATGGCTGGGGCACGGACGGTGTTCTTCTTCCGCGGCGGCAGGTACGTGCGGTACGAGATCGATCCGGCCACCGGGGCGGAGACGGTCAACCACGACGTCTACCCGCGCAGCATCGCCGAGGCGTGGACCGCGATGCCCGCCTCGTTCACGAACGGCATCGATGCCGTGGTCCCCTGGCCGGACGGTTTCGTGTATTTCTTCAAGGGGTCGAAGTACGTCCGCTGGGATGCGACCGACGACACCGTGGACGCCGGCTTCTACCCGCACGACACCGCCGAGCAGTGGCCGGCTCTTCCCGCGTCGTTCGCCGCCGGAATCGACGCGGCGATCAACTGGGGAGACGGACGGGCGTTCTTCTTCAAGGGCTCGAAATACGTCCGCTACGACATCGCGGACGACTTCGTCGACCAGAACATCTACCCCCGCGACATCAGCGAGGGGTGGCCCGACTTCCCGCTCCCTTTCAAGAACGGCGTGGACGCGGCGGTCAACTGGGGGAACGGGACGGCGTACTTCTTCAAGGGCAGTAGTTACCTCAACTACGACATGAAGAACGACGTCGTGCGCCCTGGTTATCCCCTCCCGATCACCGAACCCGGGAAGTGGCCGGAGCTGGTCCGGGCGGGCTTCACCGGGCCCATCGACGACGTGCTCGAGTGGCCGCAGGCCGATGTGGCGAGCGTCGACATTCCGGCTAGGCTGGTGACGTGCATTAAAGGAACGCAGCCGACCGTGCACTGCGGCGGCGAGTTCGACATGCACGCCGTGTTCACCGACGCCAATCCGTCCGTTCCGGCGTGCGGCGAGTACCGGCAGTACATTCGGGGTCAGCTGACGCTGAACGGGGAGCCGGCACCCTTCGTCACCAAGGAGAACGGGGTTCCGCAGCCACGGGTGATGCGGCCCCGGCCGGGTCCCGGCTCCACCGACGACAATTTCATCGAGGACGGCCAGGGCGCGAAGAACCCGGCCAATCCTTTCCACGTCGATCTGGACTACGGCCATCGCAACGCTGCCATCGGAAACGCGAATCGCAACGACATGTACCTCGTCAAGCGGCGCTCCGGGGCGGAGTACGTGGGCAGGGACACCCCGGGAATCTCCTCGGCGCCGGCGGGGACCTTCTTCTCGATCGATGTCGATTTCCGCGGGCAGCTCATCGATGTCTGCAATGGCGGAACCGTACTCTTCACTCGGGAGTGGACCGTGAAATGTAGTGTGCCGTGATGAGCCCCATGGCTTCGGATACTCCGCAACTCGCGGGCGACTTCTGGGTGTTTCCATCTCTCGGCGAGATGTCCGACGGCACGGTGCCCGTCACCGTGGCCATCGCCGTGGAGGAGACCTCCGACCTCCAGGACGGAGACGTCGCCGTGGAACTCGTCGCCGACGGACAGGCCCTGAACATCGCCCAAGGGCCGGCCCCCGGACCGCTCCCGGTCGTCCAGCTGGTCGGTTACAACGCCTACGCGCAGTACCGGTTCGACAATCCGGACCAACTCACCCCGGCCACGGTGACGGTGACGGTGCGCGGCGGAAGCACCGTCTTCGACGTCTCACTGCCCGTCGGGTAGCGACGATTCGGCACAGGAAGAAGCTGATCATGAGCCAGCCGGGCACGGTGGCACTCACCGTCGATCACGACGGCTCGGTCCAGGCCATCGCGTTCAGTGCGGACAGCACTCGGTTCGCCAGTGGTGGTGGCGACTCGCTGGTGCGGGTGCGCACGGTGGGCATCGGTGCCCCGCTGGACGTGCCCAGCGAGGGCTTCGTGACCGGCATCGAGTTCAGCCCGGACGGCGCCGCGTTCGCGGTGGCCGACTTCGAGCAGGTGTTTCTGCGTGCCAGCTCGACCGGAAAGGCGATCTGGCAGGGACCGCTGGATCCGGGCAACTCGGTGAACGCCGTGCGCTTCGGCCCGGACGGGACAGTCGTCGCCACCACCGACACGTTGGTCGCCGTACTCGAGGGCGCGACCGGGGCGGCCAGGCGGCGGATCCCCGTCGACGCACCGCTGATCGCCGACATCGACCTGAGCCGGGACGGTACCCGGGTCGCGCTGGCCATCGACGAGCGCCATGGCGGCGACCACCGGTTCGCCGGGTCCGCGCGCGTGCTGGCGCTGGCCACGGGCGCCGAACTCGGGCGGCTGACCCCGGACAACGCCGTCCTCGCCGTCGCGTTCAGCCCGGACGCCTCCCTCGTGCTGTGCTGCGCCGCCGACGACACCGTCCGGATGTTCGAGGCGGAGGGCGGGGTGCAGCTGTGGCCCGCCGAGGGAGAGATCGACGACGAGGTCACCGCCGCCCCGAACTGCCTGGCCTTCGACCCCAAGGGCCTGTGGACGGTGGTGGGCGGAGCGGACGGGTTCGCCCGGGTACTGGAAGCGGAGTCCGGGGTGGAGAGGGGCCGGGCGCCGAAGCTGGACCCCGGGGCGCCCGACCCGCAGTTCGGCGCCGTCACCCACGTGGCGTTCGCCCCGAACGGCAAGGTGGTGGCCAGCGCCTCCATCGACAACGTGGTGCGCGTCTTCAACCTCGACGGCAAAGAGCACTACACCGTGACCACCGGCGAGGTGCTGGCCCTGGAATTCAGCCCGGACGGGCGCTGGCTCGGCGTCGGCTGCTTCGACCGCGCGCTGGTGATCGACAACGGCGAACCGGGCCACGGGTGAGGTGACATGGATCCGCACGAACTCCTGCACCAGGTCGCCGACCGACTGCGCGCACTGGCCCAGAACGCGGTGGAGGATCTCGTCCGCCGGCTGCCCCAGCTCGGTGAGGAGCCGTCAGCGGCCGGAACCGTCCTGGCGGGGCGGCTGCTGGCGGTGCACGACCGGCTGCCCGCGGGCAACCCGCTGGTGGAGCTGGTACGCGAGGCGCTCGGCAACCTGGACGCCGGCTCGGCCGTACGACTGCACGGCTGGCGGCGAGCGCCGGGGGCACCGATCGGCGTGGCCCTGGTGCTGACCGCCCCGTCCGGCGCCGCGGCCGGGCGGGCGGTGCTGGGGGTGACCCCAGGCGGGCCGGTGTTCGACGTCGTGGTCACCCCGGGAGCGGCACTGTCCATGCCGCCGACGGTGACCGGGCCGTGGAAGGCGCAGGCGACGATCGCCTCACCGGGCGGCTGGGACACGTCGTTCGGTCCCGGCACTCCGCCGACGTCACCCGGCGGCACCGCGACGATCCGCCTGGAGCGATCCGGCCGTCTGGCGGCCGGCATGACCGACGGACCCGGCATCAGCGTGAACGGCCTCGCGGTGACCGTCACAGCCACCCCGGACGCGCCGCCGGCCGTCGAGGTCGAGTTGCGGGAGCTGAATGCCGCCGTCCTGCCGAGGGCACTGGCGAAGCTGGTCGGCGCGGGCGAGTCCAGCCCGATGGCCGGCGGCTCCGAGCCTGTCACGGTCACCGTCCGGGCCGATCGCGACAGCGGGCTGCGCTTCACCCGAACCGGCACGCTGCGCGTCGCGCTGCCGCTGCGGCTGAACACACCGGGCGTCCGTACCCGGGGCGCCGCGCTGGAGCTGACCTCCGACGGCGGCGATCCGCGGCTGGCCGTCTCCGTGTCGGTCACCGCCGCCCTGCCCGGCCTGCCCCTGCGCGCCTCGCTGGACCGAGCCGGGATCGACCTGCCGGTGGTGTTCTCACCGGACCGGCTGGGCATCGACCCCCATCGGCTCGGCGAGCTGTTCCCGGACGGCGTCGGCACCGAACTCACCCTCCCGCCCGTCTCCGGCGGCGGCGTGGTCCGGCGCACGCAGGACGCGGGCTACGCCGGGCTGATCTCGATCGATCTGAGCGTGCTCCAGGTTCAGGCGGTTGCCTTGTTCCGGCCACCGACGGGAGGCGCGCCGACCAGCTTCCTGGTGCTGCTGTCCGCCGCGTTCCCGGCGCCCGGCATCCAGCTCGGGCTCGGCTTCGCGCTCGATGCGGTCGGCGGACTCGTCGGCGTCAACCGGCGCGTGGACATCACCGCCCTGCAGCAGCTGGTCAGTGACGGCAACGCCGACCGCGTGCTGTTCCCCGACCACGCGGTCGAGCGCGCCGCGGAGATCATCGGGTCGCTGGGCTCGGCGTATCCGGTGGCCCCCGGGCGGTCCCTGGTCGGGCCGATGGTCCGCATCACCTGGGGCGGGCGGATCGTGTCGCTGTCCGGCGCGCTGATCCTGGAACTACCGGCACCGGTGCGGGCGGTGCTGGTCGGGCGGCTCCTGGTGAGCCTGCCCGATCCGGCCGTACCGCTGATCCGGCTACAGGCGAGCGTGCTCGGCCGGATCGACCCGGCCGTACCGGTGGTCGAGCTGCTGGTGTCGCTGGCCGGGTCGTGGATCGTCGGACTGGCCGTACGCGGCGAGATGTACCTGCTGGTGCGCGGCGGCCGGCAGCAGGAGTTCGTGCTGTCCGCCGGCGGCTTCCACCCGCGGTACACCCGCCCCGCCCAGGTGCCCGCGCTGCGCCGGCTCGAGGTCGACCTCGCCCCGGGCAACGCCTTCGGGCTGCGTATGGAGGCTTACTTCGCGGTCACCTCCAACGCGGTGATGTTCGGCGGTCAGGTGCAGCTGGACGCGACGATCGCCGGCTGCGGCGTGCAGGGCTGGCTCGGTCTGGACGCGCTGTTCGTCTTCGACCCGGTGTTCGCGTTCTCGGTGCATGTACGGGCCGGCGTGGCGGTACGTGCGTTCGGCCGCCGACTGGCCAGCGTGGGCCTGGACTTCACCCTGGAGGGCCCCGCACCCTGGCACGCCTTCGGCACCGGCAGCATCTCGGTGCTGTTCTGGGACGTCGAGCTGGACTTCGACATCCGATGGGGCTCGCCGCCCGCAGTCGCGCCGTCGCCCGGGCGTGATCCGCTCAAGCCGCTGAGCGAGGCCATCGGCCGGTCGAAGGCGTGGGTGGCGCAACGTCCGGCGGTCGAGCGCACCGCGCTGGCGTTCACTTCCGCGGCGGTCGAAAAGCTGGCCAAGGGAGAGGTCGTGCACCCCGACGCCATCCTGCGGGTCAGCCAGCAGGTGATCCCGCTGGGCGTGCCGATCTCCCGGTTCGAGCGCCGGCCGGTACCGGTGCAGAAGTGGACGATCAAGGAGGTCACCCTCGGCACACCACGGCCCGCGGCCAACCTCCCCTCGCTGCCCGAGCGGTTCGTACCCGGCGAGTTCTTCGATCTCACCGAGGACCAGCAGCTCTCCACGCCCGCCTTCGTCAGCCACGCCGGCGGGGTGCGCGTGGGCACGGACGGCATCGGCCTGGGCCCCGGGCACCGCGTCGACGACACGTACGAAACCGGCTACGAACCTCCCCTGCCCACCCGGCAGTTCTCCCGCTGGCCGGGGCTTTTCCGCCATGAGGCGGTGTTCACGCGCAGCGCCGCCGAACGGCTGCTGCGGTGGCACACGCCCAAGGCGGCCGTCCAGGTCCGTCCCCCGACGCTGAGCGTGGTCGCCGCCCACGACATGACTCCTCTGCTCCGCGACGTGTCGCTGGTCAACGCGACCGCGGACGCCTGGGAAGCGGTGCGCGAGCAGCTCGCCGACCCGCAGGCCCCCGTACAGCTCGTCGAGAGCTGGGAGCAGCGCGCGTGAGCCCGGACCCCTTGGCGGGCACGGAGCCGGTGCCCGACCACAGACCCACGTCAGGGCCCGGCGGCCCGGGCTGGAGCGACGTATGACGACGCGATGGTTCTTCTCCTCGGCACGGGTCGGTGCGGCGGCTGCGGCGGTGGGTCAGGCGCTGTCCACGTCCGTCGTCTTCGATCGCGAGATCGGCGGCCGGGTTGGACAGGAGCACGTGGCCGGACCCACTCTGTCGCTTCTCGGACCGGGAGACGTCGTCGGCTTCGACCGGAGCATGGTGCTGCGCGAGGAGCCGCCGCCCGGCACGGTCTCCGCAGCGGAGAACGTGATGGTTGGGGTCGAGCTGGCGCACGCCGACCTGCCCTGGCTGCTGTCCCCCGGTTCCGCCCCGACGCCGTCCGGGCCGACTCCGCAGCCGTGGATCGCGCTGATCGTACTCAGGGACGACGAAGCGGATCCGCCACGTGCCGCCCACCCGTTGCCGGTGCTCACCGCCCCGGTCGCCAAGCTGCCGCCGCCGGCCGAGCGGTGGGCCTGGGCGCATGTGGAGGCCCGTCTGCCGGACAATGTCACCGACCTCGCGACCGCCCAGCAGCTCGCCGCACAAGGCGTGCGCGACCACTCGGCGGACGTCGTCGGGCGGCTGCTGTGTCCGCGCAAGCTGGATCCGAACCGGGAGTGGATCGCCGCCGTGGTGCCGGCGACCGCCGCCGGCCGGGCCGCCGGCCTCGATACCCCGCTGATCGGGCCGGGTACGGCCGATGCCTGGCCGGTCGGCGGCGCCGACACCGTCGACCTGCCCGTCTACCACTGGTGGAGCTTCCGCACCGGGCAGGCGGGCACGTTCGAGGAGCTGGCCCGCCGACTGCGCTTCCGGCCCGCCGCCGACGCCGGACTGGGGACCCGGAGCATCGACGTCAGCCGGCCCTGGCCCGCCGAGCAGCAAGACCTCCCGTCGGTCACCGTCGCCATGGACGGTGCCTTGCGGGTGCCGGGCACGGCGGCGCCCGAGGTGTGGTCGGACCCTGCGGCACAGGACCGGTTCCGCTCCCTTTTGCGTAAGCGCCTGGACGCCCCGGCCCGGCGTCGCGACGAGCCCGGTGAACCCGTCGACGACGAACAGCCGCCCGGCGACCGGGACACCGCCGCCGTCGCCCCGCCGCTCTACGGCAGCCATCACACCGGCCGGCAGACCGTGCCGGAGGACCCGGACTCCTGGATGAGCACGCTCAACCTCGACGTTCGCCGCAGGGTGGCCGCCGCGCTCGGCGCCCGCTATGTGCAGGCGGAGCAGGACTTCCTGATGGCCCGGGCGTGGGAGCAGGTCGGTGAGATCCGGGAGGCGAACCGCCTGCTGGCCGTGAGTGAGCTGGCCGCTGCGGCTGCCGAACGGGCTCAGCGCAAGCACCTCGCTCCGCTGGACGTGGCGGATCTGGTCACCGTCATGGCGCCCGTGGGCAACCGCACGCCGTTGCCCGCCGACATGTCCGGCCCGATCGCGGCGCCGACCACCCTGACCACGTTGCTGGCCGCATCCCCGGTGCTGGCCGGCGCCGCCGACACCTCGTTCGTCCGGCTCACCCGCCGCACCGGCGCACTGGCCCGCCGTGCGGGCCGTATCGCGGGCGAAGACGCCCCCGTGGAGAGCACGCCCGTCCTGGTGGAGGGGCTGAGGGAGATGGAGCTGATCGACGAGCAGGCGCCCGGGACGGGCCTGCCCGCCGAGCTGCGCTCCGCGCTCAGCCCGCCACGGCTCCAGGTGCTGCGCATGACCGACCGCATCCCCGCCGACTTCTGGGCGCAGCGCAGCGCCTTTGATGACCGTCCGCTGCGCCCGGTCATGGCACACCCCTCGTTCTCCGTGCCGATCGCCGAGGAGCTGCTGGCCCGCTGGCCGGAGTGGGCGCTGCCCGGGATCGGTGCGCTGCCACCGGACTCGGTGACGCTGCTGGAGACCAATCCGGAGTTCGTCGCCGCCCTGCTGGTCGGGCTCAACCACGAGTTCAACCGGGAGCTTCTCTGGCGGGAGTTCCCGACCGACCAGCGCGGCACCGCCTTCGCCCGGTTCTGGCCCACCGACGGCACGGACATCGACGAGATCGCCACCTGGCCGCTGGACGCCCCGCTGAGCAGTCGGCTGCACGCCGGCGGTGAGGGCAACCTGGCGCTGCTGGTGCGCGGTGAACTGCTGCACCGTTTTCCGGGCACCGCGCTGCTCGCCGTGCGCGGCGAGAACGGCAGGCTGCCCGCCGCGTTCGGCGGAGTGCCGGCCACCCCTCTGGCGCTGGACGAGTCCACGGTGCTCTATCTGTTCGCCGGCCTCGACGCGCAACGGGCCCGAGCCGAGGACTGGTTCTTCGTGTTCCGTGAGCCGATGCGCGGCACCCAGTTCGGGTTCGACACCGGCCCCCTGCCCGTTCCGATGAGAACCTGGGCCGACCTCACCTGGAGCGGCGTCCCGGTGGACGCCGCCGGCTTCGTCCGCCTCGGGCCGGCGCCCACCCCACCGACCGAACCGGCGCCGATCGATCCGCCGGCGTGGGACCGGGACGCGGCCGACATGGCCCGTATCGCCTTCCAGCAGCCGTTCCAACTGGCCTTTCGCGCCACCACGCTGCTGAGCAGCTGATGACCGCGCCGAGAACAGGAGCACATCGCAGATGACGGACGCGTTCGCGGCATGGGCGCAGCTGGAGCGGGCCCGCGCCGAGGCGGGCGCCGCGCAGGCTCGCGCGGACGACCAGCAGGCCGTGGTGCGGCGGCTCCAGGACGCCCTGCGGGCCGGCGACGAGCGTGCCACGCCCGACATGCTCGCCGCCGCCGAGGCGGCGCATGCGGAGCTCCAGCGCACCGCCGACCAGCAGGCCGGCCTGCTCGCCGGTGCCGAGGAGGAACTGACGCAGGCGCTGGGCAGCGGCGCCGCCCTGTTCCCCGACGACAACAACACCCCGATCGCGCTCCTGCCGGTGCGGGTGGAAACCATCTGGTGGGAGCCGCGCACGCTGCGGGTCCGGATCTACCCGGACGACATCCTGCTGTCCAAGTTCGAACCGGAGCTCACGACGGCCGAGGCGGCCGCCGGCACGGAGTACTGGCGGGCTCCGAGTGCGGATGCCTGGCAGCAGGTCCTCACCCGGCTCCGTCCGGCACGCGCGGCCTGGGCCGTCCATGCCTGCCGTCCGGGATCCCCGCCGCCGGTGGTGCGCCCCGTCGACCCGGCCGAACGACGCCGGCGCACGGTCGCGATGCCGAAACGCTGGCGCTTCCTCGGCCTGGTCGACGGCCAGGTCGTGGTGGACAAGCTCGGCCGTCCGGTGCCCGACCCGCTGCCGGTCGGTCTGCTGCGCGCCGATGAGGAGGGCTGGGAGACCGACTGGTTCCAGGCGGTCAAGGCCGGCATGGGGGTCGAGCTGCTCCTGCCTCCCGACGGTACCGAGCACCTGGACGAGGTGCTGGTCGTCGGCGTACGCGGTGACTCGGCCGCCGACGGGGCCACCCGGCTGCGTGATCTCCTGCACGGCCACCGCTTCGGCGGCGGGCTCGGGCTGCTGCCGGCCGGCACCGCGACCAACAACACCCCGCGCGCCCGCTCCGGCTGGTCCTCCGCTCCCGCCTATCCGGGGCCGGAAGCGGACCCGCCGGCCGGACAGCGGCCGGTGGCCGACGCCCTGGCCACCGCTCTCGGCCTGCCCGACGCCGGTTTCCTGCGCGGCTGCTCCGGCGCGACCGACGCCGAACCCTCGGCCGTCGCCGCGCTGACCCTGCTGACATGGCCCACGCTGGGCAAGGGATTCGCGGAGGCGGCGGCGTCCCATCTGGACCTGGGCAGCCGCCAGGTGCGGGCCACCGACCCCACCCGGCCGTGGCGCGCGGTCCGGGACCATCTCGCCGACCATGTCCGCAGTCGCGGGCCGCTGCCGATGCTGCGGGTCGGCAGCCAACCGTACGGGGTGCTGCCCGCCACCTCTCTGGGCGACTGGCGCGCGCAGCGCAGCCGAGACGTGGATGCACTGCTGGCGCCCTGGCTGCTGCGGCTGCGGGAACGCTGGCGCGTCGCGGTCGCCGATGAGGAGACCATCCCCCGGGTACAGCCGGGCGTGGCGGTCGATCAGGTCGCGGTGGAGGCGTTGCAGCGGCTGCCCGTGGCCACCGGCCTGGCCATGCGCCGGCTGGACGGCCCCAATTTCGCCGTGGGCAAGACCCCGCGCGACCAGCCGCCCAACGAGCTGGGCGTGCCCGGCCTGCCCGCGGACGGGGTGCTGCGCTGGACCACGAGCGGGGACGGGTGGACCGATCTCGGCTGGGGGCTGGAGAGGACGAGCGGCGTTCCGGCGTTCGTGGGCCGGCTCACGCCCGACCCGGTCGCCTTCCCGGCAAGGGCGTCGGCCACCGCGGACTATCTGGATGCGGTGCGCGCCTTCCTGGCCGGTGAGTTGGACGCCGAAAGCTACGACCGGGCGTGGCCGGTGGAGTTGTCCTCCGGCCGGGAGACCCCGCCGCGGCGCAGCACCTTCTTCGAGCTGCCGAGCGCGGGCGGCGAGGAGCCGGAGGAGGACGGGGACGAGGACGGGGACGAGGACGGGGACGGGGACGACGGCACGCCGGACGCCACCGGGGTGCTCGATGCGCTGTTGTACCTGCCCAACTGGGCGTTTTTCGCCGGTGACGAGGGTGAGGACGACGCCCTGCGCCAGGCACTGGCCGTCATCGGCGAGGTGGACCAGCTGGTGGCCGACGTACTCGAAGGGCTGTCGGAACGCGAGCGCGAGGAGCGTGTCGCGGCCGCGGCCCGAGCCGCCGGCGCGCTGCCCCGGCTGGAGCAGATGCTGCGCACACTGGCCGCCGTACCGGTGCACCGGCTGCCGGAGCTGCTGCTGGAGGTCATCGACGTCTACTCCCATCGGCTGGACGCCTGGGTCACCTCCCTGGCATCCCGGCGGCTGGCCGAGTTGCGCGCGTCCGGGGTCGAGGGGGTCCGCTACGGCTGCTACGGCTGGGTGGAGAACCTGCGCCCACCGGTCCCCCGGGAGCAGGTCGAGATGGTCGTGGACGACGTGGACACCACGGTCGAAGTGTCCGCGCAGGACGGCTACATCCACGCGCCCTCGCTCCAGCACGCGGCCTCCGCGACGGTACTGCGCTCGGGCTTCCTGGGCCACCCCGGCGAGCAGACCTACGCGGTCAGCCTCACCTCCCGCCGCGCCCGCATCGCCCGCTGGCTGCTCGGCGGCGTACGCCAGGGGCAGAACCTGGGCTCGCTGCTCGGCTACCGCTTCGAGCGGGCCCTGCACGACGCGGAGCTGGACCACCTCGTCGAGCGGTTCCGCCGTCAGTTCCCGCTGCCCGTCGTGCCGGAGCCGGAGGAGCAGGCGGCCGACGCGGACCTGTGGGCACGCAGCGCGGAGGCAGTCGCCGCCCGCAATGTGGTCGACGGGATGGCCCTGGCGCGAGCCGGTGCCGACGCGGCGGATCTGCCGAGTGTCATCGACGGCGCTCCGGTGGTGCCGGCCGGCGACCGCGCGGCGGCCCTGCCGCTGCTGGAGGACGTGGCCGAAGCCCTGGACGCGGTGGGCGACCTGGTGCTGGCCGAGAGCGTCCACCAGCTGGTGGGGGGCAACCCGATCCGGGCGGGACTGACCGCCGACACCCTCGGGCGCGGTGAGGACGTTCCGGACACCTTCCACGTCCTGCGTACGCCGCACCGGGCCCGCGCACTGACCCACCGGGTGGCCGCGCTGCTGCCGGACACGCCTGGCGGGCCGACCGGCTGGCCCACCGACCCGGTGGCCGCGCTCCAGCCGGCGCTGGAGGCCTGGGTCGCCCACGTGCTCGGCGCGGGCACCCTCTGGACCCTCACCGGTGTGCTCGGCGGGCGGGCAGGCGCCGAGTCGGGCGAGGACCGGCCCTTCGAGATCACCATCGACCGGCTGGGGCTGGGCGCGCTGAGCACCGTACTGGACGCGGCCGGGGCGGAGCCCGCGCGGCTGCGCCGTGCGGTTCTCGACGCCCACGGCGCCCCGCCGGACGCCGGCGTCACCTTCACCGGTCCGGGCTGGACCGGGCTGCGCGGCAGGGCCGTACGCATCCGGTCGCTGCTGGCCACCGCGCAACCGCTGCTGCCGGCGCACCTCTCCGAGAATCCGGGTGACCGCTCGGTCGAGACGGCCGGCCTGCGCGGCCGACTGGCCCGTTTCGCGGCAGACCCGTCGTTCGCCGCACACCCCGGCGCGGCCGCGTTGCGCGAGCTGGCCGCGGAGACGTCCGAACCGGGCGAGACCGAGGGCTGGCTGTCCCGGGCCCGTGCCGCGCTGGCCGAGGTGCTCGGTGCGGAGCTCCCGCTGCTGCCCGCGCTCACCGGGGCGGCGCCGGCCGGCCGCGGCGACGTGCGTGGCGCCGACCTCGAGGACTGGCTGCGGCGCAACGCGGCGGTACGGCCCGTGGTGCGCACCCTGCACGAGACGCTGCTGCTGGCCGGGACCCGGGCCGGGCGGGTGGAACGGCTGCGTGCGGCCCAGACTCCGGATGCCGGGGCCGACCCTTGGATCGGCGGCACCTTCCCCGCCGGGCGGCGCCCGCAGGCCACCGCCCACCTGGTCTGGCACGCCCCGGCCGACACCGTGCCCGGTGCGGCCGTCACCGGCCTGCTGCTGGACGAGTGGATCGAGCTGCTGCCCGGTTCCGACCACCTGCGTCCGGCCACCGATCCGAGCCGGCCGGCCGAGGCCGCGGCGGAGACCGAGCTGACCGGCGTCGCCTTCCACTTCGACCGCCCGGATGCCAAGGCCCCGCACAGCGTGCTCATCGCCGTCCCTCCGGATCTCGAACGCGGTTGGACGTCCGACGGCCTGGTCCAGGTCCTGCGGGAGACGCTGGAACTGGCCAAGCTGCGCGCCGTCGACGTCGCCGACCTGCCCCTGCTGGACGACCTGATCCCCGCGATCCAGATCCCGCAGACAGGGGCGACCGGACAGGCGCTGGCCCGGATCGAGACCCGCCGGCCGAACACCGATCCGCACGGGCCGTTCCGTCTGGAGCCCGGGCACCGCACCGACGATGTGGAATCGGGTCTGGCCGCACGGGTGCACGACCCGTTGTGGCTGCTCACCCGCCAGTGGCAGTTCGGGGAATTCGCCGCCCAGGACGCCGGCTCCCCCGCGGTGGTCCGGATGACCGGCAGCAGTGCGCCGATCGACGCCTGGCGCCCGGCGGGGGCCGTGGACTGGGTGCCCTACGACCCGCGTACGGGGCCGCTGGACACCCAGGTCGAGGACGAGCCGGTGCGGGTCGACGAGCGGCTGCGCGCCGAGGGCGGCGCCGTGCTGCTGCGGATGTGCGACGACGCCGGGGTGCTGGGCGCCGCCGTCCCGGCGCTGGCCTCCCATCTCCTCCCGGCCGGCGAGCCCGACGCGAGTCTCATCGGCCTCCTCGACGGCCGGATGCCGGACGCGGCGTCGGTGGCGGCGGCGCTGGATGCGGGCACCTTCGACGGCGGGGCGGACGCGAGCCTCGGCGAGGTGACCGCCCGGTGGCGACGCTGGTGGGCCGAGCAGCTCGCCGAACGCGGGCCGGACACCTTCGACCCGCACCGGTTCGAACACGCCGCCGAGGTGTCCGCCGGCGGCTCGGTGCTGCGCGCCGAGGAGTATCTGGGCGACGGGCTGGACTGGTACGGCCTCGACGTGCATCCCGATCCCGAGATCGAGGCGGCGCCGGCGGGGCCCCGGCATGTGTTCACCGACGAGGGGCTGCCCTCGACGGTGCGGTACGGCGGTCTGCCGGCCGACCGGTTCTGGGAGATGGAGGACGCGCGGGTCGACCTCGGCGCAGCGGACGTCTCCACGCTGGACACCGGTCGTCTGCTGCTGATCTCCTTCGCCACCGTCTACGGCAACGACTGGTTCCTGGTGCCGCTCGAAGTGCCGACCGCGTCGCTGACCGTCCTGGACCCGCTCCTGGTGCGCGATGTGTTCGGCCGGTACCACCTCGTCGACCGTGCGGGCCGCGACGACCCCTCCTGGTCCCTGTTCACCCTGCACGGCGCGGACCCGGATCGCCCGGTCACCTCCGGACTGCTGATGCTGCCCACCGAACGCGGGCAGACGGGCGAGCCGCTGGAGCAGGCGATGCTGGCCCGCGACGAGTTGGCGAACCTGGCATGGGCCGTGCAGCACCGCTACACCGACGGCCGGGGGCTGCTGACGGACCGCCGGGACCAATGGGCCCGCCATGTGCCGCCCGAGCCGGTGGGAACGCTGCTGCTGCCCGCTTACGGGGTGCAGACCGTAGTGCCCGACTACTGGTTCCCGCTGGTTCCGGAGGCGGTCCGGCCCGGGGTGATCCGGTTCCGGCTGTCCGAACTGACCGGACCCGGCCTCGACTCCCGCCCGGAGGGCCGGCTCATCGCCCGCGGGCTGTGGGTGCACGAGGAGGAAGTGCCCCGGGAGGGGGTGACCGTGACCCGCCGCCCGGTCCTGGCCCGCTGGTTCGACGGTTCTCACCACAGCTGGGTGCGCAGACAGAAGGTGCCCGGCAGCGGTGAGAGTTCCAGCGGGCTGGAGTTCGACACGGTACGGCCCACGGACCCGTGGCCGTGATGAGGTGTCAGGGGCGGCCACCACGCCGGACACCACACCCCGGCGCCTGAACACGGGCGACCGGCCTGTACCCGCGGGCCCACTCCCCGCGGTGATCGGGCCGGCCCCTCCGCCTTCCCCCGTGCCCCCGTCACATGGTGCGGGTGCTGCCGGCAACGGAGCCCTCGTCGTCTTATGCGCGCACTGGTCGTGTTCGAACACCACCGTGTGCGATGGCCTACCGCACGGTCCGCTCGGCCCGGGGAGACACCCGGGATGTCAGGGCGAGCCAGGGTCCGAGAGCGCCCTCCCAGAACGCTGGTAGTCTCCGCATTCACAGCGAAGGGGTGTGCGATCGTGGGAGCAGCGCCATCGAGTCCCCCGAGACCCCGGTTCAAAGGAATTGGCTCCGGCGTCCTCTTCGGCGGGCTGACCGCAGGGGTGTCCATTGCCGCTGTCGGCAGGGCATGGGGTACTTGCGACATCGGCGGCAGTGCATCAGCCAACGGCATGGCATTGCTGCTCCTCGCCCCTCTCGTATGGGTCGCCGCCGCGATTCCATGGGTAATCCTGCACAGCACCATCGGAAGACGTCATCCACGGGCAGCTCTGGCCGCAGGACTCGTCTTCACCCTGTGGTTCGCCTGGTTTCTCGTGACATGGCTCGGCATGCCGAACTCCTATCCCGCCCCCGTGTGCCCGGGCAACGTCCCACCCTGGTGGCCGCACTTCATCCCCGCATGACCGCGTGGGCGTAGGCCGCGAGCCCAGCTGAACCCCGTTGTCAGTGGCGTACGCTTCACTGTCTGCCATGAATGAAGAGGAGCTGCTCGCAGCTGTCCACGGCTTGCTCTGGCCTGGCACGGGAGCCTTGGAGTGCCGGGAGGCTGGGCACTCGGCAGGGCACGTGTGTCTGGTGACTTCCGACGAGGTCGGCCTCGCCACGCTGACAAAGCGGCTCAGCGGCCGGTACGGGCAGCCGCGCAGGCTGGCCACGGGCGGGCACGTCGATCCGCCGGTGACCGAGCGGACCGGGCTGCCGCTCCTCCTCCCCTTCGGGGAGCATCTGGTCGAGATGGTGGCCTGGGCGCACGCCGGCCGGTGGATCGGATGCGGTGCGACGCGTACCAGCGAGGCCATACGGCCTGTCCTGGTCGTCGCCGAGCGGCCTGACCCCGCGGCGGACCCGCTGCCGGGGGACGCCTCCTGGGTGGACCGGGTCGTCGCCGTCACAGGGTGGGATCCGCACCGGGCCCCCACGGTCGACTGGACAGCGGTCGAAGCCCGGCTGGGTACCGCGCTGCCCAGCGATTACAAGAGGCTGGCCGAGCACTTCGGACATGGCGCCTTCGACGGCTTCCTCCAGCTCTCCGTACCCGATGCCCCCTTCAAGAGCGCCGACATCGTCCGGCACACCGAGTGGCTGGCCGAGTGGGCCCGAACACGCGGTAACAGGCTGTGGGAGCCGTACGACCTGTTCCCGGCTCCCGGCGGGCTGCTGGAGTGGGCCGGATCCGAGCAGGCGGATCGCTTCTACTGGCTCACCGAGGGACCGGACCCGGACAAGTGGCCCATCGTCATGTCGGAGGAGGTCCCCGGCTCATGGCAGCGATTCGACGGTTCTACCGCCGAGTTCATCCACCGGTTGCTCACCGACCCGCACCATCCCTTCTCGACGGCCCGTTACTTCGACGTCCATTGGTTCCAGAGCTACGAGAGCCTCGAAGCGGACTGGGACTGACCGCACGGCGGCCCTTCGACCCGTCTCCCTCCACAATTGGCCACTGCACTCACGAACGAACTGCGTCGCCTCAGCCTTGGGCCCTCTCACTTGCAGATGAGGAGACTGTCGCAGAAGCCGACGCCGTTGGTGATTTTGTCGGAGCTGTTCAGGATGTACCATCCACCTCTTTCGTCGGGTCCTTCCGCCCCAATGGCGATCATCGTCTGGTCACCCATCTCCTCCTTGGGGTTGGAGCCGATGACCACGTTGTCGTAGAGCGCCTTGAAGAGGTTCAGCCCGAGGCCGTCGACGTGGACCACACGGTAGTTCTTTTCCTGCTCGCCTCCGTGCTGATCCCGCCCGATGAGCGGGATCACCGACCTGCGCCAGTTCTTCAATTCCTTGGTGACCTTGCCCTCTCGGTAGGCTTTGTCGAGCGCGTCTTTCACCCCGTCGCGGACCCAAGAGATGTGGATGTGCAACTGCTCGTGGGAGCGGTGCGGGGCCGAGTTGATCCCCAGCCCGAAGAGGCCCCAGAACGGCTGCCAGGGTTTCGCCAGCCATGCCCAGGCTCGATCGTAAGCGGCATCCCAGTAGTTGTATTTGGCGAATGCGCCGGACACGAGGTCCGGGCACTCGATGCCTTTGATGCGGTTGGTGGGAACCAGGAGGAATCCCTCTACTCCTTCGGACACGATCCAAAAACTGTCCCTCGGCATCTCTCGGCAGTTCTTGGCCATATCCCAGAGAGTCTCACCCTTGTCGTCCTGGCTTCCGCACAGGGCTACGGGCGGATCGGTGGGGGCGCTTTCCCCATACTCGTCCGTCACAGCAGAACCTCCATGTAATCGGACACCGGCTGCGGCTGCCCGGCCGGGTACGCCCTGGACCCCGGGCCGCTCATAGGGTCGATGCGCCCGCTTCCGGCCCGGTGAAAGGGGACCTCTCACGGCTTACTGCCGGCCCGCTGCGGGCCGGGCGCCGGTGGGATCAGCATCGCACTGCCTCCGGCGGGCGCGTGGCTAACACCGTTCAGGCCCATGTACGAGCTATACAACCAAGGTGCCACCACCCGTCAGCCAGCGCATCCGCAGGCCAAGCGACCAGTTCAACACCTGGGTGTGGGCACGAGGGTGTCGGATGCCTGAGCTGCCGGGAGTCGTCGCACTTCCGCCACGGTGCGCTCGATGACGTCGCCGCCTCACCTGTGGAGTGCCCGGGTGTCGACGGCGTCCCGCTCGGTGATTACCGGCGACTCCCCGGACGGGCACAACCTTCTGGGCAGGTCGTGAGTCTTCTGTTCGATCGCCGCAAGATCGGATCCACCAGGAGACCACCATCAACGCCATACGCAAGACCCTCACCGCCACCGCCGTCGTCGGTGCCGTCCTCGCGGGCTCCGCCGCCTGCGGAACGGTGGAGCAGCTCTCCGCCGGCAAGAAGCTCGACCAGGCCTTCGAGAAGCTCGGCAAGAAGAAGACGCTCTCCTTCGAGCTCGACCTCGACACCGACGTCAAGTCCCTGAAGGCGTTGGACGCCGAGTCCGAGCCCGAGCCCGGCGACGAGATCCCGGACGAGGCCGCCGAGCTGATCAGCGGCGCGAAGATCGCTGTCACCGTGCAGTCGAAGAAGCCCCTCGCCGAGTCGGGTGACAAGGACTTCGTCGGCATGGCCATGAAGGTCAGCAACCCGGACGGCGACCTTGCCGAATACCGGGTGATCGGCGACTACGTCTACGTCCGTGCCGACATCGACACCATCGGCAAGATGATGGGCAGCCCCGTACCGGGCGCTGAAGACCTGCCCCCGGAGGCCGGGCCGGTCAAGGACATCTTCGAGGGCAAGTGGGTGAAGTTCAGCTCCAAGGAGATGGAGAAGGCCGCCGCCGAGGGCGAGGAGGACCAGGACAGTCCCACGCCCGAGCCGTCTCTCGACGCCAAGACGCAGAAGAAGCTCGTCAAGGCCCTCCGCCAGGTCGTCGCCCGTCAGGTGAAGTTCAAGACAGCCGGCGGTGGGGACGGCACCGAGCACATCACCGCCACGGCCCCCTTCCGCACGCTGATCACTCAGCTGCTCGGCGAGATCCGCCCGCTGGCGAAGGACCTGCCGCCGGGCATGGAGTTGCCGACGGACAAGGACTTGAAGGACGCTCCCAACGCCAAGGTGACGGCGGACTTCACGCTCAAGAACGGTGAGCTGGCCGAGGTGGACGTGGATCTCGCCAAGCTGGCCGAGAACGCCAAGGTCAAGAAGCTGGGCCTGACGCTGCGCATGGGCGATGGCACCAAGCCCACCGCTCCGGCCGGTGCCAAGGAACTGGACCTGAACGAACTCATGCAGGGCTTCTTCGCCGGCCCGGGGATGAGCGACGCCGAGTTCTCCGACAGCGATCTCGCCGGCCAGGACTTTCCCCAGGACGAGTTCTGATCGCACCGAGCGCGTAGGAGCGGTGGTGAACCGATCCCCGTGGCGGCGGTGAACCAGCCACGCACAGCCCCGAGCACTCCCCGCACGAGCGGGGGTGCCCCGGGGCGGCGTCGGCCCCGATGGTGACGACGGGCACGGTCAGGTCCACCAGTGGGTCACCTCCCCCTGGTTCGGTGGGTGGCAGCGACGCAGCAGATCCAGCGCCGGAGCCGGGTGAAGGCCAGACGCCGTACGGTGCTGGATTCCCCACTCGCTGACAGGCGGCCCATGCGCTTGGTGAAAGCCACGATGCCGCCGCGTCCTTACGCTGCCGGCGGCACACCCCGGCTCAGGCCAACCGAAGTCTCTCCCAACGGCCGGGTCAGCCTCGGCAACAGCGCCCAGCCTCCTGCGCCCCACGCTCCGCCACCGAGGCAAGGGCCGGGCTCTTCAGCCGGTCCGCAAGTCAAGATCGATTGTCAGTGGTGGGTGAGAGGGTAGGACCATCGCTTCGAAAGAGGGGGAGGCTGCCATGTCCGGAAGCCAGAACTACATCAATCACGTTGCTCTTGTGCTGGACGCCAGTTCGTCCATGTCGCACCTGAGCCGCAAGGTCGTCGAAGTAGCCGACCAGCAGATCGCGTACCTTGCCCGCCGTTCGCGGGAGTTGGACCAGGAAACGCGCGTCACGGTGTATGTCTTCGCAGACAAGGTGCAGTGCGTCATCTACGACAAGGACGTGCTGCGGATGCCGTCGCTGAAGCAGCTGTACCAGGTCGGTGGAATGACGGCCCTGCTGGCGGCCGCCCTGAAGTCACAGCGGGAGCTGGCGCAGACGGCCCAGCTGTACGGCGACCACAGCTTCCTGACGTTCATCCTCACCGACGGGCAGGAGAACGCGAGTCATCGCGGCCCGGATGCCCCTGCCGGCGATCCGCGGGAACTGGTCGAGGCCGTGGCCGAGATGATCAAGATCCAGGAGGACAACTGGACGCTGGCCGTCCTCGTGCCGGACCAGATGGGCAAGCGCGAGGCCATGCGGTGCGGTTTCCCCAAGGACAACATCGCCATCTGGGACGCCACGAGCACACAGGGTCTGGAGGAGGCCGGGCAGGTCATCCAGCTGGCCACCGAGAAGTTCATGGTCGGCCGCACCCAGGGCATCCGAGGTTCGCGGGCGGTGTTCTCCACGGGTGCGGAAGCGGTCAACAGGGACACCATCAAGGCGGCCGGCCTCACCCCGGTGGATCCGTCGCAGTACGAGCTGATTCCGGTGGCTCGTGACGCGGCGATCCGGGACTGGGTCGTCGAAAGCGGGCACACCTACCGGACCGGTGGTGCGTTCTACCAGCTGAGCAAGTCGGAGAAGATCCAGGCGCGGAAGCAGATCGCGGTGCTGGAGAAGAAGACGGACCGGGTCTACACCGGGCCCGAGGCCCGAGCCCTGCTCGGCCTGCCCGACGCGGAAGTTCGCGTCAAGCCGGACCACAACGACGACTTCACGATATTCGTGCAGAGCACCAGCGTGAACCGGAAGCTCGTACCGAACACGCGACTGCTGCTCATGCGCTGACGCCCGGCTTCCGGCCGGTCCGCAGGAGGCGAACAGCATCCGCCTGCCGCGCAAGGTCAGCCGAGAGGGGGAGACGAAGACCTCCGTTGCGCGGTGTGGCGCAGGCACCTACGTCACACCCGGAGGTCTTCGTCACGGTCGAGCCGCGCCCTGGCCGACAACGCTCGTGGTCGGGACATCTAGAGGCGGGCGGGACGCCCCAGAGGGAGGAGGTACTGGACCGGCTCGTCGAGGTCGTCGAGGGCGAGGAGCTCGTGGGTCAGGTCGTCGTGGAGGCCGCCGAGCGGGACGGTGGCCAGGCCGAACGCCGCCGAGGTGAGCAGCAGCGTCTGCGCGAGGTGGCCGGCTTCCAACAGGCCCAGCCGCAGCGCCCGCAGTCCGTAGCGGCGGCGTAGCAGACCGAGGTCGAGGTGGATCGCGAGCACCGCCGGGGCCTCCTCGATGCCCACCGCGTCCGGGTCGTCCGCCGGCCGGGAGAGGTACGAGGACAGCGCCTTGAGCTCGGCGACGGCCGGCGCGGGGCCGATCGGGAGCAGGGCGCGGCGCTCCGGCACGCAGTGGTACGTGCCCGCGGCCAGCCCGGCGACGTCCAGTGCCACCAGGCGCACGTGCACGCTGTAGAGGGCGCCGGCGCTGGGTAAGGGCGGTGCCGGAGGGTGCGTACGGTGCCGTCGGCGAGGGGCCGGTGCGTCGCGTGGCTCTCGGCGTACGCGGACCACAGCACACCGCCCAGCGTCCCTGCGTCCAGCGGCCCGTACAGCGGCCCGCGCACGGAGCTGCGCCGGCGCAGTGCCTCGGCGAGCGCCAGTTCCGGCAGGACGGCTGCGGGCAGCGGGACTTCGGCCGCGAGCCGGGCCGCCGAGGGGGCCTGCGGCGGGGGCAGGTCGCGCAGTGCGGTGTCCTCGGGCCGCCCGATGCGGAACTTGCTGCGCTCCAGGTACTGGTAGTCGGCCGCGCGGTGTCCGGCGGGGAAGAACCCCGAGTCGTCCTCGGTCGCCAGCAGCGTGCGGGCCGCCAGGCGGCAGACGGCCCGCTCCTCGTCGGGGGTGACGCCGAGCCGGTTGAACAGCATGTGCAGCTGGGAGGCCCACACCCAGGGCACGCGGCGGGCGGCCTGCTCCGGCTCCACGGTGCTGCGCAACCGGGCGTCCGCGGCGCCGACCCGGCGGGCCCACTCCGCCAGCCAGGGCGCGGCGGTGCCCGCATCGAGGGCGGCGCGCAGGGCCCGGGCCCGCCGGACCAGGCCCGGCCGCTGGAGGGCGAACACCGAATTCACGCGGGCGTGGACGGCGGCCCCGGGCAGCGGCTCCACCTCGGTGATCCACCGCCAGGAGGCGGCGTGCCGGCGCAGCCAGCCCGAGGCCTGGAATTCGTCGAGGCCGAGCGCGTGGGCAGTGGCGTGGGCGAGGTCGAGGGCGAGCGGGAGCCGGGCGGCGCGGTCCGGAGTCGCGCGCAGGGCCTCGACGGCCGCGCGGGTGGCGTGGGCGAACACCTCCTCGGCGAGGGGCAGCGCGGCGGGGTCGCCGTACCGCTCCGTCTCGGGTACGTACGGCACCTCGCGCACCTCGCCGTGCCGGGCGGGCCAGGGACCGGTGAACTCCGCGGGCCGCGCGGACGCCAACTCCGCCAGCAAGCCGGGAAGTTCAGAGGCCGCGCCGACGGGCAGCCCGCCCCGGAAGCGGATGCGCAGATGGCGACCGTCCTCGCCGTAGCGGATGAAGAACCAGGCGGGGCCCGGGGCGCCGGTCAGGCTGTCCATCAGCGGGGCGAGGTCATCGGTGACGAATGCGTCCGTCTGCGCGCCGCCGGTGTGCAGAGCGAGATGCAGGCTGTGCCAGGGGTGTCCGGGGCCCTCGGGCGCAGCCGGGCGGGGACGGGGGCGGGCGGTCGTCATCGTGTCCTCACGGGAAGGGGTGGGGGTGCAGGGGCAGTTCGTCGCGGCGTTGCGGCCGGGCGGTGCGGCCCAGCCGGTGGGACACCTCCAGCAGCCGGTCCAGTCCCGCGGTGCGGCGGTTGACATGCCCGAAGGTCATCGGAAGCGTGCCGGGGACGATCACCTCGGCGCAGTGCAACCCCCAGCCGAGCCCTGACGCCCGGCTCGTCCTGCGTGATCACGATGACCTCCAGTCCCTCGGCGGCCAACCGGTCCACGGTCCGCTCCAGCAGCACCGTCAGGTCGGCCACCGGCTCGGGCGCCCCCAGCCACCGCTCGTACCAGGGTGCCTCCGCGGAGTCGGCGAACAGGAAGTCCAACCGGGGCTGCGCCTCCGGCAGTGTGTTGAGACCGACGTGGTCGTCGAGGTCCAGCACCAGCTCGGGGCGGCCCAGCATCGGGCGCAGCCGCTCCGGGTCCCGGGCGCCGCCCGGGACCGAACGGCGCGCGGACTCCTGGACGTGGTGACCCGCGGGCTGGCGCCCGCCGCGCGCAGCGCCCGTACGAGGCTCACGGCGAGCGGGCCCTCGGGATCCGGTGCGGCGACGACCGGGTGCGCGCTCCGGATCGCTTCGACCGCCTCGGCCGGCCGGGCGGCCGGGCGGCCGACGAACCCGGCCAGGGCGGGAGTTCGACGCCGTCCGGGTGCTCGACCAACAGGTCGTGCTCGCGCAGTCGGGCCGTGAGCGTGGCGAGCGCGGTCTCTACCCGCGGGTCGGCCCGGTCGATCCGGACGGCCTGAGCCCGGGCTCCGCCCCCTGATCCGGCCTCGGCTTCCCCGGTGCCGGCCGGAATCCGGGTGTCGGCCTGCGCTCGGGCGTCGGCCTGAGCCCGGGCGTCGGCTTGCGTGGCGCTGTCCGCCTGAGCCCCGGTATCGCCCCGAACCCGGGCGGCGGCCCACACAGCGGCCTCAGCCCGCGCTCCGGCATCACCCTGAACGCGAGCGTCAACCCGGCCCCCGGCCTCGGCCTGCGCTCCGACATCGCCTTGCGCCCAGGCGTCCACCCGGGCCCCGGCCCGGGCCTGTTTGCCGCCCTCCGCCCGCTCCCCCGCACCACCCCGTATGTCGCCCTCCGCGCCCTCCCCCGCACCACGCTCTGCACCGCCGCCACCCCGCACCGCATGGCCCAGAGCGAGTCGGTCCGAGAGCAGCTGCCACAGGGCCGGCAGCGCGCGGCTGCCCTCCAGCGTGACGCCGGCGGCGCGGCCCTCCGGTTCGGGCGGGCCGAGAGAACGCCGGACCGCGTCAGGAGTCCTCGGTTTCCGGCGCACACGTCCAGCTGTGCCGAACGTTCCCACGTTCCCGGCGGTCGACACGGGTGACCTGCGGTCCTCCATTGCTGCGCGAGAGCAATCCGCTGACCAGCGTGCGGTAGGCGAAGAAGAGTGTGGCGGCCACGGTCAGGGCGAAGGCGATCGAGGGGCCGTACCCCGTGGCCCTGGAGGTACGGGCCACGTACACGAAGCCGTAGCCGCTGAGGACCGTCGCCAGAGCCCACACCTTCCACAGCATCCCGTGCAGGCGCCGCTCACGGCGGACATCGATGAACGACGGGAGATCCACGCGGAGTTGCGCTTCGCAGTGGTCGCACCTCTCACGGGCCGTGTTTCCGCGCTCGCCGAAACGTGGCAGACGGCTGATGGCGGCGTTGGTCAGGGCGGTCGTCCGGGTCACCTTGTCGTTGACCTCCTTGGTGACGAGGTGCACGATCCTGTAGTCGAAGCTCTCCTTCACTTCGGTCACGGCTTCCGCCCTCTCTCCCCGGCCCCCGGACGGCTTCTATTCTCCTACGATCGATGCGAAGTGTCCCGGCATCGGATACGAATTCGCGTCCGGCGCTGCCGTTCCGCCGCGCACGATCGACTGGCACTTCCCGTCGAAGCGGAGCGGCGAACGTCTAGCCGCGCGAGCGACGGAGCACGTTTAATACACTCCGATTCACCACGGGGAGGGACGTTTCATGTCTGGAGCAACGCCGCCCGATGACGGGGTGCCACCGCTGCCGTTACGGCCGCCGCCGAGCCCCGTGCCGCAGCCGCCGGCACCACGGCGTCTGGGCGAGATCGCGGCTCTCGTCTCGGCCGTCACCGCTGTCATCGGTCTGCTGCTCGGCTTCTTCGGGTTGCCTACCCTGGTCAACTCCCCTACGGCCAAGACCGTGACGACCACCACGACCGTCACCGCCACCGTCACGGCATCGCCGCGTGGATCAGATGCCGAAGCCACATCGCAGCCGTCCAGCCCGGCCCCACTACCGTCCGGTGAAGTCGCTCTACGCGACCTCACACCCCTCGGCTCTTTCCCGGACGAACACTTCAAGATACAAACCGTAACGTTGGGGGGAAAGTCCTACTCCAACGCCATGGTTATCAATTACCCCTGTTTGTCAGGTTTTGAGTACAGCATCAATCAGCGTTACAAGACGCTCACTCTCATCGTGGGGCTCGACGACAACGGGGTGGCCGAGCCCGGCAAGTTGTCGATCGTAGGCGACGGAAAGGTTCGCAAGAACGTCATGCTGGAGATCAACCATCCCCAGAACGTGACGGTGGACGTCTCGGGCGTCATCAAGCTCGGCATCGACCCCGAGTTCGGCGACAGCTCTTCCTGCAACGCCGACGGAGTCATCGTCGCGCTGGCGGATGCTGTGCTGAGGTCCTGACATCGGCGCTGCGCTTCCGTGCGTCGGGAGGGCGCCCACGATGGGCACGTTCCGCGACGCCCCGGTCAAGGTCTTCGAGACGACCACGCGGACGGCGGTCGCCGAGCCGGCCTGACGGCCGGTCAGCCGTTCAGGTGCCGTTGCAACCAGTCGGCGGCGGCACGGCGGAACAGCCGGCGGTTGTCGGCGCGGAGGAACTCGTGGCCCTCGTCGCGCAGCGTGAGCAGTTCGGCGGTCAGGCCCCGTTCGCGGGCGGCCCGTACGAACTGCTCCGACTCCCCCGGCGGCACATTCGTGTCGTGCTCCCCGTGCACGGCGAGCACGGGCGCGCGCAGCGCGTCGATACGGCTCATCGGCGAGAGCGCGTGCAGCAGTTCACGGTCGCGTTCGGGGTGGCCGTACTTGTGGGCCGCCGACTGGGCGATCCACGGCTCGGTGCCCTCGAAGAACGTCGCGAAGTCCGACATGCCGCAGACCGCCACCCCCGTGCGGAAGAGATCCGGGTGCCAGACCAGGGAGGCGAACGTGAGATAGCCGCCGTAGGAGCGGCCCATGACGGCCAGCCGTGCGGGATCGGCGGGGCCCGCCAGCACCGCGTGGGCCACGCAGTCGGCCACGTCGTCGAGCGCGCCGAACCGGCCCCTGCCCAGGTCCGCGTCGACGAACGACCTGCCGTATCCGGACGATCCGCGGACGTCGGGGGCGAAGATGTCCACACCGCGCCCCAGGATCTCGTGGTACAGCGGGTTGAGGACGGGCCGTTCCTGTTCCTCCGGTCCGCCGTGCAGATGGATCACGCAGGGCGCCGGTTCGCCGGGACCGCGCCCCGGAGCACGGTAGTACCAGCCGTGCAACGGCAGCCCGTCGCGTGCGGTCAGACTCAGCTGGACCGGACGCACGGGTGGGCGGCCCGGTGGGACGGAGTCCTCGTCCCGGGACGACCACGGGGTGCGCACGAGCGCCACGCCCTCGGGGAGCCACCACACGCCGGGCCGGCGCTGGGACCCGGACAGGGCCAGCACCAGCCGTCGCGGACCGGCGTCCACGATGCGGGTGACCACTTCGTGCGGCAGGGGCACCTGCCGGGGCGGACCGGTGGCGGGTTCGACCGTACCGGACGGGTCGATGTCGCAGACCTCCACCTCGCTCACGCCCCGGGCGTTCCAGGCGAGCACGGCGGCCCCGCCGTCGTGGGCCATGTGCAGCAGCTCCAGGTCGCTGTCCGCGCGCTCGGCCGTGACCGACCAGCCGCGCGGCTGCCCTTCCGGGTCGAGTGCGGCGGCGAGCAGGACGGCGAACTCCCGGTGGGCGTCGCTGCGCAGCCAGAGGGTGTCCGCGCGGGGTGAGAACCTGCCGATCCACGGGTCGCCGTCGGCCACGGGCACCACACAGGTCGTCGCGCGGTCGGTGGTGCGCATCACCACCGCCTCGCGCCGTCCCCGGGGCCCCCGGCGCAACAGTGCCAGTCCTCCGTCGCGGCTGAGATCGCACACGCGGAGGGTCGCCGAGTCCTTCTCGGCGGCGAGGAGAACGGGGGCGGCCACACCGTCGGGGTCGATCAGATAGGCCGACAGTCCGTCGCCGAAGCCGGCCGTCGGGGCGGTGTGCCGGTCCTGCGGGCCGCCGGCAGCCGTCAGGCCGGCGGCCACGGGAGGTGAGGGCAAGGGGAGCCCGCGGTCCGTATGGGGTGCCGCGCCGAGGAGCACGGCATCGCCGTTCCGGCGCAGCCAGTCGGCCGGACCGGGTTCCGTCTCGGCGTTCTGCGGTGCGAGTGGGGCGGTGGGTACCGCCACGGTGACCGCGACGGCCGATCCGTCGTGCGCCCAGCAGCCCAGGTAGGCCGAGCTGCCCGGCTCGGCTCCGGCGAGGATGTGCCGGTCGGTGCCGTCCGGGCGTACGCACAGCACCCGTGTGTGTTCACCGCCACCGGGGGCCGTGGTGTAGGCGATCCAGCGACCGTCGGGCGACCAGGACACCTCCTGCACGGGGTCCGGTTCGGCGTCGAGCAGATGCACCTCGTCGCCGTCGGCCGGCCCCACCCACAGCTGGGGGACACCGCCGCGGTCGCAGATGAAGGCCACCTGGACGCCCGCGGGGTCGGCCGAGGGGTACCAGCAGCCGTGCGCGATGAGCCGCGTCGTCGCGTCGCGCGGCTCGGCGGTGTCCGGCAGCGGGATGCGGGCGGGGGCGGCGAAGGCCGGGGCACCGCCGTCCGGGGCCGACGGAACCCGGTCGGCCCGGCGTGTCGGGTGCGCGGCCACGGGCTGCGCGGCATCGGTGGCGACCGGGCCGGCCGCAGCCTCCGCGGTGCGCTCCTCGGTCAGATTCCGTGCGTCTGCAGCCATATCTCCAGCAAAGCCACTTGCCACAGCGCGTTGGCTCCGCGCTTGGTGCGGTGTCGGTCGGGGGCCGCCAGGAGTCGGTCGAGGTAGGCGTCCTTGAAGAGGCCGCGCCGCTTGGCCTCGGGGGCGGTGAGCGCCTCGCGCACCCGTTCCAGGACGGGTCCGGCCATGTGGGTGATCGCGGGCACCGGGAAGTAGCCCTTGGGGCGGTCGACCACCTCGTGGGGCAGCAGCTTGCGGCCGGCTTCCTTCAGGACGCCCTTGCCGCCGTCGGCCAGCTTCAGCTCGGGCGGACAGGCGGCTGCCAGCTCCACGAGTTCATGGTCCAGGAAGGGCACCCGGGCCTCAAGGCCCCAGTCCATGGTCATGTTGTCGACCCGTTTCACCGGATCGTCCACGAGCATGACGTGGGTGTCGAGCCGCAGGGCCGCGTCGAGTGCGGTCTCGGCGCCCGGCGCCGCCATGTGCTCCCGGACGAACCGGCCGGAGACGTCGTCCGGCGGCAGCATGTGCGGCTGGAGCATCGCGGCGAGGTCGGCGTGCGACCGATCGAAGTAGGTGTCGGCGTACCTGCCGGGTTCTTCCTCGCGGGCGACGGAGGCCAGTCGCGGGTACCAGTGATAGCCGGCGAAGACCTCGTCCGCGCCCTGGCCGCTCTGGACGACCTTGACGTTCCTGGCCACCTGCTCGGACAGCAGATGGAACGCGACCACGTCGTGGCTCATCATCGGCTCGCTCATCGCCGCGACCGCCGCGTCCAGAGCCGTGGACACCCGCTCCGAGGGAACCACCAGCTGGTGGTGATCGGTGGCGAACTGCGTGGCGATCAGGTCGGAGTACGCGAACTCGTCTCCGTCGTCGCCGCCCTCGGACTCGAAACCCACGCTGAACGTCGCCAGGTCCCGCTGCCCCTCGTCGGCCAGGAGGGCCACGATCAGACTGGAATCCAGGCCGCCCGAGAGCAGGACTCCGACGGGCACATCGGCGACCATCCGCCGGCGTACGGCGGTGCGCAGCGCGTCGAGCACCGCGTCCCGCCATTCGCTCGCGCTCATGCCCGCGTGCTCGGGACGGCGCGTGTACGACGGCTGCCAGTAGCAGTGCTCCTGGTACGTGCCGTCCGGTTCGACGACCCGCACGGTGGCCTGCGGGAGCTTGCGGACCCCGGCCAGGACGGTGCGCGGTGCGGCCACGGTCGCGTGCCAGCTGAGGTACTGGTGGACGGCGACCGGATCCAGCGAGGTGTCGATGTCCCCGCCCGCGAGGAGGGCGGGAAGGGACGAGGCGAAGCGCAGCCGTCCGGGGCTCTGTGCCAGATACAGGGGTTTGATGCCGAGCCGGTCGCGTCCCAGGATCAGACGGCCGGTGCGGTGCTCGACGAGGGCGAAGGCGAACATGCCGAGGAAGCGGTCGACGCAGGCGGTGCCCCACTGCTGGTACGCCTTGAGGACGACCTCGGTGTCGGAGGTGGAGCGGAAGCGGTGGCCGAGGGCCTTCAGCTCGGTGCGCAGCTCCTCGTAGTTGTAGATGCACCCGTTGAAGACGCCGGTGATCTCCTGCTCGGCGTCCGTCATCGGCTGAGCCCCGCGCTCGGAGAGATCGATGATCTTCAAGCGGCGGTGTCCCAGTGCCACGGCACCTCGGGACCAGACCCCGTGGCCGTCGGGGCCGCGGGCGGCGAGCCGGTCGCTCATGCGGGCCACGGCCGCCAGGTCGGGCCGCCTGCCGTCGAAGCGCATCTCTCCGCTCAGGCCGCACATCAGGCACCACCTCCCCGGTGTGTGTCGGGGCGGCGCGGCGGTGCGGTGTGTGCCGACCCGTTCACCGGTATGTGGTCCGGGTTGGTGGACATGGCGGTGCTTCTCCTTCGGAAACGAGTGCAGATACGGGGGGTCGGCAGGGTTGTCGGTCCCGCGTCAGCGGCCCGCGGTCCCTGCCGGCCGGGTCAGCGGCCCGCGGTCCCTGCCGGGCTGGAGCCGGGGGCGTCCTCGGTGGGCAGCCCGACGGGGGTGACGTGCGGGGTGCGGCCCGCGGCGGGCCGGCGGCGCCGGTGATCGCCTCGGGTCTCCGCGATCGCCAGGTCCGTGCAGGCCAGAAGGTCCTCCTCGGCCGCCGTGCGGCGCATGCGGTGGGCGGCGCTGCCGTCCGTGAGCGCCCTCTCCGCGAGGTCCCGGACGGTCTCCCAGTCCCCTGCGGCCTCCAGCGCCGGGCGGACGTGCCCCAGCAGGCCCCGGACGACCTGGGCCGCGGAGGCTTCCCGGCGGGTACGGGGATCGACCAGGCGTCCTTCCAGGCCGGAGCGCGCGGCCCGCCAGGCAGCGGCCCGCAGCCATTCGTGCCGGCCACCGCAGGCGGGGCCGTCCGTCCCTGCCAGCCGTTCGCAGGCCTCGGTCACCAGGGCGCGGAAGAGCCCGGCGACGAGCACGACCGTCGTCGCGCGCGGGCAGGCGTCGCAGATGCGCAGTTCGAGGGTCGGCTGGTGGGCCGAGGGCCGTATGTCGTTGTAGATCATGCCCGCGTCACTGATGACGCCCGAGTCGATCAGGCCCTGCACGGCCGCGTCGTACTCGGCGGCGTTCGCGAAGCATCCGACCGGTCCCGCGGTGGGCCAGCGCTGCCACACCATCGTCCGCCAGCTGGCATAGCCGGTGTCGGTACCCAGCCAGAAAGGCGAGCTGGCGGAGAGGGCCAGCAGCACATGCAGCCATGGCGACACCGCGCACATGACGCGTACGGCCAGGTCGCGGTCGGCAGCGTCGACGTGGACGTGGGTTCCGCAGATCAGCTGCTCGTCGGCGATCAGGCGGTACTCGTCGACCATGTGGCGGTAGCGACGGCCGGCCGTGGGGTGCATGTCCGCCACGCGGGCCAGGGGCACCGTTCCGGCGGACACCACGGCCAGGCCGTGACTGGTCGCCGCGGCATCGAGCCGGCGCCTGGTGCTCGTCACGTCGCCGTACAGCTCGTCCAGCGACGCGTGCACGCCGCTGTTCGACTCCACGGTCGCCTGCTGCAATTCGGTCGTGAAGGTGTCTCCGGGCAGCTTCTCCAGCACCGAGTCGGCTCGTGGCACGAGCAGGCCCGTCTCCACCTCGACGATGTGGAACTCCTCTTCCACTCCGATGCGAACGGTCACGACGCTCCTAAGGGTGACGGAGGGACGCTTGGCTGCCTCGCCCCGGCGCCGCCCTCGGTTCGGTGGGCGGCAGGCTGTGCACCTCCGACTTCCCAGCTAGCCCGCCGCTAAGCAGAGACGCTCAACCGAGGCAACCGCATCACAGACGAGCAACCAGAAAATGGGCCTCGCGCACGCCGTGGGCCACAGGCTGCCTCCGGGTGCAGCGCCCACCCGCTCACTGCAAGGTGGGACTCACGGACGGACCTCGGTACAGCGGAAGGACAGGTATGGCGAAGTCGAAGGACTCGTCGGGGCAGAACCAGCCGTCCAAGGGCGACAAGGTGGCATGGCGCAGTCACGGAAGCGAGACCACGGGCACCGTGGAGAAGAAGATCACCGAGCGCACCGAGGCGGCGGGACGCACTGTGGATGCCTCGCCCGACGACCCGCAGTACGAGGTGCGCAGTGACAAATCCGGCCGTACGGCCGTGCACAAGCCGTCTGCCCTCAAGAAGAGGAAGTAGACCGGCGTGGCCGACACCGACCAGCACCGCGAGACCTGGGACGCCTTCCGCGAGCCGGTGAACATGACGCCCTCCACGCTGGAGAAATGGCCGGCGACGGAGGAGAGGTCGTACCCGCGGCCGCATGCCTACAGTGGGACGACGCCCCAGCCCTGACATCCCGAGCGGAGCACACATGAGGTACCCCTCCGCCGGACCGGCAGGCGGTGGCGACGCCTTGTTCGGTCTGGACGCGCTCGACGCCGGTGCGACACCGGCAGAGGGCGGCACGGCCGAGGGCGCCGGCACCAGCGCGCACGGTGCGGAGAAGCGCTCCCTCTTCCGCGACTCACCCGCGGCCCGCCGCCTCCTGCACGTGCGGACCGTCTACGCGGAACCCGCCGCCGCCGCCTCCGCGCGCGGCCGTGAGATCCTCGCCCGCTTCCCGGACGCGGACGTGACCGAGGTGGACTCCCACTGGCGCATCCCGGGACTGCACGGCAACGAGGGCAACGTCGAGCGGTGGGTGCGCGTGAAGGGGGAGACGCTGGTACTGGGTGAGCGCAAGACGCTGACCACGCGGCCCAACGGACGCTCCGCCGACTGGATCGCCCCCGGCGCCTCCAACGGGTGCGCCATGGCCTGCGCCTACTGCTACGTGCCGCGCCGCAAGGGGTACGCCAACCCCATCACCGTCTTCACCAACATCGACGCCATCATCGCCCACCTGGCACGGCACATCGCCCGCCAAGGCCGCAAACCGGAACCCAACCAGTGCGACGAGTCGGCCTGGGTCTACGACATCGGGGAGAACGGCGACTGCTCGGTGGACGCGCTGATCAGCGACAACATCGCCGACCTCGTGCGGTTCTTCCGCCAGTGGCCCGCGGCGAAGGCGTCGTTCGCCACCAAGTTCGTCAATCCCGATCTGCTGACGCTGGACCCGCGGGGCCGGACCCGCATCCGTTTCTCGCTGATGCCCGCGGCGGACTCACGGCTGCTGGACATCCGGACATCACCGGTGGGCGACCGGATCGCCGCCGCGGCGGACTTCCTGGACGCCGGCTACGAGGTGCACTTCAACCTCTCCCCCGTGGTGCTGCGCCCCGGCTGGGAGGAAGCGTGGGCGGAGCTCCTCCGGCATCTCGACGACGTCCTGCCCGACCGGGTCAAACGGCAGGCGGCGAGCGAAGTGATCATGCTGACCCACAACCGGGACCTGCACGAGGTCAATCTCGGCTGGCACCCCCGTGCCGAGGAGGTGCTGTGGCAACCCGCCCTCCAGCAGGGCAAACGCTCCGAGAACGGGGCGATGAACGTCCGCTACACCAACCGGGTCAAGGCCGAGGCCGTGCAGACCTTTCGCGGACTCGTGACGGCCCACGCTCCCTGGCTGCGCATCCGCTACGCCTTCTGAGGGCTTCGGACGCCCACCGCCACATCACCGGCCTGCACCTGGGTACCTCCCCGCAAAGGAGGTTGCGATGTTCGAGGCATCCGATATCCGCGAATGGCGAGGGCACGACGTCGTCGACACGGGCGGTCACAAGATCGGCACGCTGGAGTCGATCTACGTGGACACAAGCACTGACCAGCCCTTCTTCGCCACGGTGACCGTGGGCATGCCCACCCGGCGCCGTCTGGCGTTCGTGCCCCTCGCGGGTGCGACCGTCGGTCCGGGGTACCTGAAGGTCGTCCACAGCAAGGACCGGGTCAAGAAGGCTCCATCGATCGAAACCGACGGGGAGCTGCCCGCCGCCGAGGAACCGGAGGTCTTCGCCCACTACGAGTTGACCTACACACCGGGCGCCGGTGGCGAGCGGCGCCTGGCCCGCCGTTGACCCACCTCAGTCACCGGGAGATCCGATGACCCTGTTCCTGCTCCTGATCCTCGTGGCCATCATCCTGGGCATCATCGGCGTCGCCGTCCATGGCCTGATCTATCTCCTGGTCATCGGCGTCGTCGTCCTCGTCGCCGATCTCGTCTATGCCGCCGTACGATTCCGCCGAGGCGGCAGGAAACACCGCGTCATGCGCTGACGGGCCCCGGCTGCGGCACGAAACGGGGGCACATCGAAGGAATGTGCCCATGGGCCCGCCGATGCGTCGACGCATGACCGGCCCCCCGCCGGTGAACGGCCCGGTCAATCCGGGTGACAACAAGCTGGACTACCTGGTCTCCGATCCCGACTACAGCCGCTCGTCGTGGTCTGGTGGCTGGACGGCAACCGGGTCTTCGCGGACGGACGAGGCGTGGGGAGGCACTGCCACGCCTACCTCATCGTCAATCTCTCGGTGAGCGCCGGGCGGTACCACCCGGCGCGCGTCTGCGCCGTGCCGTCTCGCACCGGGTGACGTCTACCGGTCGGAACCCTGGTGATCGCCCCCTTGCCGGTTCTGCCGCTCCTGCTTCTCCGTATCGACGCCGCGCAGCGGCTCGCCGGCCGCTGTGCCCTGTCCCGGCTGGTACCCCTCGCGGGCGCTCGCCGTCCCCGGAATCGTCCGCTCCCGAGCCTGGCTCTCACCGCCCGAGTGCGCTCCGGGTTCCTCGTCGTCGCGGGCCCGGGCGTACCGGTCGGCGGGCTCGTCGGTGTGGTCCGTCATGGCCGTCCTCCGATCCACTCATGACACGCCCGGGTTCCCTGGCTCCTCCGGGGCAAACGGGTACCGCGGAAGGGCACCCGTCCCACCGGGCGGCCGGGTCATAGGGCAGATCGTCGGGGACGCCCGGGAACGCGTGCGCATAGGTCTCCGGGTCCTTGCGGACCAGCGCGGACTGGTGGCTGCGGTGGAAGGCCGCGTCAACGAGCCACGGCGGCAACTCCCCGGCGGCGGCGAGAGCGGACTCGTCGCGCACGTGCGCGCCCGGCCGGCACGCGGCGTATCCGGCGACCAGTGACGCGGCGCAGCTGTCCTGGTGGCCCTGCTCCCGCCACACCCGGCAGATCTCCAGGCCGTAGCGGACCAGGGCCTCCTCGTAGCCGCGCCACATCCGTACGGCCGGATGTCTGCGCCAGCCGTATCCGGGGACGGTGAGACCGCGCAGCACCTGGAGCGCCTCGACCCGCTGCTTGCCCAGCCGGCGACGGTCCAGTAGGCGCTCATCAGCGGAGCGGCGCCGAAGGACGCGAGTGAGGCGATCTGGAGGTAGTAGCCGGACGTGGCCCATAGATCCGGCAGGAAGACCCGTGCGGTCTGGCGCTGCCGGTCAGATTGACGTCGATGACCCGGCGCCAGGCGGCCGGGTCCGTGGCGGCGAGCGGGCCGCCCTCCGCGACACCGGCGTTGGCGATCACGACCGAGGCAGGACCCAGACTCCGGCGTACCTCACGCGCGGCCCGCCGAAGGGCGTGCAGGTCGGCGTCCGCCTCGACCGCCAGTGCCCGCACCGGCATCCGCGCGGCCAGCTCCTCCAGCAGATCCTTCTCGTGCCCGAGGAGCACCGGCCGCGCTCCCCGCCGGGCCACTTCGCAGGCGAGTGCCGCGCCCAGGCCACGTGCGGCACCTGTCACCACGACGGTCCGGTCTCGCAGGGGACTGCTTCCCACGGGCTCTCCCCTTTCTGTGCGGGGGCGCTCGATACGTGTGCGGAGGCGCTCGACGCGCTCGGGTTCGGGGCGCGGGTCAGGCCTCGGTGGCCGGGGGACGCGCCGTGTGGCCGGGGCGTCCGGGGGTGCGGCGCGCCTCCTTCATCTCGGCCTCGTACAGGTGGTCCCGGCCCTGGGCGAGTTCGGTCACGGCACTGCGTTCCAGCTCGCAGAACGGCCGGTAGTAGGTGTCGTCGTAGGCCTCGACGATCTGGAACGTCCAGTGCCCCGGGATGACGTTGCGGCCGAGGATCTCGGCCTCGACCTTGTCCGCCCACTCGCGGTGCCCGGCCTCGCGCAGCAGCCGTACCGTCCGGTCCAGTTCCAGGTCGGCACCGCCGGTGAGCTGGTGAAAGCTGTACAGATGGCCGCGGGCGCGCTCGATGGTCTCCAGTGCCTTGGACAGAGATCCGAGGGCCTCCACGGTCAGGTCGTCGACACCCTCGGGACGGCGGTGCCGGGCGTCGGGCCCGTCCTCGTACGCGTTCATGGCACTCCCTGGAGGCTGTGGCCGGATACCGTCTGTGCACCTCTTCGGGTCGCACCGGATGACCGGATGCACCTCGGCCGGACGTCTGACCGCATGCGGCCCGGCCGGACCTCTGATCAGTGCTTGCGTCCGGTGCGGTCCCGGCGGGTGAGGACGCGCTGGGCGCCGGCGAGGCCGGGGGCCCGGCGGGCGCGCAGTGCGGCGCGTGCGGCGTTGGCGCCGGGCGCGCCGTGCACGCCTCCGCCGGGGTGGGCTCCGGCGGAGGCGAGGAAGAGGCCCGCCACCGGGGTCTCCGGCCGTCCGGTGCCGGGCACGGGGCGGAAGACGAACTGCTGATGGAGGGCGGTCGTGCCTCCGTTGAGGGCACCGCCCGAGAGGTTGGCGTCGAGTGCCTGGAGGGTGGGCGGCGCGAGCACACGCCGGGCCCGGACCAGAGAGCGGAAGCCCGGCGCGAAGCGCTCCACCTGCCGTTCCACGCGGTCCGCCATGCGCTCCTGATCCGCCGGGCCCCAGTCGCCCCCGATGCCCTCGTCACCGGCGTCCGCCCGGACATCGTGCGGGACATGGGTGTACGCCCAGGCTGCCTCGGTGCCCGCGGGGGATCGCGAGGGGTCCGCGAGGGTCATCTGCCCGAACAGCAGGAAGGGCCGGTCGGGCACCTGGTGCATGGCGATCTGCGCGGCGAAGCGGGTCAGCTCGTCCACGCCGTCGGCCAGGTGGACGGTCCCGGCCCGGCGGGCCTGCTCGGCCTGCCACGGCACCGGGCCGTCCAGCGCCCAGTCCACCTTGAAGGTGGCGAAGTCCCACTGGAAACGCCGCAGGTCCGCCAGCAACTGTGCGGGCAGGTGCTCGGCACCGACCAGTTCCCGGTAGAGGACGGGCACGGCCACATCGGCGAGTACGGCTCGTCGCGCAGGCACCATCTCGCCGGCGGCGGTCCGCACCCCCACGGCACGGTTGCCGCTGATCACGACGCGCTGCACCTGTTCCCCGCAGCGGAGCTCTCCTCCGCGCCGGCGCAGCCGCCGGACCAGGGCCTCGGTCAGCGCGCCGGAACCGCCGACCGGCACCGGGAAACCGTACGTCTGCCCCAGCATCGACATCAGCCAGCCGAAGCCGCCGCTGCCCGCCGACTCGGGAGCGAGATCGGCGTGCAGGGCGTTGCCCGCCAGCAGCAGCCGGCCGCCCTCGCCACGGAACTCCTCCTCCCCCATCCGGCGCACCGGCAGGACCAGCGAGCGGGTGGTGCGCAGGCCGCCCGCCGCGTGCAGCGTCCGCAGCAGCCGCACCGACGCCCTGACCGGCGGGAACGGCGTGAACAAGGCACTGAGCAAGCCCGGACGCAGCGTCTGCCACAGCTCGAACAGACGCCGCCAGGCCGCTCCGTCACCGGGTGCGAACGCCTCGGCGGACGCGGCCGTGACATCGATCCTCCGGTCCAGCACGGCACACCGGCCGTCGGTGAGTGGATGGGCGAGCACGCGTGGCGCGTGGCTCCAGCGCAGCCCGTGGTCCTCCAGGCGGAGCGCGGAGAGTACGGGGGACGCGGCGGCCAGGGGGTAGAAGGAGCTGAAGAGATCGTTGACGAAGTCGGGATGGACCCCTCGGTCGTGACGGACCGCGCCGCCCGGCTCCGGTTGTTCTTCGAGCACCTGGACGCTCCATCCGGCGTCCGCCAGGAGATTGGCGGCCACGAGTCCGTTGGGTCCGGCCCCGATCACCACGGCGTCAGGCACGGCCGGCCCCTGCCGCGGTGTGCCCCTGCCCCGCGGACGGCTCGCGGCGTCCGCTCGGTCCGCCCTCGCAGCACCGGGCGAGCCGGGCGAGCATGGAGCGGTGGCGTATCTGGATCAGCGCCTCGACACCGACGTTGTGGAGCGCGGCCCCGGGCCCCTGGAGCGGATGCTCGTCCACGATGATCAGGCAGTGCTCACCCCACTCGCGCAGCTCGATCGAGAAACGGGCCGTGCCGAGGAATCCCGCGATGATCTCCAGTTCCAGGCGGGACCGCTCCTGGCAGTGCCGTACGACCGTCTCGTTGGCGAGCCGGAGCGGGCCCAGCCGGATCTCGTACGCGATGGACGCGTCCTTCTGCGGCCACTGACCCTGCTTCGGCCGGGAGGTGCCGGTGCCGACCACCCACTCGGCGTACCGATGGCCGTCGGCGAGGACTTCCCAGACCGCGGCGGGTTCCGCCTTGATCACACGATGCCGGACCGCCATGGGTGCCTCCAGGACATGAAGTGCCGATGGGTGTCTCCGGGTGCCCGCCGATGGCGCAGCCCAACCTCAGCGGCCCGGCAGGGGGGCGCGGCGCCGGCTCAGGTGTGTGCCGCGATCACCCGGACGGCTCCGAGTAGGGGGGCTCTCGCCGGGAAGCCGCGAGGGGTACCGGGGCCGGGCCCTTCGGCCGGTCCCTGGACGGCGGGTGCCGTGGCCGATCCCCGAGCGAGCCTCGGCACCCGCCTCAACGTGCCGCCCGAGTGTTCGATCCCCACCCGGCCAGGCCCCGCAGCAGGGCGTTCCGGCCGCGGTCGGGGACGGTCCACAGGGGCACTCCTCGCAGTCCCCAGCGTTCCAGCAGGGCGTCGGCGGCCAGGAAGCCGGTGGTGGCGGCCCGTTCCATGAGCGCCACGGGCAGAGCGGTGCGGACCAGGTCGCCGGCCATCACGAGACCCGGGTCCGGGGTGCGGACGGTCGGCCGGCCGCGGTGGCCGCCCACCGGGAACAGCGGGCAGTCGTCGCGCCATTCGTGGCGGACGTCGACGATCGTGGCCGCACGCGTCTCGGGGTAGACGCGGTGCAGCTGTTCGGTCAGGCGCTTCTCCTCGACGTCCCGGGGCGTCTGCGCCGGTACCGCGTAGGCGTGCAGTTCCAGTACGGACCCGCCGGTGCGTGCGGCCCAGTGGGCGGCCTCGTCCTCCCAGCGTTCCAGCACGCTGAGGTTGTCGAGGGCGGGGAACCCGGCAGTGCCCAGAAAACCCGGCCGGCCGGGGGCCACGGGCCGGTCCAGCCACAGCCGGGTCACCAGGAACGGCGGGGCGTTGCGCAGCCGGGCGATCCGCTCGCGCCACGGGGCGTCGCCCAGCCGGTCCGAGCGGGCGACGACGCGGCGCAGACCGGCGGTGTCCAGAGCGAGGACGACGCTGTCGTGGTAGCGCTCGTCCCGGTCGGTGGTGACCTGGTAGCCGCCGCCCGGCCGCAGCGTGATGTGTTCGACGGCCGTGGAGGTGCGCACGTCGGCGCCGTGCCGCCGGAGGTGGTCGGCCAGTGGGTGCCACAGGGCGGACGGGAAGGACGCCCGCGGTACGTCGAACAGCAATCCCTCCGCGGAGCCGAGGAAGTAGATGTGGAACATCAGCGCCATCTCGGCCGCCGAGAGCTGCCGGGGGTCGGCGAAGAAGCTGCGCGAGAACACCTCGAACGCGAGGTGCCGGGCTTTCTCGGGGAAGCGGACGGCGTCGAGGAAGTCGTGGGCGCTGGTGTGGTCGAGCCGGTCGTAGATCTCCGGGACGCGGACGTCGAGCAGCGGCAGAGCCGCCACCGGGTCCATGCGGCGCAGATCCCGCACGGCGAAGGAGGGGCTGAGCGCGGCGAAGCCGAGCGCGCTCCACGGCGGGGTGCGCGGGACGTGTCGGAAGCTGTCCCGCATGCCGCCGGCGTGCAGCAGCGGGTAGTCGGGCAGGGCGGTCAGTCGTCGCAGGCCGGGGTCGGTACGACGGAGCAGACTGCGCAGGTTGTAGTACTGGCGGAAGAAGGCGTGGAAGCCGCGGCTCATGGTCACCGGGGTGCCGTCCCGCAGCCTGGTCGGCCAGCCGCCGGCGCGCCCGCCGAGATATGGCTGCCGCTCGTACAGCGTCACGGCCACCCCGCGCTCGGCGAGCGCGGTGGCGGCGGCCAGACCGGCGATGCCGCCGCCGACGACGGCGGTCGTGGGGCGGGCGCCGTCGACGCGCCGCTGCCCGGGCCGGGCCGGCAGCAGTCGCGCTCGCCGGTCCCGGCCGGGACGGGCGTCCGGGTGCCCGGCCCTGCTCATCGGGCGGTCTCGGGGCGTCGGGTGGTCTCGGGGCATCGGGCGGTCTCAGGGCGTCGGGCGACGAAGGTGTGGGTGATGCCTGTCTGCCAGCCCGGCAGGGGCAAGGCCCGGACGTGCGCGAAGCCGGCCGCGCGGACGCGGGCGGCGAAGCGGTCGGCGGTGTCGAACTCGAGGACGCTGCGCCACAGATGGCGGTACAGGCCGCCGTCCCCGAGGACGGACGCCGCGGGCTGTACCAGGCCGCGGCACACCACGCTCCACACCGCGCGGTCGAAGCGGCGGCCACTGAGGGTGTACTCGTGCACGGCAAGCCGGCCGCCGGGCACGAGCAGCTCACGGACGCCGGCGAGGACGGCGTCGGGATCGGACACGTTGCGCAGGAGGTAGGCGGCGAAGACCGCGTCGAACGGCCCGCTCACCCCGGCCTCGGCCAGGCACTCCGCGGGGGCCCGCACGAAAGTCACCTCGCCCGCCCAGGGCTTGGCCGCGGCCCGCCGCAGCATGCCGGCGGAGGCGTCGACGGCCGTGATGCGGGCGGCCGGCAGGACGGCGCGGAGCGCGGCCGTCGAGGCGCCGGTGCCGCAGCCGAGGTCCAGCAGGCGCAGGCCCGCCCCATGTCCGGGAAGGCCGAGCCGGCGTACCGAGCGCCGCAGGTGTGCGTGGTAGCCGGGGTTGGCGGCGACGAGCGCGTCGTAGCTGCGGGCGGCGTGGTCGAACGCGGAGGTGAGGTCCTCGTCGCGCAGCAGGGTCATCCGGTCTCCAGGGGCGGTGGTGCGGGTGGGGGCCAGTCGAACGGGAGGCGGGGCAGGACCGGCAGTTCGAGTGCCGAGCGGAGCATCGGGCCGATCGGGGTGCGCAGGCCGACGGCGAGGTCCTCGCGCAGCCGGGTGCGTCCGTCGAGGAAGCGCAGGAGCCGGGGCGCGGGCACCCGGCGGAACAGGTCGCAGAACAGTGCGGGACCGTCGACCCGGCCGCCGGCCAGGGCGCGCAGCAGTACGGCGTCCATGGCGCGGGAGCGGGCGGAGTGGGCGGGAGGCGGCACGGGCCGTCGTCCCCGGCGCAGGGCGGCGGCGACGGCCCGGGTCTGCCGCTGCAGGCCGGCGAAGGTGTAGCCGGTGGCGGGACGGGTGGCACCGCCCGCGGCACCGATACGGAAGACGGAGGCCCCGACCTGCCGTGCCATCGGGGCGTCGGTCATCGGGATGACCCCGGTCTCGGTGGCCAGGACGCGGGTGTCGCCGAGGCGCAGAACGTCGTGGACGTAGTTTCCCACCGCCGCCGCGTATCCGCGGTCGGTGAGGAGCCGGGTGGAGAACTCCGTGTACTCGACCAGTGCTTCGTGCGGTCCGGTGGGCAGGACGTAGCCGAACGACAGGCCGACGGCGGGCTGTGGGGTGCGGAAGTCCATGAGGTCCACGGCGGCGGGGTCGAAGGCCGGCCGTGCGGTGCGGACGAACCAGCCGTGGAAGTGCTGGAGCAGCGTGGTACGGGCGGCGGGCACGCTGCCGAGCGGCCGGGAGTCGAACACCCAGCGGGCGCTGAGCACGTGTGCTGCGCCGTCGGCGTGCCGCAGCCGGACCCGGGCTCCGCCCTCGACGTCCTCGACCGTCTCGACGACGGCCTCCACCCGCCGCACGTTCGGGCTGCGCGCCAGGTCCCGCCCGACCAGGTCCTCGAAGTCGTCGGACCGGATCATCTTGTACCGCAGCGGCGCGAGGTCCCCTTCGATCGGGTCGCCCGTGGGGGGCCGTACCCGCAGGCGCCCCCAGCCGGCCGTCAGCGCGGCGTCGAAGCGCCCGTGACCTGCCTCCCAGAAGCACCAGGTGCGGCGCGGCGGGCGCAGGGGGCCGGGCGGCGCGTCCACCAGGACGACGGACGGCGTCCGCAGCCCCCGTACACGGCCGGCCAGGCGATGGGCCAGCGACAGGCCGGCGGCTCCCCCGCCCAGAACGGCCACCTCCGCCTCGAACACGACGGCTCCTTCCTGCTGCGCGTTCCCGTGCGCGTCGCGCACGATGTGCGGTCGTTCCCGCCCGTGCGCCTCGCTCGCTGTGCGCGTATTCCCGCTCCTGCGCCCGAACGGATGCAGGTCACCCGGGTGCGACACGCATCGGTCACGGCGGGCACGGGTGGTGGAAGGCATGGCCGCAGACGGTCGGCCACGCTTCGGCCGGTGCCGCATCCAGGCCCGGTGGACGCGCCGAAGACGTGGTGACGAACCGCTGTGTGCTCATGACGAGAGGAACCGGGATGTGCCCCACACAGGCGAAGGAACACCATGCGGTCGCGCCGCCGCCCGCCCCGCGCCCGGTTCCCCTCTCGGGATCCCCCGTACGGGCGAGCCCGGACGGGGGAACGGACGAAGCCCGGGGTGCGATCCCCTCGGGCCCGGTCGAGGCGCGTGTGGTCGACGCGGACGTGCCCGCCGCCGTCGGCCGGGTGCTCGATCACGTCCTGGACGACCGCGTCGCCCGGGCCCATGCCCTGGACGCCCTGTTCGCCGAGGAACTGGCCGACCGGGTCGCGTGGTTCACCCGGGCGGGCGGCAAACGCCTGCGCTCACAGCTTCTGTGGTGGACGTTCCGTGCCTGCGGTGGCACCGGGGAGGCGCCGGTGGCGGCGGCCCTGCGGATCGGTGCCGCACTCGAACTGCTCCAGACCTGCGCCCTGGTGCACGACGACCTGATGGACGGCTCGCCACTGCGGCGCGGCCGGCCGGCGCTCCACGCCGATCTGGGCGCCCGGTACGCCGGCTCGGCCTCCCCTAGCCGGGTCGCCCGCTTCGCGGAGGCGGGCGGGCTGCTGGCCGGTGATCTGGCGCTCGCCTGGTCGGACGACCTGGTGGCCGAGACACCGCTCGATCTCCCGGCGGGGCATGTCGTACGCCGGCTGTGGAGCGACCTGCGCACGGAGATGGTGGCAGGTCAGTATCTGGACGCCCAGGGCCAGATCACGGAGTCGTACTCCCTGTCGCGGGCGCTGCGCGCGGCCTGCCTCAAGAGCGGCCGGTACTCCGTCGAGCGGCCCCTGGTGCTGGGCGCCGCGCTGGCGGGTGCGGACGAGGCCACGACGCGCGCGCTGTGCTCGGCCGGCCGCCGCGTCGGGGTGGCCTTCCAACTGCGCGACGACCTGGACGATGTCTTCACCGCCCCCCGGCGGACCGGCAAACCGTGCGGCGGGGACATCCGCGAGGGCAAGCCGACGTGTCTCGTCGCTCTGGCACGGATGCGGGCCGAGGCCACAGGCGACCGGAGTGCGCTGGCCGTACTGCGCGGCTCGCTCGGCGACGCCGGTCTCACCGGGCCGGATCTCGACCGAGTCAGGGAGGTGCTGACCCGGACGGGCGCCCGCGCCGCGGTCGAGGGCTGGATCGGCCGGCTGGTGACCCGGGGTCTGCGTCACCTCGACGGGGCCCGTCTCGAACCCGCCGCCGGGGACCGGCTGCGCCGGCTGCTCACTGCCGCGGCCGGCGGAGCGGCGTCCCACGACGGCAGCTGCCCGCGCCTCGGGCCGACCTCCTACGACACCGACCACCCACACCCCGAACCGACCTCCTACGACAACAACCACCCACACCCCGAACCGACCTCCTACGACAACAACCACCCACACCCCGAACCGACCCACGACGACAGCAACCACCCACACCCCGGACCGGATCCGGCCGTGTCGCCGCCCCCGGCCCCCTCCGGCGCGAAGGAGTCCGGCCGATGAGGCGCACACTGCGCGGACGCACCGACCACGTCGTGGTGGTGGGAGCCGGCCTCGCCGGGCTGTCGGCCGCCCTGCACCTGCTGGGCGCCGGACGCCGCGTCACCGTCGTCGAGCGGGACGTGCTGCCCGGCGGCCGGGCCGGACGCCTCGACCTTGCCGGCTACCGGATCGACACCGGTCCCACCGTGCTGACCATGCCCGACCTTGCCGAGGAGGCCTTCGCGGCCGTCGGCGACAGCCTGCACCGGCGGGTCGAACTGATCCCCCTGCACCCGGCCTACCGGGCCCGCTTCGCGGACGGCAGCACGCTCGACGTGCACACCGACGCCGACGCGATGACGGCGGAGGTGGAGCGCTTCGCCGGTCCGGGTGAGGCGGCCGGTTACCGGAGGCTGCGCGACTGGCTGGGGAGGCTGCACCGGGCGCAGATGCGCCGTTTCATCGACGCGAACTTCGACTCCCCGCTGAATCTGCTGAACGCCGACCTGGCCCGGCTGGCCGCGCTCGGCGGCTTCGGCCGGCTGGACGCCCGGATCGGGCGGTTCCTCGGGGACGAACGGCTGCGCCGGGTCTTCTCGTTCCAGGCGTTGTACGCGGGGGTGCCGCCCGCCCGCGCCCTGGCCGCGTACGCCGTCATCGCCTACATGGACACCGTCGCCGGTGTGTACTTCCCGCGGGGCGGCATGCACGCCCTGCCGCGGGCCATGGCGGACGCCGCCGCCGACGCGGGCGCGGACCTGCGGTACGGGCAGGAGGTGACCCGTCTGGAACGCTCGGGGGACCGCGTCACCGCCGTCGTCACGGACCGGGACCGCATCCCCTGCGACGCCGTCGTCCTCACCCCGGACCTGCCCGTCGCCTACCGGCTCCTCGGCCGCCGGCCCCGGCGCCCGCTGCGACTGCGGCACGCACCGTCCGCCGTGGTGCTGCACGCCGGAACGGACCGCACTTGGCCGCAGCTGGCGCACCACACGCTCTTCTTCGGCGCGGCCTGGCACACCACGTTCACCGAACTCACCCGCGCCGGGAGGCTGATGAGCGATCCGTCGCTGCTCGTCACCCGGCCCACCACCACCGACCCCGGGCTCGCTCCGCCGGGCCGCCATCTGCACTACGTCCTCGCGCCCTGCCCCAACACCGACATCGGACCGGATGCCGTCGCATGGGGCGAACTCGGCCCCCGCTACCGTCGGACGCTGCTGCGGGAGCTTCAACGGCGCGGTCTGGACGGCATCGAGGCCGCCGTCGAGGAGGAGTGTCTCGTCACCCCGGCCACCTGGCAGGCCGCCGGCCACGCCGCGGGGACGCCCTTCTCGGCCGCCCACACCTTTTCCCAGACAGGGCCGTTCCGGCCGCGGAACCTGGTACGGGGCACCGAGAACGCCGTCCTCGCCGGCTGCGGCACCACACCGGGCGTCGGCGTGCCGACCGTGCTGGTGTCCGGCAAGCTCGCCGCCGCACGGATCACCGGCCTGCCGAACCCGGCACCCGCCGTGCCGCACACCGCGCCGGCGCACGGGGAGGCGACCACCGTATGACGGACCGCGAACTGGCCGCGGCGGGGATCGACGACCGGGCGCTGCGCGCGGCATACCGCCACTGCCGTGCTCTCAACGCGCGGCACGGAAAGACGTACTTCCTCGCCACCCGGCTGCTGCCGGTCGAACGCCGACCCGCCGTGCACGCCCTGTACGGCTTCGCCCGCTGGGCCGACGACCTCGTCGACTGTCCCGGCTCCCGCGCCGACACTCGGCGGCAGGCGGCGACTCTGACGGAACTGCGGCGGAGCCTGGAGCAGGGGCTGCGGGACGGGCACAGCCACGAGCCGGTGGTCCTGGCGCTCACCGACACCGCACGCCGTTACGGCATCGAGCACGCGCTGTTCCACGACTTCATGTCCGCGATGAGCGCCGATCTGACCGTGACCGACTACGCCACCTACGCCGACCTGCGCGGCTACATGCACGGCTCGGCCGCGGTGATCGGGCTCCAGATGCTGCCGGTCCTGGGCACGGTCGTGCCGCGCGAGGAGGCCGCGCCGTACGCGGCGGCGTTGGGCGTGGCCTTCCAGCTGAGCAACTTCCTCCGGGATGTCGGCGAGGACCTGGACCGCGGACGCGTCTATCTGCCCGCCGATCTGCTGGCCGGCCATGGAGTGGACCGGGAACTGCTGCGGTGGAGCCGGGACACCGGCCGGCACGAGCCCCGGATCTCGGCCGCGCTGCGCGAGTTCGAGTCGCTGACGCGCGGGGTCTACCGGGAGGCGCTGCCCGGCCTCGGCATGCTGGCGCCGGTGTCGCGCCCGTGTATCCGTACCGCGTTCGTCTTGTACCGGGGCATCCTGGACGCGGTCGCCCAGGACGGTTACGCGGTGTTGCACCGCCGCGCGGTGGTTCCGCGCCGGCGCCGCGCGGTGGTCGCCGGCGACGGCCTGTTGCGGGCGGTCGGCGCGCGACTGCGTGCCGGGCGCCCTGCCCGGCGTCCCGCGGCGGCGCCTGTGCCGCACGCTCCGGCGCACGGCGCATCGTGCCCGCCGGCCGCGAAGGAGGTCAGGTGAACCCCGTCCCGTCCGGCCGGCGCGGCCGTCTTCCGCTGTCGCTGCGCCGGCGGCCGGTGCCGTGGGAGCGCCAGCGGCCCACCTGGCGCGCTGCCAGGCCCGCCGTCATCGCGGAGGCGCTGAAGCGGGCGCAGGGCCGCCCGTCCGGCAACTGGTACGTGGTCGGCGCGTCCTGCGACCTGCGGGAGGACCGCCCGCTCGCCCGGACCGTGGCAGGGCAGGAGGTGGTCGTCTGGCGCGGTCCCGACGGCCGCCTGGCGGGCGGCCCCGGGGTCTGCCCGCACCTCGGCGCACCGCTGCGGGACAGTCCCGTCCGCTGCGGCACCCTGGTGTGCCACTGGCACGGACTGGCTCTGGACGGCACCCCGTACGCGGGCTGGGCTCCGCTGCCGGTGCACGACGACGGCGTCCTGCTGTGGGTACGGCTGGACGAGGTGGGCGGTGAGGCGCCGCTGGACGCACCGGTCGCCGTGCGTCGGCCCGAGCGGGCGCATGCGCTGACAACCGTGTACGCCGGCACGGGAGTCTGCGAGGCCGAGGATGTCGTGGCCAATCGGCTCGACCCGTGGCACGGTGCGTGGTTCCATCCGTATGCGTTCGTCGACCTCGCCGTGGCCGGAACACCCGACGGCTCCGGGAGCGGGGCCGACGACGGCTTCACCGTGGACGTCTCCTTCAAAGTGGCGGGGCGCCTGGTCGTACCGGTCCGGGCGGTGTTCACGGCTCCCGAACCGCGCACGGTCGTCATGCGCATCACCGAGGGTGAGGGCGCGGGTTCCGTGGTCGAGACCCACGCCACACCCCTCGGGCCGGACGAGCTGGGCCGGCCGCGGACCGCGGTGACCGAAGCCGTGCTGGCCGTCTCCGACCGGCCGGGCTTCGCGGTCGCCCGGCGGGCGGCACCCCTGCTGCGGCCGCTCGTCCGCGCGGCCGCGGGGCGCCTGTGGCGAGACGACCTCGCCTACGCCGAACGACGCTGGCGACTGCGCTCCACGGGACGCTTTCCGGGCTGAGCGGAGGGCCGGGCGAAGGCGTGGCACTGCGGGTCCCCACAACGAGCGCGGGGCCGACGCACGCACCTTCATCGCCGGCTCCTCTGCCGGTTCCTCTCTGTCATGGGTGGTGCCCGCTGCCGGGTCGGAGCGGCTTGCCTCGTGCGGCATCATGCGCGACTGTTGCCGCAAGGCATCTGTTCTCCGTCGCAGAGAGGTGGTGGGGCGCGTCCGCGGCGCGTCCCCGCGTGTGTTTGGTTCCAGCGGATACCCCACGGGTCCTCGCGGTGTCGCAGGCGGTCTCGGCGCGGCCTGGGCTGATGCCCCGTACCCGGTGATCGTCGCCGACCGGGGCGGCGGGATGGTCGAACTGAACGCCGCCGCACGGCTGTTGTGGCCGGACGCGGCCCGCGGCGACCGACTGTGCGACACCGTGCCGCCCTGGCTGGCCGAGGCTCACGCGCGGTTGACGAACGACAGTTCCGGCGGCGCGGGACGAACGGCCGGCGCCGTCGCGGACCGGTTCTTCGAAGCCCACCCGACCCCGACGGGCGACGAAGAGGTGGTGTGGTGGCTCGTCGACGACACCGACCGCCGACGTGCGGAGGCGGCCCTGGCCGACGCGCGGCAGCGCTCCGCTCTGCTGGCCGATGTTTCCAGCCAGCTGCTGTCGACGCTGAACGTGACGCGGTGCATGGAGGCCACGGCCCGCATGGCCACCGACCACCTCGCCGAGGCCGCTCTGATCGTCGCCCCGCCGCAGGGTCGCCGCCACCAGCTGACGTACGCGTACCGGGGCGGGCCGGTGACCCGTGTGACCGCGTCGGTCGACGTGCACGACGTGCACGACGTGCCGGGCCTGGCCGAGGCCCTGAATGGGTTCCCGCCCTTGCCGGCGCGCTGGATCAACCCGGCCGACCTGCCCCGCTGGGTGCGGCCTGCGGACTTCTCCGAGCCGGTGGGCTCCGTCATCGTCGCTCCGCTGCCCGGGCACGGTGTGCCGGCCGGCGCGCTCGTTCTGCTGCGTGCCAGCGGCGAACAGGCGTTCAGCGGCGACGAGGAACTCTTCGCCCGGCTCTTCGCCGCCCGGGCCGGGGCCGCCCTGTCGGCCGCGCGTCTGTACACGGAGCAGGCCACCGTCACCGCCACGCTGATGCGGGAACTGCTGCCACCGCGGCTGGAGAGCGTGCACGGAGTGGAGTACGCGGGGGCCTACCGTCCGGCGCGGGACACCGAACGGATCGGCGGGGACTTCTACGACCTCCACCCCGGCGCCGGTCCCGCCGAGGAGACGCTCGTGGCGCTCGGGGACGTGGCCGGAAAGGGCCTGGACGCCGCGGTCATGACCGGGAAGATCCGTAACACCGTGCATGCGCTGCTGCCGCTCGCCGCCGACCACGCACGCATGCTGACCCTGCTCAACAAGGCGTTGCTGTCCTCCCATCACACCCGGTTCGCCACCCTCGTACTGGCCTCCGTCCGCCGTCGCGGCAGCGCGGTGGAGCTGCGCCTGACCAGCGCGGGGCATCTCGCTCCGCTGATCGTCCGCAATGACGGCACCGTCGAGGAGGCCGCCACCCGCGGATCCCTCATCGGCGCCCTGCCCGAGGTCACCGCCGTCACCGCCGAGGTGACGCTGGGCCCCGGGGAGACCTGTCTGCTCTACACCGACGGCGTCACCGAGGCCCGCGGCGGCCCGTTGGGGGAGGACTTGTTCGGCGATCACCGGCTGAAGCGGGTCCTCGCCGAGTGCGCGGGGATGCCCGCCGAGGCGGTCGTCGAGCGGATCCAGATGCTGACCGACCGGTGGGTGGGGCCGGGCAGCCACGACGACATCGCCACCCTCGCGATCGGCGCGCCCCGCACAGCGGATCCGACGGTGGCGGGCGCCCCGGGCCGCACCGACGGCACGACGAAGAAGAGGAGCGGGTGAGCGCTCCCGCGGCGATCAGCGCCGACGGCCTGGTGGACGACCTGTGGCAGGCCGTGACCCAGGGCGAGGAGTACACGGCCGTCGACGTCGTCCAGCGGGCCCGGGCCGAAGGGGTGGACGAAGAGACACTGCTCCTCGACGTGATCGCCGCGGTGCAGGGCCGGATCGGCACCGAGTGGGCCGCCGACCGCCTGACGGTGGCTCAGGAGCACGCCGGGACCGCCATCAACGAACGCCTCCTGCGCCGGACCGGCGCTCTCGCCCAGCTCACCGCCCGGCCGGGCCAGGACGCGGACGCCACCGACGAGAACGCCACCTGACCTGCGGCTGACCGTCGCTCCGGTCCGGCGCCGCGGTCTCCCCGTCGCCCGACGTCAGCAACACTTGTCCTGGGGCAAATCATGGCCCGGACGGGGTAGGAGAACACGCAAAGCCAGGTGGCGTCACGCCACCTGGACACCGACCAACAGCACGAGGGCGACGGAATGCACTGGGAAAGCAGGGCTACCGTGCAGGTGACCTGCCATGACCGAGTGTTCGAGATCACGGTTCGCGGTGAGATCGACTACGACGAGAACGACCTGCTCCAGGCCGCCTGGGCAGAAGCCGACGACGCCGCGCGTCCGGTCACCGTGGTGGACCTCTCCCGCATCACCTTCGCCGACAGCGGGCTGCTCAACGCGCTCCTCGACACCTGGCGCCGCCACCAGGCCACCGGCCGCGAACTGATCCTGCTCGGCCCCCTCCACCCGGCGGTCGACCGGCTCTTCTCCCTCACCGGTACGCGGGAGCACTTCACGATCACCGATTCCCGCAGCAGGGCCATGCGCGCGGACGGCACCTGAGCCGAACCGTCCCCGTCCGCGGGCGATGCCGAAGAACTCGCCGGTGCCGGGACAGGCGTGCGAGCGGCAAGTCGGGGCACCCGCAGGACGCACCCATACAAGGCACGAATCGTCCGTGCCCATGCGTTTTCGGTGAAGGAAAGGAGAGGCCGTGTCGTTCCTCTGGGCCATCATCGCGGGACTCGTCATCGGACTGCTGGCCAAGCTCGTCATCCCCGGACGCCAGCCGATTCCACTGTGGCTGACGGTCATTCTCGGCATCCTCGGCGGTGTCGCCGGCAACGCGCTCGCCACCGGCTTCGGGGTGCGGGACACCGGGGGCGTCGACTGGATCCGCCACATCCTCCAGATCGGCGTCGCGGCAGCCCTGATCTCCTTGGTCAGCCCGATGTGGGCCCGACGGCACGCCTGACCCACCCGCTCCGGCCGCTCGCCCGCCGGCCGAACGGCCGGAGCGGATACGGCAGTCGAAGCCACGGTAGCCCTGCTTTCCCCGTGCATTCCGTCGCCCTCGTGCCGTCGGCCGCTGTTCCGGGGTGGCGTGGTGCCCCGGACCGTGGTCGCGGTGGCTCCGGTTCAGTCCGTAGGGACCCGTGCTTCGCCTGTCGGGGGGCGCGGCCGGTGCGGGACCCGCCCGGCCCCGTCGGCCAGGGCGATACGGGCGGTGACGCGCTTGCCCACCGGCTCCCTTCGGACCTCGAAGTCCTGCACGACCGCCATCACGATCTCCAGTCCGTGCTGCCCGACGCGGCCCGGATCAGCCGCCTGGGCCACCGGCAGTGCCGGATCGCTGTCCCACACGACCACCTCGACCAGGCCGCCGACGACCCGCAGCTCCAACAGCAGCGGACCGGGCGCGTACTTGCGGGCGTTGGTGACCAGCTCACTGACCACCAGCCGGGTCACATCCATCGCGCGCGCCGATACCGGCAGCCCGTACTCCCCCTGCACCCGGGCCAGGAAACCGGCCGCATGACGACGCGCCTCGGCGATGCACGCGCCCTGACCGTCCAGTGGGACGATCTCGTGCATCGGCTCGGGGCCGGTCACACCCTCACCGCCAAGCCCTGCCTTCACCGACTCCATCCGCGCTCCCCCGTTCCTGGGCGCACGTCTACCCGCTGGGAAGCCGGACATGTCCTGCACCGGACGGCATCTCCGGGCACGCCTGCATCCCGGCGGCCGGACCTCTCGGAACCGAAGCCCGCCGAAATGGTACGGGTACTCGGGGCCACGGGCGCAGACCGCCGACCCCACGGAACGACCGGGCCGCCCCAGGATCCCACGACTCTCGGGGTATCCGGAGCCGCCGTCGCCCGGAGAGGCCGCCGACCCTAGACCTCGATGTAGGCGACGACCACGACGGTGCGCAGGGCGGTGACGAAGTACAGGACCCGGACGGCTTCGACTTCGTCGGTGTACCGGCGCAACCGGGGGCCGGCGGTGGCGCCGGGAATCGGTTCGCCGACGTCGGGGTCGACGGAGATGACGACCAGGGCGCGGTCCAGGGCGTGGATCTCCGCCTCTTCGGTGATGTTCTCCAGCTGTTTGGCGGCGGAGTCGGCGAAGGTGATCCTGGCACGGCGCGGGCCGGACTGCGGGGCCATCAGGCGACGGCCGGGCGCTGCGTGGTGAGCCGGGAGAGGTGGGCCTCGCGCAGCTCCTCCCACGGCGTGCAGTCCTCCACCGAAGGCAAGCCGTTGGTGGCGATGTCCTCCAGGACAGCGGCGAACTGGTCGGCTTCGGCTCGGGTCTTGGCCGCATACGCGCGCACCGCATCGGCGGCCGCGGGCTCCAGCTGCTGCCGGGCGTGATCGGCGGAGGCCGGCTGTTCGCTCATCGAGGGCTCCGTAGGGCGCGGACCTGACGTCTCCCCCAACGGTATCGGCCGCTTCGGCCCCTGGGGACCGTTCCGAACGAACGAGCCGCGGTCGTTGACGCCGACGTACCACCAGCGGTACCCGCCGGGGTTGCCGAAGCAGTGGCATTCCAGGTATCCGAACCGTCGGCTGCCGAGCCAGGCACGGTGGTATTCAGCATGGTCGGTGAGAGCCGTGAAGGGCGTCTTCCCCAGCCGGATCACCGTCTGGTCCACTCGTACGCGCGGCCGCTCCGGGTTCGCCCACGCCGGCTGCCCGAGCTGCCGCACGACGTCGGGCGTTGCTGGGCATCGACAGCGTTGCAGAGCAACGTTCTGGCAACGGGCGGCACCACCACGCTCTTGACCGGCCAGGACCGTGCCGTGAACGGCGGAAAACGCCGTGCGCAACAGGCAGTGTGCATTGCCCCTCTTGTGATCGTGGACTGCAACGCCCCCTGGCTTCATCCATCCTGGTTCCTCCGTCCGCAATCGGCCGGAGGGAACCAAGTCGCGCCGCATCGCGGTGGATTGATGAATGGAGAACACGGTGGACCGCCCACTGCTGTCACTGAGATCGACCCTGGTTTTTCTGCTCGCCCTGCTCACCGGCGCGGTGGCAAGCGGCCTGACGGCCGTCGCCGGGGAAGGGGCCGCACGGAGCCTGCTCGCAGGCCTCGCCGCTACGGGACCGGCCGTGCCGTTCTTCAACCGCCTCATCGCCACCGAGGACAGCGCTGTCCAGCCACCGGCTCGCGTGGGTGCCGGCACGGCCGAGGGGGAGAGCAATGGGTGAGCTGCGGCCTCTGGGAGACGACCTCAACGATGCTTCCCGGGCATTGGCTCAGGCGTTGCGCGAGTTGTTCGAGAGCCTTCACGTGTCCGTCCGTCGGTACGCGGCTCGGCGCCGGCTCGATCCGGGCACGGTCTCTCGCTACCTGAACGGCACCCGGTTACCTCCGTGGCAGGTGATCAGCGATCTCTTCACCGATGTTGCCGAGCATCGTGGGACCGCAGTCACCACCGAGGCCATCGAGTTGGTGCGGGGCCTGTATGGATCGGCCGTGGACGCCGCCTCGTCGCCCAAGCACGCGGTGGAGATCCTTGAGCAGCAACTGGCCGACGCGGACCATGTCTCCCGGCGGTCCAGCGTCCACGGTGACGTCCTGGGCGATGCGCTGCTGGACCGGACGCAGCGCATCGCCGACCTCGAGACGCGGCTCAACCAGCTGGAGGCCGACCGCATTGCGGAGCAGAAGCGGGCGGACGAGTTCGCGGAGGCACATCCCGATGTCTTCGGCCTCATCCAGGAGCGGAACGCGCTCCAGCTGGAGGTCGAGCGACTCGGAGCGGCCCTCCGCGAGGCACAGGCTCAGCGTGCTGCGGCGGAGGGCCGCTGTGATCTGCTCGAACGCCAGCTGGAGGCCGTCGAGCAGGCCACAGAGGCGGTGCTGCCGGCGGGGCGGCAGCACATGCCCAAGATCCTCATCGTGGATGATCAGCCGGACAACCTGCTGGCGATGACCGCGGTTCTGGCAACGCTCGAGCAAGAGCTCGTCACCGTCTCCTCAGGCCGGGAGGCCCTCAAGGCCCTGCTCGACCACGACGACTTCGCCGTCATCATCATGGACGTGCAGATGCCGGAGATGGACGGCTACGAGACCTGCGCTCACATCAAACGCCGCCCGAGGACCCGGGACGTGCCCATCATCTTCCTGACTGCGATGGGCACCGGTTCCGAGCACTCCGCCCGCGGATACGCGGCCGGCGCAGTCGACTACATCAGCAAGCCCTTCGACCCGTGGGCGCTGCGCGCCAAGGTCGCCGTGTTCACCTCCATCTACCTGGAGCGACACAGCCAATAGGCCCCGGGCAGGCACAGCACCGCCTGGTCCCGTACACGAAGAAGGTACGGGACCGGGCGTGCCCGTCCACGGCACCGGGGTACCGCTGTCGGACCCGGGCAGTCGGCGTACGTTCCCCTGGTCGGTCCAGAGCGCGGCGCCCGGCCGCCCCCAAGACTGTCAGGCGAGTCACGAGCGGAGCCGGAGTCGGACCGCAGCCACTGCGCCGTCCTGGCACCCGTGCCGGCCGGTGTCGGGCCCCGGCCGCACGCTGATGGGCACGGCACACCGTGGAATCCATGCTCACCACACTCCGGTCGATCCGCCCTTCCACGTCGGCGTCCGTATGGACGGTCCGAAGGATCTTCTCCCCTGTGCCGTCCGCCGACCCTCGCCGGTGGCGATCATGAACGGCCTGCCACTTCCGTTGGTTCGCCATATAACAAAGTGACGGGCCTGTCCGCTCCGACGGGTCGGGGCCGGCCGGAGAGCCTGAAAGGCGCCCATGATGTCGCTCTTCGAGCAGCCCCGTCCCAGAGCTTGGTGGGCCCCATGGCCGGATCTGACAGAACGTGGTCATTGCGGCCACTGCGACGGGGGGAAATGATCAACGCATGCTCCAACCGCACAGAGTCGTCATCGTCGCCTTCCCGGGTGTCGAACTGCTCGACGTCACGGGTCCGGCTGAGGTGTTCTCGGTGGCCACGCGAGTCGCCGGCACCGACCGGCCCGGCTACTTGTTCAGATCGCGACCGCCGACGGTGCCCCGGTGGTCACCTCCAGCGGAGTCCAACTGACGGCCGACCTGACGCTCGACGAGGTGAGCGGCAACGTGGACACCTTGCTCGTGGCGGGTGCCATCCACGTGGACGACCACGGTGTCGAGCCGGTGCTCGACAAGAGGATCATCGACTGGCTGCGTGAAGCGGCGCCCCGGATCCACCGGACGGGCTCCATCTGCGCGGGCGCCCACCTGCTGGCCGCGGCGGGCTTGCTGGACGGCCTGACCGCCACGACCCACTGGCTCACGGCCGCGCGGCTGGCCGCCGACCACCCGGGTGTCACCGTCGATCCAGACCCGATCTTCATCCGGGCCGGCCGGCTGTGGACCTGCGCCGGTATCACCTCCGGGATGGACATGGCCCTGGCGATGGTCACTGAGGACCACGGCAGCGAACTCGCCCTGGCCACGGCCCGGATCATGGTCATGTACGTCAAACGCGCAGGCGGCCAGAGCCAGTTCAGTGTCCCGCTGGCGGTGCCGGGCGACACCGGCGACCGGATCGACGAGCTGCGTGTGTGGATCGGCGAACACCTCACCGACGATCTCTCCGCGGACGTGCTTGCCGCACGACTGCACCTGAGCGTGCGCCACTTCTCCCGGTTGTTCCGCCGGCGTACGGCCACCACCCCGGCCGCCTACGTCGAGTCCGTCCGGCTGGAGGCCGCCCGCCGGTTGCTCCAGGACAGCGAACTCGGCCTGCCGGAGATCGCGGCTCTCAGCGGCCTCGGCTCCGTGGAGAGCTTGCACCGTTCCTTCCGGCGCCGCCTGGGGACCACCCCTGCCGCATACCGGCGCCGCTTCCTCTGACTCCAACGCATCGCCATCCCGACCGCCCGCGGACCGCCGCCCGGCGGAACACGGTCATGCCCGCACCAGCGGCACGACACGACACACCTGGGAGAAAACAGTGCCCCAAACCAAGGTCGTCCCGATTCCGGTCATGGGCCGGCACAACATCAACGCATACCTGCTGCTCGGACGCCGGCCCGTCATCGTCGACGCGGGTACCCCCGGCAGTGGCCGAAGGATCTACGAGCAGGTCGCCGCGCACGGTGTGGACCCCACCGACGTGTCGCTGATCGTCATCACCCACGGTCACATCGACCACTTCGGCTCCGCCGCCGAACTGCACCGCCTGACCGGGGCACCAGTGGCGGGACACATCGCCGACCTCGGGACTTTCCGCAGCGGCCGGGTCCGCGAACCGTATCTGCCCACCGGTCCGATGGGCCGCCTCATGGCCAGGAACAAGAACCTGTACATCCAGGCCGAAACGTTCGGGCCCGACGTCCTCGTACGCGGTGAGACGGGCCTGGCGGACTTCGGGATCGCAGCGCGCATCATGCCCACCCCCGGACACACGGCCGGCTCGATCTCCGTCCTCACCGACCAAGGAGACCTCGTCGCCGGCGACCTGGTCGCCAACTCCTTCTTCGGGCTGATTCCGGGCAGGCCCGCCAACCCTCCCTTCCACGACGATCCGCTGCACAACCTGGCCAGCCTGCGGAAGATGCTTGCCCTCGATCCCACCAGACTCCATGTCGGGCACGGCACCCCGCTGGAGCCGGATCGAGTCCGGCGCTGGGCCGCCCGGGAACACAAGCGACTGTCCCGGCTCGAAGCAACCGGGCGGATATCCCCCCGCTCGGAAGGCGACGCAGCCTGACCGGCGGGAAATGGCGCTGTAGGCCGCACGGCGTGACCTCCCGTCCCGCCTGACCTGCCTGCCCGCCCGGTCTCACGGACGGGGAGACCAACTGAGCAGATCCGTCCGAACCCCCAGCACGGGATGGGAAAGCGTGCTGGTCAGCGGAGACCGATACCGGTGATCAGGAGTAGAAGCCTCGGCCGTACTCTTCCCGGCCCACATGGAAGTCGTCCGGGCGGTCGCGGCGGAGTTCCTCGTACCGCTGCGCGAAGACGTCGAGTGCCTGGTGAAGCGTGCAGCCCAACGTTTCGCGGATCGTCCTGAGCGCGAAGATGATCCGGCGCTCCAGGATGTCGCGGTCCACACTCTCGGGCAGCTGTTCCATGATGCGGTGAGCCTACCGGAACTGGAGGATCAACCTTCAGTGGTGGTCGTGCAGCTCTCCGGCGTTGGTGCGGCCAGCGGCGAACTGGTCAATGAGGGTGCAGGCGATGCTCGCTGGCCGCCGCGGCGCAGAAGGCCTCCAGTCCTTCCGGCAGCGCGGCCCGCTTGACGCGGGCATCAGCGTCGGCACCTGCTGAAGTTGCCTCTCCCTGAGGGCACGCAGGTCGTCGAGGAAGGCGTGCCCCGGGCTGGTCAGATGCAGCCGCACCTCGCGCCCGTCGGTGAGGCCGACCACGCGGTCGGCGAAACCGGCGGCCTCCAGCCGGTCGCACAGCCGGCTGGTGGACGGCGGGGTGGAGGCGCGGGAGTCGGCGAGGGTGCGCAAGACGATGCCCTCATGGGGCTCGACGATGAGCAGCACACGCAGCTGGGACCTCGAAATGGGCTATTCCATGCCTTACTTCAGGTAGGGCTTGCGGGCCGACGAGGTGTGTGTGATCGAATCTGCCGATGCGTACCCCCCACATGAAGACGCATCGACCCACTCACGAGCGCAGCACAGCGGCCCCGCGCGGCGAGGTCGAGAAGCCGCGGACGCCCCCCGGCCACCGGCGTCGCAACCGCCGCCGCAACCGTGCCACCGGACTGCCCACCCTGGTGAAGGCTCTCGCCTGGGTGCTCACCCTCGGCTGCCTCGTCACCCTCGCCGACCGCTGGGCGTTGCTGTACGCCGAGCGCCAGGCCTCCGAGCGGCTCAAGGACCAACTGCATCTCGCCGCCGCCCCCGAGGTACGGATCGGCGGCTTCCCGTTCCTGACACAGCTGGCCGCGGGGCGCCTGGACTCGGTCCGGGTCACGGTCCCGGACGTACCGGCCCACCGGGTCGCCCTCACCCAGGTCACCGCCACGGCACACGGCATACGCATCCGGGGCGACGGACCGACCGCGGTGCGCGGCGCGCTCGTTCAGCAGATGCAAGGACGTGTTCTGTTGTCGTTCGCCGACATGAACCGGGAACTGGGCGCCTCGCAGGTGGCCTTCACCGCTCACGGGGCGGGCCGGGTCCAGGCGCGCGGCGCTCTGCGCATCGCGGGACACGACGTGCGGGTACGTGCCGAGGCCCGGGTCCGGCGCGCCGGGCAGCGCGGCATCGCCACCGCCGTGGACGGCATACGGCTGGAGATCGGAGACCTCGCGACGTACCGCCCCGGCACCGGACCGACCGAGGGTCTCCATCTGACCCGGGCCTCGGCACGCCGGATCACGCGGGAGGCGGGGAAGATCAAGGCACTGCTGGGCATCCCGGAGATCGCGCACCGTCTGGGCGTGCCCGACGGCACGGTACGCGCCGCGCTGCGCGACGAGGACAGGCTGCACCGGCTCACGGGCGCGCCGCGCTTCCTGCACGGCCTGACCCGGGTCAACCTCGTGGACACGGCGCTGACCCATCCGGCACTCCTCGAGCGCCTGGGCCTCGACCCGTCCCTGTTCACCGCGCTGACCAAGCTCACCCGCCCGCGGATCGCCGACCGCTTCTCCTTCTCCTTCCAGCTCCCGGAGCCGCCTTCGGGTTCCCTCCGGCTGCGCAAGGTGACTGTGGGCAGGGACGGTATCCAAGCCGATGTGCGGGGGACGGGGCTGATCCTGGGCAGCTGAGCCCGCCGTACCGCCCCGTGCACCGTCCGTGCAGGTGCGCGCGACGCACAGGAGCTGGGGAGTGTGCGCGCCACACCCACGCGGTCCGGCGCCTGCCGAACGGGGTGCGGTCGTTGCGGCCGGCCGTCGGAGCAGCCCCTTCTCGGGCCGGCCGCGTGGAACGTGTGCCTGGAACTGTGGTTGAGCGCTACGGTTTCCTCCTCTGTCCCAGCTGACGAAGCGTCGGTTCTGGTGGGGCGGCATCGTCCGGTGAGGCGATGCGCGGGAAGGGCAGGTATGGCGGTGTCGGGGGCGGCGCGGGTCCGGGTCACAGTGGCTGCTGTGGTGGCCGGTCTCACGACGGTGGGCGTGGTACGAGGAGTCACCGTCGGCGGAGACATCACCGACAGCGTCCTCGGGGAGGACAGCCGGTGATGACCTGGCTTTCGCGGCGGCGCCGCGACGACACGGCTGCCTCCACCCAGAAGACGGAGCCTGTGATGCCGTACACGGAGGTGGTCGCGCGCGCCGGCGGAGTCGCCGCCGGCGGCGGCATCGTCGGATCCGCGGTGGGCCCCCACAGCCAGGCCCACTACATCGGGCAGCAGTACGTAACGATCCGTCGCGGTCACCACCAGGTGCAGTGGCCGATGGTCATCGGCACGGTGCCGATTCTGGCGTCAGCGTTCCAGCCCCGCGCCGGCCTCCGCGACCAGATGGACCAGGCCCGCGGGCATGGCGAAGCCGTCGTACCGGCCAGCGACCCGGCCGAGCGCGAACCGGCCGCTCACGTCCCGCAGCGGCTCGGGACGTCGGCGCACGTGATGTCGGGGGGCGGAGGAGTCGGCAAGTCGCAGTTGGCCGCGGCCTACGCCCGCGAGGCGATCAGGGACCGCACCGACTTGGTGCTGTGGGCATCGGCGAGCGACAGCCAGCAGGTCGTCATCGCGTACGCCCAGGCAGCGCTGAGTGTCCAGGCGCCCGGCTGCACCGGCCGGGACCAGGTCGCCGACGCCCAGGCCTTCCTGGCCTGGCTGTCCGGCACCGACCGGAGCTGGCTGATCGTCCTGGACGACATCACCGACCCCGCAGCCGTGGAGCCCTGGTGGCCCGACAACCCGCGCGGCAACGGATGGACTCTGGCGACCACCCGGCTCAACGACCCGCGCCTCACCGGCGGTGGACGCGCCCGGATCGACGTGGACGTCTACAGCTCCGAAGAGGCCACGGCGTACCTCACCACCCGCCTCGCCCACACCACCAAAGGTGACCTGGTCGACGACCAGGCGACAGCACTCGTGGAAGCTCTGGGCCACCTGCCACTGGCACTGGGCCACGCCGCCGCCTACATGATCCGCGAGGGCATTCCCTGCCGGACCTATCTCGAACGGTTCACCGACCAGGCCGGCCGCCTGGACGAACTCCTCCCCCGCTGGGCCGACAGCGAACGTTACGGCCGGGAGATCACCACCACGCTGCTCCTCGCTCTCGACGCCACCGACCAGGATCCTCTCGGCCACCTGGCCCGCGCCGCACTCCGCGTTGTCGCTGTCCTCGATCCCGCCGGGCACCCCGCCGCCCTCTGGGACACTCCCGCCCTGGCCACCTACCTCACCGCGCGGCAGCGCGCGGGCCGCCCGAAGAGGGCCGGTGTCCTGCGACGGCGCAGAAGCACGTCGCAGCCACTGACCAACGACCAAGTACGCGGAGCGCTCCTGCTCCTTGACCGGTACGGCGTGATCAGCTACGACGGCTCAGCCGACGGTCATCGTGCCGTACGCACCCACGCCCTCACCGCCCGAGCAGTACGCGAATCCACCCCAGCCGACGAGCACCGAACCGTCATCACCGCGGCAGCGGATGGTCTCGTCGGCATCTGGCCCGAAGCCGACCACGCACAGCGCGAACTCGCCGGTGTTCTCCGTACCAACACCGACTCGGTCAGCACGCATGCCGGTGACGCTCTCTGGTCAGGCAAAAGTCATACGGTTCTTCACCTCGCAGGAGTAAGCCTCCTCAACGCCAATCTGCCCGGCCCGGGCGTGACCTACTGGAGCGCCATGGTCGCCGACTGCGAGCAGCTGCTCGGCGACGACCACCCTGACACCCTGACCGCCCGCGCCAATCTCGCCGCCTCCTATTGGCAGGCGGGGCGGAACGACGAAGCCATCGTGATGGAAGAGCAGGTGATCACCGACCGGGAGAGGCTGCTGGGCCACGACCACCCGGACACGCTGACCGCCCGCGCCAATCTCGCCGCCTCCTATTGGCAGGCGGGGCGGAACGACGAAGCCATCGTGATGGAAGAGCAGGTGGTCGCCGACCAGGAGAGGCTGCGGGGACACGGCCACCCGGACACCCTGACCGCCCGCGCCAACCTCGCCGTCTCCTACCGGAAGGCCGGACGGACCAGCGAATCCATCCAGCTGCTGGAGCAGGTGCTCACCGACCGGGAGCGGCTGCTGGGCCACGACCACCCCCACACACTGACC
>NZ_JBVJRL010000032.1:0-93256 GCF_055607665.1 Streptomyces sp. NPDC036984
TGCAGGGCATCCCGCCGATCCGCTCACGCCGCGGGCCACGACGCCGACGCCCGGCCAAGCTGCACGCGGACAAGGGCTACGACTATCCCCACCTGCGGCGATGGTTACGCACGCGCGGCATCGAGAACTCCACACACCTGGGCCGACACCGCTGGGTCGTCGAACGCACCATCGCCTGGCTCACCGGCTGCCGACGCCTGCACCGTCGCTACGAGCGCAACCCCGGCCACTTCCTGGCCTTCACCGCGCTGGCAGCTGCCCTCATCTGCTACCGCAGACTCCCCAAATGAAATGGCCTGTTAGCGGAACAGCCCACGCCACGGCATCGTTTGGGTGCGATCAGTGCTGACTGGCGAGCCTGTCCTGCAGGTCGGCGTGGCGGAACTGGTAGATCGCTCCTATCTGGCGTAGCGCGCCGAGCCGGTACATGTCGTCGAGGAAATTCATCAGCCTCCACGGCAGACGTCCAGTCAGGTTGAGTCGGACCTTCGTGATCACGTAGGAATCCGCCGCGTGGCCGAGTCCCAATACGAGCCCGCCCACAACCCCAAACAGGAAATCGCCCATGAACGCGGACATAATTAGTCCGCCCGCGAGTATGAGAAGAGTGACGACCTGGAGATCGCTGCGCAACGCGGACGCGGGGGTTCTCGGCCTACCCATTGTCTGTGGGGTCCGCATCCATTCCATCAGCCCGAACGCGAACCCGAACGCGAACCCGAACGCGAACCCATCGCTGATCCCTTCAATGAGCGCATCGCTGATGCTGATCCGGAAGCCGTGCTCCCCGAGCCAGAGTATGAACCCGAACACAAGCGTCTCAATGAGCCTGGCCGCGATCCCGATCAAGAGCCCGACCGCGAGTCCGACCGCGAGCCCGGCCATGAGGCGTTGGCGTAGAAGGCGGGTTCGGCCACGAAGTCGCAGATTGGCGTAGGCCGGCTCGGTCGAGGGTGCCCGCATGATCGCAGATCCGAACCCAACCGCGATCCCGGTCACGAGCCCGATCCCAACTCCCGATTGAAGCCCGCCCACGATCGGGAGATCGCTCCCCTGTGCAAGGCCATATACGAGCCCGACCGCGAGCCCGACAGCGATCCCGGTCATGAGTCCGAGCGCAAGCCCGAGTGCAAGCCCGACCGCAAGGCGTTGGAGCTCGACCCTCGACTGGACCACTCCCACGATCGCGAACACGCTCCCGTAGATGAGCCCGAATCCGAGCCCGTACACAAGCCCGTACCCGTACATAAGGCCGGAGAAGAGCCCGACCGCGAGTCCGACCGCGAGCCCGGCCATGAGGCGTTGGGGTAGAAGGCGGGTTCGGCCACGAAGTCGCAGATTGGCGTAGGCCGGCTCGGTCGGGGGCGCCCGCATGATCGCAGATCCGAACCCGACTGCGATCCCGACCGTGATTCCGACCGTGAGCCCGGTGAAGAGCCGACTCGATAGCTCGCCACCCGTCACGAGCCCGGCCCCAAGCAAGGCCATGATCCCGGCTACGCCCCCCCGCATGATGGCGAGCTGGTGTCTGGGGAAGATGCGGGGAAGGTGCCACCAAGCGAGGTCGCGGGTGCCAAGTTGGCTGAGGTCGTGGGCAAGGAAACCGAGCCAGCGCTGCGCGTCATGGGGGTTCCAGGCGCGGCGAGGCCGGAATGGATGGCGCTGCCGATCACGCCGTGAGACGGGCGGGTTGGCGATGGTGAGCGCGCTGATGAGATTGTCGAGCAAGTGGCGGATGATCGCGGTGGCGGTGGGGAACCGGCGCGGGTCGGTGAGCGGCGTGGGGTCTTTGTGGGGGTCGACGTAGACGGCGCGGATTAGCCAAAGCGCCAGCGGCGTGGTCAGTGCCTCTGTCAGCGGGCCGCCCTTGTGGGTCCTCATCTGGAAGAGGATGTGAGACCAGGCGCCGCCAGGGTCGCGGGGGAGACAGGCTGTGAGGTAGGCAGCGGCGTCTGTAGTGTCGAGTGGGTCGGGCTCGATGACCGCACTGGCCGTGAGTACGTCACCCGGCTGGGCGACCGCGGCCCCGTACTCTTCGCTGCGGCAGGTGAGAATGAGGGGGTCGGCGGTGGCTCGATTGAGTGCAGCAAGTACTTCCCGGCGTGTGTGTGCGGGAAGCTCGTCGAGGCCGTCCAGGATGGGCAGGATCCAACGTTCCTCGGCCAGGCTCCTGCAAGAGTTTGGGCCGAACTCGGGTGCACGCAGCGATGGGTAGTCGGCAGCCAGTTGCCGTGCCAGCCAATCATGCAGGCCCTCACCCCCGCGGAGGTCCCAGCTGGACAGCGGCAGCAGGACCGGCACTGGCTCATCCTGCTCCGGATGATTCGATAGTTCTCTTGCGATCTCGCGCAGCATCAGCACGGCCAGGGTAGTTTTGCCCATGCCCGGCGCCCCAAGGATCACCAGTCGGCGTCGGCTGAGGCCGTGGAACGCTCTGACCAGCTCGCTTACGCGGTCGGTGCGTCCGGAGAACCGCACTCGGCCACGCTCGGCGATGTGGCTGGCGTGGTCCATCACATCGAATGCGGACAGCCGCCAGCGCACCGCGGCCGGCGCAGGATCGTCCAGTCGGCGCACCTCGGCTTCCTGCCGCCACTGTGCATAGACCAGGCGAGCCAGCGTCTGCCGTGCCTTCTCCACCTGCCCGGGTGTGGACACTGTCACTGCCGGTTGCGCTGAGCGCTGTGTCCAGCGGATGATCTGGACCCCGATCACCACAGCGCCGATTACTCCAGCGACCTCGCTGGCCGCTTCCAACCCCCCTCCCAAGAGCCACCCCGCCATGATCGCCGCCACGATCGCACCGATCGCAATGACGGTGATTGACCACAGCACTGGCCCTTTCATATCCCCGATATTGCCGACCCTCGGTCGATGGCGCTCGCTGAAACATTTCAAAGATCGCGATCGAGTAACTCACCCCGCACTTGTAAGAGCTCGTAACGGGATCATGGGCGGGTCTTCTTGAGGCATCTCCGGCAGATGAGTGAGCAGGCCAGGGAGACGAGGGCACCGTGCAGGTCGAAGCGTCTTTCCCAGCGGACAGCCAGGCGCTTGAAGTGGTACAGGGGCGAGAGGGTCGGCTCGACGACGTAGCGGAGCTTGCCCAGGCCCTTGATATTCAGGGCGCCCTTGCGGGAGATCACCGGCAGGATCCGGCGCTTGACGCCCGCCTCATGCCACCGGCCCAGTCGGCGCCAGCACGTCTGCCCGGAGCCGAACCCAGCTACAGCGGCAGAAGTTCCCAGCTGATGTCGTTGTACAGCACGTACGGGATGCCCTGCAGACACAGCTGGTCGTCCACCGGCCGCGGGCCGGGCGCCTTCTCCGGCCAGGGCGGCAGCAACGGCCCGACAACGTCCACACGTCGTCGTCCACAGTCCACGGCCGAGTACTCACACCCTCCCGAACAGCCGAATCGTCACACCAGTCACGCCCGACCACCACACCTCAACAAGATCGTGTTACGAGCTCTTACGAGGCTGACGTCGGGCTCGCGCGGTGTGATCGAGCGCCTCGGCACGGACGCCGTGCCGCGATCGGCGTCCACATGGTCTCGGAGATGCCCGACGACCCAGTGAGCTTCTTCGAGCCGGGCCCCGATCATGTGACACCCGACAAGCGCAACGAGCGAGGCCCCCGGACAGTTGATCGAGATGTCTGACGTCTCAACCACGCTGCTCAGGGGCCTCGTTGGTCATCTATCCTGCCGCACTCGACCTGCCACATGCGCTCGTGGAGTGGGTCACCATGCTCATCGTCACCCGTGAGGGCGACCGACGCTGCAAGCTCCGCCCGTCCCAGCGCGCGATGGTGGCACTGGTGTACCTACGTGAGCACACAACCTTGGCAAAGATCGCTGCCGGGTTCGGGATCAGCGAGTCCACCGCCCACGCCTACACCAGCGCAGTCACCGACCTGCTCGCCCAACGTGCGCCAGGTCTACTGAAGGCCCTGCGCGAGGCCGAGGTGGACTTCGTCCTGCTGGACGGGACCCTCGCCGAGTGCGACCGGGTCGGCGACTCACGCGCGGACTACTTCCACAAGCACCGCCGGCACGGAGTGAACGTACAGGTGGTCACCGATCCGGACGGCCGGCTGCTGTGGCTCTCACCCGCGCTGCCGGGCCGCGCCCACGACCTGACCGCCGCCCGCACCCACCGGATCATCCGCATCTGCGAGCGCCAGGGCGTTCCCATCCTGGCCGATCTCGCCTACCAGGGCGGCGGCCCCTGGCTGACCACGGGCATCAAACGCAGGCCCCTGCAGGAACTCACCCCCACCGAGAAGACCGTCAACCGGGCCCTGGCCGCGGCACGGGCACCGGTCGAACGCGGCGTCGCCCGCTTGAAATCCTGGCGGATCTTCCGCAGGTCCCGATGCAGTCCGAACCGCATGACGTCAATCGCCAAAGCCATCCTCACCCTGGAGCGTCAAGGCTGAAGAAGCTCACTGACTGATCGCGTGGTGGAGCTGCGGCGTGTCCAGCCAGGGGAACTGATCGTCGATGTCCTCTGTGCTCAGCAACGGAGTCCCTGCCGTTCAGTCAAGATGAACTGTTCGAAATGCCGCAATACCCACACCTCGGTATGGCCCGTTGAGAGGCCCCGAGCGCGGATGGGAGCGACGCGCCTTCCGCTCCTGCGGGCGCGCCGGTACCGCACCCGCGCGCCTCGAAGACGCTCTCCCAGGGAGCGGATCGCCTGTCCCGCGGGTGGTTCCCTGTGGCGGCGGTTGCGGCGACCGGTGGCCGCGGTTCCCTGTACGGCGAGCGCGCTCCCGGGCCGGAGGGGGCGCATGGGGCGGGTGTGAGGGGGCGCACGTGAGGAGTGCTGCAGCGCTTTCGGCGATCCGTTGTTACCCCTGCCGCATTGCAGCTACCCTGCAACTCCCCTTTCTCGGCCTCCGTCACCCAACTTCATTCGCGACGGGTCGAGTTGGCCAGGAGGCAGTGTCGTCTCGTGGCGTGGGTTGATCAGGTTGGACATGGGGGAGTTCCGCATGACTGCACCTCTCGACGGCCCCAGATTTCCGAACGACCAGGCCATTGAGTTCGTACGGGAGTTCCGGGTCACCGTGGCCCCCGAGTACGAGAACCGGGCGAAGCTGGGAACCAGTCCGCCGTTGTTCCTTCTGCGCGTGCCGCAGGCGTCGTACCGGAGCGGCGTGGACCGTATCGTCGCGGCCCTGACCGGGGCGCTGCGGCAACGGGTACCGTTCGCTCATCTGCCGGCGGGAAGCAGGGCGGAAGCCGACTCCAGGTTGCTCTCCGTCAACGCCGGGACACAGCTGTACCGCAGCGCTCCGCAGCACATGACTCCCGACCGCTTCCCGTACTTCCATGTCATGTGCGACCTGATCGAGTACGTCAGGTCGCACCCGCAGGAGTGGGCGACGAACGCGAACCAGGAAGCCGAGCTGCGGAACCACGCCAGCGAGCGACGGGCCCATCGTGGCGGTGCGTTGGCCTTCACCAGGATGCAGGGACCGTCTCTCGACGGGCTCGCCGGCTTCCTGGCCAACCTGAGCTGGCTGTCGTTCGTTCAGCTGCTCCCGCGATGGTTGTGGGCCCGTCGGGTCTCACGCAAGGTGATGCGGGGCTGGCTGGGCGCAGAACAGGTGGCCCAGGGCAGCAAGAACCTCTTCCGGCTGATGGACCATGTGGCCGCCGAGCGCTCCGTGCAGCTCATGGACGACGCGGCCCATGAGGAGGCGCTCCAGGAGTTCGACTGGCTCGTCCTGCGCGCCCTGCTGGAAGACCTGCGCCGACCCGCGATCGGGCGGATCCTGCCCGGTCGCCGCCGCAGAACCAGCCGCCCGGTCCTGTTCGTGGAGCTGCCTCCGGCAGGACATCCGGGCGCCCGTGCCGCCGAGCGTTTCCTGCGGTCCCTCCACCGGGCCCGGTCCACCGCACGACCGCCGGGCCCGCTCGTCGTCGCCGTGGGCGTGCCCTCCGACGCCCTGCTGCGGGAGCTGGGCGATCCGGCCGAGAGCACCTTCCCGGAAGCGAGCGTGCGCCTCGCCGACAACGGCGCCGCCGACCAACCCCCGGTCTTGGTCACCATCTCCGAAGACGCCCTGGCGGCGCGCGGCGTGCCCGTCCTGGCCGTCAAGCCGAGAACGTTCAGGTTCAGCCGACGCGTTCCGACCTCGATCGCGAGCGGGGTGTCCGCACTCGCCCTGCTCACGGCAGGACTCGTGCTCCCGGGCGTGATTCCCCCGGCGCGGGACTGCCTCGGCGGCACCGGGTCCGTGGCGGAGTCCGCGCCCACGGAGCCCATACCGGTGGAGGCCGCCGCCTGGTACCAGGCGGCCAAGAAGACCATCGACGACCAGAACGCGCGTGTCGCGCAGTACGCCGCCGGTGGTCGCGCCGTACGGACCGTCGTCGCCTTCGTGTCCGACCCGCCGAAGACCGATGACGAGACGCGCTTCGACGGGACGATCCCGGAACTGCGCGGCATCGCGATGTGGCAGGAGAAGCTGAACCGCGAGGCCGCCGCCGACGACTCCCTGATACCTCTGCGCGTGGACGTACGCGAAGCCGGAGTGGCCTTCCGCGACGCCGAGAGCGAGGCGAAGAAGCTCGTCGCGGAGGTGGCGCACGAGAGGAGCGTCCCGGCACGAGACCGAGTCGTCGGCGTTCTGGGCTTCGCGCAGAGCCGGAAGGAGACTCAGGCCGCCCTCCGGATCCTCGGCAAGGCGGGCATCCCCTCGATCGGCACCACCGCGACCGCCGACGAGATGCTCACCGGCCCGGCCGCACGAACGTACTGGCCGTCGACGCCGTTCAACTCGCGCGAGGCCGGGATCGAGGCGGAGTTCGCGTACACGGAGAACATCGTGGCCGAGCCCGGCTCCGAGGACCGGTGCGGGCCGGCCAGGCACGCGATCGTGATCGAGAGCTCCGCGGACCTGTACAGCCACAGCCTTGCCGGCCGCTTCGTCGGCGAGTTCCGAGGTACGCACCAGGTGTTCGACTTCAATCAGGAGGGCCGCTTCAGCCCCGCGCCACTGAGCGGTGCCGTCTCCCAGCCCAACGCCGACCTGCTGGCGCGGGCGCTGTGCGACGCGCTGAAGGACAAGCCGGAGTCGGTGGTGTACTGGTCGGCGCGGGCCAAGGACTTCACCGCGCTCATCAACTCCATGGACACCGCCGGGACGTGCACCGGGCGTGACGTGACGGTGCTCGGCGGCAACGAGCTGACCAACGTGGCGCAGACCGGCGCCTTCGCCAACAAGGACTGGCTGCGCCTGTACTACTCCGCGCACCGGTTGCCCGACGACGATCCGGACGCGAGTGACAGGACCAAGCAGTTCATCACCGACTACGACGCCTATGTGAAGGCCACCACCGACGGCGCCGACCCCTGGAGGCAGGACGGCCACTCCGCGGTCGCGTACGACGCCTTCCACGTCCTGTCGCAGGCGGTGCGCCAGGCCGGTCTGCGCGACCCGGACATCGACCGCGAGTCGGTCCTGCTGGTCCTCGGCACCGGCATCTCCTTCAACGGAGCCACCGGATTCGTCTCCTACGACGGGGCCAACGCCCCACCCCACGACAAGACCCTCGTCCTGCTGCGCCAGTCGGGGGACCGCCCGGAGGCCGTCCTGGCCTGCGGCGCCTACCGCGAGGACCAGTCGAGCGAGGCACAGGGGCCGCCCTGCGCGGGCTGATCAGCCGCTGCCGGTGTTCAGCCTCCACCAGGTGTTCTGCTTGGATCAGCCCATGACTTCTGTCGGTGCACCGGACGAGACACGAGAGAGGGCCGAGCTCGCGGTCTGGTTCGGCGGGGCGTCCATGGCGTCCTGGCTCTGCTGCCCGTTCTGGATGCTGGTCTGCTTCATCGCGCTGCCCCTGGCCCTCGCCGGCCTCGTGCGGGCCTGCGTCGAGTACCGCGCATCCGGCTCGGGCCGAGCGAGCAGGCCGCGAGCCGTCGCGGGGGGGTGTGTTGTCCCTCCTGGGGGCAACAGCGGCGATCGCCTACATGATCTTGCTCGCCGTCCGTCCTGATCTTCCCGTCCAGGGGTAGGGCCAGAAGCTCCCGCAACCGGCTCCGGAGGTCGTGGATGCCGGTGCCGATTCGACCTGTGCCATCCGCTTCGCTCGTTGATCTTGCCGGTGTCGCTGTCCCATGGGGACTCCTGATATCCACTGCGGGAGGTATCGCCGCCACCGTCGTGGGCGTCATCGCGGGTGGCGTTGTGGGACGGCGCGGCCAGAACCGCCAGTGGCTCCAGGACTCACGGACCGCCGCCTACGAAAAGTTCCTTCAAGCCTTCGGCGTCGTGGAGATGGAACTCCGTGAGGCGTTCGTGGACAGGCGCGCGCCCGCCGTCGTCTGGGGGCCGTTCAATGCCGCCCTGCAATCGATGTCCTTGGTGGCAAGCCAGGAGGCCATGGCGGCGGCCGAGCAGATCTGCGACCTCATCGAGGAGCTCACGATCCTGTTCCATGGCCGGCAGCCGACAGATCTGGAAGAGCTCCGGCCGATTCACGGTGGGCTGTACGAGGCACACGCGAGGTTCGTCAACGCGGCTCGCCGCTCGCTCGACCATTCGCAGGAACACCTTGTGCGGGCACTGGGCGGGCCGTCAGCGTGGCATGGGGTCGAGTCGGCGTGGAGCCCCGGGGGCGAGGTATCGGGGTAGAGGTGCCCCGACTATTCGTAGATGGCCGCGGCTCGCAGAGCTCGTGCGAAGAACGTCCAGTCACCGCTGGCCGGCAACTCGCGGCCGGTGTTGCTGTACCAGCCGTCCGCATCCTCGATCCATGCCGCCAAGGCATCCAGGAAGCTGGGGAGGTCCGCGTTCTCCCATGAGCTTCTCTGCTCGGCGTGGCTGCGATGCAGGGAACGGACAAAGGCTGCCAGGGCTTCTCTGCCGTCGACGTGATCAGGAGAAGAAGTCATGCCGGAGACGCTACTTGGGACTCTGCTGCTCGGCTGCTGATCTGGTTCCTCCTGCGCATCCGCTACCTGAGGGGCCGGCAGGGCGAGTTCCTTCCTGACATCCAAAGAACCTGTACCCGGAGAAGTCGCCAACCGGAACGTATCCGATGCGCTGGTAGAGGGCGTTGCTGGTGGGGTTGGCCGGGTTCGTGAAGAGGACGACGTCCGTCGCGCCTGCGGTCAGCGCGGCTCTGCTCACCTCGACTGTGACGGCGCCCGCGTAGCCGCGACCCCGGAGGTGGGCCGGGGTGTAGACGGGGTCCACCCGGATCATGCCGCCGACCATCGACGTCGAGCCTGCCATGGAGACGGGAGTGCCGTCCGGGGTCTCCCAGAACGTGTAGTGCTTGTCGCCGAAGCGCGAGGCGGCCCAGGAGTCGGCGTCCGCGGAGGGGGCCTCTCCGACGTCGGCGCAGAACTCGTTGCAGAATCGGATGATCTGCCCACGGTCCTGCGCGCCCGCGACCCGGCCCCGGCCGTCCGGGATCGCCCCCGTGGGCGTGAGCGTGCCGAGCCGGTACAGACGGCCCCGCCAGTCGCGTACCGCCGCTGTGCCTGTGCGCCGCTGCCATGCCTCTGCGAAAGCGGAGGCGGTGTCGTGGTCCGCGGTGACGCCGGAGAAGGTGTGGCCGAGGTCGGCCAGGTGGGCGGCGAGGGTGCCGGCCTGCCCGGGGGAGAGCGGGGTGAGGGTCAGGCGGTGGGACGGAAGGCGGTAGAATATGGCGCGGACCCCGCCGCCTGACTCCAGTCGGCCGAAGACGGTGGCTTCGGCGCCGTATGCGTCCGCCCCGCGCGTTCGCAGTCTCTCGATCGCTGTCAGTGGCGTGTTGTGCAGAGCGGGTCGCGAACGCAGGAAGTCTCCGGCTCGGGCGAGAAAGTCGTCGACGTCTTCCGTGAGGTGCCAGTCATGCGGGCGCATGCTTCATGATTGCCGATGTACTCGACTCGAGGGGGCACGCGCCGAGAGACGAGCCGTCGCCACGACTGGTCCAACGTCTGGCGGCCACACCGGGGCAGCCGCTCGTCGTTGCGTGCGGTGCGGCGGGCGTTCACACACCAGCCGATCGTCGCGCCGCGATCCCTGACCGGTTCCACCTCCAGGACGGGGTGGGCAACCGTTCGTGGTCCGCCGCCTGGGACAGCTGGTGGCGCGGTCGGTTTCAGCGGTGTGTGGTGTGGCAGTGGTGCGGGGGAGTGGAGGGTGCGCTGGGCTGGAGACGGCAGAAGCAGGACGCTTCGATCGGTACGTCTGCCATCGCCGTGGCGATCTTCAGCTGCTGGGCCAGGATCTCTGCCTCGCCCTGCTTGCCGAGCCGCAGCAGGCACTCGTGCAGGCCGTGCAAGGCCCAGACGTTGCCCGGGTGCTGCAGGGCGCGCGGCAGCGTGTCGTCCAGTCCGAGGTCGGCGCGATAGACGGCTTCGGCCTCTGCGACGAGGCCCTGTTCGAGGAGCAGCGCGCCGTATGCGTGCCGTGTGGGCTGCATCCACCCCCACGGCTCGTCGTAGGGTAGGCCGTCGTCCAGTTCGATCGACCGGCGCAGCGCCGCGAACGCCGCCTCGTACTCGCCCCTGCGGTAATCCAGTTCACCGTCCAGCATGTGCGCGGCGATGGCCAGGATGTCCGTACAGGTGTTGTTGAACAGCATCCGCGTCTCCGGGACCCGGGCGGCCGCGTCGCGGAAGAGCCCACGTTCCCGCTCGGCCTCGTCGATGCGGCCCATGGCCGAGAGAGCGACCCCGCGCGCGTAGCGCAGCATGGCCGTGGTGACGCAGTACAACCGCGCGTCGGTGGGCATCGGCAGGTTCAGGATGTCGTCCCAGCGGCCGAAGCGGATGAGCACGTGCACCCGCATCGCGAGGAAGCCCTCCAGCCAGTCCGCCATGGGCGGGCTTTCCACCCGCAGCAGTTCCTCGGGCACCGCCGACTCCAGCCGGTCCGCGGTCTCGATCGCGTCCTTGAAGCGGCCGAGGAACATCGCGCCGTAGATCTTGAAGTGGTGGTTGTGGCACCGGTAGAGGGTGTAGAAGTTCATCGCCCCGGCCCTGGCGTGGAACTTCTCGTCGGCCGCGATGGCCTCGGTGTTGTCGGAGACGACACGGCGGAAGTCGCCGCAGAGGACTTCCAGGTGCGAGGGCATGTGCTGGAGGTGGCCCGCGTCCGGCACCAGGCCGCGCAGCAGGTCACCGGCGGGCAGGGCGGCTTCGGGCGTGGGGGACATCTCCATCAGGTGGATGTACATGTGGAGCAGGCCCGGGTGCCGTGCGCCCGCCGGTGTGGCGATCGCCCGTTCGAGCACCGCCTTGGCTTCGGTGGTGCGTGCGCCCGGGGCCGGACTGCCCGTGCGGATGTCCCACAGCTGCCAGGGGGTGAGGTTCATCAGGGCGTCGGCGTACAGGGCGGCGACGTCCAGGTCGTCGCCGGCCAGCCGGTGGACGGCCCGCATGCTGTCGGCGTACGTCACGTTCCACACGGAACAGTCCTCGGCGTCCGGGGCCTGGGCCTGTGGATAGCGGTCCGCCAGGGCGCTGATGAGGGCCTGCTCGACCTCGGTGGCGCCGGCCGCCTTGGCGTGTGCCCGCTGTACGGCGGCGTGCGCACGCTCCACCGTCCGCCCCAGTTCCTGCTCGTCGAAGAACTCCCAGGGCTTGTTGTAGTTGGGGCCGAGCGCGTAGGCCAGGCCCCAGTAGGCCATGGCGCAGGCGGGATCCGCCGCGGCGGCGGCCTCGAAGCAGCGGACGGCCTCCTCATGGTTGAAGGCGTACGTCCAGTTCAGCCCGCGGTCGAACCACGTCTGCGCTTCTGAGGACGTCGTCGTCACGCGCCGGCCGTGGCTGCCGAGGTCGTAGTAGTCCATACGAGCTCCTCAAGGCTGACGGCCAGCCGTCCCGGTCACCGGGACGGCACGACAGCGGCCGGTACCACGACCCTAGCGAAGGACAGCGCGGAGACGGCTTTGCCGGCGGTCAGGCGTCTGGGCGGGCGCTGCGTGCGGCGCCCGCCGATGCGGCCACCACGCACAGCACCGCGATCCACTGCGACCAGTGCAGGGACTCCTGGAGCACGATGAGGCCGATGAGGGCCGCCATCGCCGGTTCGAGGCTCATCAGGATGCCGAACACGCGCGGGGGGATCTTGCGCAGTGCTTCCAGATCCAGCGAGTACGGGATCACCGACGACAGCAGTGCCACGCCGAGGCCCGCGACCAGGACCCACGGTTGAATCAGCGCCGTACCGCTGTCGGCCACGCCGAACGGCACAGCCACCAGCGCCGCGACGGCCATGCCCAGGGCCAGACCGTTGCCTTCCGTGGTGTGACGGCCGAGCGCCGCGCCGACCAGGATGTAGAGGCCCCAGCAGGTTCCCGCGGCGAGGGCGAACAGAAAACCGGGAAGGTTGAGGTCGCCGCGTCCCTCCAGCAGCAGGACCACACCGCCTGCCGCGAGCACGGCCCAGAAAGCGTCCAGCCATCGCCTCGACCCTGCCAGGGCCACCATCAGCGGCCCGAGGAACTCGACGGTCACCGCGATGCCCAGCGGGATCCGGGCCAGCGCCAGGTAGAAGCACAGGTTCATCGCGCCGAGAGTGACGCCGTAGCCGAGCACCACTGTCCACGTGCGACGATTCATACGCAGTGACGGCCGCCACAACAGCATCAGCACCGCCGCCGCGAAGAACAGTCGCAACGCGACCGTTCCGAAGCTGCCCACCGCGCTGAAAAGGTGCTTGGCCACTGCCGAGCCCACCTGAACACTGACGATGCCGAGCAGTACCAGTGCCGTTGGCGGAATCGCGCCGAAGGTACGTCCGGCCGACGCGGTCAGGGAGAAGCGGGGGGACCGACAGCGTTCAGTCCCATCGGCATTCATGGTGGCCACGCGTGGAGTCTTGACGATCGGGCGCGGCGCGTCGCGTGATTTTCGCGGATTCCGGGATGCGAACCCACCTACGCGCTTGGCTGCGACGCCGGCAGAGCGCGCCGCGGATCGCCCGCGGCGGCGCGCACCCTCATCTGCTACCACCGCTGCACCGACCCGGACCACCTCCAAGGGCAGCGCGTGAGGATACGGCTGCGCAGCACTCGCCGGTTCCCGGACCCGCCGGAGCCTCAACGATCGTAGCCCGGCGCGTTGAGGCGAGTGTGGAAACACCCGAGCGCGGACCGGCGTGGTCAGCCGGTCTTGTGCCCCCACCGCGGCCCGACCAGGGTCCACTCCCTGTCCCACTGCCGCAGGCGCCGACGGCCGAGGTACCTCCGGCCGGCGCTCCCGACGCCGAACACCACGCCGCTCAGGGCGAGGGCCGCCGCGGCCCCGAGGTACCCTGCCTCGGCGGCCAGGCGCTTGGCGTTGCTCCTCGCGGCCGTATGACGCCGCCATCGCGGTAAAGCGGCACGGGGGCATGCGGGCGAAGGCGGTCGATCCGCGCGGGGGCGAGCATGTGCATTACGCTCCGAAATCAGGGCAAAATGGGACGGCAGATGCGATGGTCCTCATCGCTCGGTGAGTCGAGGCCGCTTCACGGAACGGGCCCGTGGGAGACGAGCATGGAGTGGTTGGTCTCGCTGGTAGGGGTGGGGATGGTCATGGCCGCCCTGCGAGATCTGTTCCATACGCTCTGGCACCCCACCCGCCACGCCGGCTTGAGCCGACTCGTCATGACGGGGATGTGGAGACTGGCCCGGCGCCTGCGTGCCCGCAGGCGTGTGGTCGGCCTCGTCGGCCCGCTCGCCATGGTCACGGTGGTCGGTCTCTGGGCCGCCGTCATCATCCTCGGCTGGGCGATCATCTACTGGCCCCACATGCCAGGGGCTTTCACGCTCACACCTGGTTCCAGGGCAGCGCAGCAGCCGGCACTCCTCGACGCCGTCTACCTGTCACTCGTCACCGTCGCGACACTCGGGCTGGGTGACATCACGCCGGCCGAAGGGTGGCTTCGCCTGGTCTCCCCGTTGGAGGCGCTCGTCGGCTTCGCCCTCCTGACCGCCACGGTCTCCTGGGTGCTCGAGATCTACCCCGCGCTGACCCGCAGGAGGGTGCTGGCCATCAGGCTGGCGCTGCTGCGCGACGCGGATCCGACGGCCGAGCAGATCGACAGCGTTGCCGGGGCGCTCCTGCTGGACGGCCTGGCCACCGAAGTCGTGAGAATCCGTGTCGACTTCACCCAGTACTCCGAGGCCTACTACTTCCATGACGGGGAGGATCACTCCTCCCTGGCGGCCATCCTCGGCTATGCCGCCGCCCTCGCCCGGCGAGGGCAGGCAGCCCGACGGCCGGACGTCCGGCTGACCGGCGATGTGCTCGCCGCCGCGCTGGAAGACCTCGCCGCCATCCTCGACCAGCGTTTTCTTCATACGGGCGGACCATCTGCGGAGGTCTTCGAGGCCTACGCCGCTGACCACGGGCGCAGCTTCACGCAATCCTGACGCTGCCCGGTTCGGGCGGGGCTGCGCGGCGTCGGAATGGCAGCCCCCCCGGAGCGTGCCGGGGAGGCGGCGAGGGGCGCGAGGCTCAGGGAGTGCTTTGTGCCGTGACGCAGCCGATCGGCCCGGTGGGAACGTTGTTGCCGGTCGAGGTGGCGGTGAAGCCGAAGGTGACGCTGCCGTCGGCGGGTACGACCCGGTTGTGGTCCACGTTGCGGACCGTGACCGTACCGTCGGCGGCGGTGGACGCCGTACCGTTCCAGATGCTGCCGACCTTCGTGCCGGCCCCGGGCTTCCATGCCACGCCCCAGCCGTCGAGCGGGGCCGTGCCGTGGTTCATGACCTCGACGGATGCCTGGAAGCCGCCGTTCCAGGAGCTCACCACGGAGTAGGTGGCCATGCAGGAGCCGGTGTGCGGATCCGAGGGAGTGGGCGTCGGCGTGCTGCCGGAGTTCCTGATGCCGGTCACCTCGCCATGGCCGCCGTCGAAGACGATGTCGGAGCAGGAGAAGAAGTTCTCCTGGCTGTCCGAGCGGACCTACTGGATGAACCGCAGGGCGTCACCGGACCGGCCGCAGGGCGGCTGTTCCGGCAGGCGGGGTTGGTCGGGTCCAGGCCGCCGGTCGCCGTGCGGGTGTCCAGGTGACGCAGGTAGGTGCGGGGGCATCATCGCCACCCCGTGGGCCTGCGCGGTGCCCTGTCCCAGGAGGGCCAGGCCGAGCGCCGCCGCCAGGGTCGACAGGGCCGCCGCCAGTGACAGCAGTCTGCTGCGTCGAGCCACCGTTCTCTCCTTTCCGTTCGCTTTCCGATCGTTCTGTACGGTTTCGTGCGGCTTCCGTTCGGTTGTGCGTCGGGGGGGACGCTGGGATCCCCGCCCGCCCGGGGCCCGTGCCGGCCGGGCGGGCGAGGACGCGGGAGCCGCGCCGGGGGCCGCCCGGCGCGGGTGGGTCAGGTGGGGGGGGGTGCCCCAGGCCGCCGTGGTCCGGGTGGTGCGGTCGGGGCGGCGGCGGGCCGGCCGGACCGGCGGACGGGGCCGGGTGCCGACGCCGTGTGGGACGGCGAGAGGCGCGGTGCGAACGGCAGGAGGCCGGTCCGGTGCGCGGTCGGCTGCCGGCGCGGTGCGGGACGGCAGCAGGCCGGTCCGGTGCACGGTCAGCTGCCGGCGCAGTGCAGGGCGGGGGTGCCGGCGGTGCCGTTCGCGGTGAAGCCGAAGGTGGTCGTGGCACCGGGCGCGAGGGAGCCGTTGAACGAGGCGTTGCGGACGACGGCCCGGCCCTGGGCCGTGGTCAGCGTGCCGTTCCACAGGCTGGTGACGGTGGACCCGCCCAGGTCCCAGTCGACGGACCAGCCCGTCAGCGCGCCGGAGCCGGTGTTCTTGACGGTCACTTCGGCCTGGTAACCGCCCTGCCACGACGAGACGGCACGGAACTGTGCGGTGCACTCGACCGGCGTCGGGGTCGGAGTGGGCGTCGGAGTGGGCGTTGGGGTGGGGCTCGTACCGTCGTAGGTCAGCCCGTACCCGTACGGGAAGAGCGGGCTCTTGCCGTCACCGTCGTTGATCGGCTCCTGCGAGGCGCTCTTCATCCAGGTCACCGGCAGCTTTCCGGTGGGCGCGTGATCGCCGAACAGGACGTCGGAGACACCGGCGCCCTCCGTACCGGGCAGCCACGCGGCCAGCAGCGCCTTCCAGTCGGGCAACTGGGCGGTGACGTCGAGCGGACGGCCGGAGACCAGCACCACGACGACAGGTACGCCGCTCGCCTTCAGCTTGGCGAGCGTCTGGAGGTCCTCCTGGTCCAGCCCCATGCCGTCCGTCCGGTCGCCGCGGCCCTCGGCGTACGGCGTCTCCCCGACGACGGCGACGGCGGCGCTGTAACCGGAGTTGATGCCGTTGCCGTAGCGGTCGTAGGTGATCTGGGACGGGTCGGTGACGGCGGAGCGGATCCCCTGCAGGACGGTGGTGCCGTCGGTGACGGGACCGCTGCGGCCCTGCCAGCCCACGGTCCAGCCGCCGCTCTGGTTGCCGATGTCGTCGGCCGACTTGCCGGCGACGAACAGCTTGGCGGACTTGGCCAGGGGCAGAATGCCGCCGTCGTTCTTCAGCAGCACCTGGGATTCGCGTACGGCCTGCCGGGCCAGGGTGCGGTGCGCGGCCGAGCCGACCGTGGAGGTGTAGGACCGGTCGGTGAGCGGGTGTTCGAACAGGCCGAGCTGGAATTTCTTCGTGAGGATGCGGCGGTTCGCGTCGTCGACGCGGGCCTGCGGGATGCGGCCGGCGGTGACCTCGCCCCGCAGCAGGGTGAGGAACCTCTTGTAGTCATGCGGGACCATGACCATGTCGACGCCCGCGTTGACGGCCGTGGTGATCTCGGCGCCGGTGAAGCCACTCTGCCCGTCGAGCTGGTCGACCGCGGCCCAGTCGGAGACGACGAACCCGCTGAAGCCCAGCTCGCCCTTGAGGACGTCGGTCACCAGGTATGTGCCGGCATGGGACTTGACCCCGTTCCAGCTGCTGTACGACAGCATCACGGCCCCGACGCCGCGGCGCACCGCCTCCTTGAACGGCGGCAGGTGGATCGCCCGCAGGTCGGCCTCGGACAGCTCGGTGTTCCCTTGGTCGACACCACCGCTGGTGCCGCCGTCGCCGAGGTAGTGCTTGGCGGTGGCGAGCACCGACGCCGGTCCGGCGCCCAGGGCGTCCCCCTGGAGGCCGGTGACGAACGTCGTCATCGCCGAGGGCAGTTCAGGCGTCTCGCCGTACGACTCGTACGTACGGCCCCACCGGTCGTTGCGGGCCACGCACAGGCAGGGGGCGAAGTCCCAGTCGATGCCGGTGCCCGACACCTCTTCGGCCACCGCCCGTCCGATCCGCTGGACGAGGGCGGGGTCGCGCGTGGCGCCGAGGCTGATGTTGTGGGGGAACAGGGTGGCGCCGCGGACCGCGTTGTGGCCGTGCACGGCGTCGATCCCATAGATCATCGGGATGCCGAGCGGCGTCGTCAGCGCGGTGCGCTGGAGGGAGTCGTAGGTGTCGGCCCAGGTCTGGGCGTTGTTGGGGCTGACCGTGGAGTCGCCCCCGGACAGCACGGACCCGATGCGGTACGTGGCGAGGTCGGACTGCGGGACGAACGCGTCCTTCTCGATCTGTGTCATCTGGCCGAGCTTGTCGTCCAGCGTCATCCGCGCGAGCAGGTCGGTGACGCGGTCCGGCACGGGTAAGGAGGCGTCCTGGTAGGGGAGGCCGGCAGCAGCCGAGCGGGCGACGGGCTCCGGAGCGGCGACGGCCGGTGCGGTGAGGGCCAGGGCCGCGACGCATAGGGCCAGGGCCGTCGTCACCGTGCGGCGGGCGGACAGAGGGCGCATGGAGACGGGCCTTTCCGGGAGTGTGTCCCAGGACGGGGGCGGCGCCGGTGGGATCCGGGTCCCGCCCGTTCGTCGGCGCGGGAAGGCGGGCGGGACCCGGAGTCTGGGGGCGTGTGTCACGCGGTGGTGCAGGCCGTGCCGTTCAGGCTGAAGTCGGACGGCTTGGCGAAGCTGCCGCTATAGGTGCCCTGGAAGCCGAAGGAGACCTGGCCGCCGGCCGGGATCTGTCCGTTGTAGGCCAGGTTGCTCGCCGTGACGGCTCCCGAGGACGGGGAGACGGTCGCGCTCCAGGCGCTGGTGATGCGCTGCCCGGACGGCAGGGTGAAGCCGAGTTTCCAGCCGCTGACGGGGGCGGACCCGGTGTCGGTGACGGTGACATCGGCGGTGAAGCCGCCCTGCCAGACGTTCGTCGTGTAGGCCACCTTGCACGCCGTGGAGCCTCCGGGAGTGCCCGGGTCACCTGAGGAGCCGGTGTTGACCGTCGAGGAGAACGAGGTCACGGCGAGGCCCGTGCCGTTCTGCCATGGCTCGAAGCCCGCCTGGACGCTCGTCAGGTACCAGTCGTTCTGCGCCAGCCCGCGGGAGACGGCCTGCCGGACGAAGTCCATGACGTCGAAGTTCCAGCTGGTGATCGCCGACGGCGCGACGAACGACAGCACGTCGTTGGAGCCGTTGTTGCCGGACCACACCTGCCACTGACGCCCGGCCACGGTGGCGCTGCCGACCTGCGAGCCCACCGGCTGGATGGAGCCGACCTTGTTGAACCAGACCATGATCTCGGTCCGGTTCACGCCGTCGGTGCGGGGTGTCGGGTCGAGCCAGATGTCGTACGCGGCGTCGTACACCGCGTCGCTCACGTAGCCGTACGAGATGCTGGTCGGCGCGCTGGAGACGGTGCTGAGCCGGGCGGGCAGGTTGGTGCCGGGTGAGCAGTTGGTGTAGTGGCAGCCGTTGTAGACGGACGGGTACGACTTCGGGGCGCCGTTCGTCGGAACGGATCCGTCTGCCTGGGCGATCCGGAATCCCGAGTCGGTCACGGTGATGCACTGGGTCTCGCCGGTGCCCCAGCGGTTGTTCTGCACGACGTAGCGGCCCTGGATCGTCGTCGACCCGAACGCTTCACAGACCGACGTGTCGGCTTGGGCCGCCGAGGCCGTGGTGAACAACGCGGCGAGCGAGACGAGCGAGGTGAGCAGCGCGCCGAGCACGCCGCGCACGCTCCGGGCTTGGTGCGGTGACGGTCGCATGCGGGTCCTCTCCGGGGGGATTGGGGGAAGGTCGGCTGTGGGAGCGCTCCCATGCTGCATATGGGAGCGCTCCCATTCCCTCGGTTTCGGTGGGACTGTAGGGAGAGGCGCATGTTCCTGACAAGGTCTGGGACGGGTATTGCATCGAAGAGGTTTCGAATGCCCAGTTGGGAGCTGCGGGCGGGATCGTTGGACGTGATTTTTTGGGAGCGCTCCCGAAAACGGCGGGCGCGTACGCCGTCACCCGGTCGCCGTGGCGCTCAGGCCGACGCGCGCACCACGAGCTCTGTCCGCAGGATCACGTGCCGCCAGGCCAGGGCCGGCTCCTCCAGCTCCTCCAGCAGCAGCCGGACCATGGCCCGCCCGATCTCCACCACCGGCTGACGGACCGTCGTCAACGGCGGCTCGGTCCGTTCGGCCAGCGGAAAGTCGTCGAATCCGATGACGGCGACGTCCTCCGGCACCCGGCGGCCGGCCGCGCGCAGCGCCCGCAGGGCACCGGCCGCCGTGGTGTCCGACGCGGCGAGTACGCCGTCGATCTGCGGATGCCGTTCGAGGAGACGGACCATGGCCCGGTAACCGCTTTCCTCGGTGAAGTCGCCCTCCACCGTCAGCGATTCGTCGGCCGTCAGGCCGGCCGATGCCAGGGCGTCGCGGTAGCCGCGCAGACGGCACTTGGCGACGTACATGTCGAGCGGTCCGGTGATCGTGGCGATCGTCCTGCGACCGCCGGCCAGCAGATGGGCGACGGCGTCGCGGGCGCCACCCACGTTGTCCGCATCGACGTAGCTGACCTGCTCGTCGCCCGACCGGCGGCCCAGCAGGACGGTCGGCAGCCGGGCCTCGGCGAGCATGTCGGGCAGCGGGTCGTCGGCGTGCACGGACATCACCAGCACCCCGTCGACCCGCCCGCCGCGGGCGTACTCCAGGAAGCGTCGCCGTTCGGTGTCCGAGCGGACCAGGGTCAGCAGCAGCTGCATGCCCGTGTCGGCCAGGGCGTCGCCGAGCGAGCGGACGATCTCGGAGAAGAAAGGCTCCGCGAACAGCCGCCAGTCCGGCTCTGTCATGACGAGCGCCACGGCGTCGGCGCGGCGGCCGGCCAGGGACCGGGCGGCGAGATTGGGTACGTACCCCAGTTCGGCGATGGCGCGTTGCACGGCTTCGCGGGTCGATTCCTTCACCCCTGCCGCGTTGTTCACCACGCGGGAGACCGTGCCCCGGCCCACTCCGGCGCGGGCGGCCACCTCCTCCAGCGTCGGCGTGCCAGGACGCCGCCTGTCCATGACTACCTCCCCCACGAGAAACACGATCTTACGGTCCCGGGCGCACGGGGCACACGGCGGCCGCGGGCGGTGCCCTCCGAAACTATCGGACCCCCGCGGCGCATCGACGCCGCCTGTCGCGACGCGGGCCCCTTGCTCCGGCTGAAGCGGCCGTCCGGCGTGGCCGTCGCCCCAGCCACCCGCAGCTCGCGGTGGCGACCAGGGACGGCAACCGGTCGCCGGCCTCTCCCTCACCACACAGGTCCCCCTGGAGGCTGACCATCTGGCTCAAGTGCGTACGGTGCGGGCGGACTTCGCCTGCGCGTCGCTGAAGTGACCAGCCGGGTGGCGTTCAGCGACGTCGGCCCGGGACATGGTCTGGGCACATATGGCGCGTGCGGCGGCGTCCCCTCAGGTCCTGTGCCGGCCGAGGACCCTTCCCGTCATGCTCGGCATCGCCCCGCGGGGCTGGTGATGCGCTCGGTGACGCCCCACCACCGTCATCCCTCCACCCAGGCCGCCGGCCGGCCGTCCGCGGGGATGCCCAGCCGCCCGGCCACGGTGGTGAGAGCCGTTCCCAGCGGGAGCGCGATCCGGGTCAGGGCATGCCGGTCGCCCCGGGTCGGGTCCCGGTTGACGATCAGCACCGGCTTCCCGGCCTGGGCGGCCTGGCGGACGAACCGGAGCCCCGACATCACCGTCAGTGAGGAGCCCAGGACCAGCAGCGAGGCCGCCTCGCGGACCAGCTTGCGGCAGTGCTCGACCCGCCACGGCGGAACGGCTTCGCCGAAGAACACCACGTCCGGTTTGAGGATGCCGCCGCAGACCGCGCAGGGCACCACGCGGAAGTCCCCGACCTGTTCGTCGGTGAGGTCGGCGTCACCGTCCGGGTTGATTCCTGCGGCCACCGGCTTGAATCCCGGATTGGCCTCCTCCAGCCGCCGGGCGACTTCGCGGCGCGGGCTGGAGGCGCCACAGGACAGGCAGACGACCCGGTCCAGGCTCCCGTGGAGCTCGACCACGCCCTCGCTGCCGGCGGCCTGGTGCAGGCCGTCGACGTTCTGGGTGATCACAGCCGAGAGCATGCCGTGCCGCCCGAACGCGGCCACGGCCCTGTGCCCGGCGTTGGGGCGGGCGCGACCGAAAGTGCGCCAGCCGAGGTGGCTACGCGCCCAGTACCGGCGCCGGGCCTGGGCGCCACCGGTGAAGTCCTGATAGGTCATCGGGGTGTGCCGGCTCAGGCTCCCGCCCTCGCCCCGGTAGTCGGGGATGCCCGACTCCGTCGAGATACCCGCCCCGCTGAGCACCAGCACGCCGCCGGTCCTCAGCGCATCGGTGACCGGCCCGAGATCCGTGGTGCCCGGTGGCAGGTCCTCGGTAGGGGTCCAGCTCAGTGTGGGGCGCATGCGCATGCCGCCAGGGTACGGAACAGGCTGCCTTCAGGCGTCGGCACCTGGTGACCCGCAAGCAGAGCGCCGCCTGACGGTTTTCCCTGGGCGCAGGCGCCGGGAGCGGCATGTCGTGGCCGGGCTGCGTGAGTCATCGCCGGTGGGACACGGCGTGGCTCGGGTACTCGGCACAACGAGAACGAGAAGAACCTACTCAAGGGAGGCGCCATGACGCAGCATGTGCGAGACATCATGACCAGCCAGCTGGTGACGGTGGAACCGCAGACCTCGGTGACGGCGGTGGCCCAGAGGATGCGTGACGAGGACATCGGGGTCGTTCTGGTCACCGAGGGCGACGAGCTGCGTGGTCTGGTAAGCGACCGTGATCTCGTGGTGCGTGCGCTTGCACTGGGCGGAGACCTGGAGCAGAAGACCGTTGCCTCCGCGTGCAGCGATGACCTTGTCACCGTGACCCCCGACGAGGATCTCGACCATGCGGTAGAGCTCATGCGCGAGCACTCCGTTCGCCGCCTGCCGGTGGTCCAAGAGGGCCACCCCGTCGGAATCGTGTCGCTCGGAGACCTGGCGATCGAGCGGGACTCGGAATCGGCACTCGGGGACATCAGCGCAGCGAGGCCGAACCAGTAGGCCGGGAACAGGGGCCGTGCCCGGGACCGCAGCAGTGGTGACCGGTCCGGCCCCTGCTCTGCGCGCCGGCTTGTCCAGGGGCCCGGACCGAACATCTCCTCAGGCGGGCGCCCGAAGGGGGGCGTTGGATGTGTCGCAGCCCGGTCTGCGCTCCACGCGCCAAGGGGCGACGCCTTCACCCACCGCCCCACTCGGCCACCGGACCAGGAGGTCACCGGGCCAGGCGGTCACTCCGCCATGTCGACGTGCACGTTCTCCGCCGGCTGGTCGGCCTTGTCCTGGTCACCGCACTGATCGGCGGGAGTGCTCAACAAGAACGCCAGCACGCTCTCCGGCCGTCGTACCGGTCGAAGGCGCGCTTGGCCGAATGCTAGGCGCGGAGCCGGTGTTGACGCAGCGATTGTCGTGCGCACTGTTCCCTGCGCCGATGACACCGGTCGCCCCGGCACTTCCAGCCGCTGCCGACAGCAGGCCCCCGGCGATCGCGGTAGTCGCCACCGCACGCTTCATCAGCCACAACATGAGCCGTCCGTTCTCTTGTCGGACGCCCACTTGACGCGGTTGCCGTCCTCTGTCGTCACGGCAGGCTGCGGTGGACAATCGCTCGGACGAGCATACGCAGGCCATACTCAGGCCTGCCCAGGTATGCCTGCCCCGGCCTCGCGTTCACTCGGGAGGGTCGGCGCGCGTGTGAAGCTGCTGGTAGCAGCTGTACACGTGCTGTTCGGCCGCTCGGACGACGTCGGCGGCGGGATCATCCGGCGGGGCCGTGACGGAGGCCGTGCTGCCGTCGACGGTTCGCCGGCTGTCAGGCGGGTGGCGTGGCGTCGGTGACCGTGGCGGAGGATCGCTGCGCGGGCGACGAGGATCGTGGCGACGACTGCGGCGGCTGTCAGAGCCGCAGCTGCGTGCTGATCGGACATGACGGCGGTCCTTCGTGCGGCTGCGGGGGTGTGGGCGCGAGGGCCGGCGCCGGTGCGGGCGCCGGCCCTCACGCATCATGCGGTGGGCGTCAGCCGGGCCAGGTTCCGGTCAGGCGGCGGGTGGCGGTGGCGCCGGCCCGGTCGACGGTGGCCTTGACCCCGGCGAAGATCGCCCCTTGGAGGGTGGCGGCGACGAGAGTCTCGCGCCAGGAGCGGTCTTCATCGGTGGCGTCGGGCGCGTCCTCGTCATGGCCGAGCATCTTCCATGCCTGTTTGAACAAGCCACCGGCGACCATGCCGCTCACCGCCCCGAGGGCGAGGCCGACGGGTTTGTAGGCGATCTTCGATGCCTTCACCTGGTTCACCCCTTACGGCGGCAGACCAGCCACAGCAGCACCGCCACGCCCCCGCCGGCAACCAGCAGCTTGCGGTTGTCCTGCACCCACCGGGCGCCTTGGGCAGTGGTGTGCCGGACCGGTTCAGGAGCTTTGTCCTGCCACAACTGGCCGGCCTGCGCGGTCTTGACGCGGGTTCGGTCGGCCATGCGGGCAGCCTTGTCCTTGACGGGATCGGGCAGCCTGTCCTGTGCCTGGTGGGCGATGTCGGTGGCCTTGTTCTTCAGCTCTTCCGCCTTGGCGGCGGCCTGTTCCTTGACCTCGGCGGCCCTTTCCTGGACGCGGGCTTTGACGTCTGTCTTCGCCGCGAGCGCCTCGACCGTCTCGCCGAGTTCGTGGCGGGTCTGCTCGACCTGCTCGCGCAGTTCCTCGGGGCTGGAAGCGGTGGGCTCGTCGTGGGGTGGCTGGGTCATCGGTGTGCGCTCTCCTTGATTTCGGCCACATCGGCCTTCACGTTCTCGATCGTCTGTTCCGGGGCGGGCGGCGCCGCCTTGGCGACGTTCTTCTTGCCGGTCAGCGCCATCACGGCGGCGATCACACCGAGCACCGCAGTGACGATCAGGGCCGAGGCCCACACCGGCAGCGCTACCGCCAAGGCCGCGATCACCGTGGCCACCAGGGCCTGAAGCATCAGGAACCCGACCAGCCCGGCACCGCCGAACAGTCCGCCGCCCTTGCCGTAGCGCTTGCCCTTCTCCTTCATCTCCGCCTGCGCCAGGCGCAGCTCGCCCCGCACCAGATCGGTCAGCTGCTGCGAAGCACGCTGCACCAGCTCACCCACCGGTTCCTCGCTGGGCGCTCGGCGGCCCGCCCCGTCGTAAGGCTGCGTACTGGACACAGCGATCACCTTCCATAACGTGCGCTCGGTACGGCCCGAGAGACTTCGGAGTTCTTCGTGAGCGTGCGAGTACCCCCGTGCGAGCAGTTCAGGGCATCCAACGTCGTCCATGCTGTGCAGGTCGTTCTCGTCCCCCTTGCCGGTGCGGCGCGGCGGGGTCCAGGGCTGGGCCTCGGGCGGATGTCCGCCCGGTGACGGCCCGCTGCCGGACGGTCTCCGCGTCCAGTACCCGGCCGAGCAGGATGGCCAGGTTGCTGATCCACAGCCAGGCGAGGAAGACGATGACGCCTGCCGTCGTGTCGTAGGTCTTGTGGTATGAGCCGTGATCACTTCGCATCGTCGGCGGACCGGGCGACGTCCGTGCGGTCGTCCCCCCGCATCGGCAATTTCAGTGTCCGACCGCCGCGGTGCGCCCAGATGTCGTGGAGGATGACCTTGATCATGCCGGCGATGGGGATGGCGAGCAGCGCGCCGAGGATTCCGGCGATGTCGACGGCGATCAGGATGGCCAGCAGGACGGTGAGGGGGTTGAGCTTCACCGTACGAGAGAGGATGACCGGCTGGAGGAGGTGGTTCTCGGCCTGTTGGTAGACGATGAAGAAGATGACGGCGGCGATGCCGGCGGGCAGGGAGTGGATGAAGGCTGCCACCGAGGCGACGACGGCCCCGAGGGTGGCGCCCACCAGGGGAATGAGATCGGCGAGGGCGACGAACAGGGCCAGCAGGCCCGCGAACGGCACCCCGGCCACCAGGAGCACGACGTAGGTCAGCACGCCACAGATGACGCTGATCAGCAGGTTGCCGGTCAGATAGCCGGTCACGGTGCGAGCGCAATCCGCTCCCACGCGGCGGATTCGGTCGGCGCGTGCGTCATCCACCAAAGACAGAGTGCCGTTGACGATCTTGGGGCCCTCCAGCACCATCAGGTACGCCAGGACGAAGATCGTGACGGCTCCTGCCAGGGTGGTCGCGGCGCTGCGGACGAACGCCAGGGCCGGGGTGCCCAGCCCGGTGGCGAAGGAGCGGATCTGCTGGTGATGCTGCTGGACGTACCGCAGGGCGTGGGTACGTTCCAGCAGGTCCCCGACGGGACCGCGGCCGGCTCGCGCGTCCTGGATCATCTCCGGCAGCCGGCCGGCGAGCCGGGTCCCCTCCTGAGCCAGCGGCGTGACGAACAAGGCGACCAACGCGCCGACGGCCACCACCGCGACCAGGAAGACCAGCAAGGTGGCCACCGACCGGCGACCGCGCGTCACCCGTCGCTCCACCGCGTCGACCGCGGGATACAGCGCGACCGCGAAGAACAACGCGATCGCCACCCACACCAGCACCCGGCGTGTTGCGATCACCAGCTGGAGCGCGATGTAGGCGGCGAGGACCAAACCGATGGCGGCGAGGATGGTCCGTACCGGTACCTGGCGCGTCTGCATGAACCGTGGGTGCCCGGCACCGGAGGGAGGAAACGACGGCAGCCGCGAAAGACCGGTGCCTGCCGGGGAGGGCACGGCACCGGCCTGTGGGCTCCGGAGGCTACACCTCGCCGCGCCAGGCGCCCGTTTCCGCGCCGCCGCGGGATTCGATGAACTCCTTGAACCGCTTCAAATCGCCGGTGGCCTGCCGCTTGACGAAGCCGAGCTTGTCGCCGACCGTCTCGGCCAGTGTCTCCGGTTCGTACTCGAGCTGGAGCATGACCTTGGTGCGGGTGTCGTCCAGGCGGTGGAAGGTGACGACGCCTGCCTGCCTGGCCTCACCGTCCACGGTGGTCCAGGCGACGCGCTCGTCGGGGATCTGTTCGGTGATCTCCGCGTCGAACTCCCGCTGGGCGCCGCCGATCCTGGTCACCCAGTGGGTGAGGGTGTCGGTGCGCTGCTCGATGCGCTCGACCCCGTCCATGAACCGGGGGAAGTCCTCGAACTGGGTCCACTGGTTGTACGCGGTACGGACCGGGACCTGGACCTCGATGGATTCTTCTACCTGGGACAACGGTGATCTCCTTTCCTCTGGAGTGAGATACGGGCCGACTGGATGTGGCCGCTGACCGCGCCGGTTTCTCGCCCGACGGCGGTCACCGGCCCGCGGGGTACCGGACCCCCGGCCCGCGGACGGTCAGGGCAGGTGGCGCAGGAGCAGGGACGGTGCACGCCGGGTCAGCCAGGCGCTCGCCAGTCCGATCGCGGCACCGGTGACGACGTCACTGGGATAGTGGGCGCCGGACTGCACGCGCTCGAGGGCGACCATCGCGGCCGGTACCGCGCACACGGCACCGGCCGCGGGCCACGTGGGAGCGATGGCGGCCGTGAAGGCGACCGCACCCGCGGTGTGTCCGGAGGGGAACGAGGAGGAATCGGGCCGGTCGTGCACCTCGTCGTGAGGGATCCACTCCTTGGGCGGCCGCGGCCGGTCCGCGAGCTGCTTGCACACCCCGCCCGAGAAGAGCTGCGCGAGAGCCACGGCGGACAGGCCCGCCACCGCCGCCACCCGCCCCTGCCACCCCCCGGCCACGGCCATCACCACTGCGGCACCCCACCACAGCTTGCTGCTCTCCGCTGTTTCCTCCACCGCCGACAACACCTTGCCGACACCTTCCGGGATGCGGGAAGCCGCCTGCTGCGTCAGAACCCGATCCACCATGTCCAAGCCGGCGCGCACTGTCATGAAGCGCAGGTATCCCCCCACGCGCCGTCCACACCGAAAACCTGCCCGAGGCCGGCCACACGCACATCCGTCGGCGCGCGTACATCCGGTCCTTTCGCGGCTGGGCTGCGGTCACCTGCCCTTGCTGCGCCACAGGAGCGCTCCGCACAGGCCGCCGAGTGCGAACATGACGAGGAGCGCACGGGAGAGCGGCATGGAGACGAAGGGGATCAGCGATCGGATCCTGCCCTCGGGGGTGTTGTCGGCGATGAGAACGATCGAGAGGGCGGCCGGTACCCGCATGGTGATGCGGGACGGGGGCAGCGGTGACGCCCGTTCCGTCTTCCTCCGTCTGCCGGTGCGGTCGGACGGATCCCTGACGCCTTCCCGGCTCATGGCGTCAGGAGGGGCACGACCGGTCGGCGCTGCTCGTGCGGGCCCGGCCGCCCGGGTGACACGCGGCCGGCTCCGCTACCGCCTCCAGTAGCGGCTCAGCGGCGGCTCCTCCGCCAGTACGGCACGACGTGCGCACCCTGTGGTGCCCCTCGGGAACGGGCACATGCACGGTGCGGGAGAGCGGACGCAGCTGATCCGAGGCGCACGAGGAAGCGACAGGAAGCGCCCCTTCGGCCGGCTCGGCGCCGTCAGTACCGTACGGCGGTGCCGACCACGGCCTTCACCGTCCCGGAGAGCTTGCGCGTGCTGCGGGCCGTGCCGGTACCGGACCTGCCGGCCGCCACGTCGGAGATGGTCACCACGACCACGTCCAGCAGCTTGCCTCCGCCGTCGTGGAAATTGACCTGAACGGCGAAGGACTTCTCGGCGTCCGTGGTGTTGTCGGCGGTCACGGTGACGGTGCTGCGCCCGCTGCCGTCCTTGCCCGTGGTGCCGAGTTTCACGTCCGCCTTGGCGTTGACGCCGCCCTTGACGGAGTCGAGCTTGCGGCGGGCCTCCGCGGTCGCCGAAGCCAGGGAGTCGGCCGCCCGAGACCCCACCGACGCGGCGGCGGAGGCCGCCTTGCTCGCGGCGTCCGACGCGCCGCCACCGCCGTCGTCCGAGCATCCGCCCGCGCCGGCGGCCAGCATCGCCACCAGTACGGCCACCGTTGCGCCTCGTCTCACGTGTCCAGTCACGCTGCGGCCTCCCTGCCGACTGCCGATCGGTCCCTTCCGAGTGAAGTGCCACCGCCCGTCATCCGCATGCCCGGGGCCGGAGGTGCCAGGCCGCGACCGCACCGGCCGCCCGGCGGAAAGCGAGGGGACGGCCTTGACCGGCCCGCACCACACGTCACCCGATCGGGCTAACGCCTGTGGTCGTGGCGCCCCGCCGAACCGAGGGTCGAAACTGTCGGACCGACGTCGGCGGACGCGTCCGCCGCACGAGAACGGAGCGCCACCATGACCGCGCAACCTCGCTCGACATCCCCCTCCGGTGGCTACGGCCCCACCCCGACCCGGAACAGCCCCTGGGCCACCGGCGGCGCCACCTTCGCCGGTGTGCTGTTGCTGCTGAACGGCATCCTGGCCATCTTCCAGGGCATCTCCGCGATCGCCGCGGACGACGTCTACGCGTCCATCGACGACTACGTGTACAAGATCAACCTCACCGGCTGGGGCTGGATCCTGCTGATTCTCGGCGTCATCGCCGCCCTGACCGGCGGGGGCATCCTCTCCGGCGCCACATGGGCCCGCGCGGCAGGCATCCTGCTCGCCTCCCTGAGCCTGCTGGCCCAGTTCCTGTTCCTGCCCTACCAGCCGGTGTGGTCGGTGATCATGATGGCCATCGACGTCTTCGTCATCTGGGCCCTCGCCGCCTACCAACCGGAGACGGCGAACCGCTGACCCGCCGCTACCCGCCCATCGCCGACCACGGCATGGTCGGTGACCTCCAGACGGCCGCCCTCGTCCCCTCCGAGGGCGCCGTCGACTGGTTCCGGCAACGGTGACTACCGCTCAACCCGGAGCCGCGACGCCTCGCTGTCCGTCCACGCCCTCAGCGCCATGGTCGACTGGCTCGCCAAGCGACGCCCGGTCGCCTGAGCCGACACAGGCCGCCGCGGCTGCCTGATGCGGCACCCGGTCACTCAAGCCCCGCCCTCGCCCGTCACTTCGCCGAGGTGGGCGAGTGCTCACGGTGCCGGTCGTTCGACGCGCAGCACATGCTGGTCGTGGCGGAACGCGTACGAACCGTCGCCGTTGCCGAAGTGCCGCCGCACGTACGCCTCGACCGCCTCGCGGGGCGGGGGAGGGGCGCCGGGAAGGCTGAGGTGGAAGCCGGCGACCGTGACGGTCTCCTCCAGGTCGCGCCCGCGGTAACGGGCGGGAAGCAGGTCCAGCTCGGTGCGGCCGACCAGGCCGGGCCGGAGGGCTTCCAGTTCGCCGACGAGTTCCCGCACATCGAAATGGCGGCCGGTGAAGTGACGCACCATGCGCATGCAGGCGTTGTCGGGATCCTGCAACACCACGAGCAGAATCCCGCCCGGCGCCACCCACTCCATGATGCGTGCCATCGTCGCCGCCCACTCCGTACGCGGAATGTAGTACAGCACGTGGGACAGCAGGGCCAGATCGGCCTGGGCGTCCACCTGGGCCTCGCAGACCGGGGCGGCCACCACCTCGGCCTGCGGGCAGGCCCGCACCAGCGCACGCCGCATCGGCTCGCTCGGCTCGATACACACAGTGCGCGCGAAGTAGGGCGCGAGATGCCGCGTCGTCGAGCCGTCGGCGGCGCCGACGTCCAGGAACACCCGTCGAGCGGACAGCCTGTCCACCACCTCGCGCAGGTACGCGTGGGTGGTGGGCTTCTCGTCCGTTCCGGAAAGGAACCGGTCGAAAGCTTCTCGGTAAGCGTCGTCGTCCGAACCTGCGACGCCCGCCTGCGCAGCCTTCCGCAGCTCCACGTCCCACGCTCCTTTCGCGCGAGGTGGCATGGCCGCCCGGCATGCCACCGGTATCCGTCGGCGACGCCACAGTGGCACGGCAGCTTCTCCGACCGGTGAGTGGCACGCCTGCGGCGGGCGGTGAGGACGGGGCGCACCGGAGCGGACCCGAACGGCACGGCGTACGCCCCTCCATCGGTGGGGACGCCGCTCCGGCGGGCCGAGTGGGCTGTCGGCGCGGGACAGTCCGGCCCGTCCCGTGAGGAGCTGGAGGATCACCGCGTTGCACCTGCCACGCCGCAGCATTGGTTGCGCCGACAAATTCCGCGCGCACGCCTCTTGACCAACGATACCTACCGGTCAGTACCCTCACGTCACCCTCAACGACACCGGTGTCTTCTCCCCTCGTGCGACCACGGTGAACGGCCCTTCGGCATGCCGTCGCACGTCCGTAGGCACAGCTCCCGTGACCCGGGAAACGCCGCCCCAGCGCCGTCCCCTCCCCGAACGCGCCGTCGAGCGCTGTCCCGCACCCCACCCGGGAGTCCCTCGTGAAGAAAACCCTCGTGAGCGCAGCCGCAGCCGTGGCCGGCGCCCTTCTCGTCGTGCAGGCGTCCCTTCCCGCCCACGCGTCGAGCAGCTCCACCTTCAACTCGACCAGCAATCCTGTCCTGTTCGTGCACGGCTACACCGGTGACGCCGGCAACTGGAACACCATGGCGGACCGCTTCAGAACCGACGGCTGGCCGTCCTCGTACCTGGACCAGTGGTCCTACGACTGGCACCAGTCGAATGCCACGACCGCCCAGCAGTTGTCCACCGAGGTCGACCGTCTCCTCGCGGCCACCGGCGCCTCCAAGGTCGACATCGTCAGCCACTCCATGGGAGGACTCTCCTCGCGCTACTACCTGAAGAACCTCGGCGGCACCTCCAAGGTTGACGCCTGGGTGTCGTTGGGAGGACCGAACCACGGCACCGACAGCGCCAACAGCTGTTTCGACGCCTCCTGCACCGAGATGCGGATCGGCTCCGGCTTCCTCGCCGCCCTCAACTCCGGCGACGAGACACCGGGTACACCCCGGTACGCCACCTGGTGGTCGCCCTGCGACACGGTGATCAACCCGGACAGTTCCGTCGCCCTGTCCGGCGCGGCCAACACCCAGACCGCCTGCATCAGTCACACGGGCCTGCTGACGGACGCAACGGTCTACGCCCAGACGCGGGACATGATCAACCGCTGATCCCCTCTCGACCGGCCGGCAGAGGCCGCGGCCACCACGGGCCGCGCACCGCGGCCTCTGCCGGCACCGGAGCCGTCCGGCGGTCGGGCGGAGTCGGTCCCGACTGTGACCGGGGCTTGCAGACTTCGGTCACCGGCCTGCCCGTGTCCTCGTTGTCCGGGATCGTCTCGCCCACCGTGAAGGACGGTGTCGGCTGTGGGCCGGGTGCCCGAGCCGAGGCCGCGACGGTCAGGGGTACGGCGAGGAGCAGGGTGCTGCTCGCGAGCGTGGCGACGGACAGCGTGAATGCTCGGTGCATGTCGGTTTCTCCAATGCCTGCTGCTCGGGGCGCGTGACCGGCCGGTGGTCCCGGGTCCCGCCGTGACCACGAGAGTCGCGTCGATTTCAGGGCCGTTGGCGCAATTCCCGTGCAGGCCGTCATGGGCCGGCGGTGCCGCTCCCGCCGGCCAAGCCCACCCTCCCCTGTGATCGTGAGGGCGGCTTTTCGCCAGTAGTGCTTCGTCAGGTCGCAGTGACGCCAGGACCTGCATGTCGATTTCCGCTGTCCTGCGGAAGTGCGGCGACGGCCGGGAGGCCGGTGCGGCACTCACGAAAATGCTCGGCATGCGCCTCGTGACCGGCTGCGTCACAATGAGAAGACATGAACGTTTGCCTGTCCTGCGTAGGGGCTTGACGCTTCTCGGAGGCAGTCGGCATGGAATTCTTCGACGCCGTGGTGATCGGGTCGGGTTTCGGCGGCTCGGTCATGACGGCACGATTGGCGCAAGCACACAAGCGTGTCTGCCTGCTGGAACGCGGCAGGGCGTACGAGCCGGGCAGATTTCCCCGCGGGCCGCACGCGACCGCGTCGAACTTCTGGGCCCCGGACCACGGGCTGTACGGCATGTTCGACGTGTGGAGCTTCTCGCAACTCGACGCCGTCGTCTGCAGCGGACTCGGTGGCGGTTCGCTGATCTACGCCAACGTCCTGCTGCGCAAACCCGAGAACTGGTTCCCCCAGGACGACACCTTGGCGGGATCCGGTGAGTACTGGCCGATCAGTTACAAGGAACTGGTCTCGCACTACGAGCGGGTCGAGAAGACGATGGGGGTGCAAAGGTACCCCACCGACCACGAGCCCTACCGGAGCACGCCGAAGACCCTGGCGATGCAGGACGCGGCGCAGCGGCTGGGCCTGGACTGGGATCTCCCCCACCTGGCCGTCACCTTCGGTAATCCGGAAGAGAAGCCGGTGCCCGGCGTGCCCATTGCCGGCGGCGAGGAGAATCGGTACGGAGTTCCGCGCTACACGTGCCGGCTCGTCGGCGAGTGCGATCTCGGGTGCAATTTCGGCAGTAAGAACACCCTGGACCTCACGTACCTCAGCACCGCCGAACAAGAGCACGGAGCCGTGCTCCGCACCGGTTGTGAGGTGAAGTCCTTCACACCCACGTCCGACGGGTTCGTCATCTCGTGTCTCGACCGGCAACTGGACCAGACGGAGGGGGAACGGGACACGGCCGTGCCGCACGTGGTAGGGGCACACCGGCTGATTCTCGCGGCCGGGGCGCTCGGCACTCCCTATCTGCTGTTGCGGAACCGGAGCCGGCTCCCGGACCTCAGCCCCGCACTCGGAACCCACTTCTCGGGCAACGGCGACTTCCTGGGGTTCGTCTTCAAGGCCCGGGAACGACACGGTGGCAAGGAGACGCCCCGCCTGCTGAATCCCAGTTTCGGTCCGGTCATCACCAGCGCGATGCGCTCGCCGGACCAGCTCGACGGCGGTACCGGACGCGGGTTCTTCATCGAGGACGCGGGATACCCGGACTTCATCAACTGGTTGGTGGAGCAGAACGCCCTCACCGCCTCGAAACACGTGCTGCGCTTCCTGCTGCGCAGAGGCTGGTCCCAACTGACCCGCAGCCCCAGAAGCGAGGTCGGACGTCAGTTGTCCGGAGCCATGAGCAAGGGGCTGTTCACGGCCACGTCGCTGCCGCTCCTCGGCATGGGGCGGGACGTGCCGACCGGACGGATGCGGCTACGGGACGGATACCTGGATCTGGACTGTGACACCGCCGCCTCGGACGCCTATTTCCACCGGATGAACGGGACCATGCGCGAACTGTCCTCGGCGTTGGGCGGTTACTACTCCTCGGACCCCCTGTCGTATCTCAACCGGCTCATCACCGTGCACCCGCTCGGCGGGGCCCCGATGGGCCGCAACTGGCACGAGGGCGTGGTCGATTCCTACGGGCAGGTGTACGGCTGTCCGGGTTTGTCGATCGTCGATGGGTCGGTCATGCCCGGCCCGGTGGGTGCCAATCCCTCGCTCACCATCGCGGCTCTCGCCGACCGTGCGGCCGACGCCGTCATCGAGGATTTCGACAGAGGGAAGCGACGACCCCGGGAAAGGCGGTGACGGACGTATGACGGACGGCCATGGCACCGATGACACCCGTCGGGCGCTGATCCTCGCCGGAGGCGGGGTCAAGGTCGCCTTCCAGGCAGGTGTGCTCCAGGTCTGGCTCGACGAGGCGGGCCTGCGGTTCGATCACGCGGACGGCGCGAGCGGGGGCACGTTCAACCTGGCCATGTACTGCCAGGGCATGAGCGGGCGTCAGATGGCCGACAACTGGCGGGAGATGCGCCCACTGAAGGGGGTCACTCCCAACTGGCCGCAGTACCTGAAGGGCCCGTACGCTTCTTCGCTGTTCACGCTCGACGGTTACCGGCGGAACGTCTTTCGCGGCTGGGGGCTCGACTGGGAGAAGATCCGGGCGACCGACCGGGTCGCCACCTTCAACCTCTACGATTTCTCCCGCAACGAGCTGGAGGTGCTGACCGCCGACCAGATGGACGAGGACCTGCTCGCCGCCGCCGTGTCGCTGCCGATGTGGTTCCCGCCGGTCGCCATCGACGGCAGGGTCTACATCGACCCCGTCTACGTCACCGACGCGAACATCGGTGAGGCGATCCGCCGGGGCTGCGACGAGCTGTGGATCATCTGGACGGTCAGTCAGCGGCGTCGCTGGCACGACGGTTTCGTGGCGCACTACTTCCAGATCATCGAGACGGTGGCCAACAGCCGGCTGCTGGAGTGGCAGCGGCGGATCGATGCCAACAACGCCGCCATCCGCGAGGGCGGCCGGGGCGAGTTCGGCCGCCCGATCACCGTCAGGATGCTGCAGTGCGAGGTCCCGCTCAACTATCTGATCAACTTCAGCCGGGACCGCTTCCGGCAGGCCGTGGAACTCGGGGTGCACAGGGCCCGGGCCTGGTGCGAGGAGCAGGGGATACCGCTGTCCGCCCCGCTGCCGTGCCCGGCCGCCGGCGGCGGCCGTCTGCGGTTCGGCGAACGGATGACCGGTGCGATCGCCTTCGGTTCCGGGGGGCCCGGCCCCCGTGCGCTACGCAACGGCGGGCCGGGCCAGGAGGAACTGTCGGTGCGTCTGACCGTTCACATCGACGAGCTGGACCGTTTCCTCGTCCACCCCGAGCACCGGGCGACGATCACAGGGCAGATCCACTGCGAGGCGCTGGGCGGCCGGCGCGACGTGGAATCGGGCAGTTTGCACCTCTTCGTGGAGGAGGGTGACCCGGAGCATCTGCGCATGCGCTACCGCCTGTTCTTCACCGACAGGGCCGGAAACCCGCTCACGCTGAGCGGCTGCAAGACCGTGGACGAGGACTCCGGCCACGGGCTGTGGGCCGACACCACGACCTTGTACATCCGGATCCTGCGCGGCATGGTGCCGGCCGGCGAGGAGGCGGACGCCGAGGTCGTGGCCACCGGAGTCGTGCGCCTTCGGCTGCCGGACTTCATCCGCGAGCTCGCGAGCTTCCGGCTGCGGGCGGACACGACCCGTGGCCGGCTGGCCGGGCTGGGGAGGTTCGGTCAGTTCTTCGCCGGCCGCCTCTGGGACGTGTACTTCCAGGGCGCGCTCGGCTGGTCACCGGTCTGACGGCACACAAGGAGCGCCGGTCGCACAAACAGTGCCGGTCACACATGCAGCACCGGGGTGACCTGGCGTTCGGCGAAGGACAGGGAGCGGGAGAAGATGTCCTCGACCTGGGCGTCAGTGAGCTGGTGCCAGCCGTGGTCGGCGCCGTCGACCGTCCATAGTTCGACCGGTGATCCGGCGTTGTGGAGGGCTGTGGCGAGGGCTTGGCCGTGGGAGTGGTCGACCAGGGTTTCCTGGGCGCCGTGGACGAGGAGGAAGGGTGGTGCGCCGGGGTGGGCCCGGGCCACCGGGCTGGCGGCGCGGGCCTGCTCGGGGACGGTCGCCGGGGCTGCGCCGAGCAGGAGCGCTTCGGGGCCGGCGGCGTCTTCGGGGCTGAAGCATCCGCGTGGAGTGGTCAGGTCGCCGGGTGCGTACCAGATCACGGCTGCGGCCAGGGGCGGGGTGGTGTGGGTCAGGGCCAGCAGGGATGCGAGGTGCCCGCCCGCGGATTCGCCCCACACAACGGTCCGTCGGGTGTCGATGGCGAGTTCGGGAGCGCGCAGGGTGAGCCGGCGCAGGGCCGCGCGCAGGTCGTCGAGTGGGGCGGGGAAGGTGGCTTCGCCGCTGAGGCGGTAGTCGATGCAGGCGACGGCGAAGCCGGCGGCCGCAATGCGTGCGAACGGCCCCGGCGTTCAGGAGCGGGTGCGTGGGCCCATGTCGTCGCGGCGTCCCCGGCGCCAGGCGCCGCCGTGTACGAACAGCACCAGCGGGGCGGGGTGTGCCGGGTCGGTCTGCGGCAGCCACAGGTCGAGTTCCAGCGGGCGGCTGCCTTCGACGAGGCCGTAGGGCACGCCGCGCAGTTCGCGGACGCCCGGCTGCCGCAGGTCGGCGGGTGGCAGCACAGCACGGTCGGGGTGGGGCGCGACGATCAGCTCCCGCACCGAGGGTTCGGTCGCCGTCACCGGGTGCGCCACTGGTGCTCGGGCAGGAAGCGCACGTCGTACTGCTGGGGGACGGTCGCGAACTTTCCCGGTTCGGGGACGACCGGCTCGGTGGGCAGGCCGAGCTGTTCGGCGGGAGCACCGAGGGTCTCGAAGAACCGCTCGAAGGTGCCGCCGGGGCCGGCCGCCACGCCGACGACCTGGCTGTGGTGGCGCTCCATGCGGTAGGCGTGCGGGCAGTTCTTGGGCACGAATCCGAAGTCGCCGGGGGTGAGCAGTTTCTCCTGCTGGTTGCCTTCCGCGTCCTCGACGAACAGGCGGACCGCACCGTGGGTGACGTAGAAGACCTCGTGGGTTTCCGGGTGGAGGTGGGCCGGGATGAGGTCGCCCTTGGGGCCTTCGACGGTGAAGAAGTTGAAGGTGTTCTCGGTCTGCTCGCCACCCGCGTAGATGGTGATCAGGTCGCCGAAGAGGTGGGCGCGGTCTCCTTCGCCCTTCTCGATGAAATACGGCTTTCCCGGCTCGGCGGGGATGTGTGAGGCCCGCCGGTAGCGGGTGGCGTACTCGATGGTCATGGGCTCGTTCCTCCTTGGACCGACCTCAATAATGTCAGGTAGCCTGACATGAGAGGGTGTGAGCAGGCAAGCCGATCGCGAGGAACAGATGCAGTCCACTCACCGCAACCTCCCCCAGCTGCTCAGCGACGCCCGGCGCTGGTTCGACGATGGGCTGCTGGCAGCCCTGGAAGCAGCCGGGGCCGCACCGGTCTCGCCCACTCAGGTCCAGCTCTTCGCCGTCCTGGACGACCACGGCACCACGGTGTCCGAACTGGCGCGGCGCATGGGCGTGACCCGCCAGACCGCGCACCAGGCCGTGCACGGCCTGATCGCCGCCGGATTCCTCGAACAGGTCCCCGACCCCGCCTCCGCACGGCGGCGGCTGATCCGGCGCAGCCGGGAAGGGCAACGCGCCCACCACCAGGCTGTCCTCATCCTCGACCGGCTGGAGGAACAGCTCGCCGAACGGATCGGCCGGGAGCGCGTCGACGCCCTCCGCGCGGCGCTCGAAGAGCCCTGGGGGCAGCCGCCCTTGCCGGACTCCGTATGAGGCCACTGCCGCGGCGATCCGAACCCGCGGCGTTCAGCCGCCGTTCAGCGCAACCCCAGGCAGGGCAGCCAGGCCCGTGAGGCGCCGTGGGCCGCGGTGAGCAGGGCGCACAGCGGGCCGGCCGCTCCGCCGATGGTTCACCGACTCGTACCGAACCGTCACCACGTCGGTCCCCGCAGCCGCAGCCGAGCAAGTCCAGCGGGCCCTGGGCATCGCCGCGCGGGTGGCCTGGCTGCGGGACGCCGACCGGTCCGCCGCGCCTGACGGACGGCCGCTGCCGCCGGAGTTGGAACAGCTCGACGAAAAAGGCCGCCCGCTCGGCGAGATCCTCGCGCGGCATCTGCCCGACGACTCCCGGTCCGCCGCGCCCGCCGCAGGCCCGGCGTACCCGGAGCCCAGGGTCTCGGCGCGATGCCAGCCGGCGTAGCGGCGCAGGACTGCCGGCCCACCTGGCCGCGCACGCCGGTGACGAGCAGGTGGATCTGGACGACGGTCTGCTGGATGCCCTCGGCGCACCACCGGCCCGGACGGCCTCGCGCCTGGCCCCCGGACTGCCTCCTGCGTCCGCTCGCGGGCCCCGGGCCACTGGCGGTGCTGGAGACCGCTTCGCCCGCGGGCGTGCTGGACGCCCGGTTCGCCGACGCGCTGCACACCCTGTACGGCACCTACCCGAACCCGGACGGTTACCGGGCCTTCCTCGCGGCCGTGGAGCGGCTGTCGGGAGCCCGGTTCGTGGAGCTGCTGGTGCCACCGCCGGCCGAGCGTGCCGCCAACGCCGTACGACGGCCCGTCGTCACCGGGTGGTGGACCGGCGACCCGGACTCGGCGCCGTACCAGGGGCCGGCCGGATCGGCTGCCCGCCATCTGCGGCTGGAGCGCATCACCCTGCGGCGGGAGGGCCACCAGGTCGTCGCCGAGGCCGACGGGCAGCGGCTGCTTTTCGTCCACCACGCCACCCGCACGCCGTTGCCCCCTAGGCATGGGGCGCGCCTGCGGGTGCCTCCGCTCCCGCCTCCGCCTCTGGTGTCGGCTGTGGTGCCGGGCGTGGCGGTCGGCGGACGTCGGATCCGGATGCGGTACGACCGTGGTGCCCAGCCGTTCGGCCAGAGCACGAGCGCGTCCGGCGCGCCGATCCTCGTGCCGGGCGTATGCGGCGACCCGGGCGAACAGCTCCGGGTTGCCGGCCGCCGCCCACGCGCAGCAGCGCTGTGCCGCCCAGCCGCGAGACCCCGCTCATCTCAGCACCCCCCGTCATCAGCGAGGGCATGGGCGAGCAGGCTCTGCCGGGCCAGCGAGAGCAGGCCCCGGTTCCAGTGGAAGACGGCGTGGTGGGCGGCGGCGCGGCGGGGCCCGACCAGTGCGTCCCCGGACTCGAAGTACCCGGTGCGCCACCGCTCGGCGGCCCGGAAAAACGGCGTCCCCGTGTGCTTCCACCACCGCGCGCCGCTCCGGCGGCACGGGTGCGAGCAGGCCCTCACGCCCGGCGCGCCAGGACTCGGCGATACCGGCGGCGGCACGGCGGGCGTCGTCGTCCAGCGCCGAGCCCTCCAGCCTGCGCCCGGACTCGTCCCGCACCACCTGCCAGACCCCGCGATGCTCCCATCTGACGACGCCCAGGCCCTTGAGCAGATCGCTCAGCAGCACGAGGGAGCCCCGCCAGTCGGCCACCGGCCGCGCGGGCTCACCGCCCTCGCCCCGGCCGACGTGATGGTCGAGCCAGGCCGGCGAATCCACGGTGAACAGCTCGTGCACGTACCGCATCGACCGCGGACCGCCGAACAGATACGTTCCCGGCTCGTACACCCCGCACAGCGGCGGACCCACGTGCCCGTCCGGCTGACCGAACCGGCCGAGCAGCTCCTTGCGCAGTACGTCGCCGTATCCCGGTGCCGATACCTCGAAGCGGATGCGCAGCCCCGGCGGTTTGTGCATGAAGAAGAAGGAACGCACTCGGCCGGCGGCGAGCAGCCCGCGGGCGGTGCCGCCGAGCACGCGGTACGTCCGCGTCCAGGACGACGGGCCCGGCGCGAGGCTGAACTGCACCCAGCCTGTCTCCGGTACGTCGTCGCGCAGCGCGGACAGTCCCGCCGTCACAAAGGTGCGACGTGCCGCCTCGTAGGTGGTGTCACAGGGCGAGAGAGGCGAGCCAGTCGGTCAGGATCCGGTTGGTCTCCAGGGGGCGTTCCTGCTGGATGAAGTGGCCGCAGCCGTCGAGGATGTGCGAGGCGGCGAGGCCGGGCAGGGTCGTGGGGTACGCCGTGATGGCGTCGGCCAGCCAGGTGGTGGAGGCATCCAGACTGCCACCGAGGAACAGCGACGGCTGGGTGAGGGGGGCTCCGTGGAAGTCGGCCAGGTCCTCCCAGTCGCGGTCCATGTTCCGGTAGCGGTTCAGCGCGCCCGTCATGCCGGTGCGTTCGAACTCCCCGGCGCAGACGTCGAGGTCGTGTTCGCTGAGCCAGGCCGGGAGCCGGCCGGCGGGGAAGCGGTCACGCAGCCTGCCGTCACGGCTGACGAAGTGCGGGTCCGGGGCGCCGGGCGCGGGCATGGTGTCGGCGGACAGGGCGGCGTAGAAGCCCGCGAGCCAGCCTCGGACGTCGGGCTCGATCTCCGCTTCGGCCCGGCCGGGCTGCTGGAAGTAGGAGACGTAGAACTCCTCGGTGCCGCCCATCTGCGCGAAGACCTCGCTGGGCCTGGGGCCGCCGGGCGGCGTGTAGGGCACGCTCAGCAGTCCGACCGCGCGGAACACATCGGGCCGGACGAGGGCGGAGGCCGCGGCGATGGCCGCGCCCCAGTCGTGCCCGACGATCACCGCGGACCGCTCGCCGAGGGCCTCCACCACGGCGACGTTGTCCTCCACCAGGTCGAGCATCCGGTACGCGTCCACCGCTTCGGGCCTGGAGGAGCGCCCGTAGCCGCGGACATCGATGGCCACTGCCCGGTAGCCCGCGGCGGCCAGTACGGGCAGCTGGTGACGCCAGGCGTACCAGCACTCCGGGAACCCGTGCACGAGCAGGACAAGTGGCCCGCTGCCCCGCTCGACCACGTGTGTTCGACCGGCCGGCGAGGAAACCAGACGGTGGACGCGGTCAGCGGCGGTCGTCTGAGGCATGGATCGTTCCTCCTGGCGCGTCGTGCGTCGTCCGGTACGGACGACGAGTCCAGACTGAGCTCAGATCAGTTCCGTCAAGGGCAGCACCAGCGATCATCCAGCAGACAGCTGGAAGTACGCGACGTCTGTTGCCAATTCAGCAACACCGGGCGGACTCCAGCCCGTCACTGGTTGCCCACAGCAGCCAACCGGGGCCGGGGACTTTCAAGCTCTGGCCGCTGTCGTGTGAAGGGCCGTGTCCCGCGCCGGCGTGCCCACGGCTGCCTCGTCCGCGAGATCGGGGTCAGGTCTTGTCCTGGGAGGGCCCCACCGGGATGATCATCGATCATGCACCTCGATGAACTCGATGCTGCTGAGCGTCGGCTGTGGGACTCCTTCGCGCAGGGAACTGCCGTCGATGTCCGCGACGGCACGTCATCGGCGGGATGCGCAGTACGGGCCGATGTCATCGCGGCGTTGCTGCTGGGTGCCGGCGCCGATCCCGCCCCGGGCGACCGCCCGGCACTGCGTCTCACCGGTGCCCACATCACGGGCGCCCTGGATCTGCGGTTCGCCGAGGTGGCTGTGCCGGTCGTCCTGGCAGATTGCCGCTTCGACGAAGTCCCCCTGCTGCAAGGCGCCAGGATCCGCGAATTGGCCCTGCCCGGAAGCTCCCTGCCAGGTCTCGCCGCCGACACGGCCCAGATCGACGGCCGACTGGTACTGTCCCGCTGCCGGCTGACCGGACCCCTCGTACTGAACCGCGCTCGGATCAACGGCGACCTGGACCTCCGCGACGCTGTGATCACGGCACCCGGGAGCGAGGCGATATCCGCCGTCCATGTGGCCGTCGGCGGTGACACGCTGTGCACCGACCTGGCTGTCCAGGGAGCCTTCCGCATATCCGGTGGCTCCATCGACGGAGAGTTCGACCTGGAGGGCGCCTTCCTGAGCAACCCCGGCGGTCACGCGCTGGACGCCTACCACGTCCACATCACCGAGGACTTCACCTTCCACCCGCGCTTCAGGGCCGAGGGGCGGATCATCCTGTCCGGTGCCACGGTCTCGGCAGCGATCGGCTTCTGCGGCGCCCTGCTGAACAACGCCGGCGGCGTCGCGTTGGAGGCCGTCGATGTCAGCGTCGCCCGCAACTTCGACCTCGGCCAGGGGCTCGCCGTCGTGGGCGGCATCAAGCTCGACGGCAGCCACATCGGTACGCAGCTCAGTTTCCGCGATGCCACGCTCACACATCCCGACGGCACCGCCCTGTCGCTGAGGCTCACCCAGGCCCGGGAGACCGATCTGCGAACCCAGCGACCGATCGACGGCACCGTCGACGCACGCAATGCTCAGCTGGGCACCCTGTACGACGCCCCTGACACGTGGCCCGCCGACCTCCGGCTGGCCGAGGCCACCTACGACGCCCTCGCACACCCCCTGTCGGCCACTGAACGGGTCGACTGGCTCCGGCGCGGCACCGACGGCTATCTTCCGCAGCCCTACGAACAGCTCGCAGCCGCGTACCGACGGCTGGGACACGAGGATGAAGCACGCACCGTGCTGCTGGCCAAACAGCGCCATCGGCGCGCCACGCTCCCCCCGCACAGCCGGGCCTGGGGCCACATCCAGGACGTGACCGTCGGCTACGGCTACCGGCCTCTGCGCGCCGGCCTCTGGCTCCTGGCTCTCCTGGCCTGCGGGGCGATCTTCTTCGGCACACATCACCCGGCACCGCTCGAAGCCGGAAAGGCACCGCCGTTCAACGCGGTCTTCTACACCCTCGACCTGTTGGTCCCCATCATCACCTTCGGACAGGAGACGGCTTTCGCACCACGAGGCATGGGGCAATGGCTCGCTTACGGGTTGACCGCAGCCGGCTGGATTCTCGCCACGACCGTCACCGCCGGCATCTCACGGGCAATCAGCCGCCAGTGACGAACCCACCAGCCACGATGTGACTCCGGCCTTCACGAAAACCAGGAGACGGCTCTGTCGGCGATTCGTGAAGGCCACGGCTGCGTGAAGATTCGAGCCCTGAGCAGTTGGAACGAGGCTCGGCCGTACATGGCACACGTGCAGCCGGCGGGCGAGCGAGCTGTCGTCCGGCGTTTCTCCGGCATGCGGTGGATGTGCTCGTAGCGATGGCGGGTGCACGCGACGATCCGGACGAGCGGTCGACACCGCCTCCACCACCAGGACGCCGATAGAGCCGCTGAACCGCGCCAGGGGTTCCACGGAACTGCGGACGGATCCGTTTTCGAGGATCGCCATCACGAGGGTCGAGTACGTCTTCTGCGTCGTCGCAGCTGAACCGAGCCCCTGACTGGCCGGTCCGCGCGGGTGATTGACGACTCCACCAGAGACTCCCGCGCCGGACGCCAGTACTCCCGCTCCTGGATTGCGGGAGATCGTCCATGGTGGGTAGATGGATTGAGGACGCCGTCGATCCGTCGCCGCCCTGATCAACCATCGCCTGCCCGGCGGACCGGGGCGAGTTGTCGTCAGCGTCATCCGGTACAAGACGACATGCCTCCGGGTGATCCTCGGCCCACAGAAGTCGCCATACGAGGTGGGGAAATGCCTCTTCCGCAGATGATCACCGATCGGTTCTCACGGCTCAAGGATTGGTTTGTCCAGAACGCTCAAGCCGCCAACGTGTTCTATCCGAAAGCCGCAGACGTGGGGGGTGTGAAGATTCTCTACTTCAATCCGGACTTCCAGACCGGTCTCCTGGCTTCGGGTAATCCTGCCATTTATCTTCCGGTTACCAACCGCGGCCAGATGGCGGCGCGACTCGGGCAAGCCTCAATTGACAACCATAATTCATCCAACCCGGGTCCCCCTCTTGAGTATCCGGCGCCGCAGTACGTGATCTTTACGCCGGGGCCACCGGCGCAATACAGTCTTCCGACGGTTCTGCTGAGGGTGAAACAGCAATGGTTGGACCACCTTCAGGACGCTGATGTCAACTTTGAGTCTGCGATGGTCTTCTTGCACGAGATGGGCCACGCGGTGTTGGGGGCGGCGGATCCGGGTAACCAGAGCGAGGGGTACGCATACTGGATCGAGCTGAATGTGATCCTGCGTTTCCTTCGGACTACCGAGCCCAGCAACGGGGCCTATTCAGCCCCTCTGCTGGGCATCACCACCTCGGGTCAGGGTGTAGCCAATTTCATACTGGGGCGAGTGGATCAGTACGAGATAGCGAAAGTGCAGATCGAGCGGCGCCCTCGCAATACGGAAATCCCGGACACTATTGATCAAATCGCGGATGTTTTGGCGGCCGCAGGCCTGCCTCAGGTCAGCGTCACCGCACTCAATCAGGCGGCGACCAGGCTGCGCCAGATGCCGCAATAGGCTCGTCGATGAGAACTCGCAGGCCCGTAAGAGGCTGTTGTCTATCCGCTGAGGGGGCCGGAGGCAGAAAATCTGTCGAGCCGAGGGGCCTTGTGCCGGAAGACGGCCTTGTGGTGGGGGCGATGTCCGCGCCGGACCGTTGCGGTGGACCGGATGCAGGCCGGCCTCGGGTGTGGCGAGGGGTTTGTGGGTCCCCCGATCCATCTGCCCACCATGGGCGGTCTCCCGCATCTCGGCGCGGGAGCACTGCCGTCCGGCGGGGGAGTCTCTGTGGAATCGTCAACTACCCGCGCCACCCTGCTGATCGGGACCCCCGTTCCGGATGCGACGGCTGCCGCATGGGTTCACCGTGGAGGGGAGGACAGCGGTGGTGCCACCGGTCCGAACTCCGGGGACGGGACGGGGGCAAGGAGTGTCCGGGGCCGTGGGTCGCTGTCGCTTTTGTGGCCGCGCCCGGCGGATGGAAGGGACGGGGGACGGACGGAAGGGACGGGGGAACGATGGCCGAGAAGGTCTACAGCATCATCGAGGTGGCGCAGCAGGACGGGAAGTGGGGGTACTCGGATATCAACTTCTCCGCGGGGCGGTCGGCCGATTCCCCGGAGTCCGGTGCCGGGCCGGGGTGGCGGCAGATCAGTCCGGTGGCGATCGCGGGCAGCGGCCTGGCGGCCGCGGGATCCGGCGAGGACCAGCGACGGGTCTACTACCAGGAGCAGGACCGCAGCCTGGTCGGCGCGGCGTACGACCCGTCGTCGCCGGACGGTCACTGGGCGGGGTACCGCGTCTTCACGAGGGAGACCGGAGCCCCGACCGCCGACGTGGGCAGCGCGGTGGCGGTGACGGGCCGGATCGGGGGCCTGCGGGTCTACTACCTCGACGACGGCCGGGGCGAGGACGGCCGGCGCCCGGTACGGCTGGCGGAACGGGGACGGGAGTGGACGTACAGCGTGTGCACCGACGCCCCGCGCGGTTCCCCGATCAGCCCGCTGGCCGCCGTCACCACCGAGCAGGGCGAGTACGCCTACTACCTGGACGCGGGGGGCCACTTGGTCGAGGCGTCCTGGCTCGGGGAGGAGGGCTGGTCGGTCTGCGACGTGACCTCCGGCATCGAGGGGTGCCCGACCCCCTCCTCGCTCAGCCGGCTCACCGCCGTCGGGTACGGGACCGACTCCCGCCTCGTGTACTTCCTCGACGAGGGCGACCGCCCCGTCCAGCTGGAGCACACGGTCATCGCGGGCACGAAGAAGAAGCCCGAGGGCGGCGTGGCGTGGCAGCTGCGCCGCCTGTCCGCGTACGGGGCCCCGGCCGCGGTGGCGGGCAGCCAGCCGGCGGTCGTGCTCACCGCCGACGACCATCCGCAGCTCTACTACCTGGACGCCGACCGGATGGTGGTCGCGGTGGAGTTCAACGGTCGCGGGTGGGAGGTCAACCGTGCCGGCGCGGACGCCGATGACGGCGCGGGCGCTCCCGCGGCGGCTGGCGGCAGCGCCCTGGCCGCCGTGCCGGGCGCCGACCGCTCGGCAGCCGAGGTGTTCTACCTGGGCGCCCCCGACCTGGCCGACGGCCCGGGCGAGGGCGACCACAACCTGATCGAACTGCGGGGAGCCGGGGACCGGTGGACCTCCCGCAACCTGGGCGCCGAGCTGGACCTCCCCGACGTCGCCACCGGCGTGCCCAGCCCGTTCGCCGCCATCCGCACCAGCGGCCCGCGCGTCTACTACACCAGCGAGGAGTAGTGGGCGCCGCGGGCCGCCGGCCGGCCGTATGCGCGAAGGAGCCACCCATGCGCATGAACGACACCTACCAGGACGCCGTGAGCGGCACGCTCATATCCGTGAACAAGGGCAGCCGTACCAACATGACGGTCACCAACGGCACCCCGGTGCACCTGCTGGTGTACTGGGTCGGCCTCGACGGCCTGCTGTACGGCCTCAACCCGCGGACCCAGAGATTCACCCCCGGCCACCGGGGCCAGGTCCTGAACCCCGGAGCGACCGCGACCTGGACGAACATCGACCGCTCCTACTACTTCGTCGCCAAAGCCGGATACTCGGGCGCCTTCGCGGCGGTCTGGCGAGCCACCGAGGACAACGCCGCCGTGACCCTCACGGGCCGTGACCTGCTGGATCCGGATGACATCGGGGAGACTCCCGTGCCCACCAGCTCCGTGATCATCCCGACGAACGGGCCGAGGATCCTGGTGGGGGCGGGGGTGCTGCCGAACGGGAACTCCGTCACCCGTGAGCAGTTCTGGCAGCGCCTGCCGGAGTCGTACAGCCTCGCGGCGGGCGAGGAGAAGACCGTCAACTACACCCAGACGCAGGGGATGCAGGAGAGCTCGTCGGACACCAAGACGGTGACGGCATCGGTCAGCGCGAGCGCCAGCGCCGGCTGGGGCCCGTTCAGCGCCTCCGTCAACGCCTCGCTGAGCAAGTCCTCGACCAGGACCCAGCAGGTCACCGTGTCCACCCAGACGACGAGCTTCACCTCGAACCAGTACACCAACGACACCTGCCACGGGCGGATGTGCCTGTTCTGGCAGCTCACGGACGTCCTCACCGTGTTCGACGGCACGGGGACACCGCTGTCGTCGGTCGTCTCCGCCAAGGGCCCGACGGTCGTCTGGGGACCCGTCGACGTTGACGAACTGGACACCGGGAAGCCCGGCACGTTCGCCCAGCGCGTCGACGAACCGGACGTGCCCGAGCTCGTCTCCGTACGGCCGGCAGCCGAACCGCCCCGGCCGACGCTCTCGCAGCGCGGAACCCAGAGCCGCGTTCGGGGCACGGGTTCACCCACCAGCAGCCGGAGGAGATCATGACGACAGCGGGCGCCCGCCCCACGGGCGTGACTCCGGGCGGAGGCTACACGGCGGTCATCGAGGTGGCACGGGAACCGGACGGCTCGTTCCAGTGGACCAACCTCAACGTCGCCGCCGGGACGGAAGTGGGCCCCGGCATCCGCAAACCCGCCCCCTTCCCCTCCCTGACCGGCGGCTTCGCCGCCACCGCATGGGGGTCGGACAGTCGGCGGGTCTACTACGCGAACACCGACGGCGCCGTCGGTGAACTGGGGACCAACGGAAACGGCTGGGCCTACCGCAACTTCACCAGCGGCGAGGGCACGCCCGTGGCCGCGTGGAACAGCCCGCTGGCCACCGGCGGGATGCGGTCCGGGACGATGGCGCTCTCCTACGTGGACGAGACCGGTCAGCTCATCATCATGAAGTTCAGCGGCGGCTGGACCTGGGGCGCCAACCCCAAGCTCCCCAAGGTCCCGGAGCGCAGCCCACTGACCGCGCTGCAGAACGGCCGAGGCCGTTTCGTCTACTACTTCGACAGCGTCAACCACATCACCGAGGTGGAGGAACAAGGGGTGACGGGGAGGCTCACCGATCTCACCAAGTACGCGAGCCTCCCCACCGCATCCCCGATCAGCGGGTTGTCCGCCGTGGGCTGGGACACCGACCGCCGGCGCATCTACTACGCGGACCGGCAGGACAACCTCATCGAGGTGGTGGGTTTCGGGGACGACGGCGGATGGAAGTGGCAGAACCTCTGCAAGCTGAGCGTAAGACAGCCCAAGGACGGGAGCCCGCTGGCGGCCGCGGTGGGTTCGGAAACCTTGGCAGGCGTCGCACTGTGGAACCAGGCATCCGAACCGTTCTGGGCGAGTTGGGCCGACGGCTGGTCCAGCCAGGAGATCCACACGACCCAGTACGGAACCTATCCGGTGGTGGCCGCCAACAGCTCCGTGGCGTCCGGGGTGGCCGGCGACGGCCGCCCCTGGGTGTCCTATGTGGACGAGGACAATCACCTCTCCCTGTGGCGAGGGCCGCAGACGGGCCGGCAGTGGTGGGACCTGACCGCCGATCTGGGCCTTCCGGCCGCCGCCAAGGTGGCCACCCAAGGTCCTCTGGCCCTCGTGCACACCGAGCGCGGCCCGCGCGTCTATTACCTCACCGACGAGCCCGAATTCTGACGGACCCCGCCCCGCACGTGGATGCGCGGCCGGTGATCGGAGCTCACCATGCGAATGAACGACACCTACCAGGCGGCCCTCGACGGGACCCTGGCCTCGCCCCCCAAGGAGTCCAGGGCCGAGATCCTCGTCTTCAACGACCTATCGATCCCCCTGGATCTCTTCTACCTCGACCAGTCCGGCGACCTGTGCGGGTTCGTCAACGGGATCTGGACCGCGGGTCTGCCCGGGCTCGTACTGGAACCCAACGGCGGCAACATCGTGATCAGCGGCGACTGCTGGGCCGACGGCTACTGGCTGGCCAAGTCCCACTACTCCGGCGCCTTCGCCGCCGTCCTGCAGAACCTGCCGGGGAAGAGCACCATGACCTTCTCCGGATCCGACCTGCTGGACCCCAACAACATCGGACCGATCCCCAAGCCCACGGCCGACATGCTCATCCCGCAGGACGGCCCCAGCGTCCTGGTGGCCACCGGTCTCGTCCAGCACGGCGCCACGACCCGGACTCCGGTGACCACACCGGGGGACGACCAGGTCGGACTCGGCGTGGCCGTCACCCGGGAACAGTTCTGGCACTGCACGGGGGAGTCGTACAGCCTCGCCCCCGGCGAGAGCCGGACCGTCAGCTACACCGTCACCCAGGGCAAGCAGGACAGCAGTTCGGAGTCCGACACCACCAACGCCTCCGTCGGCGTGAGCGCCAGCGCCGGCTGGGGCCCCTTCAGCGCCTCCGTCTCCGCTTCCCTGAGCGAGTCCTCCACCACCACCCAGCAACTCACCGTGTCCACCCAGTCGACCTCCTTCGTCTCCAGCACCTACGTGAACCTGAGCGAGCACCCGGAGCTCAACCTCTTCTGGCAACTGACCGACGTCGCGACCGTCTACGACGAGAACGGCCAGCCCCTCGCCTCCGTGATCTCCGGCGAGGCCCCGGCGGTCGTCTCCGGGCCCTGGGAGGTCGAGCAGCTCGAGAAGACGAAGAAGAAGAAACTGACGCCAAAGGCCAGGCACGACCGGCCCGCCAAGGAGTGAGCGGACCACAGGCGGTCTCCTGCGGAGGCGTGCGTGTTCCAGGCCGCCCCTCGCTCGGGGTAGCAAGGGGCGGTTGCGCGCTGGTGTCCTGGGCCCGGAATTCGATCAAGGCGTGAGGCGAGCCGTCGGACGATCTCGTCGGCGTCCTTCGTCCGGACGAAGAGCTTCGGGTCCTCATCGGCAGCACCGGGGCCGAGCGGTCCACAGCCTGGACTTGGCACCGTCGGACTCCGGGGACGAGGCCGTTGGTGCCTTCGTCCTCGGCGGGCTCCGCACCGCCTCGCCGGCCGGTGGAGAGCAGTACGGCGGGGCGGGAGTCGAGGACGCGCGGTGGGGGACGAGCAGCTTGTCCGAACTACGGGTCTGTGTGCCGCGGTAGGTCACCCGGTTCCCGTTGGGCGGCTGTGGTGAGCTGGTCGGCCAGGTTTTTGAGGGCTTGGCGCAGTTCGTCGGGGTGGTGGATGGTGAAGGGCCATTCCAGGGAGGCGAGCAGATGTGCCATGCCGTCCAGTCTTTCTGCCCGTGCGCGCATGAGGACGCCGGTGGGTTGGGCGGTGAGGGTCACCGCTGAGCCCGGCAGCCGGCGGCCGATCTCCTCGAGAGGGCCATGGATGGTCACCTCGACCTGCCAGCGGTAGGGCACCTGGGCCAGGGTCGAGGTCAGGTGGGCGACGGGGTCGAAGCCGTCGGGGGGCGTGAAGTGGTGGGTACGTGGGGTGAGGGAGGCGATGCGGTCGATGCGGAAGGTCCGCAGGTAGTCGCGTAGGTGGTCGTGGCCGACGACGTACCAGCGGCCGGTGTGGAAGACCACGCCGTAGGGGTCGATGTCGCGTTCGGTGTACTCCTGGCGCCAGGACCGGTGGCGGATGCCGACGGTCGTGCGGGCGCGGGAGGCCTGGGCCAGGGCCAGCAGGATGCCCGTTTCGGGTCGGGTCTTGGGAACCCGGGCAACACGGGCGGGCAGCAGGCGTCTGCGGGTGGTAAATCCGTGTCCGGGACGGCCCAGTGACGCGATCATGGGCGGGTCACCGACACGCAACCGCCGAGGAATCGCTCGCCATGCCTGTTCCCGCCGATCCCACGATCCTGCATCCGATGCCCGAGCAGCCTCGGGTGGTGCTGCTGAAGCCACTGGTGAAGTCCCCGCTGATCGAGATCGGGGAGTACTCGTACTACGACGACCCGGATGATCCGACCGGGTTCGAGACACGCAACGTCCTCTACCACTACGGTCCGGAAAAGCTGATCATCGGCAAGTTCTGCGCGCTGGGAACGGGTGTGCGGTTCATCATGAACGGCGCCAACCACCGTATGGACGGCCCCTCGACCTTCCCCTTCCCCACGATGGGCGGCTCCTGGGCCGACCACTTCGACCTCCTCACCGGACTGCCCAGCCGAGGGGACACCGTCGTCGGCAACGACGTCTGGTTCGGCCACGGCACGACGATCATGCCCGGTGTACGAATCGGCCACGGCGCGATCATCGCCACCGGCGCCGTGGTCACCGGCGACGTACCCGACTACGGCATCGTCGGCGGCAACCCGGCCCGCCTCATCCACACGCGCTACAACGACCAGGACATCGCCCGCCTGCTGGCCGTGGCCTGGTGGGACTGGCCCGCGGAGCACATCACCGAGCACCTCCGCACGATCATGTCGGGCAGCATCGCCGACCTGGAGGCCGCGGTCCCGGAAATCCCCGACAGGTGACGGGCGCGCGGGAAGTTGCCATGCGGTCGCATCGGCGTGGCCGGGACACCTCCTGACGGCGGTCGACGGAAACTGCGTCGCACTGCCCGCGGAGCGCGGCGGGAGTCACGGACATGCATGTCGGCCTGGGGCGGGGCCGGCGCTCCGACAGACCTGGCGGAACTGAGCAGTTGTGTCCCGTCGGCCAGGTGTAGCAGGTGGCGCCTTGTCACGTCCTGCTCATCCGGGCCCCAGGCCACGAGCAGGTCGACGAGACGTCGGTCGTCGTCGAGCTTCAGAGAGTCCACCGGAGTACGGCCGTACAGGGCCAGGACCAGCTCACCGGCGGTGCCGCGGGCGGAGGAGTCGGCCGTTCCCGGGTCCTCGCCGGCAGCGGTGGCGGGCATGGTGCCGGGCCGGGGCAGGCGACGGGTGACGGTGGCGTGGTAATGGTGTCCGGCGGATCAGGGCGCGGTCAGGTGGTGGGCAGTGGTGGGTTTCCGTGTGGGTGCAGGCGGTCGGTGAGGAAGGCGAGGATTTCGTCGCGGGCTTGGAGTGTGGGGTGGCCGGCCTCGTCGACGAGGTGGGCGGTGACGACGCTGTGCGGGGTGCCGACCAGGTCGGCGAAGAAGGGGGGCGGGGCCGGGTTGGCGGCGCTGTCGACGAGGACGCGCCCGTCGAAGGCGTCGCCGAGCAGCGCGCGGTAGGCGGCGAAGCGCTGCCCCGTGCACCAGCGGTCGCCCTCGAAGCGGTAGGCGAGGACGGTGAGTTTGTCGCGGTGGAGCCGGTCGCGCACCGCGCGCGCGTCGGCCGCGTCGAGTTCGAGTGCGCCGGGGTCGTCGAGCGGTAGCGACGGGTGGTTGACCACCGGGGCGATCACGGCCGGCTCCAGGGCCATGGTGAGGGCGAAGTTGCCGGTGAAGCACAGGCCGATCGCACCCACCCCCGGCCCACCGCAGGCGGTGTGGGCCTGGCGGGCCAGGCCGCGCAGCCAGATGGTCACCGGGCTGGTGCCGCCTCCGGCGAAGGCGCGGAACTCCGCGCTGACACAGGCGCGGCGCACGACCTCGCGGCCGCCCTCGACGGTGGGGAAGGCGCCGTCCGTCCCGAACAGGGAGGGCACATGCACGGTGAAGCCGGCGTCCCGCACCCAGCGCGCGAGCCGCAGGACGTCGGGACTGATGCCCGGCATCTCCGGCAGCACCACGACCGCGGGCCCGGCCCCGGCCACGTACACCGTCTTCTCCACCCCTTCCACGGCCACACTCCGGCGGGAGAAGTCGGTGATCGGATCGTCGTTGCTCATGAGGCCAGCCTGGTGCCGGGGCCGGTCGCCGGGCGAGGGGCGGGATCGCCGAAGCCAGGGGTAATCTCGCCACACGCGAGGGAGGCGAGCGGTACGCGGACGGCGGCCCCGCGGCCGGGGACGTCAGGGGGCAGGGGAGCGATGGCAAAGGCGGCGCGGCAGGTGGAGGGCGGCGCGAGTGCGGGTGCGGGTGCGGGTGCGGGTGCGGGCGCGGGCGCGGGCGCCGGGTCGGGTGCGCTGCAGGTCGGGGTCCTGGCGTACCCGGGCTGCTTCGCGTCCGAAGTGTTCGGTGTCCCCGACCTGTTGACGATGGCCGGGCATGTCGCCGGACCGGACGCGCCCGGCTACCGGGTGTCGGTCGTCTCGCCCCGCCGCCGGGTCACCGCCTCTGGCGGCGCGAGCCTGGGCGTGCGTCCCTTGCGCGAGGTCGACGTCCTCGTGGTCCCCGGCTTCGAACTGCGCCCGGGCACGGACCTCGACGCGCGGCTCGCCCGGCTCGCCCCCGAGGTTGCGGCGATCCGCGCGCAGTCCGCCGCAGGTACCGCCGTCGTCTCTCTGTGCGTCGGCGCGTTCCTGCTCGCCGAGGCCGGTCTCCTTGACCGGCGCCGGGCCACCACCTCCTGGCTGCACGCAGGCGAACTGGCCAGGCGCTGCCCGGACGCCGACGTGCGGCCCGAGCACCTGGTCGTCACCGACACGGGGGTGACGACCACGGCAGCCTTCAGCGCCATGTACGACTTCGCGCTGGACCTGATCCGCCGGCACAACGGCGCCCGGGTGGCCCGCACCACCGCACGGGTGGCGCTCGTCGACGACGCGCGGACCTCGCAGATGCCGTACGTCGACCCGCGGCTCCTCCCGCAGCCCGGCCAGACGTTCTCCCAGCGGGTGATGCGGCGGCTCGACCAGAACCTCGCCGAGCGGTACGACCTCGCCGAGCTCGCGGACGCCTTCCGGGTCAGCACCCGCACGCTGCTGCGCCGCTTCGCCGAAGAGACCGGCCGCAGCCCGCTGGCCCATCTGCAGGCCTCCCGGGTCCGCCGCGCCCGCCATCTTCTGGAGACCACCGACCACACCGTCGCCGCCGTCGCAGCGGCCGTCGGCTACCGGGACCCCGGCACTTTCGCCGTCCTCTTCGCCCGTCACACCGGCCGGCGCCCGAGTGCCTACCGCGCCGCCTTCCGCCGCACGGCTCGGGCGTCCGCCCCGGACGCCGGCGTCAAGGTGCATTGATCACGAGCGTTGTCGACGCCGGTTGGGCTTGATCATGACGAAGACCTCCGGTGAGGTGGAGCTGTCTAGGACTGCACCGCACGGAGGTCTTCGTGTCCCACCGTAACGCCCGGCTGACCGTTCACCCGGCAGGCGGCTGCGGGCTGAACGTGACCGTTCCGGCCGTCCCGTCGCCCATGTCGCAGCCGAGATGGGTATATCCCGGACCGCGGCGCACAAGTGGGGGACGTCAAGCGGGCCGGGCCACCCGCGGCGGGACGGGTGTCGACTACGTCCAGTCCGCCGTCGACGACCACTCCCGCCTTGCCTACGGTGAGCTCCACAGCGATGAGAAGGCCGCCACCTGCGCCGCCTTCCTGCGCCGAGCCGCTGCCTTCTTTGCCACCTGCGGCTCGACCGCATCGAACGGGTCCTGACCGACAACGCCTGGCCCTGCCGCAAGACCTCGCCTGGCAGCAGGCCTTGGCCGACCCCGGCGCGACCGGCAAGCTGACCCGCATCTACCGGCCGCAGACCAACGGCAAGGCCGAACGGTTCAACCGCACGCTGCTCGACGAATGGGCCTACGTCCACCCCTACACCAGCCACATCGAGCGCACGGCCGCGCTGGACAGCTACAACCATCACGGATGCCGCACCGCACTCGGAGGCCAGCAACCCATCACCCGCCTGAACAACCCTGCGGGTCAAGACACCTGGGGACGGCGGCGTCGCGGCGGCGCAGCAGCTCCTGCGCGACGGTGTCCCGCTTTTCCATGTGGACAGTCCTGCCCGGCCCCCGGGGATCGGGCGGGGCGAGAAACCTACTGGGTACTGTCCGGCGGGTCATCCTCGCAGTCATAGCCGGATCGCTGCGAGGTGACCGTGCCGTGGAATACGCATGCTGCCTCGTCGTAACGGGTGGCCACGGCGCGGAACCCCCTTGAGTGCGCTGGCGGTGCGCTCGGCTTCGTTCCCGCGGGCATACCGGCCCTGGTCGAAGCCGGTGGGGCGACCTCGAGAAGCAGCAGGACGACAGCTTCTCGGTCTACCCCCGCAACCACCACCCGTACGTGCTTGAGTCGCGGCTGCGCGAGCCGCTTCGCACCTTCGCACGCACCTGTATCTCGACCCGAGCCATGCCCCCTGACCCCGCGTAGGCGGTACTGCCGCTCAAGTGGAGCGGGCTGCCGCAGTGGCCGACCGGGTGGTTCGGCGCCGCGGCCTCCTTGCGGACCGAGGGCACTGACGTGCGCGTGCGCATGACCCCTTACGGTGCCGGTAAACCCGAGGTGCGAGCGCTCATCGAGTGATCCGATACGTGCAACTGCGGTGCATGAGATGCGAGGGAGGGGGAACCACGCACGGCGCGCACGCCCCTCTGCGCATGCCCCTCATCCTGCAGAAGTAACTCATATTTTGTGTGCTTGTAGGGCTGAAGTAAGGGCATTCGGTGGCCAGGAGGTTGATAACAATGGTTCCCCTGCTTCTGGTTCTTCTGCTGGCTCTGATCCTCTTCGGTGCGGGTTTCGCATTGAAGGCACTGTGGTGGATCGCGGTGATCGTGCTGGTTGTGTGGCTGCTCGGCTTCGTCGTCAGGCCCGCGGGCAGTGGTGGGCGCAAGGGGCGCTGGTACCGCTGGTAGACGAAGGCGCCTGAACACGAGGCGTACGCCTCGCGCGAAAGCGGAAGCGGGGTCCGGCCGGGTACGGCCGGACCCCACTTGCGTGAGACCACATGTCAACGGATGCGAGGGGAAGAGATCGGGCGTATCGGACGCACCGCAGGGTACGTGAGCAAAGCAGCGGCCCTGCAGAATCAGCAGTGGAACCTGCGCCTCCTATTTCTGCGGGGCTGCTGCGCCGCCCGGCTCCCACGCCATGGACCGGCCGGTCCGCCGACCGGACCGCTGGCCCTGCTGGGCTCGGGCCCGGTGGTCAGGACGCTAGACCGCCTTCCGGAGTACGTCTCCCACAGGTCCCGCACCACCGGCCTGAGGCCAAGGGTGGCGCAGATGAAGGACCACAACGCCGCTCGACAGCCGCGGACGATGCGCAAGAACAGGTGAGAGGGCAGAACGGTGGAACCGGCTGCCGACGACGAACGCGGCGGCCAGGCCGTCCATGACCCTGTGCGTCGGCCGCGGCCGTGTGAGGACGTTGAGCCCGGGTTCGACATGCAGCGCGCTCGAGCGGAGCGCGCACGTGGGGGGCTTCGCACAGTGGGCCGCTTTGGGCAGGGCGATGGGGTCGAAAGAGAAGGATGTGGCCCATCGACGGCACCTGGAGCGGGCCTTCACCGAATGGCCTGTCAGCAGCCATGCTCCGTGGCCTCCTGACGGGTCCTCACCCTGCGCCGCCGTTCCGTCGCCTTCCCCGTCAGGGTCCCGACGGCCGGAGACTCTGCGACTGCTCACAACCCGGTACCCGGCACGAGCCCCGACCAGTCCGGCTACTGCCGAGACGAACCCAGTGATCGCTGTAATGAGAGACGTGATGGCTCCGAGTCCGCCTGTCCCGCCTGTTGGAGACTGGGGCTCGGCCTCTCCAGGGCCGCTCCCCATGAGGAACGGGCCGGAGAAGAGGACGGACATGACCTTCCGAGTAACTGCTCCTCTCCGCCCAGGAGTAGCTGGCTCCGGCGCAGGTTCGCCCGGCCGTCGACCTCGCGGCCCTGCGCACCCACCTCGTAGCCCTGGAACTGGCCGTCGAACAGCTCAGCCGCCTCGGTTGCGCCGGGCAGCGGCTCGCCGCACTAGGGCGCGTATCGAGTCGTGATCAATCTGTCGATTCGCTCTCATGGCGAGACCCGGCCGGTAAGTCTTCTTCCGTGACGCGGGCCCAACTGACAGATGCACAAAGGTGTTTGGTGCTTGGGTGACCATCCACAACCGCCACCGGCAGCGACATCGCAATGCATGTAGTCTCAGTCTTGATCCATCGTCTCGTGGCTTGGAGGAAGCACCAATGACGAAGGCCCCGTTCGTCGCCATGGCCGCCGCTACCGCGGCACTTGGGACTGCGCTTGGTTCCCTTGCGCTCCAGCTGCCAGCAGACGGCTACGAGCAGTACGTCGAATCCGTAGCCACCTTCAGCGTCCTGATGTACGTCACCGCAGCTCTGGTTGTGGTGACATGGGTCCGAGACGGTCGTCCGCACTCGAACTGAGTTCGTCGCGGACAAGCGCAAGCCGCTGGCCCCGCCCTCTCGGTGCTGAGGAAATCACGCCGGCCGCCCGGATCGATCCGGGCGGCCGGCGTCTGGCCGTCGTGTGCAGTACTGGTCAGTCGTCAGCCGCGTGGGGGCAGGCCGTCGTCCAGGGCGCTGCGGATGGTCTCCCCTTGCCGCGGCGAAGTCGGCGAGTTCAGCCGCGATGCGGTTGTAGGAGGTCATGGCCAGTGCCTAATCGCCCCGCAGCGGGGCGGCGGTGGAGCGGAGAGGCCTTCCACGACGCGATGAGTAACATTCAGCACGGTGCTCGACCGGCGGCAGGCCGCTCTCGCGGTGCTTGCAGCCACCGATCTTCTGCAGCACCCGGTCACCGGTAGCGGCCCAGAGACGACGCGGCCGGTCGGGGCCGTTGTGCGCCAGCGCTTGATGGAAGCCGTCCTCCAGACGATGCCGGAGGCATCTGTGGAGGAGTGACCGGGCGCACTGATCAGGCTCGCGCCAGGCGCCTCCGCGAAGCTGCCGCCCGGGTTCGGCGGCACGTGCCTTTTCTGCCTCTGCGGCCGGAACCGCTTTTTTGCAACGACCGTACGAACTTCCTGTCGCAGATCATGCCCGCCGGCGGCTGAAAGCCCGCCGCCGGTTCCCAGATCCCACGTAAGAGCAACAAGTACTGGTTCTACAGCCCCACCACCGCTTGGACTTCCTACACGCGGGGGGAGCGGAGAGGTGGTACTGGATCGCCACGAAGCACTCCAAGCGCACGAAGCATCTGTACGACGTGCGGGACCTGTTGGCTTCAGACGGCCTCCAAGCCGACTGGAACCATAACGGCGTCATCGATCACTCGATGTTCGTCACCAGCAGGTTCGCCGGTTTCCCCCACCTCACGTATCACACACGTGACACCTGCAATAAACGTCTGAAGAAAGTCCTTTCGGGCAGTCCATACGCTCTGTATTACGCCCACCGCACCTGACAATCTGTTGCCGCCACAAGAGAAGAAGGAGCCCTGTCGTGAACCGTCGCGGTACCGCTGTCGTCGCACTTGCGTTACTGGCCCTGGTCGGCTGCTCCTCGCACAGTGACACGGCCAAGCCTGCTGCCTCGCCGTCCGACGGAGCACGTCGGACCGTCAGCGATTACCTCCGTGCTCTCAACACACGCAGCGCCGTCGATCTCATGCGGGTCGGCGGAGTGAAAGATGAGCCGTGGTCGCGTCGGGAAGCAGCACAGATACTCGCTGACAAGGGCGGACGTGGCTGGAAGATCCGCAGCCTTGAGATCGGATACGCCTACGGTCCCAACACTGGCCTTGCCCGGCTGACCGCCACAGACACATCAGGCAAGCCCATGCAGGACAAGTTCACGGTGATGCGCGAGAACGGCACGTGGCAGGTCGTGGTGTTCACCGGCCAGCCCAACCCGCCCGGCAAGACCCCGGCCTCCACGGCTCTGCCGACACCGTGACAAACAGGTCGGTGCAACCCGGCCCGCGTCGTCCCACACCATGTGTTTTGCCGACCCGAGCATGGGGTGCCGCAAATACGCGGCACGTCGGCGTGAAGCCCTGAAGGACCCATCACGCCGATTTGGTCCAGTCGGCTGCGGCGGCCGGGGTATCGACGGGCTGATCAGCCTGACGGAGGACGGCGGCCCCTGCCGGCACCACCCAGCCGGGCACATCACGGACCGATGGCTGGCGTCCCGAGTTCTCCCAGTCCGCACGTCCGATACGTGGACCGCTCGCACAGACACTCCCAGGTCCCGGAAGGGGGAGTGCTGATGCCTGAGGGCGCGACCGGAAGTGACCTACTGATTCCCGATCGTCCTTGCCGAGCCGTCAGGGAGGCGGCAGCACACCGGGGAGTCCGACGTCGCGTCCGTGGCCGCCCAAGCCCAGTTGTCAGAACACCGTCGGACGATGCGTGCGTGAGCCTGCACCACGAAGTGGTCTTCGCCTGCTTCCTCCGGGACGAGACACCCGAGCCGGTCTTGGCCGCGCTGCGGGAACGACGCCAACCCCTCAGCCGTTTCCCGACCGTCAGCTGTGTTGAGGGTGATGGGGGCCAGTTGTGGCGATGTGGGCCATGTCGTTGCCGGCGTTCGCGTGTCTACTGATCTTGTTCGCTCTGGCGGAGAGCGCGTGGCGATGGTTCACGGGGCTGGGCTTGATGCCGTGGCTACGCAGGCGCACCGGGCGGTCGTTGTCGAACACGGCCTTCGATGAATTCACGGCGGTCGTGAACGGAAACAAGACGGTGGAGCTGGAGCAGCGGCGGGTGGAGTTGCTGCGGCGGGACGACGAGAGCGACGGTGCGCCGCCTCGCTCCCGCATCGACCTGGCCGAGGGCACCGCGTTCATCGTGTTGCCCCAGGAAGCGGACGGTCCGTGCGCCGACAGGCGCGATGCCCGTGAGGGCCGGCGGTGAACCGCGGACGGGAGGGGGCAGGCGCAGAGCCGTCCACGCTGTGGGGGCGTATCGCATGCTTGTGGGCGGCCGCGTTCGCAGGGTTGCACTTCTACTGGGCCGTCGGCGGTGATGCGGGGCTGAGCATCTCCGCCGGTCCGCTGGCCACCGAGCGTCCGTTGTGGTTCGTCGTAGCCGGTTTGTGGGGTGTGGGTGCGCTCTGCCTCCTCGGCGCTCTGCTGGCATGGCTGCTTGCCCGGTCCAGGCTCCAGGGCGTTCCCGCCCTGCTGGCGAGGTGGCTGGGGTGGGGCGTCAGTGCCCTCCTACTGGCCCGTGGCATCGCTATCGAGGTGCTGCTGCTGACCAACACAATTCACCTGGACACCTCCGTGAGCGCGGGGCAGCGGGCCTGGACGCTGGCCCTCTGGAACCCTTGGTTCATCGCCGGAGGACTGGCCTTCGGCCTCGCCACCCTTCGGTCCAGCAGGCCTACCAACGCAGAAATGCCACCCGCGTCCAGACGCTGACTGCTCTGCCAGTCAACCCACAGCCCCTCCGGCCTGGTGCGCGGCCGGCCACGTCGTCGGGGAACGCGCAGGCGTTCCCATCCGCCCATGATCCCCCTGCACACCACCGTCCGCTTCCGCTCACCACACCCCCGTGAGCACGTACCCAGCTCTGACCAGCCCCGCGTCCGCCCGGGAGATTGAACCGACCCGGGCGGACGGCGAAGGTAGGAGCCGGCAGCGGAAGAGCCAGCGGACCCGTCGGGGCCGACTCGTCGGCGAACGCCCACAGCGAGTCCATCAGGTGCGCCTCGTCGACGCCCTCCCCGTGCGTGCGTGTAGAGTGGCTGAACAGACGACGCGGGGTGGAGCAGCTCGGTAGCTCGCTGGGCTCATAACCCAGAGGTCGCAGGTTCAAATCCTGTCCCCGCTACGAACGGAAAGGGCCCGGTGATCCGGGCCCTTTCCCATGCCTCGGAGCCTGTGTCGTACCTCAGGACCGCAGCCTTTTGGTCCGGCACCCCGGCACCCGCCTCCCGCGTGCTGGAGAGCGAAGGCGGTCAGGAGCCCAGGCGGCCTTCGTTTTACCCGGTCGTGCTGCCCGCCCGGTAGCCAGCGCCCGTGAAAGGTGCCAGCTCGAACCGGTCGTCCGCCTGGGCCGCACCCTGCGCCAGCGCAGCCAGGCACCCCCTGCCCAGCAGCTCAACGGGCACGGCATCCCGGTTCGCATCGCGCGCAACGCGGCGCCGGCCGCCCTCGTCGCTGATCCCCCCGGCCCGATCGTCGCCGACGTGACCGGGATACACCGCCACACCGCGCCCCGCTGGGTCGCCTACGTCCGACGCGACTGGGTCGAGTATGTCGCCGCACGCGCCGAGGACCTCACCAGCCGCAGATCACAGCGCTCATGAGATCGGTTTGGTGAAGCTTGCGGGCAGAGGCGTTGGCATCGGATCTGCGCGCGGGCAGATATGAAGCGAACGAGCAGGTCAACGGGGAGTCAGGAGGCCGTCCACCAGGGCGCGGAGCCCGTCCAGGTAGGTGTCCTCGGCGGTCAGCGGTGCCCAGTGGTCCGCGACCTGTGCCAAGCGGGGTAGCTCGTTCGGGTCGAGAGCGGCGAAGATTTGCTCCCGGTAGGTCGCACGGTCGTCGTCTGCGCGCCGTCGGGCCGCTGTCGTCCGGACCACGATCTCTCCGGCGGTGTAGTACCAGATCGCGCGGTACCCGTGTACGGCCTGCTCGGGGGGCAGGCCGCATGCGATCAAGCCGTCGACGATCTGCTCGACGAACCACAGGGCGGATGTGGACATCAGGTCGTCGGCGGTCAGCACCTCCACGATCCAGGGGCAGGCGGCGAGCGCCTCGTGGATCGCAGCGGCGGCGACGACGATCCGCTCGCGGGGTCGGGCCGGCAGTTCGGGTCGGTGCAGCGTCCGCGCGGCGTAGTCGTCCAGCAGCAGGACGAGCAGTTCTTCCTTGTTTCGGACGTGGTGGTAGAGCGCCATCGGCGTACTGCCGATCTCCGTGGCCAGCCGCCGCATGGTCAGCCGGTCCACGCCTTCCTCAGTCACGATCCGGCGGGCCGTTCCGATGACCTCCTCGCGGGAGATGCGGGGAGGTCGGCCCGGGGTTTTGCGTGGTGCGGATGGTTGCGGCATGCCCTCATCATCCCCCAGGTGTCGACAGCGGCGATCCTCTGAGGCTACTTTCTATACATGTATAAAAACTCACGGGGGCGACCCCGACTGGTGCTGGCGGCGGCGGCCGTCGCCCAGTTCGTCTTCGCCTTGGACATGTCGGTGGTCAACGTCGCATTGCCCGCCATCCGCACCGCGTTGGGATTCGCGCCGCTCGACCTGTCGTGGATCGTGCACGCCTACGCGCTCACATTCGGCGGACTGCTGTTACTGGGCGGCCGCGCTTGTGACCTGTTCGGTCATCGTCGGGTGTTCGTGGTGGGCCTGGCCGTCTTCGGGCTGTGCTCGCTGGCGGGCGGGCTGGCCCAGGCGCCCTGGCAACTGATCGCCGCCCGTGCCGGTCAGGGGCTGGGTGCTGCCACGGCCGCCCCAGCCGCGCTGGGCATGCTCACCACCACCTTCTCCGAGGGCCCTCGGCGTGTTCGGGCGCTCGGGGTGTGGAGCGCGGTGAACGCCGCAGGAGGAGCGCTGGGAGTACTGGCGGGTGGTCTGCTGACCGAGTACGCGGGTTGGCGCTGGGTGATGCTGGTCAACCTGCCCATCGTGGCAGCGGCTCTCGCGCTGGTTCCGGCAGGAGTGCTGGCCGGAGCACAGCCCGACCGGCGCGAGAGGCTGGACGTGCTCGGCACCGTCCTGGCGACCGGCGGAATCGGGCTGCTGGTGTTCGGCGTCGTCCGCACCGACGCCCGAGGATGGGGATCCACGGCCACCGTGGCGACCTTCGCCGCCGCGGCCGCGCTCCTGGCCGCCTTCGTCCTCGCCGAATCCAGGGCCCCCGCGCCGCTGCTGCGCCTCGGCCTGCTGCGCAGTCGCTGGGTGGCCGGCGCCAACGTGCTGGTGTTCTTGGCCGCGGCCGGGCAGTTCGCGGCGTTCTACTTCGTGTCCCTGTACATGCAGCAGGTCCTGGGCATGGGTGCCGCAGCGACCGGCGCCGCGTTCCTGCCGTTCTCCGTGTGCCTGGTCGCGGGCACCGTCATCGCGACCCGCGTCACCGCGGCACGCACCCCCCGAGCCGCCCTGGTACCCGGCGCTCTGCTGGCCGCTACGGGCCTGATCTGGTTCGCCTTCATCAGCCCCGGCGGCGGCTTCCTCACCGACGTGCTCGGCCCCTGCATCATCACCGGCGTCGGCGTCGGACTGGTCCTGGCCCCGGTCGCCGCCGCCGCGACCACCGGCGTCGCCTCCCGCGAGGCCGGCATGGCCTCCGGCCTTTTCAACAGCTCCCGCCAACTCGGCGGCTGCGTCGGCCTGGCCGCCCTGGCCACCATCGCCGCATACCGCACCGGCACGGCCACCGACCCCGCCGCGCTCAATGACGGCTATGCCCTGGTCCTGGCCGTCGCCGCCGTCCTCTTCGTGCTCGCGGCGGTCGTGGCGATCGGTGTACTGCCCGGCCGCCGCGCCAACACACCTGCCCCGCAACCCGCCACCCCCGCAGAGAACCGACTGGAAGGAACACCGTCATGACGACGACACCCATCTCCTCCATCGACCTGTTCGCCTCGGCGCTGCATATCCACCCCGACGGCGATGTCCAAGCCGGCGAACGGCGGATGACGAGCAGCGACTTCGGCGCCTGGCAGATCGCGACGTTCCACGTGGAGACGGACGCGGACGTTCACGCTGACCACTGGGAGATGCACCCGGAGGCCGAGGAGGCGGTGTGCTGCCTGACCGGTGGCGTCCGCCTCTACTTCCGTCCCACCAGGCCCGGCGGCGCCGAGGACATGGTGCAGCTGCACGCAGGCACCGCTGTGATCGTCCCCCGCGGCCGCTGGCACCGCCTGGAACTGGACGCCCCCAGCGACCTGATGTCGATCACCCTTCGCCACGGCACCCGCCTCGAAAAGCGCACTGACACTCGCTGACTGCAGTGGGGCCCGGCCGGCTCTGGCCGCCCGCGCCTACCTGACCGTCCTGCGGGTCCAGCAGCTCGAAAAGGGGACGGACCGGCTCGAACGCCAGAGTCGATCCCACTCACCGCCCCCGAGATCCGCCGGCTGATCACCTACCTCGCCCGGCCTGCCCGCTGGAGCACCACCCCCATCTTGCACTGGTCCCACTGGTCCCACTGGCGCCGCCGACGCCAACACCAGACCCGGACCAGCCACTACAAAAGGCGAGGCCACAGCCCAAGAGCCGAAGCCTCGTCACGGTAAGCACAGTCGCCGTACCAGGCGCCGAGGTCACCGGGCCCCGCGCGGTCCGCCCTGACGCCGCGTACGCCCTCGCGGGCCGGGCGGACCTCGGTGCTCACTCTCCCGTCCGGCACCGCCCGGTCATGGGCCGCTCTCCGTGGGCAGGGCCTGCTCGAAGCGCAGGTAGCGGTCGACCGACCGGGCGAGGACCTCGTTGCCGCCGACGGTGACGACGCGGTCCCACCAGGCGCCGTAGATCCGGTCGAAGGGGTAGCCGGCGAGCAGTTCGCCGGCGGCGCGGACGGCGTCGGGGCGCTCGGGGACGTGGTTGGCGTAGCTGTACATGATGCTGACCCAGCGGGGGTCGGGGCCGACGTTGACGATGTCGCCGGTGAACAGTGCGCCCTGGCCGGCGTTCCAGTGCATGACCGTGCTGCCCGGGAAGTGGACGCCCGGGTTGATCAGCGTCAGCTCGTCGTTCAGCCGGTGGGTCCGCCCGCTCCAGAAGTGCAGGGCGGGGTCGGGGCGGCCGACCCAGCGGCGGTCCGCCTCGTGCAGGTACACGGGGGCGTCGAAGGCGTGCGCCCAGTCGACCATGGCGGAGTAGAAGTGCGGGTGGCTGATGGCGATCGCGGTGATGCCGCCGAGCTCCCGTACCTCACGGACCACCGCGTCGTCGAGGTAGGGCACGCAGTCCCACAGCACGTTGCCGGCGGCCGTTCGCAGCAGCAGGGCGCGCTGGCCGATGGCGAACTCGGGCGTGCAGCCGATGCCGAGGACGTCCGGGCCCTGTTCCTCGAAGCGGCCCCGGTGACCGTCGGCGCGCAACTCGGCGAGGCTGGTCCACTGCTGGCCGTCGCGTCCGACGTACTGGCGCTCGTCCAGGCAGACCGGGCAGTCGGGGCGCGGGACGGCGTACTGGGTGCCGCAGGTGCGGCAGACGGGCAGCGTCGTACCGGCGAGGTCAGCCACGGTCGCCTCCGGTCAGCTCGGTCAGGACGTACGGGCGGCTGGGCCGCCAGCCGAGTTCGGCGACGGCGCGCTGCCCGGACACCACCTGGTTCAGGCCGAGGGCCTCGGCGAACGGGCCGCCCACGGCCTCGACGGCCTGCTCCAGCGGCCAGGGCTCGGCCCGGCCGCTGCCGCCCGCGGCGATGTCGGCGGCCGCGGCCAGCGCCGCGACCGGCACCGCCTCGTGCGCCACCCCGTGCAGCACGCTGCCCGCATCGGCCTTGGTCACCGCCAGCACGAAGAGTTCGGCGAGGTCGTCCACGTGGACCATCGGCCAGCGGGTCGCCGCCGAGCCGACGTACCGGCCGGTGCCGTGCTCGCGCGCCCAGTCGGTCATCAGGCCGGGAATGCCGCCGCCGCGGCCGTACACAATGCCGGGTCGCACGACGACGGCTCGCACGTCGTCCCCGCCGGTGGCCAGCGCCCGCTGCTCGATCCGCGGTCGGTAGCCGACGATGGCGATGGCGTTCGTCGGCGCGTCCTCGTCGACCGGCGCATCACCGGTGGCGCCGAGCACCCAGACGCCGCTGGTGTACACGAAGGCCCGTCCGGAGCCGCGCAGCCGCTCGGTCAGCGCGTCCACGGCCGCCGCGTCCACCGTCTCGTCGCCGGTCGGCGTGGCGAGGTTGACCACGGCGTCGATGTCATCGGTGACGGCGGCCCGCAGCGAGGCCGGGTCGGCCAGGTCGCCCACCAGCCCCGGCGCCCCGGCCGGCAGCCGGTCCGCGTCCTTCACGAGGTGGACCACCTGGTGGCCCTCCGCTGTGAGCCGCCGCACCACGGCCGACCCGATGTAACCGGTCGAACCCAGCACGAGTACCTTCACGTCCAATTCCTTTCGCTCTTCGGCTGGTTGGAGCGGTGCTTCCCGCCTCACCAGCGGCAACAGAATCTAGTCGAGCCCGGTCGGCGACGGTCGCCGCAGCGTGCAGGATGATTCGACTCCGCGTGCAGAGCCGGGGCCGAGTGCGCGGTGCCGGTACTCGCCGGGGGTGAGGCCGTAGGCCTGGCGGAAGGCGCGGCCGAAGACGGTGGCGTTGGAGAAGCCCCAGCGGGCGGCGATCGCCTGGACGGGCAGCGCGCGCAGCTCCGGCCGGGCGAGGTCGGCGCGGCAGCGCTCGAGGCGGCGGGTCCGGATGAGGGCGGCGACGCCCCCCGGCTCGTCCCGGAACAGCGCGTAGAGGCCGCGCAGCGAGATGTTGTGGTGGTCGGCGACCGTCCGGGGGGTGAGTTCGGGGTCGCCCAGGTTGCGTTCGATGAAGACCTTGGCGCGTTCCAGGAGGGCACGGGCGCGGATCTCGGGTGGCGTGGCCCCGATGGTGCCGAGCTGCTCGGCCAGGTAGGCCGTGGCCAGGTCGAGGGCGACCCGGCCGAGGGCCGGGAGTTCCTCGCCCCGGCAGTCCTGGCCGTTGTCCCGAAGGCTCGTCAGGAAGTCGGCCAGGACCGCGCCGAGGCCGGTCAGGGGAAGCCGACGGGCGACGAGGTGGTCGGCGCGCCCGGCGCGCAGGGGCAGTTCCGATCGCGGGATCTGAAGGATGATCGCCCGGGTCGGTCCGCCCTCGCGGTCGGTGTCGCACTCCAACGGGGCGGAGGTGTTGGTGACGATGAAGCCGTCGACGACCGGACCGGAGTCGCGGCCGAGCTGGCACGCCTTCATCGCGTTCCCCTGGACCAGGGCGAGTTGGTACTGCTCGGGGTCGCCGCGCCGGATGTGCGCCGGGGCGCGGCGCGACCAGAGGGGCGAGAACTCGAACGTCGACACCGTGAGCGCGCCCAGCTCGACCGTCCCGACGCCGGCGTGGAAGTCACCCGCCCGATCGGTGTTGATCGCCACAGGTATCAGGTCCGTGGACACCGTCTCGGTGAACCAGGCGAACCTGTCGGCCACCGGCACCCCTCGGCCGGACACGTGTGTCCACATCCCGTCCCCCGATCCCGCAGACTGTTGACGACTCATCCGAAGTGGTGCACGGGTGCCGGGGGCCTTTCCCGGCCGACCGTGTCGCACAGCAGCTCCGCGGCCACCATCGCCCCGTCGGTGCGGATCGTGGCCGCCACAGCGGCCGCCCGGGCGCGGACGCCGGGGGTGAGGGCCGTCTCGAGCGCGGCCGACAGGGACTCGTGGGTCGGGGTCGGTCCGTCGTGCGCTGCGCCGATGCCCAGCTCGGCCACCCGGTTCGCCCAGTACGGCTGGTCCGCCATCTGCGGCACCACCACCTGCGGCGCGCCGGCCCGGGCAGCCGCCGTCGTGGTGCCCGCGCCCCCGTGGTGCACGACGACGGCGACCCGGGCGAAGAGTGCCTGCTGGTTGACCTCGCCGACGGCGAAGCAGTCCCCCCGGTCGTCGGTCAGCGCCAGGCCGGCCCAGCCGCGGGAGAGCAGCACGCGGCGGCCCTGCCCGCGGACCGCTGCGACGGCGGCCCGGGCGGCGTCCTGCGCGTCGCGGACGGGCATGCTCCCGAAGCCCACGTACACCGGTGGTGTGCCGGCGTCCAGGAACGCCTCCAGAGCGGCCGGGAGCGGGCGGTCGTCCTGCCGGATCCACGCGCCGGTCTGCACCACGTCGAGGTCCGCCGGCCGCGGCCACGGGCTCAGGGTCGGGTCCGCCGCCAGCCACGGGCGGCCGGTGAGGACGTGCTCCCGGACGTCGTCCACCGGCGGCAGGCCGATCGACGCCCGGTGGGTGTTGATCCCCTCGCCGAACAGCGCGTTCATGTCCTCGCGGTTCAGCTCCCACAGCACCCGGTTGTCGGTCACCTCCGGCGGGAGCGGCCGGCCCGGCCACGCGAGCGGCGGGTGGTGCGGTGAGGGCAGGTAGGTCGGGAAGCAGGCGACGAACACGTAGGGGACGGCCAGCTTCTCGGCCACCGCCCGCGCGGCGGCCGCCGCCGGGATCAGGCCGGTCGCCACCACGGCGTCGCAGCCGCCGGCCACCGCGGTGACCGAGTCGTACGTCTCGGCGACCATCCGGGCCGCGCGCTCGGTCAGGCTCGCCGCCGGCGCCTTCGCCGACCCGGTCACCGCCCGGGTCGCCATCTCGCGCAGCGACCGGCCGAGCGGCGTCAGCGGGAGGCCGACGCCCTCCAGCAGCTCCGCGAAGTCCGGCGGCGCGCACACCTGTACCTGCGCGCCGCGCGCTCGCAGAGCCGCCCCGAGTCCGAGCATCGGCTCCACGTCCCCGCGCGAACCGTACGCCACCGACAACACCCGCATGTTCAGGACTTCCTTCGCTCTCCGTGGATCCCGGCCCCGGCCGACGCGGCCGGGGTCTTGCCGTAGCCGAGGGACTCGACGATCAAACCGTCCCGTACCAGCACGAGACTGACGCCGCGGACCGAGTCGGCCGGTCCGTCGCCGAAGCGGTACCGCCAGCGGACCGTCGCCCGCTCACCGGTGATGACGACGGCCTCCGGCTCGAACCGGCCCGCGCGGTCCTCGGCCAGCGACCGGCAGAACTCCAGGCACTCGGCGCGCCCTTCATAGCGGGACCCGTCGGGTGCCGGCTCCCTCGCCTCCATCACGCAGTCGTCGGCGATCAGCTCGGCGAGTGACGAGGCGTCATGGTCGAGGAAGGCGCGGTTGAAGCGGTGCACGACCTCGGCCGTGGTACGGAACATCGTGCCGCAACCCCTCAGGAGCAGAACGGTCGGTCTGTCACCGGTTTGCCTGCCGGGGTGGGAATCGCGTGTTCCGCGGCGCGGCTGACCTGCTCCCACGCCGCCCAGGTGGCCATGCGGGTGCGGGCGATGTCGAACGCGAGGTCGTAGACCATGCTCCCGAGCAGCAGGCGCAGCGGCGGCTCGTCGCTGTCGACCAGCTTGAGCAGCGCGGCTGCGGCGAGCTTCGGGTCGCTGTCGACCGAGCCTTCGGCGAACTGCGCGGCCAACTGCTCCCGCAGCGGCGCGTACGCCTCCAACGGGCTGGTGCTGTGCATGGCGGTGTAGAGGTCGGTCCAGTAGCCGCCGGGCTGGAGGATGCTCACCTTGGCCCCGAAGGCGGCAGCCTCCATGGCGAGTGCTTCGCTGAGGCCTTCCAGGGCGAACTTGCTGGCGCTGTAGAGGCCGGTGCTGGGGAAGCCGCCCAGGGCGGCGATGCTGGAGACCTGCACGAGGTGGCCGGAGCCCTGCTCGCGCAGGACCGGCATGACGGCCTGGCAGACCCACAGCGCGCCGAAGAAGTTGACGTCCAGTTGGGCGCGCGCCTCGGCCTCGGTGAACTCCTCGACCATGCCCATCGACAGCATGCCGGCGTTGTTGACGACGATGTCGAGCCGGCCGAAGTGGCCGACCGCCTCGGCGACGGCGGCGAACACCGCGTCGCGGTCGGTCACGTCGACCCCTAGGGGCAGCACCCGCGCGGGGTGAGCGGCCGCGAGTTCCTCCAGCGGGGCCACGGTGCGGGCGGCAACCGCGACCCGGTCGCCGGCCGTCAGCGCCGCCTCGGCGAAGGCGCGGCCGAGGCCCCGGCTGGCGCCGGTGATGAACCAGACGCGGCTGGTGGTTTCGGCTGGGGCGTGCATGTGCGGTACTCCTGTCCGATGACGTGGTGTCGCTGTCGATCTTCCGACTCCCCGCCGCGCCCATCAACGTCGAAGATCAGTAAGATCCGATAACTCAGGCTTATGACGGGGGTCGGCAACACGTGGAAGTGCGCGACATCGAGATCTTCCTGACGCTGGCCGAGGAACTGCACTTCGGCAGGGCAGCCGCCCGGCTGCACCTCACGCAGGCGCGCGTCAGTCAGGTGATCGGCCGTCAGGAGCGTCAACTGGGCGGCCTGTTGTTCGACCGCTCCAACCGCCGCCAGATCCGCCTGACCCCGCTCGGCCGGCAGCTGCGTGCCGACCTCCGGCCCGTCTACGCGAACCTGCGCGACAGCCTCGAACGCGCCCGACTGGCCACCCGCGGCAAGACCGCACGCCTGCGCGTCGGCATGATGCCGTTCAACGTGCCCGACGTGTACCCCTACTGGGAGACCTTCCGCTCCCGCCACCCCCAGTGGGAACTGCAGCTGCGCCGAGCACCCTACGTCGACCCGTTCGCCCGGCTGCGCGAGGGGGACATGGACGTCTTCCTCACCTGGCTGCCGGTGGACGAACCCGACCTCACCGTCGGCCCGATCCTCTTCCGCGATCCCCGCGTCCTGGCCGTCGCCGCCGGCCACGAACTCGCCGAACGACACTCCGTCCCTTTCGAGGCCCTGGGCGACTTCGCCCATGCCATGCCACCCGACATGCCCGACTACTGGGAAGACGGCTACCTGTCGTTCCACACCACCCGGGGGAAGCCGATCGAGCGAATCGAACAGGTCACCAACGCCGACGAGCTGATCCACCTCGTCGGCACCGGCGAGATCGTCCACCCCTTCCCCTCGCACGTCACCCGCTACTGGTCCATGTCCCACGTGCGCTTCGTCCCCGTCCCCGAGATGGGGACGATTCCCTACGCCCTGGTGTGGCGCAGCGACGCCGAGAACGAGCTCATCCGGGCCCTCGCCCAGACCGTCCGCGACCTCGGTGTCCTGAACTTCTGACCCGCGCGAGCACCCGGTCGCTACGGCGTGCTGGTGAAGGAGCGACGGTAGGAGCGGGGCGGGACTCCCCGGCGCCGTACGAACTGTTCGCGCAGCACGGCCGCGCTCGCGTAACCGACCCGGCGGGCGATCTCCTCGATGGGCAGATCGGTGGTTTCCAGGAGTTCCTCGGCTCTGCTCAGTCGCAGGCTCCGCAGCCAGGCGTGCGGGGTGGTGCCGGTTGCGGCGGTGAAGCGGCGGGCGAAGGAGCGCTTGCTCATCAAGGCGCGACCGGCCAGTTCGCTGACGGGCAGCGGCTCGTGGAGGTGCTCGCGGGCCCAGCCGAGGACCTCGGCGAGCCGCTCGTCCCGGCCGTCCTCGGGGACGGGCGCGGCCAGGTACTGGGCCTGTCCGCCGTCGCGGTGGGAGGGCAGCACCATGTCGCGGGCGACGGCGTTGGCCATCGCGGCGCCGTGCTCCCGCCTCATCAGGTGGAGGCACAGGTCGAAGCCCGCGGCGGCGCCCGCCCCGGTGACGATGCTCCCCTCGTCGATGTAGAGCGCGTCGGGTTCCACGGTGACCTCCGGGTGGCAGTCGGCGAGCAGTTCGGCGAACCGCCAGTGCGTGGTCGCCCGCCGGCCGTCCAGCAGTCCGGCAGCGGCGAGCGTGAACGTGCCGACGCAGTGGGCAGCGACCACGGCCCCGCGCACGTGCGCGGCCCTCAGCGCGTCGAGGACGGCAGGGGCGGGCGGTGTGCGGAACCCGGCCCCGGGCAGGGCGATGAGCAGATCGGCGTCGGCGAGCCGGTCCAGTCCGTGCGCGACGGAGAGCGGTACGCCACAGTCCGTGGGCACCGGTCCGGTCCGGTCGGCGCAGAGGGCGAAGTCGAAACTCGGCAGCGCCGCTCCGTGCGGGCCGAACACCTCGGTGACGATGCCGACGGCGAGCATGCCGACGCCGGCAGGGACGTACGCGGCGACGGTCTTGAAAGGTGGCATGCGGCAGTGTGGCACACGGTGGCACGAATCCTGCGATCAGCGGCAGCAGTGCCACTCGTGAACCGCCGTGGCCCTCGGCAGGATTGAGGCCATGACAGACGCACCGCTCGGCCGCAGCGCCGTGTACGAGGTCCTGACCACCGGCTACGTGGGCTCCACCGGCCCCGGAGTCGCCGCCACCGTCTCCTACGTCTCCGACGCCGGACGGCACGTGGTCTTCGACCCGGGCATGGTGGCGAGCCACGACCACATCCTCGCCCCGCTCGCGGAACTGGGCCTCGGCCCCGACGACATCACCGACGTGGTGCTCAGCCACCACCACCCGGACAACACCATGAACGTGGGCCTCTTCCGTCGTGCCCGGGTGCACGACCACAAGGTGGAGTACCTGGACGACCAGTGGACCAACCGGGACGCGGAGGGCTACGAACTCACGCCGTCGCTGCGGCTGATCCGCACCCCGGGCCACAGCCCCGAGGACATCACGCTGCTGGCGGGTACGGACTCGGGCGTGGTGGCCTTCGCCGGCGACCTGTGGTGGCATGCGAACGGCCCGGCGGACGACCCGGTGGCCCCGGACCGCGAGGTCCTGCGCGCCTCCCGCCTGCGGGTGCTGGCCGCGGCGGACCTGATCGTTCCCGGCCACGGTGCCCCGTTCAAGGCCGACGACACCACTCCGCGCTGACCCGTTCCGTCCCTTGCGGAACGCCTTCGCAGTCGATCACGTGACGGGTGATCTCCTTCGGCGTGATACGTCGTCACCGCCGACCGGACGCCTGCCCGGGGGCTCGGGCGAGGCGGGTACGAGCGCCCGCGGGATGGGTGCGGCCGCGCCTGCTGACGGCGGGTCGGGTGGGCCGCCGGTCCGGCCGCTCGGCGCCCTCCCGCTCCCGCACGCCCAGCGCGGCCCTCAACGCCCGGACGGCCAGCAGCAGCGCGACGGCGGCGAGTTCCGCGGGCTCGGCGAATGATCGATGCAGTTGCCGAGGTGCCCGTTGTCCCTGCGCCCGCGTTCCGGTGAGCAAGGTCCGCCTCTGACTGCGCAGATCGCGCGGGCGAGCAACCCGGACGGTACGACGGCGATATGGGTGTGCGACCGGCTGGACGGGTTGTGGCGTGACGAGGACTTCACCGACTGGTACCCGCGCGACGGGCGCCCCGGCCTCTCGCCCGCCCAGCTGGCCACCGTCTGTGTGCTGCAGTTCGTGCTCGGTCTGTCGGACCGGCAGGCCGCCGAGGCGGTGCGCTGCCGCATCGACTTCAAGTACGCCATGGCCATGGAGCTGGACGACCCCGGCTTCCACCACAGCGTGCTGGCCGACTTCCGTGAACGTCTCGACGAAGGCGACCGCGCCGACCGCCTCCTCGACCTTGCCCTGGCTCGCCTGAAGGAGGCCGGCCTGGTGCGCGAGCGCACCACGCAGCGCACCGACTCCACCCATGTCCTGGCCGCGGTGCGCGACCTGACCCGCCTGGAACTGATCACGGAGGAGGTCCGTGCCGCATTGGAAGAAGTCGCCGGTGCCGCCCCTCACCTGCTGGACGACCTGGTCGATGAGGACTGGGGACGCCGCTACGGCCGCCCGGTCCGCCTGGGCAAGAACCCCACCAAGCCCAAGACCAGGATCATCGCCACCGGCAACGACGCCATCCGGCTCCTGGAACACCTCCGACAGCACGGAGCGGACCGGGCGTTCGGCCCCCACGTCCAGGCCCTGCGCCAGATCATGGTGCAGAACTACCATCGCGACGCCGCAGGACACCTGCGCTGGCGTACCGCTGAGAAGGAAGACGGACCCGGGCTGCCGCCCTCGTCCCAGGCGATCGTCTCTCCCTACGACACTTCGGCCCGCTACGCACGGCATGGGCACATCATCAGATGGAAGGGGTTCTCCGCGCACCTGACCGAGACCTGTGCTCCCGACGGCCCCAACGTGATCACGGACGTGGCCACCACCGCGGCCACCACGCACGACAGCCAGGTTCTGCCCGGCATCCACATCCCGCCTCGCGCTTCGCGGGCTGCTGCCCGCCGAGCACCTGGTCGACGCCGGCTACACCTTCCTGCCCCACCTGGAACAAGCCACCCGTGAACACCAGGTCACCGTCTCCGGGCCACTCCGAACCAACCCCACTCGCCAGCACCGCCAAAACGAGGGCTTCGCCCGGGACGACTTCCATATCGACTATGACCGCCAGCAGGTCACCTGCCCCCAGGGCCAGGTCAGCCAGGGCTGGCACGGCCCCTACCCGACCTCCTCACCCACCGCAGCCCCGCTGATCGTGGCCCGGTTCACCAAGAGCCAGTGCCGACCGTGTCCGGTCCGTGCCCAGTGCACCACCACCCGCGATAACGCACGCACCGTGGGCTTTCCTCCGCGAGAACTCCGCGCCTTGCAACTCCGCCTCCGCACCGAACAGCAGACGCCCGAGTGGAAGACCCGCTATGCGGTCCGCTCCGGAGTCGAGGGAACCGTCAACGAGTTCGCCCACGGACACGGCATGCGCCGGTGCCGCTACCGAGGACAGGGAAAGGCCCATATCCAGCACGTCCTGACCGCCATCGCCGTCAACATCGAACGTCTCAGCGGACTACCGCCGACCGAGGAACCTACGTCCCGTCGGCCGACCGCCTTCCAGAACTACCTCGACCAGCGCGAGATACCCCGGCCGAAGTCCTGGCGAACCCTCGGCACTTGACATCGGCAACTCAAGATTCCCGACAGAGTCAAGCTAGGGCCTGTTGTGAAAGTGGATCGTCTGTCAGACCTGTCTGGGAAGCTCCGGGCATGGAGATGACAGTGCAGCTGACGATCGACTGCTCCGATCCGCAGAGAATGGTGGCGTTCTGGGCCCAGGCCCTGGGCTATGTGCCCGAGCCCGCGCCGGATGGGCACGCCACGTGGCGCGCCTACTGGGAGGCGATGGGGGTGCCCGCGGAGGAGTTGCCGACCGGGGCCGGCGACATTCCGGAGTCGATCGTCGATCCGGCCGGTCGCGGACCGCGCGTGTGGTTCCAGCAGGTTCCGGAGCCGAAGACCGCCAAGAACCGGTGGCACTTCGACCTGAAGGTCGGTGGCGGCCGTGACGTCCCGCTGGACGTCCGCGCGCGGCGGGTCAGGGCCGCGGTGGACCAGCTGGTCGAGGCCGGTGCCACTGTGCTGACGATCAAGGACGAGCCGGACATGGGGCTCTACGCCGCGGCCATGCAGGACCCCGAGGGCAACGAGTTCGACGTCGTCTGAAGGCCGTTGCGATGGTGCTGGTCACAGCCACTCGTTCACGGCCGCGACCAGCACGGTCGCCTCGTAGTGGACGGCGAGCTTGTCGTAGCGCGTGGCGACAGCGCGGTTTCTCTTGAGGCAGTTGATGCCGCATTCGACCGCGTGGCGTTCGCGGTAGTCGGCCGGGTCTAAGCGCGGCGGCCGGCCGCCGAGGGAGCCGAGCTTCTGGCGGTTGCGTGCCTGGCCGGCCTTGTCCGGGATGGTGCAGTGGATCCCGCGGCGGCGCAGGTAGGCGCGGTTCCTGCGGGAGGCGTACGTCTTGTCGGCCCGCACGCGATTGGGGCGGACGCGTGACCGGCCGGGCCCGATGCGGGGCACGCGGATCTTCTCCAGCACGGGTTCGAACTGCGGCGAGTCCTCGCGTTGTCCTGCGGTCACCACGATTGACATGGGCTTCTGGCCCTGCTCGACAGCCGAGTGCAGCTTGGTGGTGAACCCGCCGTGCGAGCGTCCCAGCCGGTTGGCGCCCACCAGGATCGCGCCGCGTAGATCGGTGCGACGCAAATCGACTGCCAGCTTCTCGTCTGCTCTCTCGGGCCGACGACCAAGCACAGGGAGTGCGGCTTGGAGGTCGTCTGTTGGGTGTCGGTCGCCTGGTCCTGGCTCGGGTTCGCTGACCGCGTCGACGGGGGCGCTCTGTCTGATGAACGCAGACAACACCTGAACGACCGTGTCGTAATCCTTCTCGGAGTCGCGCATGATGCGTTCGAGCGCGTAGATGCCGCCGAGCCGCTCAGTGGGCTGGCGGAAGCCAGGAGTTTGATCGCCTCCAGGTAGCGGTCCGTCACCTGACCCTCACGCGTCAGCTCGGCCTGTTCCCGGTCCTTCTGCCGGGGGTGCTCAAACAGGGCTTCGGTCTGCTTGTGGCCCTTGTGGGTGTAGTAAAGGCCTAGCGTGGCTACGGCGCCGGGCACCGAGGGCGACGAGCATGGTGCGAAAGCCCGCGATGACGACGCCGTCGGCCGGCCGGAGGTTTGTGCTGCGGAGATGGTTGCCGTCGAACCACCACGGCCCCTTCCACAGGAGCAGGCGTACCCAGTGACCATCAGGGCAAGGACCACCGCGACGCGATCCGTTTCGTCGTCCGCCTCATGATGGCAGCATGGCTTCACATGCCCCGACCAACCGCAGAACAGCGCATTTCCGAGCGAAGGTTGAGGTTTACCGAAGGGCCGTCAACCGTGCCGATTCGGCCGGAGGGGGATGACGTTGGGCGGCGGCAGTTGCAGCTGCTGGCGCAGTGCTTCGTTTTCGGCAGTGAGCTGACTGAGTGCACGGACGAGAGCGGGGAGACGCGGACCGCGACAAGGCCACCGTCGCGGGGGAGCCGCGCACGTCTCCGCCGCAGGCTCGACTGAGCTAGCCGCGCTCGGGTTCGCTATGGATGGTCAATGCTCCGGCGAGGTCGAGGTCGGCGACAGTGCCGTGTGCCCCGGCGCGGACGAGCAGTACTGCGCCGAGCGCGGTGCTCCAGAACGTCCTGGCCTCCACGCTGAGCGGTCGACGGGTCCGCCAGCCGCGACTGTCGATGAGCTGGCTCACGAAGCGCTCGGATTGCCGGAACAGCAACTGGAGGTGCCGGTCGACCACGGGGGCGAGTTCGGGCTTGGAGATACCGGCGGCGAGTGCTCGCGCGACCGATGGGAGCGAGGGCATGGCCAGTACGGCGCGGGCGATGTTGCGTCGAAATGCCGCCGCATCGGGGGCTTGGTGACCGATGCGCTCAATCCGTCGGGCGTCGTGCAGCAAGCCGAGAAAGGCGGCGTGCACGAGCAGCGAGTCCTTGGAGCCGAAGTAGTAGGTGACCTGATTGGGAAAGACACCTGCCGCGTTCGCGATCTCCGCGACGCTCACCTCGGCGCCGGGCCGCTCCTTGCAGAGCCGTGCAGTTGCCTCAATCAGCCGGCGCCTCGTCGCGCGACCGCGGTCACGCGACCGAGCCGACGCTGAACGAGCTTCGGTTCGCTTCTTCTCCACACCAAAATTGTATGTGATACAACAAGGCTGGTTCGCTTGTATCGCATACAAGAAAGGTCCAAGGACATGCACCGGACTGAAGTCGTCGTGACCGGACTCGGCGCGATCACGCCACTGGGTGGAGACGCGGAGTCCACCTGGGACGCCCTGCTTGCCGGCAAGTCCGGCATCCGCGGCGGCGTCCTGCCCGGCCACGAGGACGCCGGCCTTCCCGACATCGTCGCGGGGACGATGGCGATCGACCCCGCCGAATCGCTGCTGCCGGTGCAGGCCAGGCGGCTCGACCGCTCACAGCAGGCAGCCTTCACCGCGGCGGCCGAAGCCTGGGCCGATGCCGGTGCCCCGCGGGTGGACCCGGACCGGCTCGCATCAGCGATCGGCACGGGCATCGGGGGCGTAGGGACGCTGCTGAAGGAAGACGACGTACTGGAGGCGGCCGGGACACGGCGCGTCTCGCCACGCACGGTCCCGATGCTCATGCCCAATGCGGCGGCGGCGCTGATCAGTATCGAATACGGTGCGCGGGCCGGGGTCTACACGCCCGTCTCGGCGTGCTCTTCCGGTGCCGAGGCGATCGCCCTGGGGGCCAGGCTCATCCGTGCCGGAGAGGCGGACGTGGTCATCGCGGGTGGAACCGAGGCCGCGATCACCCCGATCACCGTCGCCGGCTTCGCCCAGGCACAAGCACTGTCGCGCCACACCGCCGAACCCGCCTCAGCCTCCCGGCCGTTTGCCGCGGACCGCAGCGGATTCGTCCTCAGTGAGGGCGCGGCTGTCATAGTGCTCGAAAGTGCCGAACACGCCAGCGCCCGAGGCGCGCGTGTCCACGCGGTACTCGCGGGCGCCGGCATCGCCGCCGACGCTCACCACATCACGGCGCCCGCTCCCGACGGCTCCGGTCAGATCTCGGCCATGCGGAAGGCCCTCGCGCAAGCCGGCTTGGCTCCCGAGCAGATCAGCCACATCAACGCCCACGCCACCGGAACTCGGGCCGGCGACGTCGCCGAGGCGCACGCGATCGGAGAGGTCTTCGGCCGCGCCACCGTGACAGCCCCCAAGGCGGCGCTCGGTCATCTCTTTGGCGCCGCCGGCGCAATCGAGGCGCTCATCGCCGTCCTCAGTGTGAAGCACGGCGCCATCCCGCCGACCCGCAATCTCACCGCGGCCGGCGTCGGCCCCGACATCGACCTCGATGTCGTCGCAGAGCGACGAGACATCCCCCAGGAAGCCGTGCTCAGCAACTCCTTCGGCTTCGGTGGGCAGAACGTCTCACTCATCGTCACCGGCGCACGGCACCACGCGTCCCGTACGGTGTCGACCACACCATGACCCACACGAACGCACCATTGTCCGTGGAGGGTCGCCGCCGATTGATCGAGCGTTGCAAGACTCGTCCGATCGCGCATGCCGCCGCCGAGATGGGGATTTCCCGAGCAACGGCGTCGAAGTGGGTGAACCGGTACCGGCGACACGGTGAACTCGGGTTGGTTGATCGAAGCTCGACGCCGCATCGTCAGCCGAGTGCGACACCGGTCGACGTGGCCACACGCATTGAGGAGATGCGGCGTGCCCACAAGTGAGCCTCCGCCAACTTGAAGTCGCAGGTCAAAGGGCTGGTGTGACCGGTTCTCGGGGTGCTCACGAGGGTCGTCCGCGGCTGTCTGCGGAGTAGAGCAAGCGGCGGGCAGACCCGCAGCGAGGCATCGGCGGACGATGTTCCGGGCCAGCTCGCCCTTGGTGGCAAAGCCCCGCTCGTCAGGGATCTTCGCCGCCCGGCAGCGGTCGCGGTCGGAGGTCCAGGCTTTCGGCAGGTAGAGGTCCCGGTCGACCAGGGCCCGACCCGAGCCGGTGGCGTAGGCGGCGAACACCCCGATCTGACAGTTGTCGATCTTTCCCGAGGTTCCGGTTCTGCCGGCCCACCCCGGCCGACGTGGTGCCCTTCTTGATGAACCCGGTGTCGTCGATGATCAGTACCCCGCCCGGACCGAGACGCTCACCGACATAAGCACGGACATCGGCACGCAGGGCATCCGCGTCCCAGACGCTGCTGTTCAACAGCCGCTGAAAGCCGTCCGGAGTGCGGTGGCCTGCCCATTCCGCAAGCTGGCAGCCGTTCTTCCTTGCCGCTTGGCCCAGCAGACCGCGGACATGATCCCGCATCCGCCACCGCAGATCCGCCCGACCGAACCGACTCGCCACCCGCTCGAATACCCACTCCAACTCCGCAGCCCAGCAACCGACTTCAGTCACCCCCTCCATGCCAAGACAACGACAACTGCCTGCTCAAGACACGAACCGCTGCTGGAGTACTAAGCGGTGTCGGCGCCGACGTCACCAGCGGTGGGCGCGAGGCAGGATGGGTGGGTGGGCGTCTGTGGTGGAGTTCGGTGACGGCGTTGGTCGATCAGGGTGCGCGTGGCCAGGTCAGCACGAATTCGGCCGGGGGAGTTCCGCTGTCCAGCCCGGCCGTAGACGAGGACAGCATGCCGTGAGGCCCGCCCCACTCAGGAGGCGAGCCCCATTCACGCGCCCGGAGGGCAGCTCAGCACTGACGCAGACCCGGCGCCGGGTCGACAGACGTGTACACGTCCACGGCCGGCACATTCCCCCACTGTCCGTTGTCAAGCTTCGTCCAGTACCAGATGTTGTTCCCGCCGCCATGGGGGTCACCGGGACCCCAGCACGCGAACCAGCTGAACGACGAGTTCAGCGGCCCCCGCACCGCCGAACCGTACGAGCGGTGCTCATACCCCTTCGCACCAACGCGGTTGCCGCACCACAGCTTGCCGTCAGAGCGGACCCCGCACTCGGCAGCGGCCTGACCGGCGGGCTTCGCCGACGCCGGACCAGCGGCGGTGAGCAGCCCCGTGGCCAGCGCGGCGGTGGCCAGGACGACGGAGAGCTTCCTGCGTACGATCATGAGTCCTCCTCGAAAACAACGCCTGAGATCTACCGAAGGCAAGCCGACGGAGACAGCCCGTCAGCCCACTACTGGTGCAGGCCCGCCCCGGGCAGGGCACAGCTCTGCGGCACGGCCGCTGAGCCGACCCCGACCCACGCAGACCGCTCTCGCCCCGGGATCACCGACAGAGCCGTCGGCACTTCGAGACTGAGCCGCGCCACCACCAGCTGTCGAGAACCCTCCTGTTGCCCACTCCAGTAGGAACCGGGAAACCCCCAGGGAAACCCCCGCGCCCCCACTCCGGCCCAGCTGTGGCGCAGCGGGCCGAAGGCTGCCAGTCGGCTATCGCCGGATCGGTAGCAGTGGGGGTGGGGGAGTGCTGCGGGCAGCGCTGGACGTTGACCCTCAGCAGGCTGCAACACGGTGAACGTCTCCACCTACACCGGCTCAGCCTCGACACCCCACCCATACGAGAAAAATGCCCGTCACCAAGCCTTCTGCACCACCCTTTACGAGCTCGTGCGTGGTTGGCGCCGGCACGTCGAGACCTTGATTTTCGATCATGGTCTGCGTGGTGGGGAACAGGACGCGTGCAGCGGTCATTCGCAGTCGGCAGATCACTGGACTGAGTTCAGAGGTGATCGCCGAACTTGTAGCTGAGATCGGCCCGTTGTGGCACGAGCGGCACCAGGCGGTACTTGCCTCGCGTCCCCGCCGGCGAGCTGTCGGCGCCGGTGCCAAACACAAGCTCGTCTTCGTCGACCGGCTCTTGGCCACGTTGATTCACCTCCGCCATGGAGCCACCCACGACGTACTCGCCTGCTGGTTCGGCGTGGACCGCTCCACCATCACGCGTGCGATCAGTGAAATACGGCTGCTGCTGGCCCAGCGGGGCCGCACCATCGCTCCCGGCCTTCGGCGCCGCATGATCACCCAGGTGATTGACCAACTCGGCGAGAACGAGAAGACCGGGATCATCGACGGCACCGAGATCCGCGTCCGCCGCCCGGCCGCCGGACGCAAGGACCGGGACAAGTTCATCTCGGGGAAGAACAAGCAGAACGCCGTCAAGGCCATGGTCTTCACGGACGCGGACGGCCGCCTTCTATATTGCAGCCCGGCTGAACCCGCGAGCTCTGCGGACATCACGCATGCCCGCACGTTAGGACTAGTCAGAGCTGTGTCCGACGGCCCTGCGGTGGAGTTCCTCGCGGATGCCGGCTATCAGGGCCTTGGTGCCCAGACCGGCGGACGCGTGGTGACCCCGCCACACCGCAAGTTCAAAAAGAACGCCCCCGACCGGTACGAGGGGAACACCGGGCCAGTTCACACTCCTCGACGTGCCGGCGCCAACCATGCACGAGCTCGCTAGGCGAGCTCGGAGCGTCGGTGATGGTTGGAGAAGTGGACCAGGGGCGGCGCTTGGGAAGTTGATCCCCTCCAGGGGGTCTGGCTCGTTGAGCCAGACCGGGTGGAGGGGTGATCAGCGTGGAGGATTGGGCGGAGATCCGCCGGCTTCACCGGGCCGCGTAGATGCCGGTGCGGGTGATCGCGAGGAAGTGGAACACCGTCCGCAGGGTGATCGCGGACGACGCGCCGCCGAAGCACCAACGGGCGCCGAAGGGCTCGATCGTGGATGTGGTGGAGCCACGGAGTCGTGAACTGCTTGAGCAGTGGCCAAAAGGTGCCCGCGACGGTGATCGCTGACCGGATCGGCTGGGACCGCGGACTGACCGTGCTCAAGGACCGGATCCGGGACCTACGGCCGGCCTGTCGGCCTGCGGATCCGGCTTCGCGGACGCTCTATAAGAGCACCTGACAGAAAGCCTGGTTGTAGCCATATCCCCTTCTTGGCCGAGTCGGCAGTGCTGCGGGAGGCGCTCGGGCCCGAGCTGTACGAGGCCGTACCGGCCGTCCGCCGCGCGGAGGCGGAGCTGTGCGCGATGTTCACCGACGCGGACGTCATCGAGGCCGTCCGCTGGCGGTATTGACTGGACTACTCCTCGGGCTCCCAGGCGATCAGCTGCTCGAACACCTGCTGGTCGCCCTCGATCTTCAGGTCGCTCAGCGTGAGGCGGCCCCAGACGAAGAGGAGCAGCTGCTCGGCCGTGCCCGTGGCCGAAGCGGAGGCGGGTGCGGCGTCGTCCGTGAGGGGTGCGGGCCAGGCGCCGGTGCCGTCCAACGCGAGGAGCCAGGAGCGGCCCTCGGTGGCGTGGTAGTGGATGGTGGCGGCCTGGTGCGGCCAGGCTGCCGGGGTGGAGTTGCAGGTGTCGAGAAACTCGGCCACGCCGTCGATCGCGACGTCCGCCGGCATCGGCTGCACGGCGCCTGCGGCGAGCTGGGCGTCGTAGGTGTGCACCAGCACCTCGTGCACCCGGCGCCGGGCAACGCCCCAGGCATTCGCCGGCGACACGCCGGCGCCCCACCACGCCCAGCACTCGCGCTCCGGGCCAGCCTCGCGCAGCGCACTCAGCAGCAGTTCGTTCGACTCGGCGTACCAGGCCAGCAGCGCCTCGAGTTCGCGCGGCACCTCCGCGGCATCCTTGGCCGGGGGAGCCTCGGCCGGGCCCGCGGCGACGATCGCGGCCCACCAGCGCTGGCCCGTACCCAGGTGCTGCACCAGATCGAACAACGTCCACTCGGGGCAGGACGGCACCGGCGCGTCAAGGCTGGGCGCGGCGGCAACCGCACTCCGGAACGCGGCCGACCGCTCGTCGATCAGTTGCAGCAGGGCGGAAAACTCAAGACTCTCTGTCACATCGCTTACCTATCACCCCAGCTCAGCCGACCGCACCCTATTTTCCAGGCCGTCAGCTGCGGGAGTCCAGAGCACCTATATAGAAAGCCTGGTCGTAGCCATATCCCCTTCCTGGCTGGCTCGTTCAACGAGTCGTGGGGAAGGGTAACGGTCCTCCGTGGATGGTGCCGGATGACCTGTGGAGGCGGATCGAGGCGTTACTGCCGGTCAGGCAGCGGCGTCCGCGCCATCCCGGCCGGCTGCCACTGGACGACCGTGGTTGCCTGCAGGGCATCCTGTTCGTGCTGCACACCGGGATCCAGTGGGAGTGGCTGCCGCAGGAGCTCGGCTTCGGGTCCGGGATGACGTGCTGGCGCCGACTGCGGGACTGGCAGGAGGCCGCGGTGTGGGATCGGCTGCACCAGGTGCTGCTGACCGAGTTGCACCGTGCCGGGAAGCTGGACTGGTCCCGGGCGGTGATCGACGGCTCCCACCACCAGGCCCGTCGGGGCGGCCCAGAACCGGGCCGAGCCCGGTCGACCGTGCCCGGCCCGGCTCGAAGCACCACGTCATCACCGACGCAGGCGGCACCCCGCTCGCCATCACCCTGACCAGTGGCAACCGCCACGACATCACCCAGCTGCTGCCCCTGCTCGACGCGACCCCGCGGATCCGCGGAGTGACCGGTCGCCCCCGTCACCGGCCGCGGCAGTTGTTCGCCGACCGGCGCTACGACTTCGACAAGTACCGTCGGCTCCTGTGGAAGCGCGGCATCAAGCCGGTCATCGCCCGACGCGGAGTTCCGCACGGCTCCGGCCTGGGCTCGGTCCGCTGGGTAGTCGAGCGGACGAACGCGTGGATCCACGGCCTCCGACGGCTGCGGATCCGCTGGGAGATCCGCGACGACATCCACGAGGCGTTCCTGAAGCAGTCTCCGGTGGATCAGAAGGTCGCCCAAGACGCTTCCGGCGCCCGAATAAAGATCACGCCCCAGCAAGGCGCCCACAATGCCGCGATCAACGACCCCGTTGAGGTCACCGTCAGCAACGGCAAACTCACGAAGGTGACCATGACCGCCGTTGCGACCGGTGCCGAGATTCCGGGCACCCTGTCCGCGGACGGCACGTCCTGGAAGTCGGACGGCCGGCTGGAGCGGGCCACCAAGTATCAGGTCGCCGCAGAGGCCGAGGATGCCCAGGGCCGCTCCGCCACCGAAACGCGACGATCACCACGGCCTCCCCGGCCGATGACTTCGTCGGGCATCTCTCCCCCGAGGACGGCTCGACCGTCGGCGTGGGCATGCCGGTGACGGTTGACTTCGACACCGCGATCGGCAACAAGGCCGCCGTGGAGTCGAGGATCCAGGTCAGCTCCAGTAGCGGCCAGCGGGTCGTCGTGATGTAGCACAAGGCGACGAGGGTGTCCATGCGCAGGGTGCTGCGGCGGCTGTGTGACCAGCAGGCCAGCGCTTTTCGGTGGCATGGCCGCGCCCAGGCCGACTTCCTGCGCTTCATCAACGAGCGCCTCGCTCCAGTCGCCCAGGTCATCCACACCACCCACTCACCGTTCATGGTCGAAGCAGCCCGACTCGACCGCGTCAGGATCGTCGTAGACCGCGGACCCGATATCGGCGCTGTCGTCACCGGCGAAGTCCTCTCCGTCACTGACGACTCGCTGTTCCCGTTCCAAGCCGCTCTCGGCTACGACACCGCGCAGAACCTCTTCGTGGGACCCGACAACCTCCTGGTCGAAAGAAAGCGATGACACCTACCGCACACTGATCAGCGACTTCCCCGAAGAAGCGGGCCGCACTCACCTCGATGACCGCCGGCGCACTCTGCCCGTCGGCATCCAAGACACTGCTTCGGCGGGCGAGCGCCGCATGCAGCGAGCCGGCCCAGTCCTTGTTGGCCGCCGGGCGACGGGCGGGGATGCGCTGACCTGCGCACACTGGATGTATGCGCGGGTTTACCGCCAGCGGGACGGCTGAGCGTGAGGACTTGCTCGCGGCTGCCGTCGTGGAGGCCGTACAGGGCACGAGCGCGTATGCAGGGAGCATCTTTCTGCGCTCTCGCGACCGCCGGTCGATCATCCTCGCCGCGACCTGCGGCGTGCCGCCCTCGCTGCTGGGTGGCTGGCGGCTCATCGCAGCGAGCAGCCCGATTCCGGTTGCGGTGGCGTACATGTCCGGGCGCACGGTGCACCTGGCGAACGCCGAGGAGGCGATGCGGCGCTATCCGCAGCTCGCGGTGGCTCTGCCGTATGCCTTCGGCTCCTGTTCGGTGCCTGTGGGCACAAAGGGTGAGCTTTTCGGATCCTTGGCGATCGTGTGGCCGGCTTCACCCGGCAGCGAGGGGCTGCCCAAGGCCCAGCGTCGCCACCTGCGTAATGTCGCCGGTCGGCTCGGTGATTCTCTGGCCGAACTCCGTGCCCGTACCGGTGAGCAGGTCGAATACGAGCCGGGGATGGCTGCTGTCGAGACCCCCGCTCACTCGGCAGCAGCCGTGCAGGTCGGCTTGTTCGACTGGAACCTCAGCTCCGGCATCCTCAACGTGGACGACGCGTTCTGTGCGATTTTCGGTCTCGATCGCGGCGCTTTCGACGGCCGTCCCGAAACACTTGCGGCATGTCTGCACCCCGGTGATCGTGCTGCCTTTCGAGCCTGCGTGCGCGAGGGGAGCGAAGGCCGGATCGCCGGGCGGCGCCTGCGCGTACGGGATGTCGGCGACGGCGGCGCACGACACCGCACGGTCGAGTTGTGGGGCCGGACGCCGGCAGCCGACGACGCGCGTGCGGTTACGCATCTGGTCGGCGCGGTCGTGGATGCCCGGGTGGGCGGTGCAGCCGTCGCAGCGGTCGAACGGCTGCCGGACGGGCTGTTCTCCCTGGCCCCCGACGGTCGTGTCACCTATGCCAACCGCCGTGCCCTGCGCTTGTTGGACCTTTCCGCTGACGACATACTCGGCCACTGCCTGTGGGATGTGCTGCCCTGGCTCTCCGATCCCGGCGTCGAGTACCGGCACCGCTCCGCGATGATCTCGCAGGCGCCGTCCTCGTTCCTGGTGAGCCGGCCCCCCGACCAGTGGCTCGCCTTCTCCTTCCACCCGCAGCCCGACGGCGTGACCGGCCGGGTGATCGCCACCAGCCGTCCCTCATCGGCTGAAACAGTTCCCGCGCATCCACCGGTGGTGGCGCCGGCCGCCGCACCAGCGCGCCTGGGGGCGATGTACCACGTCCTGCAGCTCAGCAGCGCGCTGACCGAGGCAGTCACCACCCGCCAAGTCTGCGAAGTCGTCTCTGACCAGCTCCTGCCGGCCTTCGGAGGCCAGCAGATGGCGATATATGTGGTCCGTAACAAAGCAATGCACCTTCTCCACCACACCGGCCACCACGAGACTTTCCTCGACTGGCTCCAGGGCGTTCCCCTGCACGCCCACATGCCTGGAACGGAAACCCTCACCTCCGGTGCCCCCCTCTTCATCGAGTCCCAGAAGGACCTCGCCCGGGGCTACCCGGGGATCCCCACGGGACCGGTGAGCTCCTGGGCGTATCTGCCCCTGATCGCCTCCGGCCACCCGGTCGGCACCTGCGTCCTCGGCTTCGACACGCCTCATCACTTCACGGAAAAGGACCGCAGCGTCCTGACCGCACTCGCCGGACTCATCGCTCAGGCTCTGGAACGAGCACGGCTGTACGACTCGGAGTTCGCCGTCGCGCACGGGTTGCAGCACGCGTTCCTGCCGCACCACCTACCCAAGACCCCAGGCATCCGGACCGTGGCACGGTACCTGCCCGCCACCAGCGGAATGGACATCGGCGGCGACTGGTACGACGTGATCACCACCGACAGCGGGGTCTGCCTCGTCATCGGCGATGTAGAGGGACACAGCATCGCCGCAGCAGCCACCATGGCCCAGCTGCGCAGTGCAGTACGCGCTTTCGTGGCCGCAGGCCACGCACCCGGCGACGTGATGTCGGGGGTCAATCGCACCCTGATCGACCTCGACAGCGACCTGCTGGCCACCTGCTGCTACATCCACCTCGCACCCCACGGCGATCACGCCCACGCAGTCACTGCCGGCCACCCCACCCCCCTCCTCCGCCTCCCCGACGGCACGACAAGCGCCCTCGAGCTCGACGTAGGAACAGTCCTCGGAGTGGACTCCGCGAGCGTCTACACCCCGACCCGTATCGATCTCCCGCCGGGCTCCGTCCTCGCCCTCTACACCGATGGCCTGGTGGAGACACCGGGAAGCGACATCGGGCTGGGCATCGACCGCCTGCGGGTATCTCTGGCCCACGCTCGTGCGGATTCACTCGACGAACTCGCCGACCGGCTTCTGCGCCACGCCCGCGACTCCTCCTACCGGGCCGACGACATCGCCCTGCTGCTCACCGAACACGGTTCCAGCTCGACGACGACATGACAGACGGTCGCAGAGTGTCGCCTCGGAGCCCAGTACTGAGCGCACCGAGATCACCGCGAGCGCGTCTTCGAGCGGCACCTGCGGGACTGACGAACGGGGAAGCGGCGGCCGCCCTTGCTCCGGCGCGGTGGATGACCGCGTCGGAGAAAGATGATCAATGAGGTTTTCTCGGCCTCGACGGCGCCTTGCGGACGACGACGTCGCCTTCGCGGGCATCCTCGACCGGGGAGGCGGCGGCCGTGCCGGCGTCGAAGGTGCCGTCGGCCATGCGGCAGCTCGCCGAGAAGTGGGAGGACTGGAAGTCCGAGCAGCGGCTGACCGGGCCCCAGGCCGTGCCCGACTACGCGAACCCCGCGCGGATGAACCACCTCACGTGGTATCAGACGCACAACTGGGCCAAGCCGTACCCCGGCGAGAGTAGATCTGTCCCCGAACGACGTGCCGATCGCCTCCACGCGGTCGCCGGAGTCCGACGGCTGAACCAGCCTGATCACCCCAGAGTGCCTGGTCGGCAACACCACTGGACAGGGCCGCTCTGCCCCTGTGGCGCATCTGGAGCGGGACGCTCACTGACAAGAGTGAGGCGTTGATGCTCCCCGTACCCGCCGGGGCGATACCCGGACGTGCCCTGGCCGCGTCTTTCGTCCTGGCCCGAACTGGTGCTGCTGTGCGATGTGTCCGGCTCGGCGTCTGCCCGCCCCGGCACCCGCTCGGCCCTCGGCCGAGCGGGTGCCGTCCGGCGTGCCGGACGGTGGCTTGACGCGAGCGGCCGCGGACGCCTCATAACCTCGGCGACATGCTGGGGCTTCCTGCGCACGTCCTTGCCTGTCTGTTCGACCTCGACGGTGTCCTCACCAAGACTGCCAAGGTGCACGCGGCCGCCTGGAAGGAGATGTTCGACGGCTATCTCCGCGAGCGCGCCATACGTGAGGGGAGCGAGTTCGTGCCCTTCGACGCGGTGGACGACTACGACGAGTATGTGGACGGTCGGCCCCGTGAGGACGGCGTGCGCACGTTTCTCGCCGCACGCGGGGTGCACCTGCCCGAGGGAACGGCGGACGACCCGCCGGAGGCGGAGACGGTGAACGGCCTGGGCAACCGCAAGAACGCCCTGGTGCTGCGGCGGATCCGCGAGGACGGGGTGGAACCTTACGAGGGCTCGGTCCGCTTCGTCCACGCCGCGCGGGAGGCCGGCCTGCGCTGCGCGGTGGTGTCGTCCAGCGCGAACTGCCGCGACGTCCTGGCAGCGGCCGGCATCGAGGACCTGTTCGAGGAACGGATCGACGGAGTGGTGGCTCGCGAGCGCCGTCTGCGCGGCAAGCCCGCCCCCGACACCTACCTGGAGGCGGCCCGCGGGCTCGGAACGGATCCGGACGAGGCCGCGGTGTTCGAAGACGCCCTGGCCGGGGTCGAGGCCGGGCGAGCGGGACGGTTCGGCGTCGTCGTGGGCGTCGACAGGGTGGGCCAGGCGGATCAGCTGCGGGCGCACGGGGCGGACCTCGTGGTCCGTGACCTGGCCGAACTCCTGGAGTCACGGTGATCACCCATCCCAGCTACACGGTCGAGCCGTGGTGCCTGCGCGAGACCGAGCTGAACCTGGACGTGCTCGCCCAGAGCGAATCGGTGTTCGCGCTGTCCAACGGACACATCGGGTGGCGCGGCAACCTCGACGAGGGAGAGCCCCACGGGCTGCCCGGCGCCTACCTCAACGGCGTCTACGAGCGGCATCCGCTGCCCTATGCGGAAGCCGGCTACGGATATCCCGAGTCCGGCCAGACGATGATCAACGTTACCGACGGCAAGATCATCCGGCTGCTGGTCGACGACCACCCGTGCGATCTGCGCTACGGTCAGCTGCAGGCGCACGAACGCGTTCTGGACTTCCAGTCCGGCGTTCTCAGCCGCACGGCGCGATGGACGTCGCCCGGCGGCCGCACCGTCCTGATCACCTCACAGCGGCTCGTTTCCTTCCCCCAACGCGCGGTGGCCGCGATCGTGTACAAGGTCGAGCCGATCGACGGACCGACCACGGTGGCCGTGCAGTCCGAGCTGGTCGCCAACGAACAACTGCCCCGCCTGGGGGGCGACCCGCGCGTGGCTGCGGCGATCGAGTCCCCCCTGGTCGCCGAGGAGTCCTTCGCGCAGGACACCCGCCTGCGGCTCGTGCACCGCACCACCCACAGCGCACTGCGGGTGGCAGCAGCGGCCGACCATCTCGTCGAGGGGCCCGAGAGCACTCGCTGGACGGCGCAGAGCGAACCCGACGTCAGCCGTCTGACGGTCACCGCGGACCTGGTGCCCGGGCAGCCGCTGCGGCTGGTCAAGTTCGTGGCGTACGGCTGGTCGGGGCAGCGTTCGCTGCCAGCTGTGCACGACCAGGTGGACGGGGCGGTGGCCGCCGCGGTCAGCACGGGCTGGGACGGGCTGGTCGCCGCGCAACGAGCGTACCTGGACCGCTTCTGGACCTGCGCGGACGTCGAGGTCGAGGGCGACGCGCAGATCCAGCAGGCGGTCCGGTTCGCTCTCTTCCACGTGCTCCAGGCCGCGGCTCGCGGTGAGAACCAGGCCATCCCCGCGAAAGGCCTGACCGGAACCGGGTACGACGGGCACTCCTTCTGGGACACCGAGTCCTACGTGCTGCCGGTCCTGACGTTCACCTCACCGGAGGCCGTCGCGTCGGCACTGAGATGGCGGCACCGGATGCTGCCGTCGGCCCGGGAACGCGCGAGCCAGCTGGGCCTGTCGGGAGCAGTGTTCCCCTGGCGGACGATCGACGGTGCCGAGAGTTCCGCCTACTGGCCGGCCGGGACGGCCGCCTTCCACATCAACGCCGACATCGCCATGGCCGTCTTCCGGTACGTCATGGTGACCGGGGACGAGGACTTCGAGCGCCGTGAGGGGTTCGACCTCCTTGTGGACACCGCTCGGTTGTGGCGCTCCCTCGGACACCACGACGCGGAAGGCGTCTTCCACATCGACGGGGTCACCGGACCCGACGAGTACAGCGCCATCGCCCGCGACAACCTGTACACCAACCTGCTGGCCCGCCAGAACCTGCTGGCCGCGGCGGAGGTGGCCACGCGTCATCAGGACCGGGCCGCCGAACTCGGCGTCGACGAAGAGGAGACCGCCGCGTGGCGGGACGCCGCGGCTCGCATGGCGATCCCGTTCAACGAGTCTCTCGGCGTGCACGAACAGTCGTCCGGGTTCACGAGTCTCCAGCGCTGGGACTTCGAGGCGACCCCGCCCGAGAACTATCCACTGCTGCTGCACTACCCCTACTTCGACCTGTATCGCAAGCAGGTGGTGAAGCAGGCCGATCTGGTGCTGGCGATGATGGAGTGCCCGCACTTCTTCTCCGATGATCAGAAGGCGCGCAATTTCGCCTACTACGAGGCGCTCACCGTCCGCGACTCCTCCTTGTCGGCGTGCTGTCAGGCGGTGCTCGCCGCCGAGACCGGGCACCTGCGGCTGGCCTACGCCTACCTCGGCGAGGCGGCGCTGATGGACCTGGACGATCTGGAGCACAACACCCGTGACGGGCTGCACATCGCCTCCCTCGCCGGGACGTGGATCGCCCTGGTCGCGGGTTTCGGCGGCATGCGCCGGTACATCGGCGAGGACGGAAAGCCGGCCCTGCTGGCGTTCACACCGCGCTTGCCGGAAGCGCTGTCCACAGTGGCGTTCACGGTACTGGTGCGCGGACGCCGGCTGAAGGTGGACATCGGCCCGTCGCATACGCGCTACCGGCTGATGGAAGGCGAACCGCTGGTCGTGCTGCATCACGGGGAACCGGTGACCCTGACCATCGACGCTCCGGTGGACCGGCCGACGCCTTCCGCACCCGCGCGCCCCGAGCCGCAGCAGCCGCCGGGCCGCCGTCCGGCGGGCCTGCCCGCCGGGGAGGAGTACCAAGCCGAGACACAGGACGAACGAGCTCGTGCACGGTAGGCAGTAAGACGTCGAGGACGGCGGCGGGGCTCAGTGTTCACATCTGCCGTGCCGACGTCAGGTCCGCGGTCTGCTGGTGGGACAGCAGTCCGGCGACGGCTTGGACGGTGTGACTCATGTGCTTGCGGCGTCCGAGATGGCGGGCAAGTGCCCGCCAGCAGGAAGCGCGGGTCCAGCGGTGTCCGGCCACCCAAGTTCGACCCAGAGGACTACCAGGCCCGGCACGCGGTCGAGTGCGGCACCAATCACCTCAAGAGACATCGAGCCGTGGCCGCCAGGTACGACAAACTCGCGGTCCGCTACGAGGCTACCGTCCTCGTTGCCGCCATCAGCGAGTGGTGGTGACGTACTGGTCCGACGACAACTCGAAGACCCGAACGCGCCGACCGCCGATGGGATTGACGGTCTCACGCACCGGACGCATCCCCAGTTTGGTCATGATCCGTTCGGAGGCGTCGTTGCCCACTTGAGTGATGCTGACGATCCGCTCCAGCCCTCGCTCCTCGAACCCGAACCGTACGGCGGCCGCAGCGGCCTCGGTGGCCAAGCCCTGCCCCCAGTGGGAACGTCCCAGCCGCCAGCCGACTTCAACTGCCGGCAGTACCTCCGGCAAGAAGTCGGGCACCGAAAGGCCGGTGAACCCGGCCAGCTCGCCAGTGGACCGGATCTCCACGGCGAACAGGCCGAAGCCCTGTGACTCCCACTCGCTCTCCCACGCCTGGATCCCGCCGCGAGTCTGATGTTCGTCACGCACGCTGCCGTCACGGATCCACCGCATGACCTCGGGGTCGGCATTGATGGCAGCCATGGGCGCAACGTCTTCCTCGCGCCAGCGACGCAGGAGCAAACGGGGAGTCTCAAGCGTGACCATCCAATCATTCTGGATCACAAAATGGGCTCTCCGCCATCCTCACCAGGCACTCTCGGTACACGCCCTATCGTGCACGAGCTCGTTAGACGACCATCCCCGCACCTGCCAGGAGCACCGATATGGCGCCGAGGGCGCGGCCTCCAGGGGGCCCATCCCGCACGCGCGGGGACCAGGGATCGAACGACCAGGCGATGAGTCCTTGGTCGGGACCATCCCCGCAAGCGCGGGGAGCGCACTCACTGACCTGCATTCTCACCGCGCCGCCAGCTCTCTTTTCCTCACTTTCACCGAATACGGCATACCAATCAACGCGCCACTTTCGGGACAGCCTGCCGCCACCTGTCACCGTGCTGAGAGCGCGTCAGCAGCTCCGCGCTTGAGCGGCAGCGCTCGCCGATCCGAACGTCGCCCCGAAAACGCTTGCGGCCGACCGCGAGCACTGCCCACACCGCTCCGAACGTCGCGAGCATCGCGCCCTTCTCAATCGTCATCGCTCGGCACCTCCTGCCACGAGCAGGAGACCCTGGTCCAGAATTCAGGGCATGGACGTCCCCCAAGCTGCTGGAAGCCGCTTCCCTGCTGGTTCCTGAGGAGATCGCCACCGAGAGCGACATCACGGTGAACGACGTCTGGGAGTACCTCACCCAAGACGAGTGGGAAGTGGCCTTCGGCCTGCTGAAGGAGCGCGGTGACCTCCAACCGCTTCCGCTCAGCTTCTGGGACACATTGGCCACCGCCGCCGAACAGATGCGGCTGGGGAAGAGTGCGGCCTGGTGCCATTGGCGCCGCTACGAGACGCGCCACGGCAACTTACGCGCGTGGGATGTCTGTCGACCGGGGCAGCGGTGGATGCTGGCTCGCCGCAGCATCAGCAAGCCCGAAGAGATCGTTCTAGTACCTCGCCTGCACCCCGCTGGAAGCCACTGTTGCCGATCTGGTCCGTGTTGCCGGCTGCCGCTGGAAGATCGAGGAGTGCTTCCAGAGCGCGAAGAACGAGTGCGGCCTGGACCAGTACGAAGTCCGCCGCTACGTGGGCTGGTATCGGCATATCACTCTCGCGATGCTCGCTCACGCCTTCCTCGCGGTGATGGCCGTGCAGGAACGCGAAAAAGGGGTGACCAGGCCGACACGCCCGACCTCGTGGACCTCACACCAGCCGAAATCCGTCGTCTGCTGGCAGCTCAACCCCGCCACCGTCCTGCAGGCCGCGACCACGTGCTGAAGTGGTCACGATGGCGCCGCCGTCACCAGGCACGTGCCCGACGCTGTCATTACATGCGGCGCGGGCACCCGTTGGTGGGACGGCCTGTTCAAGACCGTCCCACGCATGCTCAACCCCCGCTACACTCCCCACCGCCAAGCCGTTGACCAGGAGAAATACAGAAGTCCGGCTGGAGTATTAGCCGGAACCCGAGATCATGCTTGTTCCGCGGGGACCATGGATCTGATGCGCAGATACAGAAGGCGAAGTGCTGAGATTCGGCCCGATTACGGCTCTTGCGCGGGATGATGAGCGGGTGACATCGGCGACGTCTCAAGAGCTGCGCATCTGTACCGAGTCCGTGTCCGGCGAGACCGACCATGGGCTCGACGAGCTGAGATCCCTCTTCGACTGGTTGCGGCACGAGGACGCGCTGCGCGGACGCGTGCGCGTCGAACACGCCCCGATCACGCCGGGCGAGATGGGCGGAGGGCTGGACGCCCTGGTGGTGGCCCTGGGTCCCGGCGGCGTGGGCGCGGCCGCGGTCGGCGCGCTGATCGGCGCTCTGGCCACATGGTTCCAGCATCGCCGTGCGGACCTGCGGATCACCGTCACCAACGAGAACGGACGCACCGTCGAGGTGGACGGCAAGCGCGTCGACGTCCCCGCACTGGTCGAGGTCGTCGAGCGGTTGCTGGCGGACGGGCAGGCAGGCAGGGACGGGGAGGGGACGCCGGAGTGACCCGGTTCCCGGATCCGGCTGGTTCGCGAGCCGTCCTGATCGGCGTGAGCCGGTACGAGCATCCCAAACTGCCCGGGCTCCCGGCGGTGCGGGCGAACCTCGCCGATCTCAGGGCAGTCCTCACGGATCCGGCCAACGGGACTTTGCGGGACGAGCACTGTGTCGTGGTCGACGAGCCCCAGGTCCCGACCGATTTCGGCGTCCCCGTCACCGAGGCCGCCGGCGAGGCCACGGACGTACTGCTCGTCTACTACGCGGGTCACGGAGTCGTCGACGGGCAGGGCAGGCTCCATCTGGCCGTGGTCCACACCGACCCGGCACGGACGAGCGTGACCGCACTCCCTTACGACGTCCTGCGGGAGGCGATGGTCGACAGTCGCGCGGCGGTCAGGGTGCTCGTACTGGACTGCTGCTTCTCGGGCCGGGCGACCGGACCGATGGGGGACGAGCAAGGGCTGATCAGTGGGCAGATCGACATCGCCGGCACGTACGTCCTCGCCTCGTCATCGGCGACCAAGCCCTCGCGGGCTTTGCCGGGCGCGACCCACACCGCCTTCACCGAGGCGCTGCTCGCAGCGCTGCGCCGCCCGGATCCGCCCACCCTCGACGCGTTGTTCGACCAGGTGCACCACCACCTCCTCGCCCGGTCATTACCACTGCCCCAGCGGCGGGTGATGAACACGGCGGGAGGCCTGACCCTGGTGAAGGGCCCGCCTACCGCAGCGCACCCCGGCGACACGCCCCACGCCGAGGGTGCGCTGCCGACCCGGTTGAACCGGCGCGGGTTCCTGGTCGCGGGCTCCGCCGCCGGTCTGGCCCTCGGTGCCGCGGCCCTGGAATGGCTGGTCAAAGACGGGTCGGACCACGACACATCGGGCTCCAGCGGACCGTCGTCGAGCGGCTC
>NZ_JBVJRL010000033.1:0-79611 GCF_055607665.1 Streptomyces sp. NPDC036984
ATGGCCACCGGCAGCGCCGACAACTCGATCCTGTTGTGGAACGTGGCCACCCCGCCGGCCACCGTGGGCGCACCCGTCCCCGGCCACAAAAACCGCGTCCACAGCGTGGTGTTCAGCCCCGACGGCAAGATCCTGGCCAGCGCAGGCGGGGACCGGACGGTCCGTCTGTGGAATGTGACCGACGTCGCGCACCCGACCCAGATCGGCGCCCCCCTATCCGGTCACACGGGCGCGGTCTACTGCCTCGCCTTCACCACCGACGGCAAAGTCCTGGCCAGCGCCGGCGCCGACAAGAAGGTCCGCCTCTGGAACCTGGCCGACCCGGCGGAACCGAAACCACTCGGCTACCCCCTCGTCGGCCACTCGGGCGCCGTTCACTCGGTCGCCTTCACCACCGACGGCAAGCTCCTCGCCAGCGCCGGCGCCGACAACCAGATCCGCCTCTGGACGGTTGCCCGCTGACAACAGCTGACTCAATGAGGTGTATCGGCGCTGATGGCCCCAGTACGCCGGTGATCCGCGCTCCCGTGATCTTGAGCGCGGCGATCTCCCCCTCCTCCTGCGGAGCCTTGAGCAGACGTACCCGCAGGACACTCGCCCGTACGGTTCGCTCGGCGCCCCAGGTGGTGCCCAGCGCCGGATCCTCGTTCTCGGCGGCGCGGAAGTCCACGGACTGGACTCGTGGAAAGGCTCGCCAGACACGCGCCTCGGCCGGCGTAAGATCATTGGTCTCGCTCACGCCGGGACTCTGACGTCCTCGCTTAGAGCTGTCAACTGTCCTACGAAACAAGCCAGCTGGGCGAGAGCCTCGATGCCGCCGGCTTCCGCCAAGCCTGGCCCCTGCCTCATCGACTGCGAGTCGCTGCCTCCTTGGTTGACGCGGGGTGTGGGCGGGTCGAGCAGGCCGCGGCAGGGTGAGAGACCGGGCTCGGTGAGGATTCCGCTCGGGCAACGGGAGACAGCTCGGCGGCCGGTTCCAGGACCGTCTCGCGGACCAGCCGCTGCCGTGTCTCGATCTTCTCCAGCAGGTCCTTCATGCCGTATCCCGCGCGAGGAGACCATGCACTGGACCCCTGGTGGATCCGCGCCGCGCGGCGGCCGTGCCGCCGAAGTCACGGCCGGGCGGCCGCAGATCGCCCAGGGGCCGGGAGGACGGCCGTCTCCTGCCGGCCGCCCGGACCCTGGGCGCCTGACTTCCGGCGCCGCGGGCACGGGCGGCGCACACCCCGGGGAAACGGTCAGCCGGTCGGCAGGCCCAGTCCGTAGTAGGTGACGTGGTAACCGTCCACGTACTCGGCCTCGCCGCCGACGATCAGATCGGTTGGCTTGCTCACCCCCACAGCCCTGGCCGTGGCCACGAGCAGCTCCGCGAGGGCACGGCCCTTCGGTTCGCCGGGGCCGCCCCCGTCCACGCGCCACACAGGATCGTCGTCGCCGAAGACCGATGCCGTGCCCGGGTGCTCGGCAACCGTGCCCCAGCCCAGTGCCGCCGGATCGACGTCGGCCGGGGCGAAGCAGCCGATCGACAGCCGATCACCGCACGTCACGTCGAACAGGATGGGTGCGCCGCGGTCGGTGCGCCCGTAGAACGGCATTCCTATCCTGATGCCGAGGGCGGTGGTCTCGGCGGGCAGTGCTCCCAGGAAATCGCCCAGCGATCGGGTGACGGTCTCCCAGCTACCGGCCCGCCAGCCGCCGGGGAAGCCGAGGCCGGCGTTGGCCTGGTCACGATTGCTGCCGAAGAAGCCGCTGATCGAGTGCTCCTCGCCGATGCCCTGACGCCAGAACCAGTTCTCCGCCGGGCCGGTGGGCTGCAAAACCAGCTCCGGCCCCGTCTTGCCCCCACGCAGTTCCAGCGTGTCCGGCCTTCCACGCCAGCGCATGAAGGGCGCGCCCCAGACCGGCCCGCTGTCGTAGAAGGGCCCCATGTCGCCGTGCGAACCCATGATGGACGGTTTGCCCAGCGCCGCGGTCACTTCCTGCTGGGCGGCGTGGAAGGCCGCGGCCTGCGCCACGGCGTCCGATGAGGCGGTCGTCAGTGGGACCGCGAGCTCCACGTACGACTCGCCGCCGACGTAACGCTCTTCGAACTCGCCGACCGGGCGCAGGCGGGCGTCACCCGAGGAACGACCCGTCAGGACGGGATCGTGCGGCGTCCCGTTCCAGGCCCAGCCGAGCTCGGCCACCAGCGCCCTCACCCCGTCCGGTGTCCAGCCGCCGGTGTCCGCCGTGACGAGTCGCCGGGCGAGATCCGCGATGGATTCCTCTTCGATGCTTCCCCGTTCTTCACTCATGTGATCATCGTTTCGCATTGCAGGCCGGATCGTTTCGGCGGGGTGCGCACCAAGCCGATGCGCAGCCTGCCGACAGGCGAAACCGGGGCGGATCCGGTCACGCCGCGTGGCGGTGGGCCGGGAGACGGCTCGGCCTGTCCGAACAGATCGGCGGATGAGGGCCGGGGCCGGTCTTCGCCGACGATCCTCATCCATCACGGGTCCGCCGGACCGCCGTCGACCTGCGCGTACGCCGCGGGAGCGGCACGGTCGTCGTGCAGTACGACCCACATTCCCGACCGAATCGGTGGACGGACACTCGCCCTGGATCGGCACCTCGGCCCTCCACGAGAACCCGTGCGGTACGTCCGCCGAAACCATGGCGCTGTCGGCGCCGGCCGGAGCGGATGTCTGGCGCCATGAGCGGGACGCCGGCACCGGTCTGAGGTGTGCCGGGGGTCTCACGGGCGTTGGCCGTCGCCTGTGTCATGGTGTGCGGCTCCCGCCAGGGGAGTGGGGACGATGGTGTGCCGGCTGGTCGGCGGCCTGCGCGTGCTCATCCTGCTGCCCGCGCCAGCGAACCGGTGGGCCGTTGGACACAGGCCGGGACGCCGCTGGGCGCGGTGACGCCGCGCTCACATCCCTCGTACAACCTTTGCGCGTGGTCACAGGTCTCCTTGATCGCTCAACCGCCGCCTGCCGCCGGGACGAGGTCGGCTCCGGCCGGCGCGGGCGGCTCTCTCTCGACGCATGTACCAAGCAGGAGACCCAGCGTGCCCCAGCACCTTCGCAGAACCCTGGCCATCGCCGCCGTCGCGGCCCTGACGGGCGGGCTGCTCACCGCTACGGCAGGCGCCGCCACCGCCGCCGGATCCAACGTGGCCGGCGACTTCAACGGCGACGGCTACCGCGACATCGCGGTCTCCGCCCCCGGCGCCTACGTGGCCGGCAAGTCCGCCGCCGGGCAGGTCGTCATCTTGTGGGGCGGCACCACCGATCCCAACAACACCCGGCGCACCGTCATCAGCCAGGACAGCCCCGGCGTCCCGGGCGGGTCCGAGGCCCAGGACCGCTTCGGCGACGCCGTCGTGGCGCAGGACTTCAATGGTGACGGCTACGCCGACCTCGCCGTCGGCGCCCCCGGCGAGGACCTCGGCACCGACACCGACGGCGGCACGGTCGCCATCTTGTGGGGCTCCGACGCGGGCTTGACCAGCGGGGTGACGGTGGCCGACCCGGCGTCGGGCTCCCACGACAAGTTCGGCCGGGTCCTCGCCGCGCTGGTCGACAGCGACCAGAAGCCGGATCTGGCCATCGGCTCGGACATTGCGACGATCGACGTCTACCGCGGCGGCTTCACCAAGGCCGGCGGCAACGGTGGCGGTTACCGCTTCGTACCGCCGGCCTCGGTCACGGGTGCCCCGACGGCCATCGCCTCGGGCAACTTCGGTGGCGAGGACCTGATCGCCGACATCGTCGTCACCGGCCCCAGCACGTACTACGCCCTCGGCTCCGCCACCGGCCTGGACCCCGCCGGCACCGTCAAGTTGCCCACCAGCACCTCGGTCGCGATCGGCGACTTCGACAACAACTTCTACGAGGACATCGCGCTCGGTGCCCCGAACGAGGGCGGTGGCGCCGTCCGCGTCTTCCACAGCGACGCGAAGGGACCGTCCGCCACCGTCTCGTACACCGTCACGCAGGACTCGCCCAACATTCCGGGCACCAGTGAGCCCGGCGACCGCTTCGGCGCCTCCCTGGAAGTCGCGGCGTCCCGCGGATACGGTTCCCAGATCCTTGCCATCGGCGCCCCGGGCGAGAGCCTGGGCAGTGCCACCGGAACTGGTGCGGTAACCCTCGTTTTCGGCGGTGAGAAGGGCTTGGACGCCATCGGGGCCGACAGCACCACGTCCGCCCGGTTCTTCGCCCAGAGCACACCGAATGTTCCGGGCAACGACGAGACCGGCGACCACTTCGGCAGCTCCCTCCATCTGGCCGATACCCACAACGACCTGGATTGGGACCTGCTCGTCGGCGTTCCCGACGAGAACGCGGGCGACGGGGCGGCTGTCTACCTCCGCGGCAGCAACGGTCCCAGCGCCACCGGCACACCCGCAATCAGCGCCTCCGGCACCGGTGTTTCCACCGCCGGCTCCCCGCTGTTCGGCGTGCGCCTGGCCGGCTGAGGCCGAGCGCTCGAACTCCAGCAAAGCCCGTACAGCCCTGCCCGTCGCACCCCGTCCCATGAGGAGTGCGACGGGCAGTTCGACAGCCACCGCCACCGAGAGTGCGACAAGAAAGGGGCACCCCCTGGACGTCGGCCTCCGGCAGTTTCCCCTCGAGCACGTCCAGGACCTCCGCCTTCTGCCCAGGGACGGAGTGAGCTGCGTCCAGATCCTGACTCGCCCACCACGTGCCCGTGGCACGCGCCGCGCCGCCAGCTCTCTGGCCCGAAAGCCACTCAGGAAGGCCGTGCGGCCGCGGGCGGGGAGGGGGCCGGTTCCAGACGGACGCAGCAGTGGCCGGGGCCGGGGGCCAGGCGCGCCTGGAGGCCGGATTCGCCGAGCCCGTCGAGAACGCCGCCGAGCAGGTGGAGATTCATGCCGAACACCGTCTGAGTGTCCTCGCGGGCGAGCGCGTGGAAGGGGCAGTTGCCCAGCAGGATGGCGTCACCGTCGTGGCACGGCTCGAATCCGTAGCGCTCCAGCAGGTCGAACACACCTGCCTGCTCTTGGGCGCCGAACCGTGCCCCCAGCTCGCCGGCCTTTCGGTGCAGACATGTGCGCACCGGTGCACCGGTGGCCTCCGAATCCTCCAGGGCCTGGGCAAGGAGCCTGTCCGGCCAGTTCGTAGTGCCGCTCGGGCAGGCTGACGGTGACCTGCTGGGCGGCATCATCGTCGACCTGCTGGGCATGGCGCGTGGGCGCCCGAGAACCGGTGCTCGGACGGCGCGGTGGGGAGCTGGCGGAGGGAGCCGGTGCCCGTTCGGCCCTCTCCGGGCCCGGACTGCTTCTGGTGCTCTGACCAGGACGATTCGCCGGGTTGGCGGTGGTGACGGCGGGACGGGCGGTGACGTCCTTTGCGACGCATCTGAATGGTCGCGGCGGCCGACCCGGCGGGAGCTTCCTGGTGCGCCTTGGAAAAAAGTTGCGGGCCGCTGTCGATTGGGCCTCGTCCCGTTCGACGTCATGATGTGCGGCGCCTTGCCGCACGATGACACGACAGGCTGGCGAGGAAACACGTGGATCAACTGCTGAGAGTGATGAACTTCAACGTCTCGAGTGACGGAATCGGTGCCGGTGAGCACCAGAGCCTCGAGCGGCCGTTCGGCCACGACCACCCCGAGAGGCTGTTTGCCTGGGCGGGCGCCACGGCGAGCTGGCCCATGCGCACGGAACCCGGAGGGAGCCGGGGCCTCGACGACTGCTTCACGCGAGACTTCGCACGCAACATCGGTGCCGAGATCATGGGCCGCAACAAGTTCGGGCCCCAGCGCGGGCCCTGGCAAGACCATGAGTGGCGCGGCTGGTGGGGGGAGGAGCCCCCGTTCCGCACCCCGGTGTACGTCATGACGCACCACAGGCGTCCGTCGTTCACGCTCTGCGACACCACGTTCCACTTCGTCGACGGCGACCCGGCCACGGTCCTCGAACGGGCGCGCGAAGCGGCGGAGGGCAAGGACGTCCGGCTCGGCGGCGGGGTCAATACGATCCGGCAGTTCCTTGACGCCGGCCTCGTCGACACGATGCATGTGGCGGTCTCGCCGGTAAAGCTGGGGTCCGGCCTTCGCCTGTGGGAGTCCCCTGATGAACTGCTCGACCGGTACCACTTGGAGGTCGTGCCCAGCCCGAGCGGCGTGACGCACCACCTGTTCTGGCGACGGTGACGCGAGGGCGCCCTCGAGTCCAGGTCGCGACTGCGAGGGGGCGTCCGCCCCGACGGTAGCGGTGCAGTGGCCTGGGCCTGTGCGGGGTGGCTGCCATTATGGGAGTTGGCCAGGGTGAACTGGCGCAGCCGGCCGAAGTGGGCCTCGATCGGATTGGCCCAGGAGGTCCGCCCCGTCCGGCTCTGCCGCAGTGAATCCGGCATTCACTGCGGCACCCACCCCGCCGAGCCGTGAGGCATCGGAAGCCCGATCAATCGACCCCGAGCCGAACGGTGCCGGCCACACGGCACGGGACTGGACATCTTCCGCTGGGTTGTCGAGCGAACCATCTCCCGACTGCACGGCTTCCGCCGCTGACGCATCCACGGGGAACGGCGAGACGACCGAGGGTCGGGCCGTGCGTTCGCACGCCATGTAGGCCTTGTCGTCCTAGCTCAGACACCAGCCGCAAACTAGCCTGGTGATCACGCGCCCGCTGCCGTGGCGGCCTGTTCGTCGTGTTCGCGCAGCATCCGCATGACGGTGGCGGGTGATGGGTGCTGGCCCTTCTTCGCGCCCGTGGTGATGACGAGCCGCTTGGCGATGTCGCGCAGGCTCATCTCCTGGTCACGCAGGTGGAGAGCCATGGAGACCATGGACTCGTCGGTGACGCCCGCGCCGCCGATGGTCTTGCCTCGCTTGCGGGCGGACTCGTGGCCTTCGAGGGTACGGTCGCGGATGTACTCGCGTTCCATGCCGGACATCGCGGCGAGCACGGTAAACACGATGCCTGACGGGTCGTGCGAACCCTTCAGCTCCCCGGTGAGGAACTCCAAGGCGACGTCGCTGGCCTTCAGTTCCTCGGCGAGCATGGCGAGTTCGATGCCGCGGCCGAGTCGTTTGTGTTCGTGGACGACGAGGGTGACGGCGACGCCGGAGGAACGGATCTCCCCGGCGAGCTTCACGGCGGCCTCCAGCTCGGGGCGCCGGGTGGCGCGGGTGGAGATCTTCTCCGAGTAGACCCGCGTCACCCCGGCCTCGGCGAGGGAGTCGAGTTGTGCGTCGAGGGACTGCCGGGCGGTCGAGGCGCGGGCGTATCCGAGACGGACGTGCCCGACCGGTTCGGCGCAGGCGCTCACCGGACGGGGCAGCTCGGTCCAGACCGACCCCGGCTTGCGTACGGCGGGGGTCGGCACACTGAGCGCCTTGGCGAGTTGCGGCACGAGGCGGAAGCGGGCGGTGTGGTACTGGATCGCCACCTTGCCTTTGCCGGTCCGGCACGGGGAGCCCGCCGGAGCGGCGCAGGTGGACATCGGGCAGTCGTGCGATTCCACGCGCTTGAAGTCGTCGCTCACGACCCCGGATCGTTTCATGAGGGTGTTTCAGGCATCTAGCCGTTTGCAACAACTCATGAAACATGATCGCCGCAGGTGGGCCGCCGGGCGGCCGGGTGTTTCACGAGCGACCACCTGTGAAACGCGACCCCTGGGATCGAATGCGGTTGGGAGACCGTCAAGATGTCGACCCCTCGGGGGATCTCAGCTCTGAAGGTGGACATTGCCACGGAAGCGGTAGGGCGAGACCTGCGACCAATGTGACCCGCTCAGTCGGTTTCGGACGCCTTTCGAGGGCGGGTGGGGTAGATCTTGTGCCAGTGCTCAGCCGAGCGGGCCAGGTCATCGATGACGTGGAGGAGGAACTGGCTCGTGTTTTCCAGTCGAGCGCCGGCGGGGGTGGCGGTGCCGAGTTTTTGGGCTCCGGTCATGCAAGTCTCGGCGATCTGGGTTTGGTTGCGCACGCTGGCCATGATGGATTTGAACACCACGTCGTCGTCGATGACGTAGCGTTCGGCGCGACTGTGGGGGTCGCGTTCGCGTTTGATGAGTGCCTGGTTTTCCAGGTAGCCGATGGCCTTGGAGATGGAGGCGGGGCTGACGTGCAGGCGTTGCACGAGTTCCGCGGAGGTGAGGCTGCCGCTGTCGGTGGTGAAGAGCACGGCGAGCACCTTGGCCATCATCGGCGGGAGCCCGGCCTGAATCATCAGTTCCACGCTCTGCGCACCCACCTCGTCCACGAGCCGTGGATCACGCCCGCTGAGGTCGCCCCTTCCCGGTGAGGTTGTCAGCGCAGTGGTCCTGCCCTGCCGCGCGTGCCGTGTGCTGGCTTGGTGGGCCGCCTCGGCGTGGTAGCCGCGAGGCCCGCCGTTGCGCACCACCTCGCGGGTGACGGTCGAGGTCGGGCGCCCAATGCGGCGGCCGATAGCGGCGTAGGTCAGTCCCTCGCGCAGTCCCGTGGCGATCTGCCGCCGGTCCTGGAGGGTGAGTCGGTCACCAGGCATCGGGTGTCCTCCGCTGTTGTCGTCCGAGCCAGCTTAATGCAACGCGATCCGTTGCATTAGCCGACATGCGCCATGCAACGATTTACCTCATCTACCTGGAAATACTCCGTTGCTTCACGTGAATATGATTGACGTGTTGATGTATGCAACGTAATTTTTACAGAACTGTGAAGGTCTGAAGCTCATCGACGGAAGCGAAACCCATGACTACCGACCTCGATCCCCCCGCGCTCACGGCGACCTCGGTACGCAAGGCGTACGGCGACCACGTGGTGCTGAGCGGCATCGACCTCGACATCCCCGCAGGGTCGGTCTTCGCGTTACTCGGCCCGAACGGCGCGGGCAAGACCACCATGGTGCAGATCCTGTCCACGCTCATCCGCGCCGACGCCGGGGAGATGCGGGTCGCCGGCCACGACGTGGTCCGTGATCCGGACGCGGTCCGTGCCGCGATCGGCGTCACGGGCCAGTTCTCCGCGGTTGACAGCTTTCTCACCGGCGAGGAGAACCTGCTGCTGATGGCCGACCTGCACCACCTGCCCCGCCGGGAACGGCGGCAGTGCGCCACCGACCTGCTGGCGCGATTCGACCTGGTGGAGGCGGCCCGCAAGCCCGCGGTGACGTACTCCGGCGGGATGCGCCGCCGCCTAGACCTCGCGATGACGTTGGTCGGCCGACCCCGGGTGATCTTCCTCGACGAGCCGACCACCGGGCTGGACCCGCGCAGCAGGCGGACCATGTGGGAGATCATCCGCGGGCTGGTGACCGACGAAGGCGTCACGATCTTCCTCACCACCCAGTACCTCGAGGAGGCCGACCAGCTCGCCGACCGGATCGCGGTGCTGCACCAGGGCAAGCTCGTCGCCCAGGGCACGGCAGAGGAACTCAAGCGGCAGGTCGGCGGCGGCCACATCACCCTGCGGTTCACCGACGCACGCGGCCATGACTACGCGGCCCAGACCCTGGACGTGGTGTCCCGCAACGATGAGGCACTCACTCTGCAGGTCGCCAGCCAGGGCGACGTCCGGTCGTTGCGCGCACTCCTTGACTGGCTCGACCGCGCCTCGCTCACCGTGGACGAATTCCAGGTCCACACCCCCGATCTCGACGACGTTTTCTTCGCACTGACGGGCAACCCAGTCGCGGAACAGGAGCCCGCCCGATGAGCATCGCCACCCACGCCTTCACCGATTCGGCGACCATGCTGCGCCGCCAGTTGCGGCACATGCTGCGCTACCCGACGCTCACCCTCACCGCCGCCGGGGTCCCGGTGGTCTTCCTGCTGCTGTTCGTCTACGTCCTCGGCGGCATCCTCGGCAGCGGCCTCGGCGGGCCGTCGGGCGGCCGTGACACGTACGTGAACTACGTCGTGCCCGGTGTCATCCTGATGACTGCGGCCACCGCGGCCCAGGGCACCGCGATCTCGGTGGCCCTCGACATGACCGAGGGCATAGTCGCCCGGTTCCGCACCATGGCCATCGCCCGGGTCTCGGTGCTCACCGGCCACGTGCTGGGCAGCCTGGCCCAGACCCTGCTGAGCATGGCAATCGTCACCGGCGTCGCACTACTGGTGGGTTTCGAGCCCACCGCGGACTTCGGTGAATGGCTCGGCGTGATCGGCGTGCTCGTGCTGATCATCTTCGCGCTCACCTGGCTGTCGGTCGCGCTGGCCATCATGGCCAAGAGCGTCGCTGCCGCGAGCAACATGCTGACGCCACTGATGATCCTGCCGATGATGGGCAGCGGATTCGTTCCCACCGACTCGATGCCCGTCGGGCTTCAATGGTTCGCCGACTACCAGCCGTTCACCCCGTTCATCGAGACCCTGCGCGGGCTGCTGATGGGCACCCCGATCGGCAACAACGCGATTCTCGCCATCGGCTGGTGTGCCCTGATCGCCCTGGGCGGCTACCTGTGGGCCAAGAAGCTCTACAACCGCGAGCCCACCCGGTGAGCGGCTTAGTTGCCGGTGACCAGCAGCAGCTCTCCGGTCTGCACGCTGACGCGAGCATCCTTTGATGGCCATGGGCCACTGAGATCTGCGACGCGGCGACTGTTTCTCCGTATCTGAATCAGACCATTGCGAGGCCGGCTCGGGGGGTCGGGCGCCCGGTCGATGAAACCCGGAAGTCCCTCATCGTGTCTGCGTGCGTGATCGGTCGGCGGCGCCGGCAGATGTGCGGGGGCGGGGCACGGCGGCAACCGGTTTAAGGTCGAGCCTGGCGTCCATGTCCAGGCGGAACGTGCCGTACGGGTTGACGTTCGACCAGAACTGCGCGGTCAGGCCTCGCCGGTCCTCGTCGCTCAGCTTCTTCGCCCACTCCGGTTCGGCAAGGACCTGCTGCACCAGCAGAGTGTTGACGTGCACGAGCGCGGACTGGAGCAGGTGCAGGGCGAGCATCGACGTCTCGGCGTGCTCCTTGTCCGGGCCGCTCAGGGCGCCGTCCTTGCCGTAGTGGAGCGCGGTGTTCGCGCTGTTCCAGTTCTCCACGACCTGGAGCCCGCCGTGGATCTCGCGGCGCAGGCCGGGGCTGGCCAGGTAGTCGCACGCAAAGATCGTGCGCACGGCCCGGCCGAGTTCTTCGAGGGCCTGGTAGGTGGGGTGCTTGGGGCCACCCCGGGTGAAGCGCCGCCGCACCTGCTCCGCCTCCGCCGTTCCGAGCCGGAGCGCGGTCGCGTACTTCACCATCTGGTCGTATTGCTGCTCGATCAACTCCCAGCGGATCGGCCTCGTCAGCGAAGCGCCGAGCTCCGGCCAGCCGGGCGGGGTGTCGTCCGGGCGGTACAGGCGGATGCTGCCGATGTTCTTCAACCGCGGCAGCAGGCGGAAGTTGAGCAGTTCAGTGAAGGCGAACCCGACGATGCTCGCGCCGTGGGTGTCGACGTAGTTCGACTCGATCTCGGCGTCGGTGCAGTGCCGCAGCAGGCCCTCGATCATCGCGGCGACCTCGGACGACGAACAGCTCTTGAGCTGAGAGTAGATGCAGACGTTCTTCCGCTCGACGTGCCAGTAGATCATCACGCCATTGCCGCAGTAGCGGGCGTGGTACTCGGTCTTGAAGTTCGAGGACCAGGACCCGAACTTCTTCGAGTCCGACGCGCACGCGGTGCCGCGGCCCCACCATGCGGTATCGCGGGCGGCGAAGGTGGTGTTCACCAGCCTGGTGACGGCGGCACGGAGGTTGTCGACGGTAATGAAGTGCCGCCGCACGTGCCGCAACGCGGCCTCGCTCTCGCCGTGCTCACCGGTCGCCACGATCGCCCGAATGCCCATGTTCGTGCCCAGCGCGAAGAGGGCCAGCAGCAGGCGGCGCTGGAGGACGTCACGCTCGATGCACTCGTACGCGGCCACTGAGGAGAACTCCTTGGTGAACCCGGTGAGGAAGTCGGCGTTCTTCAGCACGTCCCGGAGGCCCAGCACGCCCCAGCGGCGTGCGACCTCCTCCTTGAGGGCCGCCAGGCCGGTGGGCTCGGCCAGCGGCTCCAGCTTCGGAACGGTGATCCACGGCTCGCCCTCGCGGGTGGTGACCTTCACCCCGCCCGCCGAGCCGTCCGCGAGTGCGCCGGACAGCTGGTCCAGGCGCGCGGTCATGCGCTTCTTCAGGTCCGCGATGAATGCCCGCGGGTTCAGCGGCTGCCGGATCGCGGCGTAGTGCACGGCGCGGGTGGCCTCGAAGTCACCGGGCAGGTCGTCCTCCGGATTGCGCCAGCGGGCCGCGCCCTCGACGTAGATCTCACGACGCCGTACGGCGTCTCGCAGCGCGACCAGGACGCACAGTTCGTACGGCATGCGCTCGACCCTGCCTTTGTCGTCGACGACCGCCTCGCGCCAGTCCTGGCGCACCACTCCGTCCATCGGCACCACATCCGTGGTGCGTCGTAGAAGCGGGTCGTGCCGTCGACGTCGGCGTACTTCTTCAGCAAGCTCATCGCGTCCATCACCGGCCGATAGGCGGTGTTGTTGCACCTGAAGCCCAGAGTGTTCAGCAGCGGCGGCAGCATCTGCCGGTAGTACGAGCTGTAGGAGGAGCGCAGGGTAGTGCGGACCTTGGCCTTGAAGACCTTCTCGTTCGCCTTCGCCTCGGCGACCAGCTCGCGCAGCGTCTTCTCGCCGACCACCGGGAACAGAGCCGGGCGTACGACCTCGTCGGGCATCTCGACGGCGGCTGTGGCTAGCTTGAAGAGGATGCCCTCCTTGCCGCGGACCTTCTTCAACTCGGCGGTGAGCTGCTTCTCCACCCGCCGCTCGGCACGGGCATTGATCTTGTGGACCAGGGCGACCAGCAAGTCGACCAGAGCGTCGGTGATCTCCGCCTGACGGGACGACACAGCGCCGCGAGCAGGGTGATCCGTACGCGCTCGCTCGTGTCGCGGAAGTCCGAGGGGTACATCTTGATCGCCCGTGCCCGCCAGGCGGCCACCAGCTTCTCCGAGCAGTCCGCGAACAGCCCGTCGGGCAGCCCGAGCTTGCGCACGTCGTTGAGCTTGGTGATCTCCGTGAGCAAGGAGTCCAGGCCCACCGCGCCCGGGTCGCGCTTGAGCGCGGCCAGCAAGGCGGTCCCCGCCTCGTTGTCCTCGGCCACCAGGGACAACAGCAGGGCCGTGCCCGTCTGGCCCAGGCGGCCGATCGCGCGGGCGCAGAACGTCTTCTCCCACTTCCCCCGCGCCGCGCCGAGCACCTTCTCGACCCGGGTACGGCCCGGCGGCTCGATCTTCCGGGCCCGGCACTCGACCAGTAGGGCCTCGAGCTGCTGGTCCTCCACCAGCTCGACCGGACAGACCTCCACGGCCAGCCACTCGGCCAGCGCCTTCTCGTCCGCAACCGTCGACGGCCGGAATCCCAGGGCCTCACGGATCTGCTTGCGGTGGTACTCGGCAGTCCGGCCGACCAGCATGTACTTCGCGAACTCGGTGGCCGGGACCTTCACCAGCTCGGCGACGTACTCCACCGCGGCCGGCGGGACCTCTTCCAGCACATCGGGGAACCGGCCTTCCAGCTCGAAGAACTTCAGCAAGAGGCTGAAGCCGAGCCGGGTCGTCCCGCTCTTGTTCGCCACCAGGTCCCAGTCGCCGTCGACCAGCGTCCAGTTCGCCAACAGCTCCTCTGGCGACCACTCTTGCCGCACGCACGCCCCTTTGGCCTCGATCACTCGATCAGGCCAACGACGATGCCCAGGACAGGGAAACGGGACTCGTCCAGCTACCCGAGACCTACTTTGCGGCTGGTGTCTGAGCTGGGACACCGGGGCCATGTACAGGCGCCGAGCGAACGGCAAGCGGGCGACCGAGCCGTTGCCGCGTCTCACCCCGATCACACCAGCAGCCGTCGCGACCAATCGCCGCGCCCAGGCGGCCGCACGGCAACAGGCCGTTCGGTCCGGCGGCGGCCGTACTTCTCGCCCGGAGCGCGGATCATGACCCGGTCGGGCGTTCCGGCTCCCCGCCGTCGGCGTCGAACACCCTGCTGAAGGTTGCCCCGCAACGGCAGCGGGAGTGCTCGATCAGTTCCCCGTCCTCCGACACGCTCAGCCCCTGGTTGAGTCGCACGTGCACATGATCGCCCATGACGAGCTGCCTTCCTTGATGTCCTTGAGCAGGCCATGGTGGAACTGGCCGCTGTGGCCGGCAATGCCACAGCTCACATCGGCACAGTCGACCTTGAGCCGCATGGACCGCCGTCCAGGGGCGGGGGCCGTCGCCGCGGTGTCCCGGTGGGCGCGCTGTCCGCTGCCAGCGCACGGGCAGACGGCACGCGCGTCGGCCAGGGCCGAGGCCGAACAGACACCTTCGCCGGGCGACCGCGGCCCTGCTGGAGCGCCTGACGACGGGAGACCTCCTGGACGCGACGCTGCGGTTGCAGTCCCGGCACCTGATCCGGCGGCTCGACGCGAAGCGGGCCGACCACTGATCCGCGCGGCCACGGAGTCCACCGCACCCCCGGACGAGGAGACAGTCCCGGCATGGCTCACTGCAGCAGGATCTGCAAGGAGGTCATCGACGTACCGGCGGCGGACCACGACCGCGTCACGGCCTTCTGGGGAGCCGCCACCGGCACACCGACGGCCGTGGTGCCCGACTCCCCGGCGTACACCAGCGCGGCGTTGCACAGCCCCCGCGTGTGGCTGTACTTCCAGCGCCTCGACTCGCAGAGCGGGCCCCGGGTCCACCTGGACATCCACACCGACGACGTGGAGGCGGAGGTGGCCCGGCTGGGACGCCTGGGGGCGACGCGGGTGCGCAGTGTCCACTCCTGGTGGATCATGCGCGATCCGGCGGGCCTCCTCTTCTGTGTCATCCCGCGCCCGCCGGGCAACCTCGACGACAGCAACGCGCAGCGGTGGGAATGACGCCCCAGGGAGCCCGATCGCGTCGGCCGTCTCGCAGGACGGGGCTCACGCCATCGGAAGCACCACGCGGGGCACCGGCACAGCCGACGGCAACCCCGCCGGACTGCCCCTCGGCGGCGCGCTCAACCAGTGCGGCGGCGCCGATGCCCCCGACCTCGCACGGAAATGCGGGGACGGCCAGGCGGTCCAGACCGGTCCAGGCGCGCTGGACATCCCGGTCGAACGCCAACGTCCTGCAGTGTGCTGACGGCCTCGGCGAAGTCGGCGTTGTCGGCCTGATCAACTGACCTGTTCTTCAATCTCCGGTGTCGAGATGTGCTTCGAACCAGTACTCCAGCGGCAGGTCGTGATCTTCATGGCGGACTCGCGGCTTGCCTCCGGTAACAACCGGCACGGACTCGGGGCTGGTGGCGACGTCGCCAGGCGGACTGGGCGAGCCGGCGGGCGACGTCGTGCACGGGCTGGACGACCGGCGTCGTGAACGGTCACCGGGTGGCGTTGCAGGTGAGCGGGACGAGCCCGTCGGGTGAGGGGTGACGGGTGTGTTCGTTGGCGCGGATTACGGCTGGGAAACCAAGTCGCGCTGATACCAGTTGCCTTGCTTACCCCCGAGATCGGCTGGGTCGGCTGGTCCGAGCAAGACGAACCCGGCTTTGGTCAGCACCTTCTGGGACGCGGCATTCTCGTGGGCGGTGGCCGCCCGCAGTGTGCGCAGCCCGTGCCGCGACGCCGCCAGCCGGCACAGCTCCCGAACGGTCGTGGTCGCCACGCCGCGGCCGGCGACGTCCTGTGCGACCCGGTAGCCGAGTTCCGCAGTGCGATCCTCGATGTCGACCAGGTTGAACCTGCCCAGTATCGAGCCGTCTTCGGCGACGAGCACGTAAAAAGCGCAGATGCCGGCCTCCTGCTCAGCCAGCAAGGCGTTGTACCGGTCGGTGAACCGGTCGAAGAAGTCGTCGCCGCGGTCGGAGACCGAGGCAGCGAAATAGGCGCGGTTCGCCAGCTCGAAGGCAAGGACCGCCGGGGCATGACCACCATGCAACTGCTTCAACTCGGGCACTGCCCGACTCTACCCAGACGGCGCGTTGAGGCCACCTGAGTTTCCGCACGGCGGGAGCCACGGTGTCGGTCGTATGCCGGGGCTGTCGGTCCGGTGTCGGCGCTCTGTCGGCGCTGTCGGTCCGGTGTCGGCGGCTTGTCGGCGGGGGCCTGGAGTCTTGCTGGAGATGCTGCCGGATGCCCGTCCGGCAGGCGTACCACAGGCAAGGAATCACCATGACCACTCACATGACGATCGTCGGCGCCGGACTCGGCGGACTGACGCTCGCACGTGTCCTGCACGTCAACGGCATCCCGGCCACGGTCTACGAGGCGGAGACCTCACCGACGGCGCGGTCGCAGGGCGGGATGCTCGACATTCACGACTACAACGGCCAACTGGCCGTGCAGGCGGCCGGCCTGATGAACGAGTTCCGCGACATCATTCTGGAGGGCCGCCAGACGATGCGGATCCTCGACCCGGACGGCACCGTCCGGCTCGACCAAGGCGACGACGGCACGGGCGGACGCCCCGAGGTGATGCGCGGCGACCTGCGACAGATCCTGCTCGACTCACTTCCGCCCGGCACCGTCCGGTGGGGGCACAAGGTGCGCAGCACCCGTAGCCTCGGCGAGGGACGCCACGAGCTGGCGTTCGCCGACGGCAACACGGTTGTCACCAGCCTGCTGATCGGCGCGGACGGCGCGTGGTCGCGCATCCGGCCGTTGCTTTCCCCGGCCACACCCGAGTACACCGGGAAGTCGGTCGTCGAGACCTACCTGTTCGACGCCGACACCCGGCACCCCGCCGCCGCGAAGGCGGTCGGCGGCGGGTCGATGATCGCGCTCACGCCGGGCAGGGAGATCTTCGCTCACCGGGAAAGGGACGACACCCTGCACGCCTACGTGGGGCTGTCCGAGCCGCGGGACTGGTTCGCCGCCATCGACTTCACCGATCCCGCCGCGGCCACCGCGCGGATCGCGCAGGAGTTCGACGACTGGGCGCCGGAGCTCACCGCTCTGATCACCGACAGCGATGTCGCGCCGGCCCTGCGCCCCCTCTATGCCTTGCCGACCGGGCACCGGTGGGACCGGGTGCCGGGGGTGACCCTGCTCGGCGACGCCGCCCACCTCACGCTCCCGAACGGCGAAGGCGCCAACCTGGCCATGCTCGACGGCGCCGAACTCGGCAAGGCCCTCGCCGCGCACCCCGACGACATCGAGGCCGCGCTCACCGAATACGAGCAAGCACTGTTCCTGCGCGGCACCGCGGTCGGCGAGGCTGGAGCGGAAATCCCTGCCAACCTCACACCAGAGGACCTGATCAACTTCTTCGCCCGGGACGAGCGGACCCCATGAGCCGCTGACCGACGTCACCACGGTGACCGCCACCTCTTGCTCAGGTGCCTGGCCCGCTGTGTGCTCTCCGTTCTGCGAGCGGTCACCGTTCACCGGACGGGAGTGCGCGAACCCTTGGTTCGATCCGGTTCGGGTCAATGCCGAGCTAGTCGGGATTGGCGGAGACCGTATGGGTGCGGTGTCCGCCGACGAGGCCAACAGGTCGGCCAAGGCGCGGCCGGCGGCCTGGTCAGCGTGGTCGCGAGCGGTGTTTTGCGGGCGGCCCGCGGTGCCGTAGCGGCCCAGCGGCACCGCCGTCCGGGGAGCGGCGAGGTGGCCAGTGACGCCGCCGATGATGGCCTCGGTAGTCACCCGCGTCCTGTACCTCCGTCACGGCCTCACCGGTCGGTACGGCTCATGGGGCCGCTTGAAGCACAGGCCCGCCAGTCCGGCTGCCGTCCAGGCAAGCCACCGCTCCGCCACGGCGGGGGTGCACGGCCCCGGGCCCCGCCTGATCGTGGCAGACCCTACGCACCGACCCGGCAATGGGCCACTGGGCGTCCGGCCAGCCACTGACCGCATGCCCTACGGCGTCTCCTCGGGGCGGAGGGTCTGCTCGCCACGGTTTGTGGCCTGTCAGCGGGTCAGCAGGACCGCGGCGGCCAACATCACGAGCACGGATGCGCCACAGAACGCGAGGTGTGAGCGAGGGTAGTCGTACCGCTCGCGTGTCACTCCCTCGTTGATCTCCCGTGCCCACTCCGCGAACAGCTTGCGAGTCGGGTACATGCCGATCGTCAGTCCGATCAGCGCGAACGAGCACACGACGAGCATGTCTTCCGTGGCGAAGCCGCGCCATACGCCGTACGTCACCGCTCCGGTGCCGCACACCACCCAGATGAAGGGGTACACCGTCCAGAATCTCTGGACCGGTATCCATTTCGCCATGGCGGAGCAGTGGATCACGAGGGCTGTGACGGCCAGCAGCCACAGCCATTCGGTGGCAACCGACGTGAGCAAGGACTTCCCCCTGAGTCATGTGAACCCGCAGAGAGTAGCAGCGAGGGAGAGAGGCCCCGTTGGCAGGCTCGCCTGCCTTGTCGTAGACCGGGCCCCCGTCGGCGGCAGGCGGCAGGCGGCAGGCGGCCTCGGGTGCGGGCGCCGAGTCCGGCAACCGCCGTCCGTGCCGCACGGACGCCCACTGCCAGCGCGGCACGTAAGCACCGCCCGGACCACCTGGCCCGCGCGCCGTGCGGTGTACGGCCGGCAGGCGAACGCGGCCGGCTCAGCCAAGGAGCCCGCCGCCGCCACGCCTGCGCCACCCGAGGCGGCGGTGTGGCCGAAACGGGCCTGAACATCGATCACGATGCCGGCCGTGGCGGCCGCGGCCTGTCCGGCCCGTGCGTGGATCTGCGGCTGCCAGAGCGTACGGACCTCCCGTTCGAGGTACGCGGCGAGCTGTGGCCGGGGTGTTGTGTGGAGTGGGCCGTGTTCGGCAGCCCAAGTGGTCACCGAGTACTCGATGGTGCAGGACCGGCAAGTGTCGGCGGCACCGGCAGAGCGGTGCCCGCCTGGCCTGCCTCGGGCGCGGCACCTCACGTTCGAAGGGCTGGAGGCGCACCTGTCACTGCCACGCCGTAGGGTGCCGGGCATGACCCACTCGCGAACTCGAATGCACGAGCACCTTGGTACTCCCCGCCTTCCTGCACGTGGACATCGCCGTGCATCTGACGGGGATTCAGGGTGCCACCGAGCAAGAGCCCGCATGCCCTGCTGCGCGCAGGCGCCCAGGAGGGTCTTCGCCGACTTGATCAACCATTTCTGTCCCACGCGCCTGTAAGCACCCAGCACTGACCGACGGTTCGCCATCCAGTAGAAAGAAGACTGCAGCGTGTTCCAGGAAACCCCCATCTTCAGCCGTCTCATCGCCGAGCGCGGCGACATACCCGCCCAAGTGCGCAGTGAAGCCGACCGCGTCCACCGAGACCTGGCACGGGTGATGCCCTGGGTATCCGCATCCGACCAGTTCACCCGTCCTCCGCAGGACGGGACGAGATGGTGACGGCGCCGACGTCCGGCGTTCCCTCCTGTTTCCGAGCCACCGTGGCCCACTCGGGGGCAGGGCAACCACCGCTATGGATGTCCGTTCCGAGTGCAATGACCACCTCCGTCGCACCCCGGCAGTCGTGGAGGTGAGCCCCGCGCGCCGGGTCGGCGAGTACCGGCGCATGCCCGGCGCCCGTACTCGCTGACCCGGCGCGTTCGGTCTTCAGCGCAACACCCCTGGCCGAACTGGTCTGCAACGGCACGCTTCGGGTGCGTTCGCTGTGCTCGCATGCCGTCACCACGACAGGGACGGACGCTACGTGGTGTGCGCTGCCGTGTCCCTGTCGGCTCACCGGAAACAGGGATACGACGGCTTACAAGTACGCCTTTGCCCGGCCGGGCGCGTTCCCGCCGGTGTCCCCTCCTGACGCCCGAGCCCTGTGCCACCACACTGTGTTTGATTGGGAAGGGAACACCGATCGACCCGGGCAGGGGACAGGGGGTGTCGCCTTCATGCGGGCGTATGCACCGCCAGAATGGTTTGATCTAGGCGCTGACCGACGGCGCCGGTTCGCGACGGTGCTCGAGCCAGGTGCGACTGGCCCTTTCTCGGATAGGTGAACGGTGGACGAGTTGCAGGCGGGCTGGGGTGCGGGGGAGGCGCGGGGACCAGGGGAGGCGTCGTCGGACACGGAGTACCTGGTCGCGCTCGACGCGGAGATGCTGGCCTACTTCCGGGAGATGGCGGACGTACTGATCGAACGCTGCGGGACCTCGCGCGCGGAGGCCGTGGCGAGGATCAACGCGACGTACGGGCAGGACGCTCGCGGCGTGCGGATCATGGCGCACGAGGTGCCGGAGTTCTGGGCGTACGGCGCGTACTACCGACCGGACGAACAGGACCGCCTGCCGACGGGAGACCCCAACGCCGACGCCGGCATCGACTTCGCCCGGCTGCCACTGCGGCCGGCGCCCCCGAGGGATTCGCCCTGCTGGACGGTGGGGGAGGAGAGAGACGCCTAGGCTGGGCGGGATGTGGCGAGAGATTGCGCGTGGGGTCTGCCTGGAGGCGGAGTTCGGTGAGCCTGTCGGCTCGGAGGCGCTGGCCGCGGCGGAGCGGGCCCTGGGGTGTCCCCTCCCGCTCCCGGCCGAGCTGGCGGGCCGGCCGGGGGAGACCGACGGGATCGTGGGACCGGACGGCGTGGGCACTGTCTGGCCGCTGGATCAGATCGTCAAGCAGAACCTCGCCTTCTGGAACGACGCGTGCCTGGCCGAGCTGTCCATGCCCTTCGAGGCGCTGCTGTTCTTCGGCGACAACGGCGGCGGCGACCAGTTCACCTTGGTCCGCGCCCCGCGCCGGGTGGACGTCTTCCTCTGGGACCACGAGGACGACAGCCGCCGAGGGACGGCGCGGGATCTGAGGGACTTCTCGGGCGGGCGTTGGCGGGCGACGGGGACGACTGGTATCGCTGAGGGCTGTCCCGTAACTGGCATGGCGTGAGCCGTCGGCGGACATCCCGGCACTCGCCCAGAGGTGAACCGGTGTTGAGAGACTGCAGCCATGGGATCTTGGGGAGCCTTGGGGCCGGCACTGTTGTCTCTGGCGGGTGTTGCTCTCGGTGCGGGCGGGTCGCTGTTTGGTCAGTACCTGGTCTCGCGAGCGAGTACCCGACAGCTCGAAGTGCAGGAGTCAGCTGCCCATCGCGCTGAGTTGAAGAACGCCGTCCTGAAGTTCCTCAGCCTTGCGTCGCAGGTGGAGAAGGCAGCGTTCGTGCGGCCGAGCAGTGGTGACACCTCGGCGGATCCCGTGCTCGATCGGCTCGTCGATGACCTGTGGCTGGCGCATGCGGAGATCGACCTGGCGGCCAGAAGCGAGCCCTTGCGAGGAGCCGCCTATCGTTATGCATCCCGCCTCGCTGAGGCAGCCCGGGGTGCGATAGCCGACGCGTCCGCGCTGCGCGCGCCGCAAGTGCAGTTCTTCGACGCGGCGTATGACGACATGTGGCCGGGCCAGCGACGGGCGGCCGGGGACTCTGCCTCGCCTGGGTGAGGCGGAACCGCGGGTGAGACGATCTCGCCGTGGCTGGTGTGATCACGGCATCGGAGTCGTCTTGGATAACCCCGTTCACCGGACTGAGCCCGCGCTGTTTCCGCAAGCTGATCACTGCGTTGCGCCACGAGGGCGCGGATCCGGTTCGCAAAGGGCGGCCCTGGAGCCTGTCGTTGGACGACCGGGTGCTGCTGGTGACTGCGTACTGGCGCACGAACCTGATGCTGCGACAGCTGGCGCCACTCTTCGGCGTCTCGAAGTCCGCAGCCGACCGCATCATCGACCACATCGGGCCGTGGCTCGCCCTCCGGCCCCGCGAGCGGTTCCGCAACGACGCCGTGCTCATCGTGGACGGCACCCTGGTGCCGACCCGCGACCATGCGATCGCCGAGCAGTCCAAAAACTACCGGTACTCCACCAACCACCAGGTCGTCATCGACGCCGACACACGGCTCGTCGTGGTGGTCGGCCGGCCCCTGCCCGGCAATCGCAACGACTGCAAGGCGTGGGAGCAGTCCGGAGCCAAGGCGGCCGTCGGTAACACCGTCACGATCGCCGACGGCGGCTACCCGGGCACGGGCCTGGTCATCCCGCACCGTCGCGATCGTGGACAGACCGAACTCCCGGCTTGGAAAGAGGAGCACAACCGCTCACACAAGCAGGTCCGTGCCCGGGTGGAGCACACTTTTGCCCGCATGAAGAGCTGGAAGATCCTTCGAGACTGCCGCCTCAAGGGCGACGGCGTCTACCACGCCATGCGCGGCATCGCCCGCCTCCACAACCTCATCCTTGCTGGCTGAGCGAGAAGGCGGCACAGCACGTGACCGAGTCCGAGCCGACTCAGAGATCATTTACGGGACAACCCTTAGCCGTTCTCGCCGGCGCCGACCACGTCGTCGTACGCGCCGTGGTGGCGTATGCAGCCGCCGTCCGCTCGGACCGTCGGCTTGCCGGAGTACCAGTCGGGGCGGAGGGTGAGGTCGATGCCGTCCTCGTCGGTGGTGGTGATGCCGGGCAGGCCCGCGCCGGGCTCGCCCTGCTTGGGTGCGGGTAGCTCCTCCACCGTCAGGCCTTGTTGCCGCCAGGTGCGCCGCAGGTGGTCGACGGCGGCCCGGTATGCGGCGGGGTCGGTGAAGTACAGGTCCCAGCTGTAGGTCGGCTGGTCACGGGTGACGTCACCGTCATCGACGCCGAAGTCGTCCACACAGGAGCTGCTGCCCTCTTCGTGCGCGAGCTCGTCCGGCCGGTGCCCGCCGAGGTCGGGCGCCGGGCTGAGCGCCAGGACGGTCCGGACGCCGGCCTCCTCGGTCGCGTCCACGCGCGCTCGGTACTCGCTCGCCGAGCGCACGGGGCCGCCCTCCAGCGACGTACACCCGTTGGCGCCGAAGGCGAGGACGCCGAGGAAGAGGGCGCCGATTGCGGTTGCGGTGCGGTAGGCCATGGGCCGATCCAAGCCGGGGGCGGCAGGGCCGGGTAAGCGCTGGAGTACCCGGATGGTCCGGCCGCCCCCTGAGTACGAACACCTATGCGTTGGCACCGTGGGGGACCGAACGATCGAGCGGGCGAGTCTCACGTCAACAGCGCCCAAGCGCGCGGGGAACTGCCGAGTTTGTCGGTGGTGGGCCTCCCGCGCCTGCTCTTGCTGTAGCGCAGAAACACCCCGAGCTTGACCTCCGTCCCGTCCTCCAGCCGTTCTACGTGGGCCTTGAGCCAGGGAGCGTGGGGTCCTTGTACTGCGCCGAGGCCGCCGACGCCCCGCTCGAAGGCGCTGGAGGCCGACTTGGGGGCCTTGGCGGGCGGCGCGCGTCCGAGTATGGGACGGGCCACGCCGATGACTCAGCGTGCGGTGTGCCGTGAACGGAGCTCGTCAGTGTCGACCGTCGTCAGCGCCACGCTCAGCGGCACGCCGGTGCCGGCCGCGGCGGCCAGCCGCTCGCGTACCTCGCGGGGTGTCCGTGGCCGCCAGCCGGGCCCGTCACAGCAGCCAGAGTGGAACGTGACACCCGCGTTCAGTAGGGCAGTCAACGTCCGCCACCCAGCGGAGTCGCACCGCTTCGGCACAGCGAGGTCCTGGCCCGCATCGATCAACTCTCCACCGCAGCGCGGACATCGGCTTGCCCACGTGCCGCGCTTCTTGAACGCAGAACGGCAGGGCAAGCACACGTAATGCCGGTTAGGAGTCCCCCCACGAAAGCACATCGCACCAGTATGGCAAGGCCACTTTGCCCATTCCAGTGATGAAGGGATGTCGCGCAACGCTCGTGCCGAACGGCGTCGCAGGCAGTTGGCGACTCGTCGCGGAGTCAGTCCAGGCTTGTCGCCCATGCTGTCAGCGCGGCGAAGCCGTCGATGGCAGGGCCCCGTCGGGGGTCGATCCGATGCAGACAGGCGGGACCGTCGTGGTGTTCCTTCACCCAGGCACGATCGGCCCTTGAGATCTCGTCGTCGACCCAGGCGAACGCCCGGCCGTCATCCGGCGCCGCTCGGCGGCCTCCCAGCGAGGCGTCAGCAGACGGTGCGTCTGATAGCCCTCGGGCCGACGGTGCGGCTTCGCGGCGTACGGATTCAGCGGTCGGTCCACATCCACCAACAGCACTGGACGCACCAGCCCATCCCCCTTGGCCCTGCTCCGCACGATACCGGCCGATGACGAGACCGCCCAGCGAAATTCCGGCACGCGGGGACCTCCGGAAGTCTGGGCTCCCCGGGTGCTGGGACGATCTTGGTGCGAGAGCAGTGTTCACGGTGTCGGAGCCGTCATAGGCGGCCCCGTCCATCGGGCTGGGCCCGCGCGCTTTCCGCAAGTCGATCACGATGCTGCGCCGTGAAGGAGCCAGAAGTGCTACGGCCGGGACGTCCCATGGCCGCTGCAGGACCGGGTGTTGCTCGTCGCTGCCTGCCGGCGTCCCAACCTGACGCTGTGGCAACTCGCCCCGCCGTTCGGCTTTTCCTTGGTCACCAGCCAACCGGATCGTCGCCCGCACCGGCCCACTGCTCGCACTCGTGCAGCGACAGCGTTTCCGCACGGGCACGGTGCACATCGTGGACGGCGCCCTGGTTCCCACCCGCGACGCTGACACGCCGCCAGGTCGTCGCGGCCGGACGGCCGGTCCAGGCTGTCGTCATCCGGGTGCCGGGAGCGGACCGGCGGGCGGGTGCCCGAAGGTCCGAGCCACCCGTCCGTCCCTCAGAGCCGCCGGGGGCGGACCGGTTCGGACTGTAGTGGGGGGCGGCGGGCCACCGGCCGCGTCGTACCGGACCAGCAACAGCAACGAGGTGACGGATCGGTCGACGGCGGGTCACTCGCGGAGATGAGCGTTCATGGTGGGATACGCGTCTGCGCTGTCCGCACCCACGCCCGCGAACAGGCGCAGCCCGTCCTCGGCGGAGCTGCCGGCAGCTGCGGACAGCACCAGCAGCTCCATACGGAAGACTGCTGCATCAGGGCCTCCTGCTGCTCGGTGATTCGATACCAACGAGCTGTTCAGGAGGCCCCACCCGTATGCGCCAAGCATCCCGCGACCACCCAATCGGGACTCCCGCCCGACGGGCTTCTCTCAAGATCGAAAAACAACAGCTACCAAGAGCCTCGGCCTCGGCGGCATCCATGCACCGCTTCGCCGCGTCCTGTCGGCCCGGGACATGTAAGCGTCAGACAGTCCCCTGGTGACGAGGGTCTTCAGTTACTGCGCCGCTCCTCCGAATAGAGGCTCTCTTCTCGGGGGTGGGAATCGCGACGGAAGCTGCGTGTTGTGTGGTGCGCCCGTGTGCGCGGATGATCTCGGCGTAGCGGTGGCCGCTGTCCTTGATGGTGCGTGTCTGGGTCTCGTAGTCGACGTGGACGATGCCGAACCGCTGGGAGTAGCCGTAGGCCCATTCGAAGTTGTCCAGCAGGGACCAGGCGAAGTAGCCGTCGAGCGGGACGCCGCGGCGGGCAGCCCGCGCGCAGGCTGCCAGGTGGGACTCCAGGAAGGCGATGCGCTCGACGTCCTGGACGCTGCCGTCGGGCGCTGCACGGTCGGAGTAGGCGGAGCCGTTCTCGGTGACGAAGATCGATCGCGGTGCGTAGTCCTCGCTGATCCGGACGAGCAGGTGTTCCAGCCGGTCCGGGTGGACCTCCCAGTCCATTCCGGTACGGGGTGTGCCCGGCGGTGTGACGGGACGGGCGAACGGTGCGGGCCCCTGCGGATCGTCGACGGTGACTGACCGCTTGTAGTAGTTGACGCCGAGCCAGTCCAGCGGCGCGGCGATCGTCTCCAGGTCACCGGGTTTGGCGGGTGGTTCGGTCCCGTACACCTCGACCATGTCGGCCGGGTAACCGCGGCCGTGGATGGGATCGAGCCACCAGCGGTTGTTGTGCCCGTCGTCGCGGCGGGCGGCGGCGATGTCCTCGGGCCGGTCGCTCGCGGGCTCGGACTGCGTGAGGATGTTGACGATGCCGACCCGCGCTTGTGAGGCCGTGGACCGGAGGGCCTCGACGCCGAGCCCGTGGGCGAGCAGCAGGTGGTGTGAGGCGCGCACGGCGGCGGTCAGGTCGGTGCGGCCCGGCGCCATGACCCCCTGGAGGTGGCCGAGCCATGCGGAGCAGTACGGCTCGTTCAGCGTCGCCCAGTTGGTGACCCGGTCACCGAGCCTGTCGGCGACAACGGTGGCGTAGTCGGCGAATCGCAGGGCGGTGTCGCGGGCGGGCCAGCCGCCGCGGTCCTCGAGGGCCTGCGGCAGGTCCCAGTGGTAGAGGGTGGCATGAGGAGCAAGGCCCGCTTCCAGCAGTGCGTCGACCAGTTGGTCGTAGAAGGCCAGCCCTGCCGGGTTCACGCGGTTGTCCCCGTCCGGCATGACGCGGGGCCAGGCGATGGAGAATCGGTAGGCGTTGAGGCCGAGGGCCTTCATCAACGCCACGTCGTCGGGCCACCGGCGGTAGTGGTCGCAGGCGATGTCGCCGGTGTCCCCGCCGGCGATGGTGCCGGGCTGCTTGCAGAAGGTGTCCCAGACGGATGGTGCTCGGCCGTCCTCGGCGACCGCGCCTTCGATCTGGTAGGCGGAGGTGGCCGCTCCCCAGGCAAAGCCGGAGTGGAATGCGGTCAGGTCGTCAAGGGGCACAGCTTTCCTCGCTTCGTGGTGGGGAGACGTTCGGAGTGCCGATGGGACCGTGGATGGACCGGTCCGCTGCTCGGGCCCGGAGGGGAGCGCCCCGGGGATGAGGCCGGTCGCGGCTCTTGACGTCCGCGACCGGCCTGTGGGTGTGTCAGGCGGGGGGTGGCCTCTCAGCTGGTCTGCCACTTCTGGTTGTTGCCGCCCCAGCAGGACCAGAGCTGGACCTTGGAGGTAGCCCCGTCCCTGTCCAGGCAAAGACCGGACTGCACTCCCCGGATCGTGCCGTCGGAGTAGAACATCCACTTCTGGTTGGCCCCGCCGTTGCAGTCATAGGTGCCGACCACGATGGCGTCGTTGGTGCCTGCTCCGTAGGCGTCCAGGCACTTCGTGCTCGTACCGCCGTAGACGGTGATCTGCCCGGAGGACGTCCGGGTCCACTGCTGGTTGTCGCCGCCCCAGCACTGGGCCCAGACCTGGACCTGGACGTTGTTGTGGCTGAGGTCGGGGACGTCGAGGCAGCCGTCGCTGCCGACGTTGCGCAGGATGCTCATATGCGAGCCGGGGTCGCTGCCCCAGGCGTACTTCAGCAGGTCGATGCCGCTGATGTTGCGAACGCCCAGCGCCAGGTTGGTGCCGCTGCCCTTGAGGTCGAACAGGGAGTACCAGTCGTAGGTGGGCCGGTCGATGCGCTTACCGCCGAGGGCCGGCCAGTAGACCGCGCCCATGCCGAGGGAACGGGCGGTGTCGGTGTCGGCACGCAGGTACCGCACGAAGTTGTCGGTGCTCGTAGCGTCGTTGTAGTTGAGACCTGTGTCCATCGGCGCGCCGAACTCGTCCAGGATGGTACGCGTGCCGCAGGTGCCGACCTTGCTCTTGAAGTCGGTGACCCACTCGCTGTAGGTCTTCGCCGGCTTACCGAAGGCGTAGTGGTGGAGCGAGAGGTAGGTCCCGTCGAGGCGGGAGTCGGCGCACACGGTCGTGACGTAGTCGTTCGAGCCGGGTCCGCTCACGATGATCCGGTTCTTGGGGACCGAGGGGCGGTCGGTGATCCACTTGGCGGCGAGGTTCGCCCAGTCGGTGGCGCTGTAGCCGTTGGGCTCGTTCATCGGCTCGAAGTAGACCAGGCTGTTGGAGCCGTACTTACCGATGACCGCGTCCCACATCGAGTTGAAGGCGGCCATATCGGTGATCCTGCCGCTCTGGGCCGCATCGTCCTCCCAGTAGGAGAGGATGACCTTGAAGCCCTTGGCGGTTGCGGCGTCGATGGCGCCGGTGTACTTGTCGCCCCACGTCGTGCCGGGGACGGAGTGGGTGTTGATCGGCAGCCGGACGGTGTTGGCGCCGAGCGTGCTCTGGAATCCGCCGAGGATGGAGTTGGCCTTGGCTTTGACGGTGTCGTAGCTGTCGGAGCTGTCCAACCCCTCGGGGACGACGGCGCCGTGGACATAGTTGTCCCCCGGCACGGCCCAGTTCACGCCCTTGAACTTGCTGGCGTCCGTCGGGTTGGTTTCCGCCGCCGCCGGCGACGCGGTGGACAGCATGGTGATCGGCGCGGCGATCAGTGCGGCCGCGAGGCAGGCCAGCGCGCGGCGGAGGAAGTGGGTACGGGCGGGAGGCAGTACGGCGGAATGAGGACCTGGCCGGGTGCGTTGGGAGTTGGGCATGTCGTGTTCCTTTTCTGCATGCGGCTCTGTGCAGGCGGTCGTTGCCGCCTTGGGCGCCACGAAGCGATCTGCCGCGGTGGGCGGTTGTGATGCGGTGGTGTCGCCTGGGTGTGTTCCGGAGAAGGCACGGCGCGAGGTGGTGATGGGCGCCGGGCGGCCGGGGAACGTGGGGTCGGCTGAGTTGACGTGCTCGCTTTGGGCTGGCGGGCACGGCCTTTGTTGTGGAGAAGGGGCCACTGCGGGTGGGGCCCGCTACGGCGTTGTCACCGCCCGCTGAGTGTCCTTGCTCGGGGCGGCGGGCACGGGATGCTGTTGGCGGCTGCGCGGCCGACCGCGGTGATCGCGACCACCGGTGCCCGAATCCGCGCGGGCGGTGGCCTGGGCAGGATGCTGGGCGAGCGTCCGCGCATCCGGGTTGCTCCTTCGGGTACGGGCGGCTCAGGGCATGGGGGAGGGAGGCCGCGTGTGGCTTGGTGAGCCCGGGGTGGGACCCCGCCGGCCTGTCAGGTGGCCGGCGGGGCGATGGTGGGGGCGGGTCGCTGAGGTCGTCGTCAGCGGCGGCCGTTGGCGGCCGGTCGTGCGGCCTCGTGCCCTCAGGGTGGAGGTGCGAAGAAGTGCCGTTGGACGGTCCTGCTGTCCCGCCAACAGGCGGGCGGGACACGGGCCGGGGGCGTGTTACTTGACGGTGAAGCCTTGTTCCTGGCCGTACTTGCGGGAGGCGTCCTGCCAGGCTTTGAGGCCGTCCTGCAGGGTGGTGTCGCTGACGTAGGCCTTGCCGACGTTGTCGTTGAAGATGCTGTTGGCGTAGACCTGGAAGGGCAGGTACGACCATCCGATGAGGACGTCGTTGGCCGACTCGGCGAGCACCTCGTTGATCTTCTGGCCGCCGAAGTACGGGTCCTTCTTATTGAGGAAGTCCGGGGACTTCAGCTGCTTGGTGGTGGAGGGGAACGTCCCGGCGTCGACGCGGGTCTGCGCGCCCTCGTCGACGGTGGCGTACTTGAGGAAGGCGTAGGCGAGCTTCTTCTTGGTGCTGGCCTGCATGACGGCCAGCGAGCTGCCGCCGTTCTCGGCGGTGGCCTCCTGCCCGCTCTTCCACTGCGGCATGGGCGCCACACGCCACTTGCCGGCGCCGGCCTTGACGCCCGATGCGAGGGGCGCGGGCATCCATGCGCCGGTGACGAGGGAGGCGATCGTGCCGTCGCCGAGGCCCTTGTACCACGCATCGCTCCAGGGGGGGACCGGCGCGAGCAGCTTGTCGCTGATGAGCTGCTGCCAGGCGGTGGTGAACTTCTTGGTCCCGGCGTCGTCGAAGTTCACACCGACCTGGGTTCCGTTCACGGTGTACGGCCTTCCGCCGGCCTGCCAGATCATGCTGGTGGTGAAGCCGGCGTCGCCGGTGTCGGCGGTGAGATACGCCTTGGGGTCCGCCTTGTGCAGGTTCTTGGCCGCGGCGATGTACTCCTCCCAGGTGGCCGGCACCTTGATCTTGTACTTGTCGAAGACCTCCTTGTTGTAGAACAAGGCCATCGGGCCGGAGTCCATCGGCAGGGCGTAGATACCCTCGGTGCCGGCGTGGACGGCGCTCCACGGGCCGGCGGAGAAGGTGCCCTTGAGCTTGTCCGCACCCAGGGCGCTGAGGTCGGTGAGGGACTTGGCGAGCGAGAACTGCGACAGGGCGTAGTACTCGATCATGGCGACGTCGGGGACACCCGATCCGGCCTTGACCGCGTTCTGCAGCGCGGTGTACTGGTCGTTGTTGGTACCGGCATTGACCAGGTTGACCTTGACCTTGGGGTACTTGGCCTCGAAATCGCTGACGACCTTCTTCAGCGTCGGGTCCCAGGCCCAGACCGTGATCTCGCCCCCGGCGTTCAGGGCGGCCTGGATGTCGGCGTTGGACGCAGGCTTGGCGCTGCCCGAGTCCTCGGTGCCGGAGGAGCTGCAGGCAGTGGCGGTGAGTGCCACCGACAGGGCCGCGGCGCCCAGCAGCAGGGCGTGACGACGGGTTCTCGTCATGGGGTGTTCCCTTTCGTGCGGTGTGCCTGGGAGGGGTTGCAGTCGGCGGGCGCAGATCAGCCCTTGACGCTCCCGGCGGACAGGCCGGACTGCCAGTACCGCTGGAGCAGCAGGAACGCCACGATCAGCGGGACGATGGTGAGCAGTGATCCAGTGATCACGAGATTGAAGACCGCTTCGCCACCCACGGTGGAAGCCTGGGCGTTCCAGCTGTTCAGGCCGAGGGTCAGCGGGTACCAGTCGGGATCCTTCAGCATGATCAGCGGCAGGAAGTAGTTGTTCCAGGTCGCGACCACGTTGAAGAGAAGAACGGTGACGATTCCCGGCGCCAGCATCGGCAGGCTGATCCGGAAGAACGTGCGGAACTCGCCGGCGCCATCGACGCGCGCCGACTCCAGGATCTCTTTCGGGACGGCGTCGGTGGCGAAGGTCCACATCAGGTAGAGGCCGAACGGCGAGACCAGCGACGGGATGATGATCGCCCACGGGGTGTTGGTCAGCCCCATCTCGGAGAACATCAGGAAGGTGGGAACCGCCAGTGCGGTACCGGGCACCGCGACCGCTCCGATGACAGTCGCGAACACGGCCTTCTTGCCGGGGAAGTCGAACTTGGCCAGCCCGTATCCGGCGAGCGTCGCGAGGAACGTAGCGCCGCCCGCCCCGACCACCACATACAGCACGGTGTTGAGCAGCCAGCGGGTGAAGATCCCGTCGTTGTAGCTGAAGGTGTCGGCGATATTGCCGAACAGGGCGAAGTCGCCATCCAGCCACAGGCCGAAGGAGTCGAACAGCCCCTTCTGCGTCTTGGTCGCGTTGATCGCCAGCCACGCCAGCGGCAGCAACGTGTACACCAGCATGATCACCGTCAGGGCGGTCAGCGTGGCGCTGCGCCTCTTCCGGCGGGAGGCGCGCCGGGCGGGGCGGACCACCAGCGGGCCCGAAGAGGCACCCGCGTGCCGTGCCGTGCGCGGCTTGTGCCCGACGCGGGGAGTCGTGGTCGCCATGATCAGGATTCCTTCCGCAGGCCGCGCAGCTGGACGGCGTAGGCGATGATCATCGTGATCACACCCATGACGATGGCGACCGTGGCCGAGTAGTTGAACTTCTGTCCGGCAAACGACAGCGAGTAGGCGTAGAGGTTTGGCGTGAAGTAGGACGTGATCGCATTGGGCGCCAGGCTCTTGAGGACGCTCGGCTCGTTGAACAGCTGGAAACTGCCGATGATCGAGAAGATCGTCGCGATCGACAGAGCCCCGCGCAGCGCCGGGAGCTTGATCGCCCAGATGATCCGCAGCTGCCCGGCCCCGTCCATCTCCGCGGCCTCGTACAGCGCCGGATCGACCACCCTCAGCGCCGAGTAGAGGATCAGCATGTTGTAGCCCACGAACTGCCAGGTCACGATGTTGCCGATCGACGCGAGGACCAGATCGGGCGACAGCGGGTCGGGAAGCGAGATCCCGAACGCCTCATTGATGTTGCCGACCAGGCCGAACCGGGTTCCGTACATGAAGCCCCACATCAGCGTTGCGACGACGGCCGGCACCGCGTAAGGCAGGAACACCGAGATCCGGAAGAAGCCCGCCCCGTACAGGCGGCCGCTGTCGATCGCCAGGGCCAGCAGAAGCGCGAGGAGCAACATGATCGGGACCTGCACGGCCAGGAAGACCGCCACCCGCCCGAAGGCGGACCAGAACTGCGCGTCCCCCAGCACCTCGGTGTAGTTGTCGGCACCGACGAAGGCCGTTCCGCCGATCAGCCGGGTACGGAACAGGCTCAGGTAGATCGAGTAGCCGATCGGTGCGAGGAAGACCAGCGCAAACACCGCCACGAACGGCCCGACGAACCGCCAGCCGACCCATGACCGCCGTCTCGAGGCCGATGGCCTCCTGGCACCTAGAACCCCTGCCTGTGGTGCTGCGACCACCGCTTCACTCCTTGCTGCGCGAACGCTGACCACACTGCGTGGTCACGTGAACATCGAGTCCGGCTCAGCGGCACCGATCCGAACCTTGTTCACGTGACCATTCAGCCCGCAGACGGTTGGTCACGTGAACATGATGCGGTAGCGTGGCACCCGTCACAGTGGGAGGTCAAGGTTTCTCGCACGTTAAAACTTCCGCCCCAGCCTTCAGCGGACGGCGACGAGTGGACAGACAGGAGCGAAGGCTCGATGGACCTGAGTGAGCTGGGACAGCAGGATCCTGGTCCTGCGGTGGGCGCACAGCAAGTCGGTTCGGCCGTACCGGGCGGGCGCCAAAGGCAGCACGTCACGAGGGCCGACGTCGCCGCGCTTGCCGGCGTTTCACGTCAGACCGTGTCCAGGGTGGCCAACGGCCATCCCAGCGTGATCGGTTCGACCCGGGAGCGGGTGCAGGCTGCGATGCGGGAACTGGGCTACCGGCCCAACAGTGCCGCGCGCGCCCTCAGGTACGGGCAGTTCAAGACCATCGGCGTGATCCTCCACAGCCTCTCCGCCACCGGCCACAGCGACACCGTGCAAGCGATCGCGGCCCAGGCCGCGGCCGAGGGATACGCGATCACGGTGATCCCCGTCGATATTCCGACCCAGGACAGTGTGCTGGGCGCCTTCACCCGGATGGGCGAACTGGCCGTCGACGCAGTCATCGTCTTCATCGAGGTCCACCTGCTTGACGCGGGAACCGTGAAGCTGCCGCCCGGCGTGCGCGTGGTCGTCGTGGACTCCGACGCCGGAGACCGCTATCGCGTGGTCGATACCGACCAGGCCGGCGGCACCCGAGAGGCCATCAGCCACCTGCTGGAACTCGGACATGAGACCGTCTGGCACGTGACCGGTCCGGAGACGTCGTACGCAAGCCAGCGCCGAGCCCAGACATGGCAGACCGTGCTCGAGGAAGCCGGACGGCCTGTGCCACCGCCCCTGCACGGCGACTGGACCGCCGAATCGGGCTACGCGGCCGGCCTCGAACTCGCACAAGAGCCGGACTGCACCGCGGTGTTTGCCTCCAACGACCAGATGGCACTCGGTCTCCTGCACGCCTTCCAAGAACGAGGCAAGGCCGTCCCCGGCGACATCAGCGTGGTCGGCTTCGACGACCTCCCCGATGCCGCCCACTTCGCCCCGCCCCTGACCACCGTCCACCAGGACTTCGCCGAGGTGGGCCGGAAAAGTGCCCAGGAGGTCTTGCGGCAGATCCACGAACACGACGTCCCTCGATCCGGCACGGACATCGTTCCCACCCGCCTGGTGGTCAGAAGCAGCACGGCGCCGCCGCCCCTGAAGCGGTAAGGGTGGGTGGCTGTTGGCTTGCCGAACTTGAGGACGGCGTTTCAGCTGGTCAAACTTGAGGTCGGTGATTCCGTGGGAGCTGTGGCCTGTTGTGTTGTCGCTCGCCGGGAGGCCTCGAATGCCGTCGGGGTCGGGCTACTGGAAACAGTACGAGTTCGCCGCTCGCCGTCGAGTCGACGGGCTGCGTGAGGAGGCTGCCGTATCCAGGCCGAGCTGGCCGCGGCCGAGCTGGAATGGCAGGAGTGGGCGATCGCCCGCAGGCGGGTCAACACGGTGCTGGCTCCGGACGGCGGCAACACCGTCGGCGCGGGGGTCACCCCGGATCCGCGGGATGCGAACGCGCCCCCAAGCACCCAGGACCACCTAATCGGGACTCCCGTTCGACGCGCATCTCTCAAGATCAGAAAGACAACAGCTACTTAGCACTTGTGCCACAGCTGGCAGGCGCGCAGACGCCCGACCACTCGCCATCGGCAAGGATTGTTGATGCGGCGCCGCGCAGCATACCGACCAGGGTCGGTGTACTGACATGGAATATCTGCGGAGCCCTCAGTCGTGACGGCAGCCCCAGCTGTCCGGGAACCAGCCGAGGCAAGATCAAGGAACTGGTCAGCCGGGTCCGGAGCGACCGCTCGATCGCTGTCGTGATGATTCAGGAAGCCTGCAACAGCCTGCACTCGACGCCGCTTCAGGCCGCGCTGAATCGAGCCGGGGCCGGCGAGTGGGTGGTCCGCCACCGTACCGCCAAAGCTCCGGGAACGGATAACCCCGTCCGATGCCCAAGGACAGGCAAGCTGGACGCAGGCGTAGCCGTCGCGATGAAGAAGCTCCCGGGCAACGACATCGTCTACGACGACCAGGGCAAACCGGGGTGGGACATGACCTTCACCAGCACCTCGGAACCCAGGGGAAAGCACACGCAGGGCGCTGCATGCCTCGAGGACCGCGGCAACAAACTGCTCGTTTGCACCAGTCATTTCGCCAACGCCAAAGCCGACCCGACCAAGCAGATGCGCAGGGCCTCCGCGCGGGACTTCCGAAACCAAGCTCGGAACTGGCAGAACGGCGGCTACCGCACCATCATCGGCGGCGACCTCAACCTGAAGCCCACCGACAGTGCAATTCGGCTCCTGGGCAGTGGCAACTTCGAGGCCGACTGGGATGAGAAGTGCACCACCACGGGTCCCTGGTACCTCAAGGGATGCCGCAATGTGGCCGGCGACAAGCTCGACTACATCTTCTTCAGCGACCGCGGCTGGGACCTGGTGCAAGGTCGACCCATCTACGTCGGGTCGAGGAGCTATGACGTCGGCCGTCTCAGCGATCACTGGATGCTGCGGGGCGTCGTGCGTCCGAGCGCCTGACCTCCGCGCTGCCTGTCAAGGGCAGGGAGGCAGGCCGTCAACGGCCGGTCTGCATCAGCCGACCACCGAACCCCCGAAGCGGTAATCGGTCGCGCCCTGCCCGCTCCGTACGGTGGTCGCAGCCGGGCCGTCGCCCGCCGGCCCGCGGCCGCCCGACCCTTGCAGGGCGCTTGGAGCCGCGTGCCGGGCGGGATGAGGCGTCGAAGACGCTGCCTGACCCCGCCGAGGGATCAGGCAGCGTAGACGGGCCAGGACGGCGTCCCTTTTGGACCGTCCGAGCAAGTCGATGACTGCGACTGAGCGTCCTACTTGGTCACATTCGCCTTGGTCAAGGGCCGGGGAAGCAGCTCCTCCAGAGCCGCGCGGGTCTCGGCTATGGCTTCCTTCCAGGCGGCGCTGCGCAGGGTAGCCATGTCCCATGAGGCCACGGGGTCCGCGCCGCCCACGCAGTAGCCGTAGACCGAAGAGGAGATGTCCTCGGTGAGGAGGTGGTCGTAATGGAACGACCCCTCGAAGCCGGCCCAGGCCGCGGCCCGGCCATCCGCGGACAGGCGGCGCAGGACCTGGCACGTGTAGGTGTGCAGATCAAGTGAGATGTCGCGAAAAGTGAGGTCGTACGACATGAGGCCGAGCGGCGCGATCTCTTCCGGTTGCCCCTCCAGCATGAACGGGCGCACCTCGTCGGGCACGAGTCCGGCGAGGTTGAAAGCCTCCGGCGGCAGCGGTTCGTTGCCTGCGCCGATCACGAACACGGTTATCTGGGCGGGGCCCGCGAAACACAGCCCTTCTTGTACCTCGTTCACGGGATCCCTACCTGCGGTTCAAGGCCATGGCTTCCTCATCCTCGCAGAGCTACCACACAGGCGAGCTGTCAGTAGGCCGAGTATGAACCGTAGGTTCCATGTACTCGGCGAAGCGGGAGAACCTTGTCGCTGAAAGACGCACAGTTTATGACCTCCATCGCTACACTGCCCGCCAACTGAGGCGCTCACCTCCGCCAACTCAAGCGCATCCACTCGGTCGGCCTGCTCGCCGCGGTCAGTCCGCCAACGGTGCAGCGGCTGCTCGGCGGCCGGCTCGGCCGCACCGCCGTCGACCGCGCGCGGCATCGACCCCCCTCTGGCCGTCCCCCGCGCCCTGCCCGCCTCCGCGACCGTGCGGCACATCCTCGAGCGGCACGTCCTGGACAGCGCCGACGTCCGCGGCGCCCTGCTCCGCCTCGTCGTCGACCTCGGGCTGCTGCCGCGCCACCGCGGCCAGGCCGTCCGCGCCCTCAGCCTCCAGCTCGCCTTCGCCTGTGGTGGCCAGTGGGAGAAGACCCGCCGTCTGCCCGAGCCGTCCGGGCATGACGACGACCTGCGCCCCCCGCGTGCCAGTTGATGGACGCCGCCGGCCTTCAGCGCGGCCGTCTGACCCGGATCAGGCTGAAGAGCGAGGACGTCATCGACACCGAAGGCTGCCCGGCAGATCAGCCCCGATACCGGCCGTGAGGCGCGCATGGTCGCGGAGAAGGCGGTCGACCGCGTTCCGTGACAAGTACGGCCCGGGCGTCATCGGCCCCGCCACCGTCTGCCGCCGCGCCTCATAGGCCCCGGAGGGACGTGAAAGTTCAAGCGCCCGCCGGCGGTGGGGGCGTCGATCTGACGGTCGAGCTTTCTGGCAGCCGGTGGACACCCGCGCGCGACCGATGCGGGTTTCGGTCAGGCCTGGGGGTGCGGCGACCAGGAGGTCGAAGGCGTCGGCTTCAAGTGGCGTGCTCACGCCCGGAACCCTGGCAGGCAACGGTGATCTCGGGTTGTTGAACCATCAAGGTTCTTGAGGGAGTGTGAAGGTCTGAGGGCCTTCCGGCTACCCGTGCGGCGATCTTCGATGAACGAGGGTCCATTGAAGGCTGTCAGGGACGAATCATGCTTGAGGTCTCACTCCCCAGGCGGCTCAGTGCTTGCATGGCCTCGCGCTCTATACGTGAGAGATCGCCAAGGGCCGAGCCGGCCTGGACGAGGCACTGCGCATCGCCCGATTCACCAGCCTTCTTGATCAGTGCTGCTACGTCCGTCCACATGGTGGCTGCCTCGGCGTACAGCGTGCGGCCGGTACGCAGGTGGCTACTGTCGAGCAGTTCCGTACATTCGGCGAGGAAGTCGCGGTAGAGGTTGCGGAACAGGGCGCCGCCGGTGCCGGCCTTCTCCATCAAAAGGGCGGCCTGTGGCAGGTCTCGCTGTGGGTTGTCGGTGCGCTGGAGCCATGTGCGCACCAGCTTGCCGGCCTTTTCGATGCCGCGGTGGCCGAGGTTGGCGATGGGCGGGTTGAGGAAGGCGTCTGCGCAGGCGGTGATGGCGGGGACGATCTGCCCGTGAGGGGCGGGCAGGTTTGTCGGAGCGGCGAGGGCGAAGGACCGGTGCCTGGCGGTCATCGGGCCACGTGCTGCCCTGGCCCGGGCGAGGCTGGTCAGGCTGGTTGAGACCGCTCCTCCTTGCTGGTCGGTGTCCACCAGGAAGGCGTTGCTGTCGTCGTAGCCGTACATGGCGACGACGTGGCCGCCGAAGTGGACCTTCGAACCGAAATAGTCCAGGTAGTAGCTGTCGAGCTGGAGTCCGACGGGGTGGCCGGCGCGAATCGAGGCCGCCACGTTGCCCCATGCCTTGCGCGGGGAGGCAGTCTCCTGGATCAGGAGCTCCAGCCCGAGCCTGGTGGCCAGGTTTCTGGTGAGGTCGAAAGGCTTGACCCGCCCCCCGAGGAAGGGAAAGCCCATGTTCTTGCCGTCCCAGTAGATGAAGGACAGACCGGAGCCGAGACCGAACAGCATGGGCTCGGACAGATCAAGTCCTCGGTGCCGCAGCAGCACCCCCAGGGCTGTCGTCTCGCAGTGCTGCGCACCGCGTGCATCGATGCCTACTACCGTGGTCATGCCGTGCTCTCCTGGACGGGGATGATCAGTCGGGTCATCAGTTCTTCTTGCGGTGCGTCTGCCGGTCCGACGAGATACGCCTCGCGTACGGGTGCCTGCGGGCGCAGTCCGCGCTCGTGGATGGCGGCGAAGAGCGCGTTGTAAGCCAACGGCAGTTGCGAGTAGGGCCCGATGTGCATGGTCTCGGCAACGAATCCGCCGGGCAGCACCTCGAATTCCAGGCCGGGCATGCCTTCCCCACGCGGGGTCTGCGCTCCGACGGTGATCTCCATCCGCTCTTCCAGGTCCAGCGGATACAGCCCCCACAGCGGTGGCTTCCATGCGATACCCGTCCTGCCGAGTACGGGCAGCAGCCGGCCTACGCACTCCCCGACCCTGTCCCCGATCTCCGCGGGGGTGCAGACCGCTCGTACCACTGCCAGCTGTTGCTCCGGCTCCCTGCCCAGTGTCACCTCATAGCCGGGCAGACCTCCCTCTGCCAGCCGCTCCAGCATCTCCAGCCGGGCCTGGTCCCTGCTGATCCGCTCGGCCAGCCGGTCACGCTCAGCGCGCAGGATGCCTGCCCTGCGCTCAGGCCCAGCAGCCAGCGCCTGGGCGATTACGGCCAGGGGAAGGTTCATCTCGCGCAGCAGGGCGATGGTCAGGGCATCACGCGCCTGTTCGGGTGCGTAGTAGCGGTAGCCGGAGCCGGCGTCCACACGGGCCGGCGCCAACAGACCGGACTCGTCGTAGTGCCGCAGCTGCTTCACACTGAGGCGACACAGGCGGGCGAAGCGCCCGATGGTGAGAAGTTCGTCTTGCACGCCACAATGGTGGACTCTCCCACGGTGGGAGAGTCCAGCGCTGAGTCGATGAGCTGACTCGAGGACGCCCGACTCGTGGCCGTCGTTTCGAGTAGTCGGTCACAGCCTCCGGCAGGGCACCGTAGGGTCCATGTGGGTGCGGTCGGCTGCGGCGGTGGTGCCGTTGCCCCACGCGCGGGACAGGTCGAGCTCGGCGTGCAGGTCCACGACGTCCCCGATCGCCTCGTTGAGCTTCACGGTGGTCATGTGCCGGCGGGCCGCACAGCTCGTGGCCGGAGACGCCGGCGATGTGGCGGGACGCCTCGGCGAAGGTCATGTTCGTGCCCTTCACGAACGTCGTGATCACGTACCGGCCGAGCGGGTCCTCGAGCTTCGGGTCGTTGCCGGACGCCGGCCCGAAGCGGTGCCGCACTCGATCCGGTACGCGGTGCGGGCCAGGAGGCTTGGCGGCTGGCTCTGCCGCTTCCGCACCTGACCCGGGCAAGCCGCGGCGGCCGACCAGGCGGGCAAGCCCAAGACGGCCTGTCCAAGCCCGCATTGCCGGTGGTGGCTGGAAGGCGGATCGTCATGGACGGCGGGCGAGCAGCTGCTGCGCGCACCGGCTGCAAGGCGTGGAGACCGCGCACGTTCCGCTGGGGGGGGGAGCCCGTACCCTGCCGGTGAGGGCACGGGCTGTCCCCGTGCGCGATCGTGACGTGCGCGCCGGCGGTGAGGGACCCGTCAGGTCCTGACGCCCTCGCGCTCTTCGATCGCCTGCGGCATCGCGTGGCGCACGACCGAGACGAGGACCTTCGTGACGGACACGCGCTGCCGCGCGTCGCACAGCAGGACCGGCACCTCAGGGCCGACGCCGAGGGCCTGGCGGACGTCCTCGGCGGGGTAGTGGGCCGCTCCGTCGAAGCAGTTGACGCCGATCACGAAGGGGATGGAACGCTGCTCGACGTAGTCGACGGCGGCGAAACAGTGCTCCAGGCGACGGGTGTCGGCGAGCACGATCGCGCCCAGGGCACCTGCGGCGAGGTCGTCCCACACCGACTGGAAGCGATCCTGCCCGGGCGTGCCGAAGAGATACAGCACGAGGTCTTCCTGGAGCGTGATGCGCCCGAAGTCCATTGCCACCGTGGTGGTGCGCTTCCCATCCGCATCACTTGTATCGCCTGTCGTGAGGCCCGTCTTGTTGAGCACCTCTTCGGTGGACAACGGCTCGATCTCGCTGACTGAGCCGACGAAGGTGGTCTTGCCCACGCCGAAACCGCCGGCCACCAAGATTTTGAGCACAGCGGGCTGGACCAGGGATGGGTCACCGTCTGAGCGTCGGTCGGAAACAGGTGTTTCGGTGGCCGCGTTGTGCGGCGCCTCCGGCCAGTCGGTCCGACGGTCGTGGGCTTCCTCGGCCTGCAGCACGGTCTGGGCCTCAGGTTCTGGCGGGCTGGGACGCTGCGCCACCTGGCGGATGCGTTGCTTGATCTGTTCGAGACCGGCGTGGGAGTCGAAGACGGCGCCCAGGGCTTGCCCCACGGCAGCTTCGGTGTCCTGCAGGGCACGGTCGAGAGTGTTGTCCTGCGGCGTGGTGGCGTCGTCAGTCATGGTTCGCCTCCCCGATCGCGGACTTCAACCGAGCCCGGGCCTGGTGAATGAGGTTTCGTACGGTGCTGGGGGACACCCCCATGTCGGCGGCCGCCTCGGCGGTCGAGCAATCGGCGATGTGAACCAGAACCAGCGCTTGGCGCTGTCGTTCGCTGAGGTGCCCAATCGCCTCCAAGATGCCTTGGTAAGTCTCTTTGAGTACCACGTGGTCCTCCAGCAGGACCTGGTTGTCCACAGGGTCGGTGTCTTGTAGCGGCACGTGGCGGGCATGGCGACGGCGATGGAACACCACATGCCGGACGGCCGTTTTCACCAACCAGCCGGCCCAGTTGTCGATGTCGGTCCGCTGGAGGTGCTGCCACGCTTGGATGAAAGCGTGCTGGGCAGCGTCCCAGGCGTCCGCGGTGCAACCTGCGGCAGCGAGCGTGGCCTTGCGCAGCACTTCCTCGTGAAAGGAGGCATACAGATCCTCGATCTGCCTCTCCCGTGCTGCCCCCTCCGACCTCGGCAGCGGTTCATCACAGGCTGGGCTCATCGTGGCTCCCAGCCGTTGAGGGAAGGGTGATCTCCCACTCCGTTGTCGCCCCGCCCAGGCCGTCGACCGCTTTGAAACGCACCCGCGTTCCGTGATGCGCCTGCCTGAGCACAGCTGTCACAGCGGTCCAACGAGCCCGCTCCCGTAACCAGTATGCGATTGCGCCCAACACGGTGCCCAGCACGGGCAACCCCGTGAAGACCACAAGCCACGTGTGCTCACCCATCCCGTCCGCCGTTCTCCCTACCGGTACTCCGCACACCCGATAGAGGATCGGGAGACCGTCACCGTCTAGGTTCTTTTCCTTTGGTCGGCGCTGTGCCCGGATGAGGACGGGGACGAGGTGAAGTGCGGCCCGGCAGGCGATCGCGGGCTTGTCGGTTCGCGTGGTCAGGCGGCGCCACCGACCGAAGGTGGAAGACGCATCGTTCGACGATGTTTGCCGCTGCTTGTAGGCGCCCGGACGATGCCGGGCGGGGTGACCTCCTCGGCAAGCACCGCCGCAGACGGTGGCCGGTCTGGTCGGATGGCAGCGGGATGACCGCGTGAGGCAGCACAGGGCGACCAGACCTGATGCTGCGGTGTTGGCGAGCTGTGCGCCGTCCATCGGAGCAACCCCGCTGACGCGGAGGGGACACCCTGGCCACAAAACGGGCATCGGTCGTCAATAACAAGAAGGAAGCCTGTCCGGCTCTGCCCCGCCTGCGAACAAAATGCCGATCCACGCCGTCCCCACGACGACGACGCCTGCTACCTCTGCAACGAGCCCGTCAGCGACGACCAACGCCGACGCCGCGCCCAGGTTGAAGTCTGCTCCTCGGAATCAGAACTGGCAGACTGCAAGACGTCATCGCCCGCACTGCCAGCGATCTGCAAACCGCCCCCGAACGCCGCACTCACCTGGAACAGCAGCAAGCCGAACTGGCCAAGCGCATCAACAACGAACGAGCTGCCCAACTGGCCTCCTTCACGACCGCACTGGAAGACCTCGCCGGGAACATCGCGCAGATGGAACAGGAGATGACCGCCTTCCCGGCTATCGAAGAGATCCTGCAACGCCGCATCGAGGCCACCCAGACCGTCGCATCAGCCCAGCAGGCCCTGAACGACATCACCGAGGCCCAGCCCCCGCACCAAGCCGTCGGCCTCTCCCCGGCCGACCGTTGCGCCCTCTTCGCAGACCGCATGAACTCCTTCCTGTAAACCTACCGAGGACACGGCTGGGTCAAGGAAAGCATCACCATCAGCGACAGCGAGCTCACCTTCTACGTCGGCACCCGCCCGCTCCAGGTAACCGGCAACCCCCACCCTGGATCCCAAGGACCGCGGACAAGTGGCCTTTCACGGCTTCCTTTTCGAGTGCCTGATGAGCAACCGCGAGCACCCACATGCTCTCGGGCAGCCGGGAAAGACTGCGATGGCCGGCATCAGCGGCTATCTGAACTCCATCTGCCACCAGCCGGCGCACCTGGAGATCCAACCAACACGGCATGCCGCGTCGCCAGCCGCTTTCTGCCCTTCCGCCACGAAGACCACGGCCTATGGGGACTTCCTGGCTTGCGGCCGATCAGCCTCATCTGCCGAGGGGTACGCCTGCTCCACCTGCCCACCGGAGGCCGCCTCGATCTTGTCGACTCCTGCCGCTGGCACGGCACGGACATCATGCGACTGCTCTTCCGGCAGGAGACCGACTGGCGTCAGTGCGACGGACGCTCACCTCTGTGGAGCCAGCCTCACCTCACCGACGAGGAAGCGGCGCACCGCGAATGCTGGACGTTCACCTCCAGCACGCCGCTGCGCAGCGCTCTCCTGATGCGTTCCATGCCGTTGTGGTACCGCTTCGACCTCGTGCCCGCCTGGGTCACAGGCCATACGACCCGCCCTGGTCGGCTCACCTGGGACTCCCACGCCGACACCGATCACAGCAAGGTGGTCGACCTGCTGACCGCTCGGAGGTCCGTAACCCACGAGCCCGGTACCACCAGAAGACCCCCTGCTCTGGGATCCTTGAGGCAGGCGCCCTAGACAACGGCGAGTTCACCCCGGGCGAGCAGCTCCTCGAAGCGAGAGTAGCCGTGCCCCGGCGCGGGGAGGCTAGGCCGCTGGCCGAGCACTACGGCGATCTGGTCCGCCTCGCCCTGATGGAAGCACGCCTCGCGGGCCTGCACACCTAGCAGCTCGTGGCCGCCACCCGCCTGACCCGCTCGTAGGTCGGCCGGGGCATCCGGCACGCCCGCGACGTCGTCGCCGCAGAGAACCTGACCCCGATCACCTGGACCCGCCGGGACGGGTTCATGTTCTCCGACGACCCCGCAGACTGGAGTCGAGTACGACAAGCGGCCGTTCCGGCAGATCCTCGGACGGCTGACCCGGGTGATCACGGGCACGCTCGATCCACACCTGGCCCGCTACCCCGACGACGAATGGGCCCAGCTCGCCACCGCCCAGCTCTCCGAAGAAGTGGCCACGGCGGGAGATCACCGCGGATTTCCCACCGTGGGAGACGGTCTGCGGGTTCTTCTGGAGGTGGAACCAGGCAGGAGTCGTCACCTGCATCCGCGACCAGCTCCGCCGGAGGATCCGTACCGGCAAGGACCGCTGCCCGCACCCGCGTGACGCCCCGGCCTGGTGCCGGCTGGCCCGCGACGTCCCAGCGATCACGCTTGTGGCTGCCTACGCCTTCGCGTCCTGTAGCAGTAGCGAGGACAGCCCCACACTTGCCTACCGCGCAGGCTTCGCGACCGGCCTGGACTACTCCGAGCAGTGGCCGGATCCGACTTCAGTGCCGTCGCAACAGCAGATGAGGGAGATCTGACTGACGTCAGTCGTACCGGCGGCCACTCGCCCGGACGGCGGGCAGGTCTCAGCGGTTTTTCCTGTGGGCGTTGCCGTTCAGCGGCAGACCCAATAGCCCTGGTGCCAGTGGTGGTACTTGTCGTACCAGCCGCTGTGCCACCAGCAGCCCTCGGGAACCGAGACGGTCGTCGTGGTGGGGGCGGCTGCTGCGGCCGTGCCCGCCACTCCGATTGCGGTGCCGCCAACCAGCAGGAAGCCGGCCGCGGCGCAGACGAAGGCGCGCTTGGCGCGATGTGCTCGCATGGCTTTGCTCCTTCTTCCTCGTTCTCGCGCTGTCCCAGCACGAATGGGATGGCCGCAGCCTCACCGCCGAAGCGTGAGGTCCGGCGAAGGCTGATGGCGCCGCTCGAAGAGGGATGCGGCGCTGTCGTCGAGGTCGCTTCGTGAAAGCGAGGGATGCACGTCGCCCGGCAGCAGGCCCACCGGTGTGGGAGCCCGTTGCGGGACGTGTCCTGAACCGCGACCTCATCCTTTTTAGAGAGTAGTTGCCTATCCGCTGACAGGCACCTCGAGCCCACGGCGCGAGCGCCTCTCTTGGTTTCACTCAGGCGTCGCGACCCCCGCGGGATCGTACGCGTGGGGCGCCTCGGTCAGGGCCGGGACGGTGATCCGCCACCTCGCCCGGTGGCGCGACGCGGTGAGCACGCCCCCACCGGCACGTGCCGGCCACGGGTACGGCGCCGGGGCTCCGCGAAGCGTCACGCTCCGCAGTCCCACGCGTTGAAAAGGCGTGAATCTGATTTTTTCGTCGGCAGAGGTCCTGCTCCCGACCGAGTCCGTCCTCAGCCTCCGGCCGTTGCACGTTGCCCAGCCCACCCGTGGCTGGGCCGTGGATGTCACGGCGGCCGACCTCACTCGCCCGGCTCGCCACCCCCGCCGACGCCCCGCGCCGGCTCTGGTCCGGCCGGGGCTACCTCGGAGACACCGAGGCGAACACGGAACTGGCCCGGATGCTCGCCGAGCGGCCCGAGGACTTCGGTGCCGCGGGGCACATCGTGCTCGGCGCGGACGCCGTCGCCGTGCGTCCCGGCGGGCGGCCGTTCGACGACTTGCTGCATGTCATCGGGGCCGAGTGCATCGACGGCATGCAGCGGCTGAGGATCATGGCGGAGCTGCTGGACCAGCTGACGAGCTCGTGCATGGTAGGCAGTGAGACGTCGAGGACGTCGGCGGGGCTCAGTGTTCACATCTGCCGTGCCGACGTCAGGTCCGCGGTCTGCTGATGGGGCAGCAGTCCGGCGATGGCTTGGACAGTGAGCCTCCGCCAACTTGAAGTCGCAGGTCAAAGAGCTGGTGTGACCCGTTCTCTGGATGCTCACGCTGGTCGTGGGCGGGAGTCCGCGAAGAAGATCATCCGTCAGCGGTTGACTTCGAGGTTCGTCAGGACGAGCAGAGCGCGCAGAAGTCGGGTGGCGCGGGCAGGATCGGTGCGGAGCTTGGTGAGGATCCGCCAGTTCTTGAGGTGGGCGAAGCCGTGCTCGACCGGTGCCCGACCGACGGCGAGGACTCGGTTGGCTTCCTTCTCGCCCGGGGTGAGCTTGTGGGTGCGGTTGGCGGTGTAGCCGGTGACGATGACGGGTCGAGAATGTCGTTGTCCAGGCCGCGGAAGCCGAGGTCGGCCAACGCTCCGAGGTCAGCGGCGCGCAGGTGGGCCAGGATGTGGTCGTGGCGGGCGGCGGTGTTGTCGTGGGTGCGGCCGGGCCGGGCGGCGGATATCCGGATCAGGCGGCCCTTCTCGTCGGTCAGGGCGAGGAAGTGCAGGCCATGGCTGCGCCGCTTGCCGGAATAGTTCCGCCGGTCGGCTCTCCCGGTGCGGCGCTGGGTGCGGATGCGGGTGCCGTCGATCAGGACCACCTCCCCGCCCCGCTTGGCAATCTTCTTCAGGGCGCGGTCCAGGCGCGGTGCCTGGGCGGCGAGCAGGCCGATCAGCTCGTCGCGCCAGCGGCGGACGGTGGATTCGGACACGTCGTTCCCGCCGGCCATGTCGGCCAGGCGCTGATCGTGGCGCAGTACGGCCAGGACGATCACCGCGATCTTCCCCGGCGGCAGGATCCGCCACCTGGACCGAATTGCCTTGAGGTGATGTCGTAGCAGATCGGCGAGGTGGTTGACGGTGCGCGTGGACAGCGGCAGACGGCACTGGTAGACAAGCGGGCAGGTGTCCTCGGCGCGTTCTTTGGTATTCGTCACACAATGCCAACGGCCGCCGGGGGCACGCCGGTTACGCCCGGGCCGAGCTGCTCCGAGTGGCGTTGTTTCTGGTCAGAGGCGGGTGGTGAACCGGCCGTCGGGCAGCTTCCGGAGCCAGCCCCGGTCGACGAGTCCGACCAGCTTGCTGCGCAGCGGTTCCAGCTTGGACCGCACGCTGACGTCCACTCCCACTACCTCGCCGACCTCGCGGGCCATGACCGGCCCAGCGGCCTGACGCACGGCGGCGATGATGCGCTGGTAGTCCCACGGAAGCGGGTCCTCCTCCACGCCCGGCTCGCGGTGCGGGATCAGCATCACCGCCCGTCCGCCCACCTGCCTCGGCATCGGCCGGGCTGACGAACGCTCCTCAGCGAGCTGCCCCGTCATCCGTTCAGGGACACGTTCAGCGACGGCGAGTTCGTCCCGCTCGGCCCGCACTTCCGCCAGCTGTTTGGCCAGCTGATCTTCGAGTTCGTCCAGTTCCGCGCGCCGCGCGGTGATCCGTTCCAGCAGCTCGGGATCCAGCATGCACCGGATCGTAGAAGGCTACCGAACTGCTGCGAGCGAGAATCAGCAAGCTGACCATTGGAACGAGAGACAGCGGTCTTCCAGCTGACCAGGATCACCCGTTGCGGCCCTTTACTCCCGAAGCTGCCGCGAAGTGACAAGTAGCTGTCCGTGGCCGATCTGATGTCCTGTTGTCCCGGTTTCCTGTGTTCTGCTCCGAGCTCTGTTGTGCTCGCGTCACCGTGGTCGCGCTGTGGGTGATCGAGGCGAGGAGCTGGGCGTGCGTCGGGATTGGGAACCGGAGGACCTGATCGAGGTCTGGACGCTGCTGGAGGAGGACCAGGATCGGCTCCGGAACAAGCCGGGGGCGAACCGGCTGGGCTTCGCCCTGCTGCTGAAGTTCTTCGAGGTGGAGGCGCGTTTCACGGAGGATGCCGCGGAGGTCCCGGCGGCCGCGGTGTCGTACGTGGCCCAGCAGGTGAAGGTACCGGCTGAGGAGTGGGGCGTCTACGACTGGTCCGGGCGGGCGATCAAGCGGCATCGGATGGAGATCCGCGCGGCGTTCGGGTTCCGCGAGTGCACGCAGGAGGACCAGGTCCAGCTCGCGCAGTGGTTGGCAGCGAAGCTGTGCCCGGTGGAGTTGAACCGGGACCGGCTGGCCGAGGCGGTGGTAGCCCGGTGCCGCAAGGACCGCCTGGAGCCGCCAGCGCCGGCGAGGGTGACGCGTCTGGTCGCCTCGGCGGGGAACCCTTTCGAGGAGAGGTTCTGTGCGACGACGGTGGAGCGGTTGTCCGCGGCTTCCCGGTCCCGGCTGGACGACCTGGTGGCCGAGCACGACTCGGATGAGGGCGGCGTGGGCGGGGGCCGGACGTTCTTCACCGAGCTGAAGGCGGACCCCGGCGCGCTGGGCCTGGACAGTCTGCTGACCGAGGTGAACAAGCTGCAGAGCGTGCGGCAGTTGGAGCTGCCGCCGGAGCTGTTCGGGGAGTTCTCGGAGAAGCTGGTGTCGGCGTGGCGGGCGCGGGCGGCGAAGGAGTATCCGTCCGACCTGGTGGCCGCGCCAGCTTTGGTGCGGTACACGCCGCTTGCGGCCCTGTGCCACGTGCGCGAGACCGAGATCACCGACTCGCTGGTGGACCTGTTCATCCAGCTGGTGCAGAAGATCAATACGCGGGCTGAGAAGAAGGTCGCCGAGTTTCATCATGCGGCGGGACGCGCTCACCGTGGTGGTCTCCGATCGTACGGGAAACGGTGGGACGGGTGGGGCGGCCCGGCGGGCAGGTGGGCCGCCGAACTCACGACGAGACGTCAGGCGAGGACCCGGACCGGGTCGCCGTCGAGGTAGGCCTGGATGTCCTCCACGGCCTGGCCGTAGTAGCGCTCGTAGTTGGCGCGGGACACATAGCCCAGGTGCGGGGTGGCGAGGAGCCGCGGCGCGGTGCGCACCGGGTGGTCGGCGGGCAGCGGTTCGACGTCGAAGACGTCGACGCCCGCGCCGGCGATGCGGCCTTCGCGCAGCGTGGCGAGCAGCGCGTCCTGGTCGACGATCGCAGCCCGGGAGGTGTTGACCAGGTACGCCGTCGGCTTGAGCAGGGCGAGCTCGGCGGCCCCGATCAGGCCGCGGGTGCGCTCGCTCAGCGCGAGGTGCACGGACACGAAGTCACTGCTCGCGAGGAGTTCCTCCTTGGAGGGGGCGAGACGTACGCCCACCTCGTCGGCGCGCTCCTTGGTGAGGTTCTGACTCCAGGCGGTGACGTCCATGCCGAAGGCGAGTCCCACCTGGGCCGCCCGGCTGCCGATCTTGCCCAGGCCGAGCAGTCCGAGCGTGCGGCCGGCCAGGTCGGCACCAACGGTGGACTGCCAGGGACCGCCCTCGCGCAGGGCGTTGTTCTCCTGGACGATGCCGCGGGCGAGACCGAGGAGCAGGGCCCAGGTGAGTTCGAGCGGCGGGGTGGAGGAGCTCTGGGTGCCGCACACGGTGACGCCGTTGGCCTTCGCCGCCGCGTAGTCGATCACTGAGTTGCGCATGCCGGAGGCGATCAGCAGCTTCAGGCGGGGCAGCCGGTCCAGCAGGGTGGCCGGAAACGGCACCCGCTCGCGCAAGGTGACCACGCAGTCGAAGTCGGCGAGGGCCGCAGCCAGGTCGTCCTCGCTGGTGAAGTGCTCCGTGAAGGAGACGACCTCCACGCGGTCACCGAGGGCCGACCAGTCGGCGGACGTGGTCGCCACGTTCTGGAAGTCGTCGAGTACGGCGCAGCGGAACTGCATGTCATTCCTCCCAGGGAATCACGCTGTCGGGACAGAGCCGGGCGCCCAGTCCGGGGTCGCCCGGCAGCACGATCCTGCCCCGGTCGATCACTGCCCCGGTGAACGGGTCGTCCTTGAGACCGAGATGACCGTCGAGATCGAGCCAATCGGCCAACGGGGCCAGCTGGACCATGGCGGTCACGCCGAGCGCGCTCTCGGTCTTGCAGCCGAGCATCACGCCGAGGCCGGCCCGCCGGGCCACGGTGATCATGTCCAGGGCGGCGCGCAGTCCGCCGCACTTGGTCAGCTTGATGTTCACCGCCGACACCCGGCCACGCAGCGACAGCACGTCCTCGGGTAGGACGCAGTCCTCGTCGGCGACGACGGGTACCGGCGTGTGCCGGTGCACATGGGCCAGCCCCTCCAGGTCCCCGCGGGCCACGGGCTGGTCGAACAGTTCGACGCCCTGCTCGGCCAGCTCGCGAGCCACCCTCACCGCGCGCCGCGGGTTCCAGGAGCCGTTGCCGTCGACCCAGATCCGGCCGCCGTAGACCGAGCGGAGCAGGCCCGCGCGGCTGCCGTCGTCGTCCGGCGTCAGCTTCAGTTTGAGGACCGGCCAGTCGGCCAGCTGCCGTGCGCTGCACAGCAGTTCGGCCTCGTCACCCGCGCCCAGGGAGAGCGCGGTCGCGGCGAGGGGAAGCCCGGCTAGGCCCAGCAACCGATGCAGAGGCACGCCCGCGGCCTTGCCGAGCAGGTCGTGCAGGGCCATGTCGACGGCCGCGGTCACGGCAGGCCGGACTCCGGCGTCCCGCAGCGCGTCCAGGACACGGCGCAGGTCGTACGGCCCGGCGCCGGCGAGCAGGCGCGCGCAGTCCGCCAGTTCCGCGGCGTCGGCGGCGAGCGCGGTGCTGTAACCCGTCAGGCCCTGCCAGTCCAGGCGGAGGACGGCCTGCCGGACGTGCGTGGTGACACCGCGATTGCTGACGAACGGCTCCTCCAGGGCGATGCGGATCGGACGCTGCGCGATGCGGGTCCCGGTCCCGGCCAGGGTGTCCGTCATGCCATGACCTCCTCGAACGCCGCCACCACCGCGGATGCCTGTCGAAAGGTCAGCTCGCGGAAACCGTCGGGTTCGACCAGGGTCGCCAGCTGTCGCCGGGCCCCATCGTGCGGGGCACCGCTGCCGTCCCGGAACCGGTCGACCAGGTACGGCGACAGGACATCACGCTGCTCGGCCAGCCGGGCCAGCGCCGTCTCGTACGCCTGCTCGGCGGGCACGCACAGGACGGCCTTGAACAGGTCCGCGAGCTGCTACGCGTCCCGGGGCGAGGTGTCGGGCGGAGCATGAAGACCGGAGCGGGCAGCAGGACGAAGCACAGCGGATCCGCCTCGGCGAAGTCCCGCACGAGCGGGCCCACGAGACCCCGCAGGGCACGGGCGGTGGACTTGCGGCCGAAGTAGCCGGCCCGGCGCGGCGGGCAACCCGCCATCGCCCGCGCCCCCAGCGCAGATGAACCCGCCGCTGTCGCTGCGAGCAGTGCAGGAGGACCGATGGCCACAGGTAGCACAGCGGATCGAGCAGGTGGTCACCGGGCCGGTCACCAAGACCGTGCCGTTCGGCGTCTTCGTCCGCATCGAAGACCGGCTGGACGGTTTCGAGGGGCTCGTGCACACCAGCGAGCTGGATCAATCGCCCGAGGGCGTCGTCGAGGTCGGCGACGCCCTCACCGTGAAGATCATCGATGTCGATCTCACGCGCCGTCGCATTGCCCTGTCACAGAGGCAGGGCCCACCGGTGACGACGTGGATGCGCTGCTACTGGGACGAGGAAGTCACCTGGTTCTACTTCGAGGTCGGTGCCGAAGGCTGGGTGACCCGGCAGGTCGAACTTCAAGGTTCTGAGCCGATCCCGATCGTGGCTGCCTCCCTGGACGAATGGCAGCGCGCCCAGCAGGCAGGCGGTCTGGCCGAGCACGAGAGGAAGTTCGGGGTTACCGCCAGCCTCCCGGTGTCCCAGTGGGAGGGCCACGAACCCGATCAGCTGACCTCGCACGAATTCGAGGAAGTCTGGGATGCCGCCCGACGGGAGATCGCAGCCCGCTGACCCTAAGCTCGGGGAGTTACCCTGTCGGCCCTATGGAACAGCCGCCCGAGAGTGTCGATCGCGACATCGTGAACCACCGGATCATCCACGCTCTCAAGGCGATCCGTAAGGCACGCGTCTGCACACTCCACGAGGCGCTGGACGTCTTCGCCGAACGCTACGAAGAGCTCCGCCGGGATCGCCCGGACGACTTCGCGGTGTCACGCGAGGACTACGGCCAGGGCTTCTACTCCTAACCCAGCAGTGCAGTGCACCACAAGGTGAATGCAGGAAGCTGTGACAACAGGTCGTCAGTTCGGCTACCGCGAGTTACTTGTCACTTCGCGGCAGCTTCGGGAGTGCAGGGCCGTTGCCGCTGAACTCAGAGCACACGCTGGTGGCGAAGCTCAGTAAGCGTGATCTCGTCGTAGGGGTCGTCCTGAGTAGCACCGTCGGCTTGATAGCCAGACCGCTCGTAAAAACGCCGGCCTCGCTGGTTGTCAGAGAGAACCCACAAGGCCGACACTTCGAAGCCCTGACTCTTCATCTGCGCGTGGGCCTCCTCCAGGAGCCTCCGGCCGATGCCCTGGCCGATCAGATCCGGCGAGACGTACAGGGCGTAAATCTCACCGACCGGTCCCGGACCAGGCACTTCACCTCGCCACGGCCCGAAGCAGATCCACCCCACAAGGCCACGGTCACCGAGCGCCACAAGATCTCGTGACTGTCGTCCGGGTTGAGAAACCCACTGCCGCCGCTGACTGGCATCACCCTCCACCGTCATGGCATCCAAATACGTCTGGGGAACGATGCCGGCGTACGCCGCCTGCGTCCCCGGACTCGGATCGTCGAAACGGCCTCGACGTCGGCCGCATCCATCTCCCGCACGTGCACCATCGCGCCACCGTAATCGCACAGGTGCCTCAGGACGAATTCCTTCACCCCGCCGTCGGTGCCTCCTCCAACGAGAGCAACTCCTGACGAACGATCTACTGCGCAGACAGTCGCTCATGAGCTGCGTGAGTCCCCCGAGCACGAGGCACACCAGCCCTTTGACCTGCGGCTTCAAGTTGGCGGAGGCTCACTGCGGGCCACCGGGCGTAGGGCGCCGGTCGCGTCGTACCGGCCCTGCAGCAGGCTCTGCGGATGTGCAAGCGTTCCGGTGATCGCGCCGATGACCGCTTCGGTGGTGTCCCGGCGGCGGACCTTGTACCTTCTCTGCACTTGTCCGACCAGCGGCTCGTACATGGATCAGTTGCGCTCAGCCGACAGTGGGGAAATCCAAGATCAACGGGGGCGGTCCGTGATCGGGCGCGTCAGCTTGCTCGGTGCGGAGGAAGAGAGTGGGGTCAATGCCTTCGATCCCGCCGAACCACTGCTCTCCTCCTGCCGTTTACGGCGCATGAGGAGATCCTTCCCCAGCTCTGGCAAGCAAGTCAGCCGTTTTGCGCGGTACCGCTGGACTGGAGCTGCTGCGAAGGCGCCCCGGATGGCACTGGCGTTCGGGTCGCTGCCCTTGCCGACGCCACCGCTGCGCGTCGTTCGGGCAGCCCGGGTTGTGGATGTTGATCCAGAAGCCGCCATGCAATGGCGACCCGGCCCGGATCATGTCCGGTCCCGTGCGGCCAAGCGGCCCGAGAGCGGCGGAGTACGCGGCGGTCAGCCCTGTGGCGTCGGCGAGATCCGCCGGCAACCGTGCCCCGGCATGCCCGACGACCCCCGAACCATCGGCTCTCACACAGACCTTGGGACGCAACCCGATAGCCTGCACGTAGAAGTGCCCTCCGCCTGGACCGACAGAACCCCTCAGCAAGGTTCATCGTCCCAGGTCAGGAAGGAACTTCACTTTCGCGCTTCCGCCCCAACGCCAGCCGTACCCGAGCGAAACGGCGAGGCACTAGGCATGAAGGTCAGCAAGAATCCGCCGGGCAAGCGTCGGCGACGAGTCTGAAGAGGAGCCGGCACATGGCCGAAGCCGCGAAGGGAATACCGCGCCACTTGGTGCCCGTCTCCCTGCCCGACGAGGTAAGCGAGGCTGTCGCCGAACTGGGTCTTGGCCGGGCCATCGCGTACGCCCGCGGTGGCGGCCGCCCCAAACGCAGACGGCTGACCCTGTATGCCTTCGACGACGGCGCGGTCTTCACCGACCGCCGCGACCGTGTCGTCGCCGCGCCCTACTGGGAAGACGTGCACTCGCTGCTGTTCGACGTGCATGTTCGCATCGACCCTCAGTTGGACATCGGCAGTGTCCGCCACCAGTTCGGCCGTTTCTTGACGTTCGGCATCGACGGCAGTGCTGCTCTCAGCCTGGAACTGTGGGACGCACCCGACCGCACGCTGGCCTCCGACTACGCCGTACACGGCATGCGCGAGGATCTACGGCATGAGTTTGCGCCCTTCGTCAGCGCGGTACGAGACAAAGTCGCCGCCGCCCAGATGGCCCGCCTGTGCCGGCAGATCGCGGAGGGTGCCGAGGCCCGGTTCGGGCCCTTCACGGTTTCGCGCAACGGGTTGCGCGGCGACGGCGAACTCGTGCCGTGGTCCGCCAAGCCGCTCATCTTCTACGGCTACCAGTGGAACGATACGCCGCCCAAGGGCAACCGCGGCCTGGTGACTGTGCGCTGCGGCCCCGCGGACGGAGGTCCGCTCAGCCACGGCCCGGAACTGATGACAGCCTGGTCTGCCCAGGTGCCGAATCTGCGCACACTGGAACGGCTGTGCGACGGGATGCAGGCCGACCCGCCTCTCATGCCGAGCGAGCGGTGACCCAGGGATGCGATCTACGACACCGCAGGCCACCGCCCGAACAACTCGCACTTCCTGGAGCACGGGGATGAATTGAGGGCTGTCCGCAGCCTGCCCGGCGGTCAGGACGAACGCGAGCGGGGGCCTCGCGGGCCGAGCTGAATGCAGCCCCTCTCGACCGATCGATGCGATCAACGGTGGCGGCACCCGCCGCTCGTGGAGCGCCGGGGTATGAGGCGGCTGCTCATGGTCATGAACAAAGCCAGCGGGTCCATCTCGGTGGGGGGCGGGACGCGTTCGAGGTAATCAGCGGTGTCCGTGTCGTCCGACTCACGGACGGCGGTCGGGAACGAGGGCTCAGCCATGCGGGCGACCCTGGATGAGGGAACTGACAGGTCGTGTCACGAACTTGGGTCTTGGGCCACCGCTGGCGCCGCGTCTCGCCGCGGCGACGACTTGAGGGGCAGCCGTCGGCGAGGGTCGGAACACAACCGGGTGGCTTTGTTCACGCCAATGCGTGAACGAAGCCACCCCAGGTTGCAGCTGGGGCAGCGACGAAACCGGTATCGGCCTCTGCTGCATGGTTGCCGGGCACGAGCGTTCCACAGCCACGACTGTGACCACCGTGGGCTGGCAGGGGCGGTTTCAGGACACCACGGGAGCGTTGTCCGTGACCTCGCTCAGCCGGACCGTGCACAGCCCGCGGAGCTCGTGCTTTACCTCCGTCACCTTCAGCTGGGTACCCGGGGTAAGGATGTATTCCTCCTCGCCGGTGAAGGCGGAGAAGCTCTTGATCCCGACCGCCCGGGCAGGCGTCACCTCGAAGAGGGTCCGCTTGCCGCGACTGCCCAAGAACGCCCTGGCCACCTTCAGCTCGGAGGTACACGAGGAGACGCCCCACCAGGTCACCGTCCGGCCCACCGGGTACTGCGCCCGAAGGTCCAGCGACACCCCGCGCCACAACGGCTGCGTGTAGGCCGGCAGCTGCGAGACCGCCGAGAACAGCAGCCGCAGGTACGGCAGGTAGGGCGTGACCCTGGTGCGGTCAGGGGAGCGCAGAACCCTGTTGATCTCGCGGTAGAAGGCTGACTCACAGGTGTAGAGGTGGAGCGCGGCGATCGCGTCGGCGGACAGCCCGTCGCCGGCCGCCTGGTCGGCACGCAGCTTGCCGAAGTCGTGGGAGCGCTGGATGTGCCCGGCGAGCCCGGACAGTGCCGCGGATACCGGGGCGACGGCGTCCTGGAAGTCCATCACCGGGGTGTCGAAGACACCGGTGATCGCGGGCAGAACCAGGCCCTCGTCCTTGACGCTGGTGAGGCGCTCCAGGTACAGCTGGTGCAAATTCATGGTCGACTCGATGAAAGCGCCCATGCGCGCCGAGACACCCCCGTCCGCACCGCCCACGCCGGCCGCCGACACGTTCCACCCCTTGCTCGGCAGCCAGTCGATGGGGTCGGCGCCCAGCGAGGTCAAGGCGTCGTTGACCTGGGCGAAGTGGTCGCCCTCGCAGAAGATGTCGCCCTGTGCCGCCGGGTTCGCGTGGTCGAGGTGGCGGACCTCGACGTCCGGGTACTTCTGCTGGAGCCGCAGGACGACCCGCTTAAGGCTGCGGGCGTGCGCCCCCCACCACGCGAACACGACCCCGCGGTCCTCCTCGGTCGCGTCCTGCTTGGCCTTGAGGATCTCCTCGACGATCCGCTCGGCGACCGGCCGCCAGAACGCCGTGTGCTGGTCCGCACCCATCGCCCCGTCGCCGCTCGCGGTCAGCGACGCGTTCAGCAGGAGCACGCCCTGCGTCAGCATCGCCTGGAACCACTCCGGCGGCTGGACCGTGTCCCGCTCCTTCAGCAGCGCCCGCACGTCGGCGATCGGGGTCTTCTTGGCGATGCCGTACTTCCACATCGCCGCCGCCTTGATGAGACACCGGATGCTGACGACCCGGCCGAACTGGCTGTCCTTCCAGTCGCTGAAGGTGTTGTCGAACATGGCTATGCCGGTGGCGCTCTCCGGCCGCGGGTACGGGTTCTGACCGAAGACCACGACCTTCCACTTGTGCGGCGGGTTCGGCTTGAGCGCCTGGAACGTCAGCTCGCGGACTGGGACCACCTCGTGGCTGCGGTCCTTCCCGATGAACCGTGCGGCGTCCGGTTGTGCCTCGATGACCGGCTTCAGCAGCGGGAGCCAGGCCTCCCCGCCGCCGTCGAAGAGCTCGGTCAGGGCGAGGGGATCGTTCGCATCGGGATGGGGCTGCAGCGGCTGGCCCGGAGCCGGGGCGCCGGTCGTCGATCCAGTCATGGCGGAGGCGCTTTCACTCGTCGTGGCAGAAGGAGAGCAGGGGGCCGCGGAGGGAGCGGGAGCGGCAGTTTCGGGTGCCGGCGCGGGGGCGACGGGCGTGACGGCCGCCGGCGGCACGATGCGCACCCGCCGGTCGACGGGCGCTTTCTCGATCCCCTGAAGCTGGGAGATGATCGTGGACCGCAGCTCGTCGTCGTCCTCGAACCAGTGGTCGTGGAAGAGCGTGTAGCCGGTCCACATCAGATTGGCGCACACCCGGGCCGGCACCTGGCCGGTCTGCGCTCCCATCCCGACCAGCGCCACGGACCGGATACTGCCCGGCTTCTTCCGGTTCTGCCGGTGAACGGCCTGGAAAGCGGCCGCGCAGGCCAGCGCCACATTCAGCGTGGCGCTCACGTTCTGCGAGGACCGCACCATCGTCGGCGTCGATATCAGGTACCGGGGGACGGTTGCGCCGGACGGGACGCAGACCGCGCTGCCCACCGGCATGGGACCGGCGAACCGGTCGCGGATCGCCCGCTGAACGCGCACCTGGATGCCGGACCCAAGGTACCGCTTGATGACGGCGTCGACCCCGCCGTCCATCCGCCCCCGGGAGTTCGTGGGGGTGACCCAGGCGTCGACGTCCTCGTCGAGGATCGAGCCCTTGCGGATCTCGATGCCGGGGGTGTCGGCGAACGCGGCGCGCCACGCCTCCACCACACGCTCGTTGAGGTCCGTCAGCACCACCCTGAGCGCGGGCAGCACACTGTTCTCGGTCATCGTCCACTCCTGTCGTGCAACAGCGGTTCCAAGACCCCGAACGTATCGCCCACCACTGACAACACAGCCCCGACGAAGAACCGGTGACCTGCCGTCATGCTGCGCAGTTGTCGCAGGCACCGGCAGCTGGAGCCGCGGCACGTCACTCCCCGCACGGGCCGGGCCCCCGCCGCCGGCGCGGTCGCGCGGCGGGGGCGCCGCGTGCGGGCGCGCCCCCTCTCAGCCGAAGGTAGGCCGATCGCCGCCCGGGATCAGGCGTGCGTGCCGACCCCGGGGCAGGACAGCAACCACTCGTCTACTCAGGCGGTGAGACTCGGTCAGAATGTCGCGCATGGAGCGAGGCGGACGCGAACTCCTGAAGCGTCGCTGAATTCGTTTTGCGGCGCGCCGGGTGGAAATAGTTTCTTCCATTCTGGCGGTAACAGAAGGCCGGGCCCTGCTGACTTTCAGCAGGGCCCCGAGTCGTTTGACGGCAACGGTGACGGCAACGTCAGCGGACGACGGCTGCGGTGGGCGGGTCGTCGTTGCCGTCGTCGGCCCGGCTGAGGGCGTTGCCGAGGGTGTTGATGGCCTGGCACTGGAGGCGGAGCGTCAGAGCCGAGGGAGGGGAACGACCGGGCGCCGAGTCGGTCGTGGCCATGAGGCAGGAGCGATGTCCTGACATCGTGCGACTCATTTCGTACAGGTCCCTCGAAAAGTCATGGGGCGGGTGGTGGAAAGACGACGGGCGACCTGCCGGCGCGCTGCCTTCGTCCCATGACCCATTACGTCGCACCAGCAGCACCAAGGGCACGTCACGAGAACGCGTACCTTGACAAGTGACTGGTGACATCGTCCGGCCGGTCAGGTAGGCCGGAGGCACTGTTGTCGTCCCAGCGGTCGTCGCGCCGCATGCAGCCGAGCACGGAGCGGGAGTGAGAGGCCCGGCCTGCCTGGTCGCGACGGACAGTGCACGCTGACCTGCCTGGCCCGCCGAGGTGACCAGGCGGACAGCAGGCGCCCGCGCAGACTGATGGAGCCGGGGGGTACGCGCCCGTGGTGGTGTTCTTGGGCTGGTGGTGTACGGTCTCGCCGCCCCGTGTCATGATGCAGCGCCCTGAACAGCAGGTTTCGGAATCCCGTGGCACTTTCTCCGGGAAGCGCTGGAAGATGGCGACGTGCAGCTCCCCTACGTCTATCACGTCACCAAGTACGACCCTGCCGATCGTGACGATCATGGTTACTGCACTGACGTAGAGGACACCGTGAGCGATCACGGCGAGACCGAGGCGGCCTGTCCTCAGGCGGTCAAGGCGTTCGCCGCGGAGACCGGCATCGACCGGCTGTCTGTCCGTGAGCCGGGGGTTTCGTCGCTCGCTCATTTCGGCGTCGAGGGGCCTTTGGACGGCTGTGGCCTCGACAGCATCCTTCCGCGCGGTCTTGCCGACTTCCACGACGGAGCGGAGGTGCCGCTGGACATCGGGTTGGAGCTGGTGCGGCTCATGCTGCGGGACAGTGGTGCCTGGTGCCTGGTGCCTGGTGCCGGCTGGAGGTGGAGGGGGCATTCGCTGTGCACGTCGGGTGGGACCAGTACCTCTACGTCGGCAGCAGCCGACCCTTTCATGGCACTCGCCCGCACCCGCGACCTCGGTCTGTTCCCAGCACGCATGGACGCATCCCCATACGACTTCGAGCCCGAGGAACAACGCGTCCAGCGACCGGGCGACGACGACTTCTGGGCCGACGTGCACAGAGCGGTTGCCCGCGGCCGCGCCGGACTCCTGGAAGAGAGATACGTCGAAAACGCCTCGCGATGGCACCACCTCACCAGCGACACAATCGACACGGTCCGCGCCGGGCTCGCCCCCGCGCCCGTCTGGCCGTGTGGCCGGACCTGTGCTCCGACATCGGCACAGTTCTCGGCGCCCTCCCCACCGAGGGCCTCGTCGAGGGCGTCTGGCGGGACAAGGAAGGTCGAATCCACAGCGCTGTCGCTGAGGAAGGCGAGTTCCCGGAGCTGGCTGCCCGAATATCCGATGCCGACGCTGCGACTCTTCTGTCCGTGTACGCCGATGACCGCGTCCCTCTACTCTCCGCCGTCATGCCCGACAGCGACGGAGTCGTGCGTGCCCGCTGGCAGGCGGAGCAATCCCTCAACGATGTGGCCCAGGAGTGCCGGCATTCGCGCGGATGACACTGTGGTCCGCAGAGGCACTGTCCCGAAGGCAGCGCACGCTCACCGTCGCATCGTCATCAAGAGCGGCCTGTGACCCGTAGGCCGTCGGGTCTGCTCCGCTCCAAAGGTGTAGGGTCTCGCCGCTCGTTTCCTAGCGCGACGCTGCGACCTGCGGTTCCACGCGGTGTCTCACGCCGTGTCCGGCTGGCTAGTCTCACGGGCGAGGCTCGGAGCGGGCCCGGCTGCCTGGGGGCTGGCCGTAGTCGTGGGCGAGAGCAGGGCGAAGAAGGCGGCGGCGATGGCAGCCGTGCGGGCTTCAACTCATAAAGGGCGCCTTTTGTAGATCACCGAGTGGTGGTGGTCTACGAAACTGCGCTGTGAGGTCGGCACGCCCGGAATGGGCGCGTCTCACTCCTGCGGCGGTAAGTCGCATCGTCGTCCGCGCCTACGACAAGGCCCCCGGTGCCCGGCCCAAGGGAATCGGCCCAGGGGCTGCGGTGCTGGGAGGACATCGCCCCAGTTTCCGACGTGGCGGTCATCTGTCGGCTCAAGAAGATCGCCGGCTCCCCAAGCCCTTCGGCACCCCGGCGACGACCGCCGCGTGAGCGTTCATCGATCCGCCGAGCCGGTGAGGACGACCGCCGGGGCCGTGTACCGGCGCGGGCCGGTACACGGCGCCTGCGGCGTTGAGCGAGGCCACGTGCACGTGGCCGGGCGGGCGGCCGACGTCGTAACTGTTATCAAACCGCTGAGCCCGCAGCCTCGCTCAGTCCGAGGCGAGCACGTCACGTCTCGGAACTCGTCAGCTCCTTCTTGCCAATGGCCGCAGGCATAATCGCCGCGCACCGCATCCGCTCCCCACGCCGGTGAACACGGGCGACTTGCCGCTGGGATTGCTTCTCACCATTCCCGGCAACGCGGTGGTGATCGTCGTGCCGTTCGTCCAGACCCTCAACGGCCCCGAAACCTCGGGCCTGCGCGTCGCCGACGTCACCACCGCAGGATTCAAGATCTGCATGAACGAACTCGTGGGCGGCGGCAACGCAGTCTCCGACGGGCTGCACACCCCCGAGACCGTCGGCTGGATCGCCATCACCGCCTGGGCTCCGGCCCATCCCTCGGTGTTCACGAGGCCGGCAGCACCCGTGGCCTGGGCTCCTGAAGTCTTGGGCAGGCGCCGCGCGTGCGTCTTCCTGCCCGAGAGAGGACGATGGAGGGGGGACGTGCAGCTGGGCGGTGCAAGGAAGGGGATGGCGGTAGTGGATCTTGTACTGCGCCCGGGCACCGCGGACGATGCCGCAGCATGCGGCAGGATTTGTTTCGAGGCCTTCGCCGGGCTCGCCCGTGAGCATGCGTTTCCTCCCGATATACCCAGTCCCGAGGTGGGTACCGCGCTGATCGAGGCGTTCCTGACCCACCCAGGGTTCTACAGCGTCGTCGCCGAGCTCGACGGACGGATTGTGGGGAGCAACTTTCTCGACGAGCGCTCGCCCGTCGTCGGGGTCGGGCCCCTCACCATCGATCCCGCTGCACAGAACCGGGGCGTGGGCCGCCGGCTGATGCGCGACGTGCTGGATCGGTCCGCCCAGCGCAGAGTGCCGGGAATCCGGCTGCTGCAAAGCGGGTACCACACCCGATCGTTCTCGCTGTACACAAGCCTGGGGTTCGTGTTCAGGGAGACGCTGGCATGCATGCAGGGACCGGCAATCTTGCACACAGTTCCTGGGCATGCGGTTCGGGAGGCCACGGATGCGGACCTCGCCGTCTGTAACGAAGTGTGCCGTCGGGTACACGGCGCCGACCGTGGTGGCGAGGTCACCGACGCGCTCAAACAAGGCACGGCCCGTGTCGTCGAGCGCGAGGGGCGCGTCACCGGTTACGCCACGGATCTGGCGTTCTTCGCGCACGCGGTGGCCGAGACCACCCCGGACCTGCAGGCCCTCATCGCCTCGGCTCCTGCCTTCGGCGGCCCCGGCATCCTGGTGCCCGCCAGCAACAGCCAGCTGGTGGAGTGGGGCCTTGTACACGGCCTCAAAGTGGTGCAGCTGATGAGCTTGATGACCATCGGCCTCTACAACGAGCCCGCCGGGGCGTACCTGCCATCGATCCTCTACTGAGGACGCTTCGGGTGGCGACCGGGGGGACGGCTGTCCAATCCCGTGAACCTCTGAACCTTGCGGGGTGGAGAGCTGATGAGGTGGCTGTGTGCACGTGGCCGGCTGCGCGGTGCGTGGCTTGCCGCGGGTGCTGACGAACCGCCCGGGCGGCCCCCACTCTCCTCTATCGGGCCGATCCACCCAGAGAAAGCGGGAGACCGCCGTGCCCTTACTTGTGGGTCTTGCGATGGCCTGCTGCGCAGGGGCCGATCAGGTCACCGGCGCAGACCAGCGCGGATGGGTCGGGCTCGGTGATGGGGGGGGAGGTACGTCGGTCGACATCGCTGAGGTTCTCCTGCAAGACGGCGTGACCGTCGCCCTCACCCGCAGGGTAACCACCGCATGGCGCACAAGTTCGATACGGGTCCACCCGAAGAGGATGACGCCAAGGCCGCTCGGGACATGACCTGCCAACAGGCCGGCCCCGTGGGCGGGCCGGTTTTTTCTCGTCCGGGATCAGTCGGAGGACCCTCGCACCGGGTCTGCGCTGGCCGTTCCGAGGACGCGTCGCGGGCCCGGCGGCGCGGAGGGAGTGGCTCCGAAGACTCCGCGGGCGCGCAACTCGCTGAGGTCCGCAGACGGACGCCGGGCAGTGCATCGAGAAGGTCGGCCTGTTGACAGGTTGCCGACCTCGTCACTGGCCGCTCCTACGACGGCCGGTCCGGTGACCGCCGCAGATGTGCCCGCTACCGGCTCCACGGCTACGGACTGAAGCGCGAGGGGCCGCGCCGGGCGAAGCGCGGCTGAAGCCGCTCGAACGCCAGCCGGTCGTAGGGGCCGGCCGCCGCGTCCAGGACATCGCCGCAGCGATCGGCGAGGACGTCTCGGACACGTCGAAGGGACGGCGGGTGGAGACCACTCGGTCCCGGCTGAAGCGGCTGGTGAAGGAGGGCCGGGTAGTGGAGGGGCCGACGGCCTGGTTCGCGATCGCTCCGACCGCTGCCGGTGATCAGCGACAGGAGGACGCTCGGTAGTGAACCGGGGCCGCGAGCGTGCGGCAGGTGAGGTGGCACCGCCGAGGGACTACCAATCGACTCGGCGGTGCCGGGTGCGTGAGCGCCCGTCTGGCAGGTGGCTCCCGCGTTTTCGAGGGTAGTAGAGGCTCTCTCCCCTCGATGCGCGGAGCCGCGAACTTCGTCATGCCCGGTCGCTGTTGGCGTCTTGGGGCGTGGATCGAGGCTCAATGCGTTCTTTTGACCCCGAACCCGGCATCGGTGATCACGGTGAACGCCACCTCATCCAGTTCTGGCCCGCACCTGCGACTGCACCCGTCCACCCCGTTCTCAGCGAGGAAGACCGCCAGGTGCGTGCCGAGTACGCTGCGGACCGGTCCGAGTTCTTTGTGGAATACACCATCGAGCTTCCTCTGCAGGATTGAGCCTCACCACCGCGACGACGAGCCGAGCATCCGGCCGATGGCGGAAAGCACCATCAGTCACCCGGTAGGCCGCTGACGTCGCGACAGGTAGCGTTGTGCTTCGGTCAGCCCTCCGAGCCGGGCACGAAGGGCGAGACGTCAGGAGGGGAGAGGACGGGGCGGGGTCAGTGCCAAGGGGCGGGGTGCCGCCCCCGGCCGGAGGCGTTGCGGGCGACAACGACTCGAACTTCCATGACCAGTTCAGGCCGTACGAGAGTGACCTGCAGAGTCTTGCGGGTGCCCTATCCGGCTGAGGATGTCCATCCGGTCCAGGGGTGGTCGTATCCGGCACCGTGCAGCCGGTCGCCGGCGGCCCTTTGAAGGACCTGCCGGGCCTCGACCGCCGTTAGTGCCTGTCCTGAGCTTGCTCTTTAACCTGCCGGAAGGTGCGAGGTCGGCTCGGGGAAAACCACCGGTGGTGACACCGACACCGGCGCCGGCAGGGAGCCCACGAGACGGCGTCGGTGCCGTCCGGCCCGGACCCACACCCCCGTGGTGTCTCCGCACCGGGTCACCCCTGAACTTTTCTCGGCACTGTGCCGGGTGGCCTGTGGTGGTCTGGTCGTTCTGGTGGTATCCGCTGGTGGCTTGCCGCCGGGGGTCTGCAGCCCCCCCGGCAGTGTGAGCCGTCGGTCAGCTCAGCCGTGCGTCGGCGTAGACGGCCATCGCGTCGCGCTGGTAGACGGCCAGTCCGTCGGTGATCCTGTCGAAGTTCGTACGGAACTGAGGGTCGTCGACGTAGGTCTGGCCCAGTCCCTTGTACGCGGCCGCGCACGGGGTCCAGAACCGGCACACGCCCTGGTAGTGGGCGTCCACCTCGGCCTGCACCGCGGGATCGGCGACGGGTGTGCCGGCCACCATGAACTCAGCCATGCGGATCATCTGCGCCGTCACCTCGCGCTGCCACTGTTCCATATCCTCGGCGTTCATCCCCGCGATGGCTCGCTGGGACTGCTCCCACTGCTCCGGCCACCGCTCTCGCGCCTCCGCCTCGTGGCGGCCGGGCTCGAATCCCTCGAACAGGTTCTCCGGCCTGTTGATCTTTGCCATGTCGCTGTTGTCCTTGCCTTCCTCCAGTTCGGCGATGGTGCGGCCGACCGTGCGGGCGAGCGTCTCCAACCGGTCGCGCTCCGCAAGCAGTCGTCGGTGGTGCTCGCGGAGCGCGGCCAGCTGATCGACCTGGCTGTCCAGGACCCCCTGGATCTCGCGCAGCCCCAGGCCCAGCTCCCGCATCAGCAGGATCTGCTGCAGCCGCAGCAGATCGGCCTCCTCGTAGTAGCGGTGCCCGTTGCTCCCGATCCACGCCGGCGGCAGCAGACCGATCTCGTCGTAATGCCGCAGTGTCCGGGACGTCACCCCGGACATCCGGGCCACATCCGCGATCGACCAGGCCATTGCCCCGCCTCCCATCACCGGGCCGGTCTCTCCGGCCACACCGAAGACGGTAGAAGTTGACGCAGCGGAAGCCGCAAGCCGGCCGGCACCGGACCGCGGAACCAACGACTCCGAACTGTGCTACGAACGTGATCACTCGTGCGGGGATTCCTCGGGCGTGAACACGGCCTCCGCTTGATCATGTCCTCCGACCAAGGTGCAGGTGATCACGACGAAGGCCGTGAGGGTGGGTCTGCTGCCTGATGCAGTTGCAGGGGAAGCGTCATGTGACGCTCTCGTTTTCTGCTTCTTCTTGCCTGACACGAACAACTGCCTGCCGCCCCGGCCGGCGACAGGTCGGCGGACCTTGATCTCGGTGGCGTCCAGCCGCAGCTCGACGCCCTCGGCGTGGGCATAGGCGAACACGTCCTCCAGCGTCCGAAGCCGCAGGCCGCGCTTGTCGGGTACGGCAAAGCCCCGCTGGGCCAGCAGCCAGGCGCATCTCACCGACGGCTCGGGTCACGGTCGAGCGATCGACACCGAACAACACGTCCAGGACCGCGTGCGGCAGATCGTGTCGCAGGTGGATCAGCGTGACCACCAGCCGGTCCACGAACACCAGGCGGTACCGAGCACCCGCACCCGGCGCTCGTCTCCGCGCCCCACCACGCACGAGCCCCCGCCGGCCCTCCGCCGCAGCTGCCCACGGCCGGGCCAACTCCTCAACGACGCCAGATGTGCCATCGAGATGCCCGTGAACAACGGATGCGCCAACACCGCCCGATCGACCATGCCCCTCACCACGAGAGCATGCCCACCCGCTATCACGCACCAACTCGTAAGCACATCCCCGACCTGGGCAAGCTGGCGATGCCGGGGAATCTGCGGGCGTAACACGCCGAGGTCGCCGCCCACTGGGGGATCATTGACCTCCTTGTCTTCCTGAAGTCGTCCGACTTCGTCTGCGACTTCAGGAATGCGTTCACCCCTGCCGCGATCAGGGAAGTCACGCCGCGGGAGGTCATCCGCAAGCACTGCTGGTTCTGTATGCACTCGGCACGAACGTCGGGATCCGGCGGCCGTCGGCGGCGAGCGAGTCCGCTTATCCACGCACAGGTTGGGAAGTATGCGGTTTTAGCCATCCGTCAACATTCATGGGTCTACGCTGCGTCATGCCGTGGCGCTCAGGGGCGGGATGAGGGGGGATCAGGTGGCGTTGCAGGTTGTGTCGTATCTGGTGGAGGACGGCACCGAGGTTCGGTTCGAGATCGAGCCAACCGATGAATGGCACCAAGTCAGTTCCGAACAGGTCGTCGGGCGGATCCGTGAGGCCGTGGCGCCGGCCGTAGAGGGTGCTCGGGCGGTGCTGGACCAGGTGAGGGCGCTGCAGCCGGGGCAGGTGGAGGTGAAGTTCGGGGTGAAGGTGACCGGGACGGCGAACTGGCTAGTTGCCAAGGCCGCGACCGAGGCGAACTTCGAGATCACTTTGACCTGGCCGGGGACAGCATCGGGCGGGGTGTGAGTACGACAGCGCACAGCAGTCCGCGGCCCGGGTCGGATCGGTGGGTCGCGGCCATCCACGCCGCGGAGAAGGACCGCACACCGCTGGGTTCCGGTTTCCTGGTCGATGCGAGGCGGGTGCTGACGTGCGCGCACGTCGTATTCAAGGGCGGGCAGCAGCGGCCGGAGCTGTGGGTGGCCTTTCCGAACGCACCCGGCCTGCTGCGGCGCCGGGTGAAGGTGCTCGAGGTGGCGGCTCCTGCAGTGGAGGAGCAGGACATCGATGATGCTGCGGCGCTGATCCTCGCGGAAGTGGTGCCAGAGGAGTACGCGGCGCCGTTGCGGCAGCCGGAGGCCGCGGGCTTGGTGGGGCGCCGGTGGTGGGCGTTCGGGTTCCCGCACCCGGACCAGAAGCTGGGCATGCTGGGCAACACCGCCGATGGTGTGGTCGGGGAGGCGATTGGCTATGGCTGGGTGCGACTGGATACCGGCTCCCGCTACGTAGTGCAGCCCGGTTACAGCGGGGCCGCGCTGTGGTCGCCGGACTACGAAGCTGTCGTGGGCATGGTCGGTCAGGCCCAGGGCAACGGCGACGCGCGCGCCATCACCGTACAGGCCATCACAGGGTGTCTACCTGGACAGAGGCTCGACCTGCTGACGAGCTGGTCTGCGGAGGCCGCCGGGGGGAGCGCACTGGCGGCGTGGGGCTGGAACCTGGCGGATGACCCGGAGGCTGGGCGGCACTGGCAGCCGCGTGCCCGCGGGGTGCACACCGACGCCGAACGCGGATTCCGCTTCCGTGGACGTACGGCTGCCTTGACCGAGGTCTGCGACTGGCTGACCGACACACAGTCCAGGCGCCAAGTCCTGGTGGTGACGGGCTCCCCCGGGGTGGGCAAGTCGGCCGTGCTCGGCCGGATCGTCACCACAGCCGCCCCTGGGATCGCCGCCGCCCTGCCTTCCGACGATGTCGCGGTGCGCGCGCCGGAGGGGTCGGTGGCCTGTGCTGTTCACGCCAAGGGAAAGACCGCCCTGGATGTGGCTGGCGAGATCGCCCGTGCCGCGTCCGCTCGGCTTCCGGCCCACGTCAATGATCTTGCTCCGAGCGTGCGCGATGCGCTGGAAGGCGGCAAGCGTACGGGGTTCACCGTGGTCATCGACGCTCTAGATGAGGCGGCCAGCCCTCAGCAGGCCCGCCTGATCATTCACCACATCGCCCGGCCCCTTGCAGAGACCCTCCACCACCTCGGCGTGCGCGTCATAGTCGGCACCCGACGACGAGACCATGGCGGCCCCATTCTGGAGGCCTTCGGCAACCACCGTCTGGTCGATCTCGATACGCCGAAATATTTCGCCCTGGCCGATCTGGCCGCCTATGCCTTGGCAGCCCTTCAACTCGGCGGCGACGAACGCCACGACAATCCCTATAACACCCGCGAGATCGCCGAACCCGTCGCGGAGCGGATCGCGCTTGTCGCCAAGGGTAACTTCCTCGTCGCCGGCCTCATCGCCCACGCCCACGGCATCCACGACCAGTTGCCCGTCCCCGCCGACGCGCTGACCTTCGATCCGACCGTTGATGCGGCCCTGAATGATTATCTTGCCCTCCTTCCCGGAGTCGACGGCGTGTCTGCCACGGCACTTCTGACTGCCCTGGCCTACGCAGAAGCTCCCGGCATGCCCATAGAGACATGGCGGGCCGCCATCAGCGCTTTGGGCCACACAGTCCCGACCGACCAGCAACTACGGGCCTTCGCCCGCTCCTCCGCAGCCAACTTCCTCATCGAAAGCAGCACCGACCAGCCCCATGTACCGGTCTTCCAGCTCTTCCACCAGGCATTGAACGACGCTCTGCTACGCCACTGCGACATCACTGCGGACGAACGGGCCATCACCAGCGTCTTCCTGCGGCTAGGACAAGCCAGCGACTGGGCACACGCCCCGGCCTATCTCCTGCGCTCCCTGCCCGGCCATGCCACACGCGGTCATGCCATCGAACAGCTGCTGCGCGATGATGCCTATCCCCTGTACGCCGATCTGCGCCGTCTAATTCCCGCAGCCATTACTGCTTCCACGCCCGCCACGCGCGCCCGCGCACGTCTACTGCGGAAGACACCCCGCGCCATTGAGGCCACGCCTGGCGAACGCGCCGCCCTATTCAGCATCAGCGAAGCAGTACACAACCTGGGCTCCACCTACCGCACCCGTTCCTCCGCCGGCGCCTACCGCGCAAAATGGGCGGCCACGCTACAGAATGAGGAGGTCGTCCTCGACGGTCACAGCCAACGCGTCGATGCGTTGTGTGCGGTTCCAGCGGGTGCGGATCGCTTCCTCTTGGCCGCTGCTGCCGGTTCCACAGTGCGACTGTGGGACCCTGCGATCGGCGCCGTCGAACAGATCCTCCACGGTCACAGCCAACGCGTCGGTGCGTTGTGTGCGGTTCCAGCGGGTGCGGATCGCTTCCTCTTGGCCGCTGCTGCCGGTTCCACAGTGCGACTGTGGGGCCCCACCACGGGTACCGAGGTACACCGCCTTGACGGCCACACCAACTGGGTCACCGCATTGTGTGCCGTGCCGGGCGGTGACGGCCGCACCCTCCTCGCCACCGCCAGTCAGGATCACACCGTGCGGCTGTGGGACCCCACCACCGGCACCGAGGTACACCGCCTTGACGGCCACACCGACTCGGTCACTGAGTTGTGCACTGTGCCGACCGGTGATGGCCGTGTCCTGCTTGCTTCCGGATCCTTGGACCACACGGCACGGTTGTGGGACCCCGCCGCAGGTACGGAGGAACACCGTCTTGACGGCCACTCCCACTGGGTGAGTAAGTTGTGCGCGGTTTCGGCTGGCGGCGGCCGCACCCTCCTCGCCACCGCCAGCAACGACCAGACCGTGCGGCTGTGGGACCCCGCTACCGGCGCACAAGATCACTTCCTCGACGGCCGAGTTCGCTGGGTCACGGCATTGTGTGCGGTTCCGGCTGGTGATGGCCGCACCCTCCTCGCAATCGCCAGCGGCGACAACAACCCCGTGCTGCTGTGGGACCCAGCCACCCGGACTGAGGAACGCTGCCTCCCCGACCTCAGCCGCACCATGCGGTTGTGTGCGGTTCCGGCGAGTGACGGCCGCACCCTCCTCGCCACCGAACAATACGACATAGCGCGACTGTGGGACCCGACTACCGGCACTGAGGAGCAGGCCTTTTACGGTCACAGCAGCGTGATCTGCGCGATCACCACGGTTCCAGCGGGTGGCGGCCGCACCCTCCTCGCCACCGGTAGTTACGACCGCACTGTGCGACTGTGGGACCCCACTGCAGAGACCGAGGATCGGCTCCTCGACGACCGGAGTGTTCCCTTTCGCGCATCGTGCACGGTTTCAATGGGCAAGAACCGTACTCTCCTCGCGACCGCTGCGAACACCAAGGTGCGGCTGTGGGATCCCGCCACCGGAGCACCGGGACACATTCTGGACCATGAGGATCTGATCACCACTGTGCACGTGTTTTCCCTAAGCAACGGCCACCTCCTCCTCGCCACCGGAGGCGACGGCGCCGTACGCTTGTGGAACCCCGCCACTGGTACCCAAGAACACCATCTCCGCGGCCACAGCGACCGAGTGAGCGCCCTGTGCACGGTTCCCGCCGGCGGCGGCCGTACCCTCCTTGCCAGCGCCAGTCACGACTGCACTGTGCGACTGTGGGACCCCACGACGGGAGTCGAGGAACGTGTCCTCAACCATCACGAGTTGCCGGTCATGAAGATATGCGCGGTTCCGGCCGGTGACGGACGCACCTTCGTCGCCACCGGGCTCTACGGCAGCGGCACCACCGCGCTGTGGGACCCGGCCACCGGTACCCGAGAGCACCACCTCTACGGCCACGGTGACAGGGTCGATGCCTTGTGCACGGTTCCCGTCCCTGACGGCCGCACCCTCCTCGCCATTGCAGGCAACGACAACACCGTGCGTTTGTGGGATCCGGCCACCGGTACCGAAGAACGCCGCTTCCTTGGCCACACCGACGGGATCAGGGCGTTGTGCACGGTTCCCGCCCATGACGGCCGCACCCTCCTCGCCACCGCCAGCGAGGACTGCACCGTGCGTTTGTGGGATCCGGCCACCGGTACCGAAGAACGCCGCTTCCTTGGCCACACCGACGGGATCAGGGCGTTGTGCACGGTTCCCGCCCATGACGGCCGCACCCTCCTCGCCACCGCCAGTGAGGACCAGACTGTGCGGTTGTACTGTCTCGACGGCTCGCCGTTATCGGAGATTCCCATACTTGGTCGTCCCAACGTGCTGATTGCGATCAACACTCTCGTGGCAATCACGTTGGACAACGGAGTGCTCGTGATCAGTATGGAACGGGTCTGAGTAAGGGCTCTGTTGAAATACTCGGTTAGGTACGAACGAGGCGGTCAGTCTGCTGTCGGCTGAGGCATGCGGAGCCGCCTACGCTTCCGCCATGCAGGAGCCTCGATCCATGGCGGTTGGTGCGCCAGTACGCCATGACGAGCAGACTCGGTCCTCCAGCGGCAGGCTCCACGGTCGGCCTCGGCGGCGTAAGTCGCGGCCTGTCGCCGCAGTTGGCGCATCGGCTTGGCAAACACGCTCGGCTCAGCCCGGTGAACGGGGCCATCCAAGACGACTCCGACGCCGCGCCAAGCCGTCACGCCGGAGCAGCCCACGGTCTCCGCGGGGACGTCCCGCCAGGCGACACCGGTTCGCAGCACGAACGGGATGCCGGCGAGTGCTGTTCGGTCAGAAACACGCAACCGCCCGGGATGGCGGCGGCGTCGTTCGGGAGCGGGTGGCAGCAGCGGGGCCACCCGCTCCCAGGGCGTCCGGAACAAGATCAGCACACACCCGGATACCCTGCCAAGATTGTCGGGTGCAAGATCCGCAGCTCAACTCATTCTGAAATGATCAGTAAGCCACGCGCCGCGCATTCGGGTGGACCCGCTGGCGCCATGCCGCGGGTCCATGACCGGCACGTAGGACTACCCCTCCCAGGGATCAATCGCGTTGAGGCCGTGTGTGCTGAACGGGAAGGACACGGACGACCGGGTCGGGGTTCGAGAGCAGTTCGCGCAGCTGATGGTTTTCCAAGGTCAGTTGGTTGACCACCCGGACCAGGCCCTGAACGTCGGCGCGGAGTTGTTCGAGTTCGGCTTTGTCCTTCTCGCGGAGTTCCTTGAGCCGTACGACTTGCTTGCGGAGCCGGGTCTCGACGTCGGTGGGGTGCCCGCGCTCTTTGACCTTGGTGTAGAACTCGTTCTTCAGATCGAGGTGGCGCTGCGTGAGGGCGTTGCGGGGGATGCCGGCCTCGAGGGCGAGGGCCACCACGGTCAGGGCTCCGTTGGAGCGCTCGGGGCGTCCGGTCAAGATGCGGTCCATGGCGGCGCGGATGCGATCGCGCTCGTCTGCTGCTCCGCTCACGGTGTGGGGTCCTTCAGGGTGATCCGGGTGCGGTCATGGGTGTCGGCGATGCCGCGCAGGCGGCCGGCGTGGTCGCGTAGCCGTTCACTGATCGGCTGGGGCACGTGCGTGGCCTGTTTGTCGAGGGTGTTGGCGTGGTCGCGCAGTGATGTGGCGTGGTGGTCGGTGCGGACGATGTTGCCGCAGCCGGGCATGCAGTGATCGAGCCGTGGGGTATCGCGGACGCCGGTGCGGTGGCACAGGGCCTGTTCCCGCTTGTAGTGGCACAGCAGGAGCGCCTGCGGGTTGTCGTAGATGAGGGCGTCGTCGTTGGCGAGCAGGCGGCGGGCGTGGTGGCGTTGATGAGGGTGCCCTCGAAGCGCGGGGCGCGGGCGGCGGCCTTGATGGCGCGCCGGGCGGCCGGGACGGAGAGGCCGCCGCCGGCCTCCAGATCGTCGTTGAGGTCGGCGACGGTGTCGGCCACTGCGCGGACGGTCTCGATGTCGATCAGCTCATGGATGCCGTCGCGGCTGCGCGCGGCGTATCCCTCGGAGACCAGCGCGGTGCGCAGGTGGCCGTACTGGATGGCCAGGGCGACGAGCCCACCCGGGCGGCGGGCGATGTGCCAAGCCAGGGTGCGGCGGAAGCGCCTCGTGCCGACCGCTCCGTGAGGGTCGGGCGGGATCACCTCGCCGGGGAGGCCGTAGCGGGCGGCTTCGGCGTCGGCCCAGACGACGAAGTCCTCGATCCGCACCCGCAGGGCGGGTGAGCGCAGGGAGCCGGCGCCGGGGCCGGCCATGGCGCCGTGCACTGCGTGGCTGAACAGCAGCTCGCCGGGCTGGACCATGCGCTCCAGCACGCGGATGGCGTTGACGACGGGGGCGATGGCCACCCACGGGACGTCGCGCTCGCGCCCGGCAGAGTGGTGGTTACCGTGCTCGTCGGTGGCGTTCTTGAACTCATGCCCGTAGATCAGGTGCCGGCCGATGCAGCCGGAGGCGACGGGCTCGGGATCCGGGCAGCAGCCATGGCGCAACCCGAGCACTACTGGCGGGAGGGGGTTATTCCAACCGTGCAGTATTCCGTCCTTCCCACCCACGTTGGGGCCAGCGGGTGGCTTCGTCGGCGAGTACCGAGAGCAGGTGTTGCTCAGTGCCGAGAGCTCCCTGTCCGGCCAGGGTTCGATCGTGCACGGTTTCACCGTCGCGCTGCGAGCCGCCCGCGACCGGGTGGTCCCGTTAGCGGCGTGCTGCCCGAGGGCTGACCTGTCCGCCCACGGGACTGAATGCAGCGGCGTTGGACGGCCCGGCTGCGTAGTCTGGCAGATCGACGCTGCTGATCTGCTTGCCTATCTTCAGCATCTTGTCGAGGATCCAGCGCCGGTTCAGTAGCCCGTTGCGCACCCGCAGCCCGGTCGCGGTGCCGGGCGCCAGGAACGGGCCGGTGCGGTCGCCGCCCTTCTGGCAGCCCTGGGCGTAGTCGCGCAGGGTGTGCTCGTAGCGGGCGAAGGCGGTGCGGTGGTCGCCTCGGGCCCGGGCCAGCTCGCCGGCCAGGACGTACGCCGCCACCACGGCGGTGCCGGTGCCCATGCCGCCGATGGTGGCCCCACAGGCGGCGTCGCCGAGCAGGGCGACCCGACTGGAGGACCAGGCGGGGACGTCGGCCCGACTGATCGAGTCGAAGTACAGCTCGGGGGCCTGCCCCAGGCTCTCCAGCAGCCGGGGCACCTCCCAGCCGAGGCCTGCGAAGGCGTCCCGGATCAGCTTCTTCTGCTGCGCCACGTCGTGGCGGTCGTAACGGAGTTCGGTTGAGGCGAAGACGAAGAAGGCGCCTGCCTTGGTCGGGTCGCGGTGGTCGGCGCCGACGGCGGCAAGCCGGCCGGGGACGTTGAGGCCGACTGAACCGGTCGGCAGGCCCAGGTAGTTGGGCAACTGCCAGGTGGCCGCGTAGTAGCCGAGGTGGCGGACGTAGCGCTCCTCCGGGCCGAAGGCGAGCCGTCGGACATTGGAGTGCAGCCCGTCGGCGCCGATCACCAGGTCGAACTCGCGTGGCGCGCCGTGCTGGAAGGTCACCCGGACACCGGTGGGCGTCTCCTCCAGGGCGGTGATCGAGTCGCCGAAGAGGTACTCGGTGCGCGGGAGGCTTCGCTGGTGCAGCACCTGGGCGAGCTCCCCGCGCGGGACCTCGACGTCCCCGCCCGCGAAGTCGGCCGGCAGGTGGAGGATCTGACGGCCGCGCTGGTCGACGAAGGTTATCGGGCTGCCGCCGGTGTCGAGCGCGCGCAGCTCGTCGAGCACGCCCATCCGCTCCAGCACGGTCAGGTGGGTCTTGCCGCGGAAGTCGACCGCCTGGCCGCCGCCGCGCAGGGCGGGGGCCAGCTCGACAACGGTGGTCTCGAAGCCGTACCGCCCCAGCCAGTAGGCCAGTGCGGGGCCGGCGATGCTCGCGCCCGAGATCAGGACCTTCGTGCTCACGTGAACCACTCCATCTGAGTCTGTCGAATAACTGCGTCTGGTGGACACGGTTTATTTCTGCGTACCATAGACGCAGTTAGGTCGCCTCGCAAGGGACAGGCGGAAATGCGGGACGGAGCGGGAATTGGGCGAGGAAACGAACGAGGCGGTGCGGCTGCTCTGGGGACCGCCCGCCAAGCCGTCCAGGGGGCCGAAGCCCGCGCTGAGCCTGGCGCGGATCGCTGCGGCGGGCGTCGAGATCGCGGATGCCGAGGGCCTCGGCGCAGTCTCGATGCAGAAGGTGGCCGGACTGCTCGACTTCACCAAGATGTCGCTCTACCGCTATGTGCCCGGCAAGGCGGAGCTGGTCGCGCTCATGGTAGAGGCCGCGGTCGGCGGACCGCCGCCGGTCGTGGAAGGGCTCGGCTGGCGTGAGCAACTAACGGCTTGGGCAAAAGAGTTGGCGAGGTCGTTCACCGAGCACCCGTGGCTGCTCGACGCCACCGTCGGCCCGCGGGTGATGGGCCCCAAGGAACTCGGCTGGCTGGAGCGGGTGGTGGCGGCCCTGGACGGCCACGGGCTGACCGGCCCCGAGCGGATGGACGCCGCGGTGCTGCTGGCCGGGCACGTCCGGGGCATCGCCGAGCAGGCCCGCGCGGCCCGTCCGGGCGGCTCGCCCGAGACGGAACTCCTGGCCGTCCTCGGCCCCCTGGTGCACCTGCACGCCGACCGCTTCCCCGCGCTCGCCGCGGCCATTGACTCACAGGACGGCCGGGATCAGGCGCTGGACTTCGGCCTGGAGCGGATCCTCGACGGTCTGGAGGCCCTGATCACGCGCCGCGCCGGGTAACTTGGGGAAGATCAGCCGCGACTCATTTCAAGTGGCGCCTACTCGGGGACGATCTCCAGCCGATGCATCCTGGCCCTGACCAGCCCTACTCGCGAACACCCTGCCCTTGTTCCCCGGCACGTGCGGCGAGGAACTCGGCCCAGTCGCGTCGGGCGTAGGCGACCCAGCGGAGTGCGGTGTGGCGGTGCATCCCGGTCACGTCGGCGAGGATCGGGCTGGGGAGATCAGCAGCGAGGGCGGCCAGCGCCGCGTTGCGCGCGGTGCGAACCGGGATGCCGTGCCGGTTGAGCTTCTGAGTCATGCCGTGGGTCGAGATCGGCTTGCCCGGGACCATGCCCGGGAAGAGCCACCGGGGGCCTGGGCGGGCTCGCGAGAGCTGCGGCCGCAGCTGCGGTTGTTCAGCGAGGTGCCGCAGGAGCTCGGCGAGCCGCGGAGGCAGCAGGACGGGGTGGCGGCCCAGGACCAGGTGGGCGTGCTTGTCGCCGAACTTGAGGTGCTCGGGCGTCAGATGGCAGAGGCGTTCGGTGGACGGGCCGAACAGCAGGGTGATCGCGCCGGCGGCACGGACGTCCGTGGGCAGGGCATCGTCGGTCAAGCAGCGCTGGAGGAGCGGCCACCGATCGTCCTCGTCGAGCAGGTTCTGGGGTTCCTGCCTCGGGATGGAGGGGACGGTGAGTTCGCGGGTGAGTCGACGGCTCGTGGTCCACTTCAGGAAGTAGCGGATCAGGTAGCGTCGCTGGCTGGTGGCTCCGGCGATCCAGTCGTCGATGTGTTCCTGGGCGAGATCGGCGAGGACAAGGCCACGCTGGTCCATCCAGGCCATGAACTCCAGGGCGACGCTGACGCGACGCCGCAGGTCGCGGTCGGCGGAGGCGGGATGGCGGCGGATGGCGGCCCGCTGGCGTGCCTGCCGGAGCAGAAACCAGTTCAGGAACGGGCGGGCAAGGTTGGCGTGGGCGGCCGGCTTGTCCGCGAGTTCGTGCTCCAGCCAGCCGGGGATGCGTTCGAGGTCCCCGTGTCGCTCCTCCAAGATGCCTGTACGGACGAGGAGTTGACGGATGTAGCGCTGGTTCCGGCTGGGCGGGAGCTCGTCCAGCGGCTCGTGTGTGAGCGTGTCGCCTTCCGCAACGAGTCGGGAAAGGAGCTTGGTGTTCGGGCTTTCCTTGATCCACTGGATGGCGGGGAAAGGTGAGGGAGCGTGTGTCAGTGCCTCCGCGAGCGGTCTCAGCTGCTCAGCGACGGTGCCGTCGGGCCCGGCCAGCAGGGCGTTGACCCGCTCGGCGAGGACACAGTGAGCGCATCGGCCGCGGCTGTGGGGGTTACCGGTCCGGCCGCACTGCTTGCAGGTGTAGTCGGCGGCGAAGCCGACACATGGTCCGCAGACCTCGGTACCGTAGTCATCCCGCGCGATCAGTGGCTGGACCATGCCGCAGTGAGAGGTGAGCCGGTCCTGGTCAAGACGCACGATTTCCTGGATTGGCAGGGACCGGGCAAGGCGATCCCGTACGGGATCTACGACATCGCCGCGAATACCGGCTGGCTCAGTGTCGGCACGGATCACGACACCGCCGCGTTCGCTGTCGCCTCCATCCGCCGCTGGTGGCAGGCTCGAGGCCGCCACGACTACCCGGCCGCCACCCGCCTGCTGATCACCGCGGACGCCGGCGACTCCAACGGCTACCGCACCCGCGCCTGGAAAACTGAACTGGCAGCCCTGGCCGCCGAGACGGGCCTGGCCATCACGGTCTGCCACATGCCGCCGGGCACCTCGAAATGGAACAAGATCGAGCACCGGCTGTTCTCCCACATCTCCATGAACTGGCGCGGCCGCCCGCTGACCAGCCACGACGTCATCGTGAACAGCATCGCGGCGACCACCACCCGCACCGGGCTGAAAGTCCACGCCGAACTCGACCCGGGCACCTACGACACCGGCATCAAGGTCACCGACAGCGATATCGACGCTCTACCCATGCACCGGCACCGCTTCCACGGCGACTGGAACTACACCCTCCACCCTCAACCTTGCGACACCACAAGCGTGGCCAAGAAGCGGTCAGTCGGCAGCCCGTCCCCGCAGCCCTGCACTGGGTGTCTGCGCAATCCGGAGCTGACCGGCATGTCCGAACCGGCGCTGGACAAACTCGTCGACGAACTAGCGCCGCAACTGGACGAGTTACGTGAGCAAGGACGACTCCAGCAGCGAGGAGGCGAACGCATCCGTGCTCGCGGCGCAGGAACCAAGGACAAGCTGACCACCACCGACAGAGTCCTGGCCACCGTGCTCTACCTGCGCAGACTCTCCACCGGAGACCTGCTCGCCCAGCTCTTCGGAGTCAATACCAGCACCCTCACCAGGGCCGTTCACCAAATCCAGCCCCTCCTGGCCGAGCACGGCTGCACCATTCCACCCTCAACGGCCAGGTTCCGGACACCCGCTGACGTCACCGCCTTCCTCGCCAACAGCAGCCCCACGAAGATCAAACCAACATGTTGATTCTCTGCGAGCCCTTAGCTGGCGCACGTGCTTATTGATCTCGGTTGTGGCCTGCTGTTGCTCAGTTGTACTGAGCGGTAGTTCTGTTCTGTCGGTGGGGGCTTGGGCGGCGTCGGGGCGTGGGTGGCTGGTGGTGTGCGGGTCGAGCTGGCTGTTTGGTGCTGCGCAGTGAGCTGAGCGAGGCAGCGGCTTTTGCGTAGGGTGGTTTGGCGCGCCTGTAGGTACCCGTGCTGGCCGCTTCCGAGAGTTGGGGCGAGGGGGCTGTTTCAGCGGGTGGTGAGGCGTTGCCAGAGGAGGTCGTGGTCGGCGGGGCGAGATGGGGCAGGTGGAGGCGGTCGGCCAGCGGCACAGTCCGTAACGCTCCTGCTCTCACAGCTCTCCCCGACGCCCTGTCCTGCTTCCTGCCCCGGCGCACTGACCGCCTACAGCTCAAACTGAAGGTCGACGATGTCCTTGAGTTCCACTTCGAGGCCGTGGGCACGGCGGCCGCCGTCGCGGAAGTACACCTCACCCAATGCCTCGGCGGCGATCTCGCGGAGGTCGTCCTCGTCGACACCGGCTTCCTGGGCTTGAAGGAGGCGGGCGGCGTGACGGGGCGGCAGGGCCAGGGTGAGGTGACGCACGCGGGCCTGGTCGGTGCTGCCGACGGCGGCGGTGTAGCCGAACCTCGCCTGCACATCGATCATGATGCCGCTCGTGGTGGCCGCGGCCTGTTTCGCCTTCGCCCTGATCTGCGGCTGCCAACGTGCGCGGACCTCACGCTCCAGCCGGTCGGCGAGCTCCGGCCGGGGCCTTTTGATCTGGTTCTTCACGTACCGTTCCACCGTGCGCTGGCTGATGCCGAGTAGCTCGGCCACCGGCATCGTCCGGCCGCCGTGCTTCTTGACGAGGTAACGCATCTGCGCCCCGGCGGACTTGGGAACGGGCCGCGTGAACGCGCCCTGCACCGCCTTGTCGAGTCCTTCTCCGACCGTGACCATGCCGCGATTCCCCTACTCTCCGGTGTCCTTGGCGGTGACCTCACCGGTCTTGATGTAGCGGGCGAGGTTGGCGGCATGGCCGTCGCCGACGAGCTGTTCGAGGACGTTGGCGCCCCATAGCACGCTCTGGGTGCCCTCGTGCTTGACCATGCCGGGCGACACCCCCAGCCGGAATGAGCCCGGCACCGTCTTGCCGTCGGCGTCGTAGGGCAGGACGTCCAGTGGGCTGGGGCCGTCGGCGGCGTACACGGCGCAGTCCGAGAGGACCGCGACCGGATAGCGGCCGGTGGCTGCCGCCAGGTTGAGCATCTTGCGGTGCATGTTGACCCGGGCCCGGGAAATGACGGTCGCGCGGATGTCCGGCCGCCAGGTCGGCCGGGCGAGCGCGGGCCATGCCTGCCCCGGCTTCCAGCCGCCCCCGCGCGCCTTCTCCTGCAGCTTGCCGATGCCGCCCTTGACGGTCATCTTGACGGCGTCCACCACGATCCCCAGCTCCGGATCACGGCGCTTGTAGCCGTCCATCGCCTCCAGGAACTCGGCCGGGGGCAGCTTCTCCGCCACACCCAACTCCGCCATGGTGGCGACGTAGGCGTCGCGCAGCCGCTTGTACCAGCCGTCCAGGAACCGGCCGCTCTCACGGCGCACCCACGCCTCGACGGGCGCGACGTCGTAGCCGAGCTCCACGGCATACGCGACCGTCGGCGTGGCGTACCAGGCCGGGCCGGTGGGGCGTTCGCCGGTCGGCGTGAACGGGCTGGGCAGCAGGTCACCGTCGAGGTCGCGCCACTGCTTGCCGACCTTCACCCGGGACAGGTCGACGTGGGAGAGGTCGACCAGCCAGGAGCCGGGCAATGCCGCATCGAAGACCGGGTTGGTGACGTGCACGGGCGGCGACGCCAGGCCGACGACCGCGCCGTTGGCGGCCGCCCCGAAGGCGAGGTTGACGTCGATACCGACCAGGTAGCGCTTCATGCACTCCTCGTCGGTCAGGTCCCGCGCCCAGTCGTAAGCCTCCTCGAACAGCCGCTCGCCGGGGCCGCGCACATGGAACCGCGGAAGGTCAGCCAGGACCGGGTGTCCGTCGGTCGCTTCGCACGGTGCCGGGTCCATCGGCTCGGAACCTAGCGACCCGGGCCGATGCTCGCGGTGCCGCTTGCCGTCGGCGTCCGGCTCACTTGCCCGGGTCGGCGGGTTCAGCGCCGTCATCAGATGCAGCCCCGTCACGGCGGTGGAGCCCACCGGCGTCATCACCCGCTGCGCGTACACGCCCAGCACCTGGGCCAGGTCCGCCGGCTGAAGCTGCGCGGCATGGCCCCACGCGCGGCCGTCCAGGGCGCGCCAGGAAGGGATGCACAGCTGCACGCACTGCCGACGGCCCCCCTGGGCGGGGCGGTAGATCCGCGCCCACGGCCCCAGCCCCCGCTTGGTGAGCTGCCAGTCGGCACGCTGAAGCTGCTTGATGACCTTGTGCCCCTCCGCCAGCCGCCCGGCGAGCCGCTCGGACTCCGACAGCTGACCGGGCAGGCCGTACCGTTCGCACGCGGCCTCGGTGAGCACCAGCAGCGGGTCGGCGTCCTTGCCCGAGCCGTGCAGCTTCTCGGCCCCGAGCTGAGCCTCGGTGAGCGTCCACTCGATCAGGGCGGGCAGGGACTTGGCGGGCACGTCCAGGATCAGGCCGCCGACGCCGTAGCCGGTCACATTCCGCTTGGAGTCGGCGTCGAGGACGAGCAGCGGACCGTGCGCGTACGCCCCACCCGGCGCGGGGGTGTTCGCAGGGGCGGTCTTCCCCGCGGCGGCGGGGCGGCGCGAACTTCGCGGCGCCTGTTCGGCACGCGGCAGCGACACAGCGGCCGGTGCTGCGCGCCGAACAGGCGCCGGGGGAGTGGCCGAGGGCTCCTCGGCCGCGGGCGCGGCAGCAGCCTCCGGTGCCCCGCCCGTGGGCCGAGCCTGCGCAGCGGGCACTGCGGTAGTGAATGCCTGCGGCGCCACAGTGCCCGTGTCCTCCTGCGGAGCGCCGGTGCTCTCGGGGGCGGGGTAGAGCTTGGCGAGCTGCTTCAGCAGGCGCGCGTACGCCTCCCGCTCCGGGGGCCGGGGCTCGGCCTTGCCCGACTCCCAGCCACCCACGGTCGCCCGCCGCACGCCCAGGGCCGAGGCCACCTCGTCCAGGGTGAGCGCGTGAGCCTGGCGCAGCCGCCTGCGCTCGGCCGGCGGTGGCAGCGGGGAACGGGATGCGACCAGCGCGTCGACCGCGTCGAACAACTCGGACATGGGGACACCTCCGCCCCTTATTCTACCCTGAAATGCCCCTACGGCGTACTGAAAGCGTACGGCTGACGTACATAGAGCGTACGAGCGGTGTTCGGGGTGATAAAGTCCTGTCACCCGACCTGGACTGTGTGCCAGCGGTGGGGAGGGTCCCTCGTGCGAGGGCGTGACGAAGCAGCGCAAGAGCATGCGACGTGGTCGAGGGGGAGTGGTGGCATTAACAGGCCATTTCATTTGGGGAGTCTGCGGTAGCAGATCAGAGCGGCTGCGAGCGCGGTGAAGGCGAGGAAGTGGTCGGGTTTGCGCTCGTAGCGACGGTGC
>NZ_JBVJRL010000034.1:0-58500 GCF_055607665.1 Streptomyces sp. NPDC036984
GGTTGGGTGGTGGGGAGGTGGAGTGGTTTCCAGGTTTCTTGGTAGGTCCAGGTGTTGATGCGGGCGTGGTCGCGTTGTTGCTGGTGCCAGGTGGAGAGTGCGGGGAGGACGGTGCCCAGCGTCGCGGACGCTTGGAGATCCAGGGTGGCGGCCACAGCGTCCACGTCCTGACGCGACACCGCCTGCCAGAACTCCGCTTCCGGAACGGTGAGTTCGGATGAACTGCGGTTCCCCGTCGCTCCGGCGGCCGTACCACCCCCGCCCCCGGTGTTCGGCCGCGCGGCCTCCAGCCAGTAGCGCTCCCGCTGGAAGGCGTACGTCGGCAGGTCTGCATGTCGCGGCGTGTGCCCGAGCCGGGTGTAGTGGTGGCGCCATACCTCCGTGCCGACGATGCCACTGACGTGCAGGTGGGCGAGAGAAGTCAGGAACCGCTCGGTGTCGTTGTCGTGGCGATGCAGGGTGCCGATCGCGGTGAGGTGGTCGCTGTGGTCGGCGATGGCGGGGATGAGGGTCGGGTGCGGGCCGACCTCGATGAACGTGTCGTGGTCCGCGGCTGTAAGGGCGCTGACGGCCTGGGTGAAGCGGACGGGTGAGCGGAGGTTGCGGTACCAGTAGTGGCTGTTCAGGTGGGTGGTGTCCAGCCAGGCGTCCTCGACCGTCGAGTAGAACGGGACCGTCGACTCACCCGGCGTGATGTCGCCCAGGACGTCGAGCAGTTCCCCTTCGATGGCTTCGGTGTGGGGGCAGTGCGAGGCGTAGTCGACGGGGATGCGGCGGGCGCGGATGTCGGTGTCGGTGTAGTGGGTGAGGAGTTCGTCGAGGGCGTCGGTGTCGCCGGAGACGGTGGTGGCCTGCGGGCTGTTGAACGCCGCGACCCACAGCCGGCCCTCCCACCGCTCACCGATCAACTCGGCTACCTGTTCGGCTGGTTGGCTGATCGAGGCCATGCCGCCGAGGCCGCGCAGTGCGGCCAGGGCGCGGCTGCGCAGCGCGACGACCTTGGCCGCATCGGGGAGGGAGAGCGCGCCGCAGACGTGCGCGGCCGCGATCTCGCCCTGGGAGTGCCCGACGACCGCGTCGGGTTCGACGCCGTACGAGCGCCACAGTGCCGCCAGTGACACCATGACCGAGAACAGCACGGGCTGGACGACGTCCGCCTGTTCCCATACCGGGTCCTCGGCGTCGCGGTGCAGCATCCCGGTCAGCGACCAGGGCACCCACTGCGCCAGTGCCTTCTCACACGCCTCGATCCGCTCCGCGAACACCGGCGAGGTACGCAGCAGGTCCAGGCCCATGCCCGCCCACTGCCCACCCTGCCCGGGGAACACGAACACCACGCCACCATCGTCACGTTGGGTGGCCGCACGGCCGTCGACCACGCACGGGTGTGACTGACCCGAAGCGACCGCTTCCAGCGCCCCCGCGAACACCCCGCGCTCCGAGGCGACGACCACCGCACGGTGCTCCAGCGCCGCCCGCCCCCGAGCCAACCCCGCACCGATGTCGGCGAGTTCCACATCGCCGACCGCTCCCCTGGCGAGGCCCGCAGCCTCGTCCCCGGCCTGAACGAAGTCGGCCAGCGCCTTCGCCTGTGCGCGCAGCCCCACCTCCGACTGCCCGGACACCACCCACGGCAATGGCAACGGCGACTCGTCATCCGCCAGAGGCGCTTCGTCGTCCGAGACGGACGCCTCCCTTACGGGCGCCTCTTCGAGAATCAGGTGTGCGTTCGTCCCGCTCACCCCGAAAGACGACACGCCGGCCCGCCGTGGCTCACCGCCCGCCACCGCCGGCCACGGCCGTGCCTCCGTCAGCAGCTGAACGGCGCCCGCCGACCAGTCCACCTGCGGCGACGGCTCGTCCACGTGCAGAGTGCGCGGCAGCACGCCGTTGCGCAGCGCCATCACCATCTTGATGACTCCGCCCACACCCGCCGCGGCCTGCGCGTGCCCGATGTTCGACTTCAAGGAGCCCAGCCACAACGGCCGCTCCGCACCATGCTCTTGCCCGTACGTGGCGAGGAGGGCCTGCGCCTCGATCGGATCTCCCAGCGTGGTGCCCGTCCCGTGCCCCTCCACCGCGTCCACGTCCCCGGCCGACAGTCCCGCAGCAGACAGGGCGTCGCGGATCACGCGTTCCTGCGCCGGCCCGCTGGGCGCTGTCAGGCCGTTCGACGCTCCGTCCTGGTTGACCGCGCTCCCGCGCACTACCGCCAGCACCCGGTGCCCCAGCCGCCGTGCGTCAGACGGCCGTTCGACGAGCAGCAGGCCCACGCCCTCGCCCATGCCGGTGCCGTCGGCCGCCGCCGCGTATGCCTTGCACCGTCCGTCCGCCGAAAGGCCCCGCTGGCGTGAGAACTGGAGGAACGTGCGCGGCGTGGACATCACGGAAACGCCGCCCGCCACGGCGAGATCACACTCGCGCGTGCGCAGCGTCTGGCAGGCCATGTGCAGAGCCACCAGGGAGGAGGAGCAGGCGGTGTCGACGGTGATCGCCGCGCCTTCGAGGCCGAGACTGTAGGCGATGCGGCCGGAGGCGATGCTGCCGGCGCTCCCGTCGCCGACGTAGCCTTCCAGTTCCGCGTCGCCGCCGCGATCGGACGCGTAGTCGTGGTACATCACGCCGGTGAAGATGCCGACCCGCGATCCGTGTGCCGAGGTCGGGTCGATTCCGGCCCGCTCGAAGGCCTCCCAGGAGGTCTCCAGCAGGAGCCGCTGCTGAGGATCCATGGCGAGGGCCTCGCGTGGGGAGATCCCGAAGAAGCCGGCATCGAAGTCCGCGGCGTCGTACAGGAAGCCGCCGTGGCGGGTGTAGGAGGTGCCCGGGTGGTCGGGGTCGGGGTCGTACAGCTCGTCCAGGTCCCACCCGCGGTCGGTCGGGAACTCCCCGATCGCGTCTCGGCCCGAGGCGACCAGTTCCCACAGCTCCTCGGGCGACCGCACCCCGCCGGGGAAGCGGCAGGCCATCCCGACGATCGCGATCGGCTCCCGGCTCGCCGTCTCCAGCTCGGTGACGCGTTCGCGCGAGCGGTGCAGATCGGCGGTGACCCATTTGAGATAGTCCAGGAGCTTTTCCTCATTCTCCACGGGAGTCCGCCTTGTCTGTCGGGTCGGTGGGGGGCTGGGCCAGGGGCGAGGAGGAGCCGGCCACGGAGTCGCGTCCGAGTTCGCCGTCGATGAAGGCGAAGAGCTCGTCGCGGGAGGCGCCGGCCAGCCTGGTGGCGGCCGTGCCCTCGACGGACTGCCGAGCGGCGGGCACCACGGCCGGTGCGGGTGCCGAGGCCGCGAGTGACAGCAGCCGAGCTGCCACCCCAGCCGCCGCCAGCTCTGCGGCGGGAATCCCGCGCAGAGCGGCCTCCAGCCGGTCCAGGGCGGTGATCGCCGACGAGATCGCAGCTCCCCGGGAACGGTCCGGGGAGCAGCTGTCGACCAGGTGCCGCACAAGGGCCGAGGGCGTGGGGTGGTCGAAGACCAGGGTGGCCGGGAGACGTACTCCGGCTGAGGTGTTGAGCAGGTTGCGCAGCTCGACAGCCATGAGCGAGTCGAAGCCGAGGTCGCGGAAGCTGCGACCGGCGTCCACCGCTTCGGGTCCGGCGGCGCCGAGGACCCGCGCCACAAGCCGGCGGACGAGCCGGGAGACGGTGGTGATGCGCTGCTTGTCGTCCAGGCCGGCCAGCGTGTCCCGCAGGGGTACGGTCTCGTCGCGGGGTTCCTTGCGCCGGCCCGCTCGGGCCGCTCCGGGGAGGTCGAGGAGCCGGCGCAGGACGGGCGGGACGTCCGCGGCCTGGCGCAGCGCGGGCAGGTCGAGGCGTGCCGGCACCAGGACGGCGCGGTTCAGGGCGAGCGCCGTGTCGAACATGCCGAGGCCGGTGTCGGCGGGGAGGGCGAGCAGGCCGTTGCGGGCCATCCGCCGCAGGTCGACGGAGCCGAGGTGCCCGGTCAGGCCGCCGCTCTGCTCCCAGAGGCCCCACGCCAGCGAGGTGGCGGGGAGGCCTTCGGTGCGCCGGTGTTGGGCGAGGGCGTCGAGGAAGGCGTTGGCGGCGGCATAGTTGGCCTGGCCGGGAGTGCCGAGGGTCGCGACGGCGGAGGAGAAGAGTACGAAGGCGGCGAGCGGCAGGCCGCGGGTGAGGTCGTGCAGGTGGAGTGCGGCATCGGCCTTGGCCCGCAGGACGTGGTCGAGCCGGTGGGGGGTGAGCGAGGTGAGCACACCGTCGTCCAGGACTCCGGCGGTGTGCACGACGGCGGTGAGCGGGTGTTCGGCGGGTACGGTGGCGACGACGGCGGCGAGAGCTGACCGGTCGGCGGCATCGCAGGCGGTGACGGTGACGGTGGCGCCGAGGGCGGCCAGTTCGGTCCGCAGCTCGGCAGCGCCGGGGGCGGCGGGGCCGCTGCGGCTGATGAGGAGCAGGTGGCGGACACCGTGCGCGGTGACGAGGTGCCGGGCGAGCAGCCCACCGAGGCTTCCGGTACCGCCGGTGACGAGAACCGTCCCGACCGGGTCCCATTCCGGCCCCCTCGCCGCGCCCACCGTGGCACGGGAGAGCCGGGGAACGCGCAGGTCACCGTCACGCAGCGCGACTTGTGGCTCGCCGGTGACCAGTGCCCGCTCCACCAGACGGGCCGGGAAGGGGTGCTCCTCAGCCGTGCCGTCGAGGTCCAGCAGCACGAGCCGACCGGGATGCTCGCTCTGTGCGGAGCGCACCAGCCCCCAGAGCGCCGCCCCGACGGGGTCGGTGACCGGCTCGTCCGGGGCACAGCTGACCGCGCCGCGCGTCAGGAGAACGAGCCGGGTCTCCGCCGGCCGGTCCTCGCTGAGCCAGGCTTGTACGAGGTCCAGCCCGTGTCGGCAGGTCTCGTGCAGGTTTGCCGCGTCAAGCGGCCGGTCGCCGCCGCCGACCGGGGCGAGGACGGACTCGGGGGCGGGCGCGCCCTCGGCGAGGGCCTGCGCCAGTGCCGCGACGGACTCGTACGGACGGTAGGGCGGCGCGGTGGTGCCCACAACGGCGATGGCGTCCGCGCCGGGCGGGGGAGCGGTGGCCGCCGGCAGTGGGAGCCAGTCGAGCTGGTAGAGCGCATCGCGCGAGCTCGCCGCGGAGCGTGCCGCCGTGTGCAGCTGCTCCGTGGAGGCGGGGCGCAGCGCCAGCGCGGCGACGGACAGAACCGGCTCCCCGGTGACCGTCGCTGCGGCGATGGTGACGGCCCCGTCCGCGGCGGGCGCGAGACGTACCCTCAGGGCGCCGCTCGCGGATGCGTGGAGCGTCACGCCGGTCCACGAGAAGGGCAGGGGGCGGGCTGGTACGTGCTCGACCAGCCCGAGGACCACGGGGTGGAGCGCGGCGTCCAGCAGCGCCGGATGCACGCGGAACGCCGAGTCGTCCCCGGGCAGGGCGACCTCGGCGAAGATCTCCGCCCCACGTCGCCACACCGCGTGCAGCCCCTGGAACGACGGCCCGTACCGGAACCCGTCCCCGACCAGTCGCGCGTAGCACTGCGCGGGATCGCCCAGTTCGCCGGGCAGCACGGGCGAGGCGCCTGGCGGAGGCCAGGCGCCGGCGAGGTCGGCGAGCGGAGTGCCGGTGGTGTCGGGCGCGGGAGCGGCGGTACCCAGGAGGCCGGTGGCGTGGTGCTGCCAGGGGGCGTCGAGGTGGGCGTTCTCAGCGCGGGAGGAGACGGTCAGCGACCGGAGGCCGGTGTCGTCGGACGGGGTGACGCGGACTTGGAGTTCGAGGGCACCGTCCTCGGGGAGGATGAGGGGAGTCTCCAGCGTGAGTTCCCGGACGTCTCCCAAGTCGCCGATGAAGAGACCGAGTTCCAGAAACGCTGTGCCGGGGACGAGGGCGACACCGTCGACGGCGTGGTCGGCGAGCCAGGGATGGGTGCGCAGGGAGAGGCGGCCGGTGTGGAGCAGGCCGCCGCCGTCGGCGAGTTCGATGACCGCGCCCAGAAGGGGGTGGTCGGCGGGACGCAGACCGGCGCTGGTGACGTCTCCGGGCCCGGCGGGCGAGCCGAACCAGTAGTGCTCCGGCTGGAAGGCGTAGGTGGGAAGGTCCACATGCCGTGGTGTGTGCCCGAGCCGGGAGTAGTGACGGCGCCAGACGTCCACACCGGCTGTGCCGCTGACATGGAGCCGGGCGAGGGAGGTGAGCAGGCGGTGGGTGTCGTTGTCGTGGCGGCGCAGGGTGCCGATCGCGGTGAGGTGGTCGCCGTGGTCGGCGATGGCGGGGGTGAGGGTGGGGTGGGGGCTGGTTTCGATGAACGTGTGATGGCCGTCGGAGGCGAGAGCGGTGATGGCCTGGGTGAAGCGGACGGGTGAGCGGAGGTTTCGGTACCAGTAGTGGCTGTTCAGGTGGGTGGTGTCCAGCCAGGCGTCCTCGACCGTCGAGTAGAACGGGACCGTCGACTCACCCGGGGTGATGTCGCCCAGGACATCGAGCAGTTCCCCTTCGATGGCTTCGGTGTGGGGGCAGTGCGAGGCGTAGTCGACGGGGATGCGTCGGGCGCGGATGTCGGTGTCGGTGTAGTGGGTGAGGAGTTCGCCGAGGGCGTCGGTGTCGCCGGAGACGGTGGTGGCCTGCGGGCTGTTGAACGCCGCGACCCACAACCGGCCCTCCCACCGCTCACCGATCAACTCCGCTACCCGTTCGGCTGGTTGGTGGACCGATGCCATACCGCCCCGGCCGCGCAGTGCGGCCAGAGCGCGGCTGCGCAGCGCGACGACCTTGGCCGCATCGGGGAGGGAGAGCGCGCCGCAGACGTGCGCGGCCGCGATCTCGCCCTGGGAGTGCCCGACGACCGCGTCGGGTTCGACGCCGTACGAGCGCCACAGTGCCGCCAGTGACACCATGATGGAGAACAGCACGGGCTGGACGACGTCCGCCTGTTCCCATACCGGGTCCTCGGCGTCGCGGTGCAGCATCCCGGTCAGCGACCAGGGCACCCACGGTGCCAGTGCCTTCTCACACGCCTCGATCCGCTCCGCGAACACCGGCGAGGTACGCAGCAGGTCCAGGCCCATGCCCGCCCACTGCCCGCCCTGCCCGGGGAACACGAACACCACACCACCGCGCCGGTCTTCCGCCCTTCCTTGGGTGACGGCCGGGTGGGGTTCGCCCGAAGCGACCGCTTCCAGTGCCCGTGCGAACTCCTCGCGTTCGGAGGCGACGATCACCGCACGGTGCTCCAGAACCGCCCGCCCGCAGGCCAACTCGGCTCCCACGACCGTGAGATCGGCTCGGGAGTCCGCCGTGACGAAGTCCCGCAAAGCCCCCGCCTGCGCCCGAAGAGCGGCCTCGGAGCGAGCCGACACCACCCACGGCACCGGCGCCCTGTCATCGACCACGGGCGCCTCGCCGTCCGTCACCGGGACTTCCTCGCCCGAACCGGGGGCCTCCTCCAGAATCGCGTGCGCGTTGGTCCCGCTGATGCCGAACGACGACACCCCCGCCCGACGTACCCGGCCCTGCGCACCCGGCCATGGCCGCGCGTCCGTGAGCAGCCGTACGGCACCCGCCGACCACTCCACCTGCCGCGACGGCTCATCCACATGCAGGGTGCGCGGCAGCATCCCGTGACGCAGCGCCATCACCGTCTTGATGACCCCACCCACGCCCGCCGCGGCCATGCTGTGTCCGATGTTGGACTTGAGCGACCCGAGCCACAACGGCTCTTCTTCCGGCCGGTCCTGACCGTAGGCGGCGAGCAGTGCCTGCGCCTCGATGGGGTCGCCAAGCGTGGTGCCCGTCCCGTGCCCCTCCACCGCGTCCACGTCGGCCGCCGAAAGGCCCGCATCGGCGAGGGCTTCGCGCACCACGCGCTCCTGTGCCGCCCCGCTGGGCGCTGTCAGGCCGTTCGACGCTCCGTCCTGATTCACCGCGCTCCCGCGCACCAAGGCGAGTACCCGGTGCCCCAACCGCCGTGCGTCCGAGAGCCGTTCGACGACCAGCAGGCCCACGCCCTCGCTCCAGGCGGTCCCGTCGGCCGCCGTCGCGTACGCCTTGCACCGGCCGTCCGCCGACAGGCCCTGCTGCCGCGAGAATTCCATGAACATGCCGGGGCCGGACATCACGGTGGCTCCGCCTGCCAGCGCGAGGTCGCACTCGCCCGTGCGCAGTGACCGGCAGGCGAGGTGCAGCGCCACCAGCGACGACGAGCACGCCGTCTCCACCGACACCGCCGGGCCCTCCAGCCCGAGGGTGTAGGCGATGCGGCCCGAGGCGACACTGGGCAGAGTGCCGGTGAGGACGTGCCCTTGCAGGTCGGTGGGGCCGTGGGCGGCGTCGTCCATGCGGGGGCCGTAGCCGAGCGGCATGAGCCCGGCGAAGACGCCTGTCCGTGATCCGTGCAGCCCCGTCGGGTCGATCCCGGCGCGTTCCAGGGCCTCCCAGGAGGTGGTGAGCAGGAGACGCTGCTGAGGGTCCATGGCGAGCGCCTCGCGCGGCGAGATGCCGAAGAAGCCGGCGTCGAACTCCCCGGCGTCGTAGAGGAATCCGCCGTGCCGGGTGTAGGAGGTCCCGGAACGCTGCGGGTCCGGGTGGAAGATCTTCTCGATGTCCCAGCCGCGATCCGTCGGAAACTCCCCGATCGCGTCCCCACCCGACGCCACCAGCTGCCACAGCTCCTCCGGCGAGCGAACCCCGCCCGGGAACCGGCAGGCCATCCCGACGATGGCGATCGGTTCGTGATCCGCACCCGCGCGGGCGGTCCCCCTGGCGGGTGCGGGAGCCACGCTCCGGCCGGAATCACCGAGCGCGAGGTCGCGCAGCCGTGCGGCGAGCGCGGCTGGGGTCGGGTGGTCGAAGATCGTCGTCACGGGCAGCCGCAACCCGGTCGAGGCGCGGAGCCGGTTGACGAGGGCGACGGCGCCGGCGGAGTCGCAGCCGAGGTCGGCGAAGGCGGCGGACGGCTGCACGGGCGCCGTCGGGCGACCGCCGTCGCGGTCGAGGAGCGTGCCGAGTTCGACGCGGATCATGCCTAGGAGAAGTTGCTCCTGCTGAGCCGGGGAGAGCGGGGCCAGCCGGTCGCGCAGGAGGGTGGCGCTCGACGCCTCGGGCGGTCGGGGGCCCGTGGCGGTGGTGAGTCGGCCGAGTGCCGCGCGGAACTCTCGTATCCCCCCGTGGCCGCGGCGCAGTGTGCCCGTCACGAGGGCGTCGGCACCGTCCGGAGTTTCGTCGGCGAGTGCTTGCAGGTCGAGAGTGAGCACCGGGTGGGGGCTGTGTTCGACGAACCGCCGGTGCCCGGATGCCAGGAGTCGCCGGGCGGCGGTCGCGAAGCGGACGGTCCGGGTGATGTTGCGGTACCAGTAGGCGGCGCCCAACTCGCTGGTGTCGAGGGGCCCTCCGGTGAGGGAGGAATGGAAGGGGACATCGGAGGTGCGCGGGCGCAGTGGGGCCAGCTCGGTGAGGATCTGTTCCCGCAGGGTGTGCATCCTGGGGGAGTGGGCGGGCAGGTCGACCGCGACCTGGCGGGTTCGGACGCCCGCCTCGGCGAGGTCGGCCGCGAGCGCGGCGACCGCCTTCGCGTCTCCCGAAACGACGGTGCTGCGCGGCCCGTTGACGGCGGCGACGGTGGGGCCGTCGTGGTGCCACCGCTCCAGGTACGGCGCCAGTTCCTCGGGTGCGGCAGTGACCGCGAGGAGGGCACCGGTACCGGAGAGGGTGGCCTGGGCCTGGCTCCACCGGGCGGCCAGCCGTGCTGCATCGGGCAGGGAGAGACCGCCCGCCACGTGGGCGGCCACGACTTCGCCGAGGCTGTGTCCGAGGACGGCGCCGGGTTCGACCCCGTGCGCGCGCCAGAGCTGGGCGAGCGACACCATGAGGGTGAACAGCGCCGGCTGTACGACGTCGGCGCGGTCCGGTGACGGGGTTCCCGGGGCGCCGAGCAGAACGTCGGTGACCGACCAGTCGACGTACGGGGCGAGCGCGGCCTCGCAGGCACGCACGCTGTCGCGGAACACCGGGGAGGCGTCCCAGAGTTCCGCTCCCATGCCGGGCCACTGGGGGCCTTGGCCGGGGAAGACGAACACCACGCCGTCCCCGGCCTCTTGAGCCGGCGTTCCCTCGCCGTACGCCTGCGCGTCGTGCACGTGTCGTCTCCTCACCGCTCGGCTCGGGTGGGCGGCCGAAATGACATGGCGAAATCCGCCGAAGGAATTCCGGGCAGGGTAAATCCCGGGACGGAGAGAGCCATCGATGGCGGCCGCGCGATCGAGTCCTGGGGTTTCTTAAGCTAATGATCACGGAGCGACTTTCGAACCCCTATCCACCCCTGGGTTACTCGGGGAGATACTTCAACCGCCGTTAAGGGGTGCTCGTACGGTAATCGATTTCGCTCTTGCCACTCCCGTGTGACGCCCGGACTCTGGCACAGTGATCGGCGAGAGCGTGACCTCGGTTGGGGAGTTCATGCCGCGGTTCGACGTCAGCCGAAATGCCAATCATACTTTTGGGAAGGGAATTCGCCATGCTGGATCTCGACGACAGGACGGCCCTGGTCACCGGTGCCTCGCGCGGCATCGGCAAGGCCATCGCCCTGAGGCTCGCCGCCGAGGGCGTCCGGGTCGCGGTGCACTACGGGAGTCAGGAGAAGGCCGCAGAGGAGACGGTGGCGGCCATCGAACGCGTGGGCGGCCGGGCCTTCCCGGTCCGGGCCGACCTCTCGAGCGAGGACGCCGTCGACACGCTCTTCGCCGGGCTTCGGGAGGGCCTGGACGGGCGACCGCTGCACATCCTGGTGAACAACGCGGCCGTCGCCGCCGCCCCCACCGACCCGGCCGTGGCGGCACAGCCCGGCCATGTCCCCGGCCTGTCGGACGTCACGCCCGAGGAGTTCGACCGCCTCTACCGGATCAACGTCCGGGCACCGTTCTTCGTGACCCAGCGCGCCCTGCCGCTGATGGCCGACGGCGGACGCATCGTCAACGTGTCCTCGGCCGTCACCCGGATCGCCTGGCCGCTGCTGCCCTACGCCATGACCAAGGGTGCGCTGGAGATGATGGCCCCTCGGCTCGCCAACGAGCTGGGCGAGCGCGGGATCACGGTCAACACGGTGTCACCCGGCATCACGGACACCGACATGAACCGCTGGGTGCACGAGATCCCGGGTGCGGAGGAGAGCATCTCCGCCCTCACGGCGCTGCGCCGGCTCGGCCGGCCGAACGACATCGCCGACATCGTCGCCTTCCTGGTCTCGCGCGACGCCCGCTGGATCACCGGTCAGCTCCTGGATGCCAGCGGCGGCATGGCCCTCGCGCCCGCCCTGATGTGAGGGCGTGGCGCGGGCGGCGCTCCGTGCCGGGTCGCTCCGGACGCCGTAGCGCGAGCGGAACGACCCGGTCGTCGGGTCGAGGGCCTTTACGTCCCCGGTTCGTCGGGTCGAGGGCTCTGTCCGCCCCCGGTCGGTCGGACCCGGGGGCCCGGCCCTTTACGCCGGATCGGCGCAGGCCGCCCGGTCCGCCCGTAGGCGGGCGGTGACGGCGTCCACCACCGCGTCGTGGTTGGCGTCGAGGAAGAAGTGCCCGCCCGGAAAGGCCAGCACTTCGGTCTCCGCCGTGCTGTGCCTGCTCCAGGCGTGGGCGTCGGCGAGGCTGGTCCTGGGGTCCGCGTCCCCGACCAGTACCGTGATCGGGCAGCCGACCGCGGCGTCCTCGGCGGCACGGTAGCGGCCGATCGCGCCGTAGTCGGCACGAAGGGCGGGCAGTGCGGCGGTCAGCAGCTCCTCGTCATGGAGCACGCGCAGGTCGGTCCCACCGAGGCTGCGCAGTTCGGCGAGCATCGCGGCGTCGCTGGCGGCCGGGCCGGAGTCGTCCCGGAACCGGGCCGGCGCCCGGCGGCCGGAGGCGAACAGCCGGGCGCAGCGGACACCCGCGTCCCGTTCCAGGCGTCTGGCCAGCTCGAAGGCGAGCACTGCGCCCATGCTGTGTCCGAACAGGGCGGTGGACGCGTCCACGCGGTGCCGGACGGCCGTGAACAGCGCATCCGTCAGCGCCTCGACCGAGTCGGCGCAGGGTTCGGCGCGACGATCCTGGCGGCCGGGGTACTGGACGGCCAGGACTTCCACCTCCGGGGCGAGGGAGCGGGCGAGGCGTACGTAGGCGCTGGCGGATCCGCCGGCGTGCGGGAAACAGAGCAGCCGGATCGGAGCTTGTGGGGCCGGTTGAAAACACCGGAGCCAGAGGGATCCGTCGTCGTCCGGGTGGGACATCGTCATATCCTCTCCATATGTGTGAATATCGCATTACGGGTGTCCGCATAACCTGAGGTCCGTCTCGTAGTTTCGCGGAGATCGACCATCCTGTCAGCCTGCGGTTCCCGGTGACTTCGCGCAGCGGCGCATTCTCGCCGTCGTGTTCTCGCCGTCGGGTCGGATGTGTGTGGTGTGCCCATGGGGATGGGCAGTATGTTGTCGAGTTGTTCTCTTGTCGTATTCGCGAGCATCCCGGTTAATCGGGGGAGGGAGACAGATGGCGGTTATGCGGGGCGTTTGCTCTCCGAGCCATGAGCGCGGGCCGGCAGGGCCCGTGCTCGTCGATCTGGGTGCGCAGTTCCACGCACTGAGAGCGGCGCTCGAAGACTGCGCGGCCGGCCGGACGCAGGTGCTGGCCGTCGAGGGAGGAGCGGGCTGCGGGAAGAGCGCGTTCCTGGCCGAAGCGCTCCGGCAGGCCGCCGCCTCGGGCTTTCTGGTCCTCCGGGCAGCCGGCTGTCCCGCGGCGAGGCAGGGTCCCTTCGGTCTGCTGTGGCAGTTGGCGAACGACCTCGCGATCCCGGACGCCCCACGCTCGCGGCTACGGGACGCCCTGGGGCACCGGACGGCATGGACGGGTGCGTTGCACAAGCCGCCGGCGTCCCCGACGGTGCAGCGGGTCTGTGCGGCCCTCCAGCAACTCACCGAGGCCGCGCCGGTCGTGATCGGCGTCGACGACCTGCACCACGCGGATGCGGAGTCCCTGCACTGCTTGTTGCAGACCGCCGGCCATCCCGGCACCGCCCGCCTCATGCTGGTCTGCACCGCGCTGCCGTCCAGCCTGGCCGTCGACCCGGCGCTGGCCGCCGAACTGCTGCGGCAACCGGCCTTCCAGCGCGTCGTCCTGGACCGTCTCTCCGTCCACGGGGTGTCCCGGCTGCGCGCGTCCCACCCTGGGCCCACGGCCGCGGCACCGCCCGCGGACGACCTCCTGACCGTCACCGGCGGCAACCCGCTGCTGGTGCGCGCCTTGTTGGAGGAATACGCCGAAGGGCAGGCCGGTGAGCAGCCGGGCGTGACGCGACACGCGCCGTACCCCGCCATCGGCGGCCGGTTCTACCAGGCCGTCCTTGCCTGCCTGACTCGCACGGTGACCGTCATCAGGCACACCGCGGGCGCCCTCTCCGTCCTCGGCGAGGCCGGCTGCGTCGAGTTGGTCGCCCGGCTGCTCGGCGTCGGGCGCGCCACGGCGGCACACGGGATGCGCGCGCTGGAGCTGACCGGCCTCACCGTCTCCGGCCGTCTCCGGCACCCCGTGGTGGAGGCTGCCGCCCTGGACGCCTTGGACCAAGGTCACCGCGCTCACCTCCACCGTCGTGCCGCAGCGCTGCTGTTCGACGTCGGTGCCGAGCCGGGCGAGGTCGCCCCGCATCTGCTCGCCGCCCGGCACGCGGCCGGGCCGTGGGCGGTGTCCGTCCTGCGCGACGCCGCCGAAGAGCTGCTGGCCCGGGACAAGGTCCCGGTCGCGATCTCCTGCCTGGAACTGGCCCTCGGGTCCTGCGCCGGGCTGGAGCAGCGCGCCGAGATCAGGCTGCGGCTCGTCGTGGCCGCCCGCCGCACCGACCTCGCCGCGGCGGAGGACCACCTGGCCGAGCTCGTCGGCGAGCTGCGCACCGGCAAGCTGACTGCGAGTCAGGTGGAAAGACTGGCCCAACTGTTACTCGGAGCGGGACGTTTGGAGGAGGCGGTGGAAGCCATGGGGCGGCTTCACCGGCTCGGTGAGTCGGGCGACCCGCGTCCCGAAACGGGTTTCCACGCGTCCGCCCTGTGGGAGTCACCGGTCCGCCCCCGCGCGGAGCGGGCACCTGCGCCCGAGGAGATTCCCCGGCCGTGGACCCCGGTGGCCGCTGTCTGGGACCTTCCCGGTGACGGGACGAGCACCTCCGCCGCCGAGGTGGCGGGGGCCATCCTGAAGAGCCTGCCGCTCACCGACACCACCCTGGTGGTCGTCGCCAACGCCGTCCGGGTGCTCTGCCGCACCGGTGGCTGCGACGCCGCCGCACTCTGGTGCAGCCGTCTGCTCGCCGAAACCGCCCGCCGCGAACTCCCCGGCTGGGAGGCGCAGTTCCTCGCTCTCCAGGCCGAACTCTCGCTCTGCCGCGGCCTGCTCGCCGACGCCGAGGAGTACGCCGGCCGGGCGTTGGCCTGCGTACCCGGCCGCAGCCGCAGCGTCTTCGTCGGCGGACCGCTGGCCAGCCGGGTGCTCGCCGCCACCGCGATGGGGCGCTACGACGACGCCACCCGGCAGCTGGACCACCCGGTCCCCGAGGCGCTCTTCCACAGTGTGTACGGGCCACCCTATCTGCGTGCCCGCGGTCACTACTACCTGGCCATGGACCGGCCCGTGGCCGCCGTCGCCGACTTCCTCAACGCCGGGCGCCTGCTGCGGCGCTGGCGGCTCGACCGGCCGGCGCTTCAACCCTGGCGCTCCGAGGCGGCGGAGGCGTTCCTGAGGCTCGGCGAGCCGAAGAAGGCCGACCAGCTGCTTCGCGAGCAACTCGCCCGGACCGCCGACGGCCACCCGCACGTGCGCGGCGTCTCGCTGCGGCTGCGCGCGCAGATCGCCGGACCCGAGGAACGGCTGGGCCTGCTGATCCAGGCCGTGGACGACCTGAAGAGCAGTGGCGATCGGCTGGCCCTGGCCAGGGCCCTGGCCGATCTCGGCGCGCACTACCAGCAGCGAGGCGAGCCGGTCAAGGCGAGCGCCGCGATCCGCCGCGCCTGGCGCCTGGCCAACGACTGCGGTGCCCGGGCGCTGTGCGACAGCATCCTGCCGCAAGGCCCCGGGCGGAAGCCGCCCCGGGAGGCGGCGGCACGGGCCAGGACCGTGCTGAGCGGTTCGGAGCTGCGGGTCGCGGAGCTCGCCGCGACCGGGCACACCAACCGCGAGATCTCCGCGAAGCTCTGCATCACCGTCAGCACCGTCGAGCAGCATCTGACCCGTGTCTACAAGAAGTTGAAGATCAGCCGCCGTCAGGATCTGCACGCCGGCTTGCGCACCGAGGCCGGCAGCCCCGCCTGAGCGAGGCCGTCGGTCCTTCACCCCCACGTCAGCGGGCGGTGACCCGCATGGGATACCCCAGCGCCGCCCGCTGCGTCCGGGGCATCGGCCGTACCCGGACCGGACGGGCCGGCGCGAGCTGCCAGCGGCCGGCGATGACAGCGAGCGCCAGGGTGCCCTCGACCGTACCGAAGACGTCGCCGATGCACTTGCGGCCGCCGCCGCCGAAGGAGAGGAACCCGCCGCGGGGGAGCCGCGGATCGGCCCAGCGGTCGGGGTCGAAGACCGTCGGCCGCGGATACAGGTCGGCCCGCTGGTGGACGGCGTAGCCGCTGAACGCGACGATGCTTCCGGCCGGCAGGGCGCGCCCTGCGAGCCGGGTGTCCTCGGTGGTGACCCGGGTGAGCAGCCAGTCCGAGGGGAACAGCCGCAGTGCCTCGCGGAACACCCGGCCGGTCAGCTCCAGCGAGGGAAGATCCGCCCAGGTCGGTGCACGGCCGTCGAGCACCCGGTCGATCTCGGCGTGCAGCCGCCGCTCGATCTCGGGGTGCCGGTACAGCAGGCGGAAGGCCCAGTCGAGGGTGGAGGCGACGGTCTCGACGCCCGCGATGGCCATCCCGACGACCTCGGTGAAGACCTCCTCGTCCGTGAGCCGGTCGCCGTCGTGCTCCGCCAGCAGGATCGACAGCAGGTCACCCCGGTCGACGCCGTCCCGGCGGTACCGGTCGATCGCCCCCAGCACGGCCGTACGCAGGTCCGCGGTCCGCCGGGCGAAGCGACGCTTGGCGGGGGTGGGTACCGACCTCAAGGCCGTGGGCGTGAGGAGGTGGGCGGTCAGGCCGCTCGTGATCGTCTGCGCGAACGGGACCGCGGCGGCCACGGCATCCGCGCAGTGCTCGGCGGTGAAGATCGTGCCGGCCAGGGAACGGGCGCTGACCGCCAGCAACTGATCGTGCAGATCCACGACTTGGCCGTGGCGCCAGCGCTGCGTCACCGCGAGCGTCTGCGAGGTCATCACCTCGGCGTAGCCGGGAAACCGGTCGGCGTGGAAGGCCGGCTGGATGAGCCGCCGCAGGCGGCGGTGCCGGGCGTGCGGACAGGACGCCAGCCCGTCGCCCACCAGATCGCGCAGCTTGCTGAACATCGGGCCGCCCTTGTCGAAGACGCGGTCCGAGGTCAGGACGTGATGGGCGAGTTCGGGGTGGCAGACCACGTGGAACGGCATCGGCCCCACCCGGACCTCCACCAGATCCCCGTGGGAGGGCAGCGACGCGAGGAACGGCAGTGGCCGGCGCAGCAGTATGGGGCCGTGCCCCAGCAGCGGGACCCGTCCGGGCGCTGCGCCCGCCACGAAGGCCGCGTCGGGCTTCCGCGTCTGCGCTCCGGTCCCGCCCGGTTCGGGCCGTCCCGCCGGAGGCTCCGGTCCGGCCCCGGCCTGGCCGGTCTCGGTCATCGTGCCTCTTCCTTCGCCGTCGTCATCGCGGGCCGCCTCACGCGTCAGGGAGGTGCTTGCGCAGCCACGGGGTGTCCTCGTAGAGCCGCAGGACCGCCGCCTCGGTGTCGTCCGCCCGTCGGCACCGGACCCCGTCCTCGTCGGTCTCGGACCCGACCGCCTCCCGGGCCGCCCGCGCCGCCTCGACGGCCGCCTCGGCGATCATGGCGGCCTCGGCGGACGCCTGCCTGGTGTGCGCTGCCGCGGCGGCCATCATGTCCGCTGTACCGGTGCCGGCGGCGGCCTCCGCGGCGGCGACCGTGGCCGCCTCGGTGATGCGGGCCGCCTGGGCTCCCGCCGCGGCGGCGTCGGCGGCGGCCGCGGACGTATCGGCGGCTGCCTCCCGCGCGCGCTCGGCGGTCGAGGCCCGGGCGGCGGACAACGCCGCCGCTCCGGCGTCCTCGGCGGCGGCGCTTGTACGCCGGGAGGCGTCGGTCAGCGCCTTTCCGAGTTCGGCGGCGGCCGCCGCGTTGTCCGTTCCGGCCGCAGCCTCGACCGCACGCTCGGTTTCGGCGGCGGCCGCCGCCATCGCGGACGCCAACGCCCGCGCCCGTCGGGCCGCGCTCAGCGCCCGCCGCGCCGGTCCCGTCCTGCTGCTGTCCTGATCGACATAGGTCACCGCGACATCACCTCCAGGGGAACGACCCCGCCGCCGGTACCGGGTCGCGGACCCTTCACGCGACTCCCGGCGGCACGGCGTCCATTGGATCGGCCGCACACATCGCTGTACAGGCGAGGCGACCCCTGACTTGGGTCACACCCCTATTCCGCGCCTACGCAACCCCAGACGATCGCGACCGTTTCGGTGTCCCTCCGCTCGCGGTGGGATCGTCGCGAGATAGCACCACCGTCAACTCGCCGAGACATAGGGTGAATGGGGTTATTCGCCTCATTGCACCGCCGGTCGGGTGGGTACGAACACGATCGTGTTGGCTGATCGTCGACGCCAACGCGCCCCACAGTCGAACCCCCCACAGGAGTTTCCATGCGCTTTCTCAAGGCGGCCGGAATCGGATCGACCGTCGCCCTCGCCACCTTCACCGCGCTGCTCACCTGCACCTCCACCGCCGGCGCCGCCGAACCGGCCCAGGCGCGCGGCGAGGCGGACCTCACGCTCGTCGCCAAGATGACCGGGCAGCACGTCGTCGACGTCAACAAGGCGCACGCCGGACGGCGTGCGCCTCCCTATGTACCGTTCCGTCCGAGTGCACCATGCGACACCAAGCGTTCAGGGCGTGAGCATCCGGTCCTGATCCACCGGGGGTGTGCCGGCGTGCCAGTCCAGGGCCTTGCCGAAGCGCACCAACTCGCCGTACAGGGCGGGTTCGACGCCTTCGGCGAAGACCAGATCGAGCACGGCCGCGGCGGCCTGGGATGATCTTTCCTCGTGGCACGCGGAGATCTGACGGATGCGCAGTGCGCCAGGCGGCAGCTGATCGGCGGCATATGGTGGCGGACGCGGACCGGGGCGCCGTGGCGGGTTGTCCCGGAACGGTACGGGCCCTGGGGTCGGGCGTGCGATCTGTTCCGCCGCTGGCAGCGGAACGGCGCCTGGCATCGGACCTTCGCTGACGAAACTCGCCGTCCGCTACGAAGCGACCGTCCTGGTCGCCGCCATCGACGAGTGGCTGTGACCAGCACCGCGGAGGGACCGTCAGCGGTGGCCCAGTACGTTGACCACCCGTCCGCTGGGGTCGCGAACGAAGAACCGCCGCACGCCCCACTCCTCGTCCTGCAAGGGGTGAATGATCTCCGCACCGCTCTCCCGCATGACCTCATAAGCCGCATCCACGTCGTCCACCTCGACGCTCATGTCGGGGGCGACAGGCGCGGACTTGTCGCTGGTCATGACGCTGACCTGCGCTGCCGGGCTGGACGGTGAGGCGAGCGTCATGATCCAGCCGTGGTTCATGACCTCCTCGAAGCCCAGCAGACCATAAAACTCCCGGCTCTTCTGCACGGCCTCCGACCGGATGTTGGGCACGACACGGCGAACGGCCATCGATGACTCCAAACGAGAACGAACCTGTCTTTGTGTCTCCCCAGGAGTACTACGGCCCGTTCGCCGCCGCACCCACTTTCGATACACGCCTCAGCCCCCTCATGACGACGGGCCTCGCCCCCTCATGACCACGGAACAACACGCGCGGCGGCGCCCATGACGGTCCAGGGCTGTGGCGTTCCGGGGAGTCGGTAACCGCCCGACCCCGTCACGCCGACCGGGCGCGGGAACCGGCGGCCGAGGCCGGTGTGCCCCTGCCCGGCGTCCGTTCCCGGGGCCCGTACCATGTCCCCGATGACCGGCACCGGACCGCACGCCCCGCGACCGCCCCAGCGGCGGCATCGCGCGCTGCTCGTGCTGGCTGTGCTGGCCGGGCTGTTCGGCATGCACGCGCTGGCCCCCGGCGGGGGCCTGGGACACGCGGACCACGCCCGGCCCGCACACGGTGTGGTCGCCGTCACCGCACCGGACGACTGTCCCGGCGGTGACGGGCACTGCGGTGGCCACCGGCCGCACCACGCCGACCCCAGCTGCGCCTCGGGCGCGGTCGGCGGCGGCCCGCAGCCGCCCGCACTGGTCCCCGACCCGGTGGCCGCCCTGGCGGCGGCCGCCTGCCCGCGCTCCGGCCCGGCCACCGCGCCCGACGGCGCCCGTGCGCCGCCCGACCTGGCCGAACTCCAGCTCCTGCGGATCTAGAGGCCGCCACGGCCGCCCGCCCTGCCGTACGCAGGTGCCGCGGTCGTGCCCACGCGTGCCCGAAATCCCTTCACAGCAGCAGGAGTTCCCGCATGACCACCCGTACCCTGACGCGCCGCGCCGCCCTCGCCACGGTCGCCGTGACCAGCGCCCTTGTCCTGGCCGCCTGCGGCAGCGGCGACAGCGACAGCGGCGGCCACACCGGCCACGGCACCTCCGCCACCCCGAGCGCGTCCGCCGCCGCGCACAACGCCCAGGACGTCGCCTTCGTGCAGGGCATGATCCCGCACCACCGGCAGGCCCTGGAGATGGCGCGGCTCGCCGACGACCGGGCCGCCTCGGTCCGGGTGAAGGACCTCGCCTCGCGTATCGAGAAGGCGCAGGACCCGGAGATCCGCACCATGACCGGCTGGCTGAAGAGCTGGGGCGAGCAGGTGCCCATGGCCGGCATGGACCACTCGGGTCACTCCGGCATGTCCGGGATGATGAGCGACGCCGACATGACGGCCCTGGAGAAGGCCACCGGCAAGGACTTCGACACGAAGTTCCTGTCCCTGATGGTCGAGCACCACCAGGGCGCCGTCGAGATGGCCACCACCGAGAAGGGGAAGGGCAAGGACAGCGCCGCCAAGGCCATGGCGGACGCCATCGTCGCCGCCCAGAACGCCGAGATCAAGGAGATGAAGCAGCTCCTCGGCACGAGCTGACCGTACGACGGGCGGGGGCCGGTGCCGCCACCGCCCCCCGCCCGCCCGTCCCTCAGCCCAGCACCTTCGCCAGGGCCGCCAGCGCGGACCGCAGCTCCTCCGCCGTGATGGTCAGCGGCGGCGCCAGCCGGATCGTGGACCCGTGGGTGTCCTTGACCAGGATCCCCTCGCGCATGAGGCGCTCGCTGATCTCACGGCCGGTGCCGAGGGCCGGGTCGACGTCCACGCCGGCCCACAGCCCGCGCGCGCGGAAGCCGGTCACGCCCCTGCCGACCAGCTCGGTCAGCCCGTCCCGAAGGATCACCCCCAGCTCCGCCGCCCGGCGCTGGAACTCACCGGTCTCCAGCAGCTCGACCACGGCCGTACCGACCGCCGCCGCGAGCGGGTTGCCGCCGAACGTCGAGCCGTGCTCGCCCGGGCGCAGCACGCCCAGCACCTCGCGCCGGGCCACCACCGCCGACACCGGCACGATGCCGCCGCCCAGCGCCTTGCCGAGCAGCAGCACGTCCGGGACGACGTCCTCGTGCTCGACGGCGAGGGTACGGCCCGTGCGGCCGAGGCCCGACTGGATCTCGTCCGCGATGAACAGGCAGCCCTTGCGGCGGGTCAGCTCCCGCACCCCGGCGAGATAGCCCTCGTCCGGGATGATCACGCCCGCCTCGCCCTGGATGGGCTCGAGCAGCACCGCCGCCGTCGTGTCGTCCACCGCCGCCTCCAGCGCGGCCAGGTCGTTGTACGGCACGATCCGGAAGCCGGGCGTGAAGGGGCCGAAGCCGGCGCGGGCCGTCTCGTCCGTGGAGAAGCTGACGATGGTCGTCGTACGGCCGTGGAAGTTCTCCGCCGCGACCACGATGGTCGCCCGGTCGGCCGGGACGCCCTTCACGTCGTACGCCCACTTGCGGGCCACCTTGATGCCGCTCTCCACCGCCTCCGCGCCGGTGTTCATCGGCAGCACCATGTCCAGGCCGGTCAGCTCCGCGAGCCGCTCGGCGAACTCGGCCAGCCGGTCGTTGTGGAAGGCGCGGGAGGTGAGGGTGAGCCGGTCGAGCTGGCGGTGGGCGGCCTCGATCAGCGCCGGGTGCCGGTGGCCGAAGTTGAGGGCGGAGTAGCCGGCCAGCATGTCGAGGTAGCGGTTGCCCTCGACGTCCTCCACCCAGGTGCCCTCGGCCCGGGCCACGACCACGGGCAGCGGGTGGTAGTTGTGCGCGAGAACCGGATCCTCCGCGCGGATCAGGTCGTCGGACGTACGGGTGCGCGCGGGTGCGGTCATCAGCGGATCTCCTGGGTGCAGCACTTGATGCCACCGCCGGCCTTGTGGAACTCCGACAGGTCGACGGGGACGGGGACGTAACCGTGGTCGGCGAGGCGTTCGGCCAGCGCCTCGGCCTTGGGGGCGATGTACACGTGCCGGCCGTCGGAGACGGAGTTCAGGCCGAACGCCATGGCGTCCTCGCGAGTGGCGAGCACCGCGTCCGGATACAGGCGCTGCAGCACCTCCCGGCTGCCCGGTGAGAACGCCTCCGGGTAGTAGCAGACGTTGTCGTCGTCGAGGACGAACAGCGCCGTGTCCAGGTGGTAGAAGTACGGGTCCACCAGCGTCAGGCCGATCACCGGGTGGCCGAGGAACTCCTGTGCCTCCCGGTGCGCCTCGCGCGTGGTGCGGAACCCGGTGCCGGCGAGCACGTACCGGCCCGTCCACACGAGGTCGCCCTCGCCCTCGGTCACCGACTCCGGGCGGTACACGTCGTAGCCCGCCGCCTTGAACCAGGTGTCGTAGTGCTCCGACTCCGGGCGCCGCTCGGGGGCGTGGAACAGGGAGCCGAAGACCCGGCCGCCGACCACGAACGCCGCGTTGGCGGCGAACACCATGTCGGGCAGGCCCGGGACCGGATCGACGGAGTCGACGGTGTGGCCGTGGGCCCGGTAGGCGCGGATCAGCGCCTGCCACTGCTCCTGGGCCAGGTCCACGTCGACCGGCTTGTCGGGATGCATCCAGGGGTTGATCGCGTACTGGACGGCGAAGTGTCTGGGTTCACAGACGAGGAAGCGCCGGGAACGCGGCACACGGCTTTCGGACACAGAGGGTTTCCTCCGCTTTCCTGTGTGTCACTGAGGGGTGACACCACGGTAGGAAGGGAGGCAGACGCGCGACAAGCGCGAAAAGCTGCGTAGATGCGCAGCATCGCTGCGTTGTTTCTCGTGGTGACGCACGAGTCCTGCGCGCTCTCCGGGTCACTCGGGGGCCGGGTGGGTGGCTCCCGCTTCCGGACTGTCCGGGAGAAGGTGGGACAGCACCATCACGCTGATCGTCTTCCGGATGAACGGCTCGGCGCGGATCCGCTCCAGCACCTCCTCGAAGTGCTCCACGTCCCGGGCCCGCACGTGCAGCAGCGCGTCGGCGCCGCCGGTCACCGTCATCGCCGCCGCGATCTCCGGATGGTTGCGGACCACCTCCGCCAGGCGCCGGGGCGGGGCCGCGCCCTCGCAGTACACCTCGACGTACGCCTCCGTGCGCCAGCCCAGCGCGGAGGGCTTGACCGTCGCCGTGAACCCGGTGATCACCCCGGTCTCGCGCAGCCGGTCCACGCGCCGCTTGACCGCCGTGGCGGACAGCCCGACGCCCGCGCCGATCTCGGCGAAACTGGTCCGGGCGTTCGCCATGAGCGCGGTGATGATCTTGCCGTCGAGGTCGTCGAAGGACGCAGCCCTGCTGTTCATGCGGGCACTGTAATCAGCCACGCCCGCGCGGGCGGCGCTACGACTGGGTGACGACCGTGGCGAGCGTCAGCAGCCCCAGCACCACCCAGCCGAACCACAGCCAGCCGTTGCTGCCGAGCGCGACCGTGTAGGCCGTCACGAGGACGAGCCCGCCGACGGTCATCGCCCCCATCGCCTTGGTGGAACCGTTCGTGGAACCGGGCATCGCGACACCCTCCTCATGGTCCGTCCCCGACCATGGTGCCCTGATTCCCGCCCGGACGGGATACGGCGGACCGGCTCAGGTGCGCAGCCCCCGCGCGCAGCCCCCCCCGCGTTCAGCCCTCGCGCGCGTTGAGCGAGGCCAGATAGGCGTTGTACGCCTCCAGCTCGTTGTCGCCGTCCCGGTCGGCGGCCCGGTCCTTGCGCTTGGCCTGCCGCTGCTCGGAGCCGTACCACTGGAACAGCAGGGCGATCAGTACCAGCACCGACGGGATCTCGCTGAACGCCCAGGCGATGCCGCCCGCCGCGCTCTGGTCGGACAGCGCATCGATGCCGAGCGAGGCGGGCGGGTGCTTGAAGGTGTCCACCATCGGCGTCGACGCCATCATCAGGGCGATGCCGAAGAACGCGTGGAACGGCATGCCCGCGAACAGCTCCAGCATCCGCATCAGATGGCCCGGCCGGTGCGGACCGGGGTCGATGCCGATGATCGGCCAGAAGAAAACGACACCGACCGCGAGGAAGTGCACCATCATCGCGATGTGCCCGGCCCTGGAGCCCATCAGGAAGTCGAACAGCGGGGAGAAGTACAAGGCGTACAGGCTCGCGATGAACAGCGGGATGGTGAACGCCGGATGGGTGATGATCCGCATGTACCGGCTGTGCAGCAGCATCAGCAGCAGCTCGCGCGGACCCTTGCGGCCCTGGCCGGTGGTCGGCAGCGCGCGCAGCGCCAGCGTGACCGGCGCGCCGAGCAGGATCAGGATCGGCGACAGCATGCTGATCACCATGTGCTGCACCATGTGCACGCTGAACATGACCATGCCGTAGTCGTTCAGCTTGGTGCACATCACCAGCGCGATGGTGAGCACGCCGACGACGTACGAGACGGTCCGCGAGAGGGGCCAGGCATCACCGCGACGCCGCAACCGCAGCACGCCCCAGCCGTACAGGGCCAGGCCGGCCACACAGGCCACGAGGAAGAACGGGTCCGCCGACCACTGGAGCCCCCGCCCCAGCGTGAACGGCGGCAGATCCGTCATCATGCCGTGGCCGCTGTGATCCATCCGATGGCTCCTGGTTCGTGCGGTTGTGCGGTGTCTGTCCACAGCTGTCTGTGTCCGCACCAAGAGTAGAACCGGCCCCGGTCACCACTGTGACCGGGGCCGGTTTGTTCTCGCCTGGACTACCGCCTCACAGGACGCACTCCGCCTCGTCGTACCGCTGCGCCGGCACCGTCTTCAGGGTCTCCACGGCCTGCGCCAGCGGCACCATCACGATGTCCGTCCCGCGCAGGGCCGTCATCTTGCCGAACTCGCCCCGGTGCACGGCCTCCACCGCGTACCAGCCGAACCGGGTCGCGAGCACCCGGTCGTACGCCGTCGGCGTGCCGCCCCGCTGGACATGCCCGAGGATCACCGGCCGGGCCTCCTTGCCGAGCCGCTGCTCCAGCTCGACCGACAGCTGCCGGGCGATCCCGGCGAAGCGCTCGTGGCCATAGACGTCCTTGCCGCCCTCGTCGAACTCCATGGAGCCGGGCCGCGGCTTGGCGCCCTCCGCGGCGACGACGATGGCGAACCGCTTGCCCGCCTCGAACCGCTCGCCGACCTTCTTCGTCAACTCCTCGATGTCGAAGGGCCGCTCGGGTACGACGATGGCGTGGGCGCCGGCCGCCATGCCGGAGTGCAGCGCGATCCAGCCGGTGTGCCGGCCCATGACCTCCACGATCAGCACGCGCTGGTGCGACTCGGCGGTGGTCTTCAGCCGGTCCAGGGCCTCGGTCGCCACGGTCACCGCGGTGTCGAAGCCGAAGGTGACGTCCGTGACGGCGATGTCGTTGTCGATGGTCTTGGGCACGCCCACGATGGGCAGCCCGTTGTCCGACAGCAGACGGGCCGCCTTCAGCGTGCCCTCACCGCCGATCGGGATGATCGCGTCGAGGCCGAGTTCCGCGACATGGCCCTTGGCCCGCTCCACCCCGTCCCGCAGATGCTCCGGGCGGACCCGGGAGGAACCGAGGATGGTGCCGCCGCGGGCCAGGATGCCGCCCACGGCGTCGAGGTCGAGCTTCAGATATTCGCACTCCAGGAGGCCCTTCCAGCCGTCCCGGAAACCGATGACCTCGTCGCCGTGGTCGGCGACGGCACGGTGCACGACGGACCGGATGACGGCGTTCAGGCCGGGGCAGTCGCCGCCGGACGTGAGGACACCAATGCGCATAGCCCGTAATACCTTCTCAACGTGGGCCGGGTAACCGGACCACGTTGTCCGGCGGATTCCGGGTCACCCTACCGGCGAGAGGGGGTGGCTCCGTAGCGGGCGTCCGCCTGCTGGACGCGCCCGCACATGTGAGCGGACGGACCGTCAGGCGGGCCCGCCACGAGCCTGCCGGACCACGGTGAAACCCCGCCGAATCCCGCCGGAAAAGCGGGTCCCGCAGGCTGCTGCGCAGCGCTATCTATGCAGGCTGCTGCGCAGCAGCTGTACGTACGCAGGCTGCTGCGCAGCTGTCCCTACGCAGGCTGCTGCGCAGCCGCGATGCGCTCGTTGCGCAGCGCCTCGTACCAGCGGTCGTCGATCGGCGGGAGTGCGTTGACGTCGAGCGCCAGCTTCAGCAGCAGGTCGGCGATCAGCGGGTTACGGGCGAGGACCGGGCCGTGCATGTACGTGCCGAAGACCGTCCCGTTGTACGCGCCCTCCGTGCCGTCCCCGGTTCCGTTGCCCTTGCCGATCTTGACCCGGGCGAAGGGGCGGGCCGTGGGACCGAGGTGGGTGACACCCTGGTGGTTCTCGAAGCCGGTCAGCGGGGGCAGCCCGAGCTGCGGGTCGATGTCGCCCAGCACGTCACCGACGCACCGCTCGCCCTCGCCGCGCACCGAGACCACGTCGAGCAGGCCGAGGCCCGGCTCCCGCTGGCCGAGGTCGTTGATGAACTCGTGGCCGAGGATCTGGTAGCCGGCGCAGACGGAGAAGACGATCGCGCCGTTCTCCACCGCCCGGTGCAGATGGCCGTCGCGACGCAGCCGCTCGGCCGCGAGCCGCTGCGGCCGGTCCTCGCCGCCGCCGATCAGGTAGATGTCGCCGGAGGTCGGGATCGGCTGGTCGCTGCGCACGTCCAGCCGGGCCACGTCCAGGCCGCGCTGCCGGGCCCGCCGCTCCACGACGAGCGCGTTGCCCTGGTCGCCGTAGGTGCTCAGCAGGTCCGGGTAGATCCACACCAGCCGCAGTTGGTTGTCGCTCATGAATGATCGCCCTTCGAAGATCAGTTGCCGACGCGGCGGCGCAGGTCCTGGAACGCGGTGTAGTTCGCGATGACCTCGATCCGGCCCGGCGGGCACATCTGCACGGCCTGGTCGATGTTGTCGCAGACCTGGAAGTGCTGGTTCGCGACCTCCAGACGGACGGCCAGGTCCAGCTTCCGGTCGCCGATGACGAAGATCGGGTGGCCGGTCAGCCGGGTGTAGTCGACGTCCCACAGCCAGGAGGTGTCGGTGCCGTCGGCGCCGCGGGCGTTCACGGACAGGATCACCGGCGCGGGCGGCGGGTCGATCAGGGAGAACGTCTCCAGCCAGCCGGCCGGGTTCTTCGCCAGCAGCAGCCGCAGATCGCGGTTCTGGAACTGGACGACGTCGTACCGCCCGGCCACTGCCTGCACCTGGTACATCCGCTCCAGGGCGACCTGCGGCGGCACCCCGAAGACGGCGGCGACGGCCGCGGAGCTGGCCGCGTTCGCCTTGTTGGCGCGGCCCGGCAGCTGGAGGTGGATCGGCCAGGCGGAGCCGTGCGGATCCAGCACGTGGTCCCCGGACAGCGCCCAGGTCGGCGTGGGCCGGCGGAAGCCGCACTGGCCGCAGTACCAGTCGTCGCCGGGGCGCTGCATCACGCCACCGCACGACGGGCAGGACCAGGCGTCCTCCTGCCACATCTGCCCGGCCGCGACCCAGATCACATTCGCGGAGGAGGACGCGGCCCACACAACCAGCGGGTCGTCGCAGTTGGCGACGACGACCGCCTTGGACCCGGCCAGGCCCTCACGCCAGTTCTCCGCGAGCATGCGGGTCTCGGCGGCGCGGTCCAGCTGGTCGCGGGAGAGGTTCAGCAGGGCGATGCACTTCGGGTCGGTGTCCCGGGCCACACCGGCCAGGTACTTCTCGTCGACCTCGATGACGCCGAACTTGGCGTCCGAGCCGCCCGCCAGCGCCGAGGTGATGCCGGCCGGCATGTTGGCGCCGAGCGCGTTGGACACGACCGGGCCCGCGGCGCGCAGCGCCTCGGCGATGAGCCGGGTGGTCGTGGTCTTGCCGTTGGTGGCGGAGACCAGGACGACGTCCAGGTTCTGGGCGAGCCGCCCGAGCAGGTCGGGGTCGAGTTTCAGTGCGACCCGGCCACCGATCACCGACCCGCTGCCGCGCCCTGCGGCGCGGGATGCCGCAGCGACCGCCTTACCCGCGGTCACGGCCAGCTTGGCCCGCGGCGAGAGCGGGTCCGAGTTGCCTGCCATCAGTTCTCGATCCTCCTTGCGTACGCGCCGCGCCTGGGGCCATCCGGCAACGTGGTGTGGGCCTCAGCCTATCGAGATCCATTCGCACACCCGAATCCCGGCCCACGTCTTCGGCGACGGGCATGAGCTGAACGAACCGTACCCTTGCCGCCATGCGACACGGATCCATTCCGGGCGCCCACGGGCGCGTCCGGCCTCTCACCCTGCTCGGCGAGGCACCGCTCGGCGAGCCGTGCCGGGACGTCACCGACTTCGGTCCCGAGCTGGCGGTCCTCGTGGAGGACCTGTTCGCCACGATGTACGCGGCGCAGGGGGTGGGCCTGGCCGCGAACCAAATCGGAGTGCCTTTGCGGGTGTTCGTGTACGACTGTCCGGACGACGAGGACGTCCGGCACCTCGGCCATGTGGTGAACCCCCGCCTGGTGCAGACCGACGGCGTGGTGATCCGGGGCCCGGAGGGCTGCCTCTCCCTGCCGGGTCTGGAGGCGGGGACCGAGCGCTACGACCACGCGGTGGTCGAGGGCTTCACGGTGACCGGGGACCCGGTCACCGTGCACGGCACCGGCTTCTTTGCCAGATGCTTGCAACACGAATGTGATCACTTGGCGGGCCGCGTGTACGCGGACCACCTCACGGGCTGGCGCAAGCGACGACTGATGAGGCAGATCTCCCGAGCCTCGTGGCACCGGGCGAGTGGTCCGGCTCGGCCTCCACACACCCGCGCCTGAAGGCACGACTCTCAGAACCCCGGACCGCCCACCCTGTCTCCCGCGGCAGCAAGGCGACCCCACAACAGGTCGGCCAGGGACCGCACCAACTCGGCGCGGGAGCAAGGGCGTTCGCCCAGCCACCAGTCACCCGCCGCATGCATCATGCCGACGATCCCGTGCCCCCACACCCGGGCCAGCTGCTGGCTCTCCGGCCCGAGGTCCACCCGCTCCTCGATGACCTGGGCCAGCTCCTCGCCCATCCTGCGCAGCAGCGGCGCGCTGTGCTTGCCGACGTCGAAGCCGTGGTCCCCGCCCGCGCCGCCCTCCGCCGGGTGCATCAGGAACCGGTACACCTGAGGTCGCGCCTCGATGGCGGCGAGGTACGTGTCGAGCGTGGACTCGACCCGCTCGCGCCGGTCGGCGGGCGCGTCCAGCGCTGCCCGCAGGGAATCGAGCAGTGCGTCGGTGTGCCGCTTGGCAAGCGCTGCGTAAAGACCGCCCTTGTCGCCGAAGTGCCGGTACAGGATCGGCTTCGTGATGCCCGCTTCCGCGGCGATGGCGTTCATCGACGCCTGCGGGCCGTCGCGCAGCACCACCCGGTCGGCGGCCTCCAGCAGCTCGCGCCGTCGGCGGTCGGCGGACCGCTGCTGATCGGTCCGCTGCGTGGTGTCCATGTGCTCTCCCCACCCGTGCTGATTCGGTGACGCCTGCGCAAACTAACACTGACTGGGCCCCTGACATCGAACGGGATGCCGAGGCGTCATCCGCGGTTGACTTTTCCTACCGATCAGTAACAGACTCCTGTTACCGTAAGTAACACCGCGCCGCGCCGCTGGAGGGGACATGGCCGAGTTCACCATGGAGCTGAACGACGAACAGAAGGAAGTCCGGGACTGGCTCCATGGCTTCGCCGCGGACGTGATCCGCCCGGCGGCGGCCGAGTGGGACGAGCGCGAGGAGACTCCCTGGCCGGTCATCCAGGAGGCCGCGAAGGTCGGCATCTACTCCCTCGACTTCTACGCGCAGCAGTACTTCGACCCCACCGGGCTCGGCATCCCGATGGCCATGGAGGAGCTGTTCTGGGGCGACGCGGGCATCGCCCTGTCCATTGTGGGCACCGGCCTGGCCGCCGTGGGCGTCCTCGCCAACGGAACCGAGGAACAGATCGGCACCTGGATCCCGCAGATGTACGGCGACCAGAACGACGTCAAGGTCGCCGCCTTCTGCTCCTCCGAGCCCGACGCCGGCTCCGACGTCGCCTCCATGCGCACGCGCGCCGTGTACGACGAGGCCAAGGACGAGTGGGTGATCAACGGCACGAAGACCTGGGCGACCAACGGCGGCATCGCCAACGTCCACGTCGTCGTCGCCGTGGTCGACCCGGAGCTGGGCTCCAAGGGCCACGCGTCCTTCATCGTCCCGCCCGGTGCGCCCGGTCTCTCCCAGGGGCAGAAGTTCAAGAAGCACGGCATCCGCGCCTCGCACACCGCCGAGGTCATCCTCGACAACGTGCGCGTCCCCGGCTCCTGCCTGCTCGGCGGCAAGGAGAAGCTGGACGAGCGGCTGGCCCGGGCCCGGGAGAGGGCGAAGGCCGGCGGTGAGCGTGTGAAGAACGCGGCGATGGCCACCTTCGAGGCCTCGCGGCCGGCCGTGGGCGCGATGGCGGTGGGCACCGCCCGGGCCGCCTACGAGGTCGCCCTCGACTACGCGAAGACCCGCGAACAGTTCGGGCGGCCGATCATCGACAACCAGGGTGTGGCCTTCCAGCTGGCCGACATGCGGACGCAGATCGACGCGGCCCGGCTGCTGGTGTGGCGTGCGTCGTGGATGGCGATCAACGGCAAGCCGTTCACCGCGGCCGAGGGGTCGATGTCGAAGCTGTTCGCGAGCGAGACGGCGAAGAAGGTCACGGCCCAGGCCATCCAGATCCTCGGCGGTAACGGCTACACCAGGGAGTACCCCGTCGAGCGCATGCACAGGGACGCGGCCATCTACACGATCTTCGAGGGCACGAGCGAGATCCAGCGGCTGGTGATCGCCCGCACCCTCTCGGGCATGCCCCTGCGCTAACGATGCCTGAGCGGCGTCAGCTGCTCGATGTCGTACTTGGCCCGCAGCGCCTCGATGGCCTCCTGGTCCGGGGGGCCGCCGTTGCCGAGGATCTCCAGCAGCTCCTCGAAATAGCGCTCGTGGTCCGGCGGCGGAGAGGCCTGGAAGAACATCTTCGCCGGGCTCTCCGTCGGGTTCGCGAAGGCGTGCGGGCAGCCCGGGGGTACGACGATGACCGTGCCCGGTGTCGCCCGCACCACCCGGCTGCCGGAACGCGACTCCCACGACCGCCAGTTGTCGGGGGTGCGGACGCGTGGCTCGAAGGCGAGCACGTCCAGTTCGCCTTCGAGGACGTAGAACAACTCCTCGCTGCGCGCGTGCACATGAGCGCCGACGTCGAAGCCCGGCGGGACCTCCACCTCGAAGGTGGAGGCCATCCGGGAGTGGGTGCCGGTGACCTTGAAGGTCACCCGCTGGGCCGGCGTCGCGACGACGCGGCCGTGGCCCGGCGGTACGTACAGTCCCTCGGTCTCCGTCATGGGCCGCTCACCAGGTCACCGGCAGTGCCTCGGGCCCACGGATCAACGCGCCCTTCTTGAAGGGGACCTGGTCCGGCGGTACGGCCAGCCTGAGGCCCGGCACGCGGTCCAGCAGGGCGTCCATCAGGAGTTCCTCCTCCAGCCGGGCCAGCATGCCGCCCGGGCAGTAGTGCGGGCCGAAGCCGAACGCCACATGCGGGTTCGGGCTGCGGGAGAGGTCGATGGTGTCCGGGGCCGGGAAGACGTCCGGGTCGCGGTTGGCGGCCAGATACGAGACGTAGACCGGATCGCCCGCGCGGATGCGGATCCCCGCGATCACCACGTCCTCCAGGGCGATCCGGGACAGGCCGACCGCGTTGCGGTGCGGGATGTAGCGCAGCAGTTCGTCGATCGCCCGGGGGCGGATCCCCGGCTCCGCGCGCAGCCGTTCCACCAGCCCGGGGCGGGTCAGCAGCAGATGGAACATCTGCCCGCTGTTGGCGGTGACCGCCTCGCCGCCGATCTGGAGGAGGACGGCGAGCCCGACGGCTTCCTCCAGCGTGATCTCGCTGCGGCCCACCGCGGCACCGAGCAGCGAGGTGACGTCCTCGCCGGTGGCGTTCTCGCGCAGCCCGATCAGGTCGGAGAAGTACGCGGCCATCTCCCGCTTGGCCTTCTCGCTGACCTCCTTGCCGTGCGAGGAGGACAGGATCACCTGGGTCCAGGTGTGCATGCCGTGCCGGTCGCCGGCCGGGACGCCCATCAGCTCGCAGATCACCGCGATCGGGAACGGGCCGAGGACCGCCGCGGTGAGATCCGCGGGCGGGCCGCCCCGCAGCAGCTCGTCCACCAGCTCGTCCAGCAGGGCGCGCGCCGTCAGCCGCACCCGCTCCACGCCCTTGGCGGTGAACGCGGCGGCCACCGAGCGGCGCAGCCGGGTGTGGTCGGGCGGATCGAGGAAGCCCACGGCGTCCCGGTCCGGGATGAAGTGCGGGGCGAGCCGGGTGACCTGCCGGTCCATGACCGCCGCACGGCTGAAGCGAGGGTCGTTGGTCACGGCGCGCACGTCGTCGTACCGGGTGACCAGCCAGGCCCAGCCCTCGCCGTTGGGCAGCTGGACGCGGGTGACCGGGCCCTCGGCCATCAGCTCGCTCAGCACCGGGTCGAACTCCGTCCCGGGGAGGTCGAGCGCCGGCCAGTGCCGGATCGGCGGCAGCGTCTCGGTGAGGGTCGCCGTCTCCTCGGTCATCGACGGTCTCCGCCCGAGCTGACCCAGCGGCCCACCGTCATCTCGGCGGTGATGCCGGGGCCGAACCCGGCGAGGAGTCCACGGGCCCGGTCCCCGGCGCCGCCCTCGTCGAACAGCCGGCGCAGCGCGTCCAGGACGACGGCGCTGGCGATGTTGCCGTACTCGGTGAGCGTGGCCCGGCTGAACCGGAACGCGTGCGGGTCGACCTGGAGGAAGGTGCTCAGGTCGTCGAGTATTCGCGGGCCGCCCGCGTGGATGATGTAGAAGTCCAGGTCGGAGGCGTCCCAGCCGTGGTCGCCTGCCAGGTCCTTCAGCGCCGGGGCGAGCGGCTCCATCGTCGTCGGCACCCGCTTGTCGAGCAGGAAGTGGAAGCCGGTCGCCCGGACGTCGTAGGCGATCCAGTCCTCCGTCTTCGGGATCAGATACGAGCCGTTGCGCTCCAGCCGGACGCCCGTACCACCGCTCCCGCGCACCACCGCCGCGGCGATGCCGTCGCCGAACAGGCCGTTGGAGAGCAGCGAGCCGACACCGAGGTCGGTGGGCTGATAGCACAGCGAGCAGAACTCGCAGGCCACGATCAGCGCGTTGGCGTTCGGGTAGGCCGAGCAGAAGTCGTGGGCCCGGTTGATCGCCGCACCGCCGGCCGCACAGCCCAGCTGGGCTATGGGGAGCTGGCGGGTGGTGCTGTCGAAGTCCATCTCGTTGATCAGCCAGGCCGTCAGCGAGGGCATCATGAAGCCCGTGCACGACACGTAGATGATCACATCGATGTCGCTGGTCAGCAGCTCCGCGTCGTCCAGCGCACACTGGATCACCGCGGGGACCCGAGCCTTGGCCTCGGCCTCGTAGAGCTTGTTGCGCTCCTCGAAGCCCGGGTGCTTCAGGGTCTCCTCGATGGGCTGCACGATGTGCCGCGTCCTGACGCCGGTGTTCTCGATCAGCCTGAGCGCCAGTGGCAGTTGGGGGTGGTCCGGGTGGCGGGAGCGCGCCAGCTCCAGCGTCTCCTCCATCGTGATCACGTGCTCCGGGACCGACACCGAGGGTCTGCACAAAGTCGCCATGAACCGTCCCTGCTTTCCGCTGTCCGGAAGGTGGTCCACACCTCTTGGGTGCTCCACCCACCGTCACCCGGGAGGACGACGATCTCGCGCTGGATTACTCCGAACCGGGGACCCCGAGGTCCGGCGCGAAGGGCGATTCATGCCGCCGGACGAGGGAAAACGCGGTGACGACCGTTACGGCGCCCCACTGCTGTGCGCGATGCACGCCACGTCGATACGGTCGGCCAGCTTCGCCAGCTCGATGGTCAGTGCGGCGACGGTGTCCTCGTCCAGCCCCTGCTCCCCGGCTTCGACAAGATGCAGCCACCGCGCCCCCACGGTCCGCAACAACTTACTCACGTCGGCCGCGGACACCTGCAAGGCACCGCGGTCGTCGACGATCAGAGGCAGGGTCACTTCGCGGTTCACAAAACGGGATGGTAGCCGCGCAGCGCTCACGCACCCTGCCAAACCGTGGTGATGTTGCAGAACTCCCGGATTCCGTGCCCGGACAGCTCACGCCCGTACCCGGACCGCTTCACACCGCCGAACGGGAACGCCGGATGCGAGGCGGTCATCCCGTTGACGTACACCGCACCGGCCTCCAGGTCCCGGGCGAACCGCTCCACCTCGTTCTCGTCCCGCGTCCACACGTTCGAACTCAGTCCGAACGGCGAGTCGTTGGCGATGAGGACCGCCTCGTCCAGGTCGTCCGCCCGGTAGAGCGTGGCCACCGGCCCGAACGCCTCCTCGCGGTGGATGCGCATCTCCCGCGTGATGCCGGCGAGGACGGTCGGCGGGTAGTACCAGCCGGGTCCGTCCGGCCGCTGCCCGCCGCACAGCACCTCGGCCCCGCTCCGCCTGGCGTCGTCCACCAGCTCTTCCAGATCGTTCCTGCCCTGCTCGCTGGCCAGCGGCCCGATCTCGGTGTCCTCCGCCAGCGGGTCGCCGATCTTGAGCGCCTTCATGCCGGCGACGAACTTCTCGGCGAACGCGTCGTAGACGTCGGTGTGCACGATGAACCGCTTGGCGGCGATGCAGGACTGCCCGTTGTTCTGCACGCGGGCGGTCACCGCGACCTGGGCCGCGCGGTCCAGGTCCGCGGAGGGCATGACGACGTACGGGTCGCTGCCACCCAGCTCCAGCACCGTCTTCTTGATCATCTCCCCGGAGGTGGAGGCGACCGCCCGGCCCGCCGGTTCGCTGCCGGTGAGGGTGGCGGCCTTCACGCGCTCGTCGCGCAGGATGTCGTCCACCGCGCCGGAACCGATCAGCAGCGTCTGGAAACAGCCCTCGCGGAAACCGGCCCGGTGGTACAGGTCCTCCAGGTACAGGGCCGTCTGGGGAACGTTGGAAGCGTGTTTGAGCAGGCCCACGTTGCCCGCCATCAGCGCGGGCGCGGCGAACCGGACGACCTGCCAGAGGGGGAAGTTCCAGGGCATCACCGCGAGCACCGGGCCGAGCGGCCGGTACCGCACCCGTACCCGCGAGGCCCCGGAGTCCTGCACATCGGCCTCGGCGGGCTCCTCGTCGGCCAGCAGCGCCTCCGCGTGCCCGGCGTACCACCGCATCGCCTTGGCGCACTTCGCGGCCTCCGCACGGGCCTGCTTGACGGGCTTGCCCATCTCGGTGGTCATGACGCGGCCGATCTCCCGCTGGTCCTCGTCCAGCAGGTCGGCGGCCTTGTCCAGCAGCTGGGCGCGGTCGGCGAACGAGGTCGTCCGGTACGTGCGGAAGGTGGCCTCGGCGAGCTGGAGCCGGCGTTCCAGCTCCTCCTCGTCCATGGGCTCGTACGTCTTGAGCGTCTCGCCGTTCGCCGGGTTCACCGTCGCGATGGGCATGGCTGACCTCCCTGGGAGCGGGCTTGTCTCGACCTTCGCGCGCGGCCCGGCAAGTCGCAACGCGACAGGTCTGCGGTCAGCCCGAGTGCTCCGCCAGCCGGTCGAGAAACGCGGCCTGCGCCGTGATGATCACCTCACGGGCCCGGTCCAGCCCGAACCACGCCACCCGGTCCAGCTCCGGGAACTCCTGGATGCGGCCGGACCGCGGTGGCCACTCCATGGTGAAGGTCCCGGGGTTGATCGTCGCCGGGTCGAGATCCGCCTCCACCGCCCACGCCGTGACGATCTTGCCGTTGCGCTGGACGACCTCGCCCAGCGGTACGGCCTCCCCGTCCGGCGGCGTCAGCCCCAGCTCCTCCTGGAACTCCCGCCGGGCCGCCTCCCAGGCCGGCTCGTCCGGCTCGTACTCGCCCTTGGGCACGGTCCACGCGCCCGCTTCCTTCTTCGCCCAGAGCGGGCCTCCCATATGGCCCAGCAACACCTCAGGCCCACGATCGGTAGGGCGGAACAACAGCAGTCCGGCACTGCGCTTCGTCGTGCGCACCGTCACGGTGTGACCTCCGGGTGGGCCGCCAGCAGGGCCTCCACGGTATCGGCTTCCTCGGGGCGCTTGTCCTCGCGGTAGCGGACCACGCGGGCGAAGCGGAGGGTGACGCCGGCCGGGTAGCGGGAGGAGCGCTGGAGGCCGTCGTAGGCGATCTCCACGACGAGTTCGGGGCGCACCCTGACCACCCAGCCGTTGTCCTCGACGGCCAGCTCCTGGAGCTTCTCGGTCTGCCAGGCGAGCATCGCGTCCGTCATGCCCTTGAAGGTCTTGCCGAGCATCGCGAAGCCGCCGTCCGGGTCGCGGGCGCCGAGGTGGAGGTTGGACAGCTTGCCGGTGCGGCGGCCGTGGCCCCACTCGGCGGCCAGCACCACCAGGTCGAGCGTGTGGACGGGCTTGACCTTCAGCCAGGACGCGCCGCGCCGGCCCGCGCTGTACGGCGCGTCCAGCGCCTTGACCACCACGCCCTCGTGGCCGCGGGCCAGGGTCTCGGCGAGGAACCGTTCCGCCTCCGGGGTGTCCGCCGGGCCCGCGGCCACCGCGCGCCGGACCCGCATCGGCTCGGGCACCAGCCGGGCAAGCTCCGCGTGCCGCTCGACGAAGGGCAGGTCGAGCAGGTCACGGCCGTCGACCGAGAGGGCGTCGAAGAAGACGGGGGAGACCGGAGTCTCCTCGGCGGCCTTCGCCACGTCCGTCCGGGAGCCGACGCGGCCCGCCGTCTCCTGGAAGGACCGGGGCCGGCCGGCGGCGTCGAAGGAGATCACCTCGCCGTCCAGGATGAACCGCTCGCCCCGCAACCCCAGCGCGGCGGCCGTCACCTCGGGCAGCCGGTCGGTGATGTCGTCCAGGGTGCGGGTGTGGATCCGTACCGTGTCGCCGTCCCGGTGGACCTGGACCCGGATGCCGTCCAGCTTCTCCTCCACCGCGCACGCGCCCAGCTTCTGCACCGCCTCGGCGACCGAGGACGCGCTGTGCGCCAGCATCGGCAGCACCGGGCGGCCCACGGTGAGCCGGAACCGCTCCAGCGCCGCCGACCCCTCGCCGAGCAGGGCCTGGGCCACCGTCTGGAGCGACCCCGCGAGCATCACCGCCCGCCGTACGTCCGCCGGGCCCGCGCCGGTGGCCTGGGCGAGGCCTTCCACGGCGACCGCGTCCAGGGCGCCCTGCCGGACCTCACCGGTGAGCAGGCCGAGCAGGAAGCGCTGCTCCTCCTCGGTCGCCGCGCCCATCAGCTCGCCGACGATCCGGGTTCGCTCCGCCTGTGAGCCGGGCCCGGACACCTTGCCCAGCTCGGTGAGCCGGGTGTCGACCTCGCGCACGGTGAGGGAGGGCTCGGCGGCCGGCCGGACCGGGCGGCTCAGCACCTTCCAGCCGACGCCGAGCCGGCCCTGCGGCAGCCGTCCGGCCAGATAGGGGATGACGATCGGCACGTCGTCCGCCTCCGCGTCCCGGAACAGCTCCGCGAGCAACGCGATCTTCCGGGACCGCGCCGCTGTCGCGGCGACCTCCCGGGACACCTGGGCCAACCGGGTCAGCAGCATGCAGTCATCGTGCCTCAGCGCTCTGCCGGGTGCGCGGTTCCGTTCCGTGCGCGTGCGTGGTGATCTGCGCGTGCATGGTGATCTGCGGGTGCATGGTGGTCGATCGCGCCCGCGCGGCGGCAGCCGCACATCGGACACAACCCCGCGCCTCTTACGGGGCGCTGCCGTCGAGGTCGGCCATCAGGAGCTCTCCGTTGATCGCCGCCCCCGCGCGGTAACCCCGGCTCGCCGCGTTGATCACCTGCTCGGCGAAGCCGCTCGCGTTGCCCGCCGCCCACAGGCCGGGCACGCTCGTCAGGCCCCGTTCGTCGATCACCGGGTAGCTGCCGAACGGCGTCTCGGTCATCTCCGCGCCCAGCCGCAGGAGCAGGTCGCCCGCGGGGACGGCGCGCGGGGCGGCGTACAGCACCTCGCGGTCGTGGACCGTGCCGTCCGCGAGCCGGACCCCGGTGAGCCGGTCGCCGGTGACCAGGAGCTGCGTCACCTCACCGGGGACGACCGCGACCCCGGCGGTGGCCAGCCGGCGCAGGTCCTGGTCGGTCAGCTCCGACTCGCCGACCTGGTGCAGGAAGAGCCGTACGTCCTTCGACCACTGGGTGACCATCAGCGCCTGGTGCACGCTGAGCGGCGAGGTGGCGAGGACGCCGGTCGGCAGGTCGCGCACCTCCCAGCCGTGGCAGTACGGGCAGTGGAGCACGTCCCGGCCGAACCGCTCGGCGAGCCCCGGGACCGGCGGCAGTTCGTCCTTCAGGCCGGTGGCGACCACCAGCTGCCGGGCCCGTACGGTCCGGCCGCCGGCCAGGACGACGGTGAAGCCCTCCTCCCGGGCCGCGTCCACCACCCGGTCCCGGACCAGCTCCACCCCGTACCGGGCGATCTCCTCGCGCCCCACGGCCAGGAACTCGGCCGGGGACATGCCGTCCCGGGAGAGATAGCCCTGCATGTGCGCGGACGGCGCGTTGCGCGGCTCGCCCGCGTCGACGACCAGGGTGCGGCGCCGGGCCCGGCCCAGCACCAGCGCGGCGGACAGACCGGCCGCGCCGCCCCCGACGACGACGACTTCGTAGTCCTCGGTCATTCCGTGGTTCTCGGTCATGGTGACCACCTCCGCCCCCGACGGTCGCCCAGGGCCTGCGGTATTGACAAACATCTTTGCCGAACCTGCAATACGGGTATGAGTACCGACGACGTTCTCGCCGAGGTGGGCCCGCGGCTGCGGCGGATCCGGAAGGAGCGGGAGGTGACCCTGTCGGCGCTGTCCGAGGCCACCGGCATCTCCGTCAGCACCCTCTCCCGGCTGGAGTCCGGCCTGCGCAGGCCCAGCCTGGAACTGCTGCTGCCCATCGCCCAGGCCCACCAGGTCCCGCTGGACGAGCTGGTCGGCGCCCCGCCGGTCGGCGACCCCCGGGTGCGGGCCAAGCCGATCGTGCGGCAGGGGCGGACGATGTACCCGCTGACCCGGCAGCCGGGCGGGCTGCAGGCCTACAAGGTGATCGAGCCGCAACGCGCGACGGAGCCCGACCCCCGCACCCACGAGGGGTACGAGTGGCTGTACGTGCTCTCCGGGCGGCTCCGGCTCGTGCTCGGACAGCACGACGTCGTGCTGGCGGCGGGCGAGGCGGCCGAGTTCGACACCCGCGTGCCGCACTGGTTCGGGTCGACCGGGCAGGGGCCGGTGGAATTCCTGAGCCTGTTCGGGCCGCAGGGGGAGCGGATGCACGTACGGGCGCGGCCGGCGTCCCGGAAATGAGGGGAGCGGAGAGCGGCCAGGTGTTCCCTGATGGGCAAGCGACCGCTTAGTATGCGATCCGACCCGGTCAGACGAAGCAGTCCCGTGGAGGCTCCGCATGCAGGCATGGCAAGTGCACGAGAACGGCGAGCCGGGCGAGGTGATGCGCCTGACGGAGGTGGAGCGCCCCGTACCCGGTGACGGCCAGGTGCTGCTGCGGGTGCGCGCCGCCAACATCAACTTCCCCGACGCGCTGCTGTGTCGGGGCCAGTACCAGGTCCGCCCGCCGCTGCCCTTCACGCCGGGCGTGGAGATCTGCGGCGAGACCGAGGACGGCCGCCGGGTGATCGCCAACCCCGCGCTGCCGTACGGCGGTTTCGCCGAGTACGCCCTCGCCGACGCCCGCGCCCTGCTCCCCGCGCCCGAGTCCCTGGACGACGCCGAGGCCGCCGCCCTGCACATCGGCTACCAGACCGGCTGGTTCGGCCTGCACCGCCGCGCTCACCTCCAGGCGGGGGAGACCCTGCTGGTGCACGCCGCCGCCGGTGGCGTGGGCAGCGCCGCCGTCCAGCTCGGCAAGGCGGCCGGCGCCAGGGTCATCGGTGTCGTCGGCGGTGCCGACAAGGCCGTCGTCGCCCGCGAGCTGGGTTGTGACGTGGTGGTCGACCGGCGCGTCGAGGACGTCGTCGCCGCCGTCAAGGAGGCCACCGGCGGCCGGGGCGCCGACGTGATCTACGACCCCGTCGGCGGCGAGGCCTACGCGCAGTCCGCGAAGCTGGTCGCCTTCGAGGGCCGGATCGTCGTCGTCGGCTTCGCCAGCGGCACCATCCCGAGCCCGGCCCTCAACCACGCCCTGGTCAAGAACTACGCCATCCTCGGCCTGCACTGGGGTCTGTACAACACCAAGAACCCGAAGCTGGTCCAGCACTGCCACGAGCAGCTCACCGAGCTGGCCGCCCAGGGCGCCGTCAAGCCGCTGGTGAGCGAGCGCGTGCCGCTCACCGAGGCGGCCGGCGCCGTGCAGCGGGTCGCCGACGGAGTGACCACCGGCCGGGTCGCCGTCATGCTGGAGAACGGAGCCGCCGCATGACCGACGCCGAAGAACTGCGCCGCCGCACCCGCGAGTTGCTCGCGCAGTACCCACCCGCGACCACCGACCGCCTGGACTTCCTCAGGGCCCGCTTCGACGCCGGACTCGCCTGGGTGTACTACCCGGAGGGCCTCGGCGGACTGGGCGCCCCGCGCTCCCTCCAGGGCGTGGTGGACGCCGAACTGGCGGCGGCCGGTGCCCCCGACAACGACCCCCGACGCAACGGCATCGGCCTCGGCATGGCCGCGCCGACGATCCTGAAGTACGGCACCGAGGAGCAGAAGCGGCGCTATCTGCGGCCCCTGTGGACCGGGGAGGAGGTCTGGTGCCAGCTGTTCAGTGAGCCCGGCGCCGGCTCCGACCTGGCCGCGCTCGGCACCCGGGCCGTGCGCGAGGGCGCGGACTGGGTGGTCAACGGGCAGAAGGTGTGGACCTCCAGCGCCCACCTCGCCCGCTGGGCCATCCTCATCGCCCGCACCGACCCCGACGTGCCCAAGCACCAGGGCATCACCTACTTCCTCTGCGACATGACCGACCCGGGCGTCGAGGTGCGGCCGCTGCGCCAGATCACCGGCGAGGCCGAGTTCAACGAGGTCTTCCTCACCGACGTGCGCATCCCCGACGCCCGCCGCCTCGGCGCGGTCGGTGACGGCTGGCGGGTCGCCCAGACCACGCTCAACAACGAACGCGTCGCCATCGGCGGCATGGCCCTGCCCCGCGAGGGCGGCATGATCGCCCCGGTCGCGAAGATCTGGCGGGAACGCCCGGAGCTGCGCACCCACGAGCTGCACCAGCGGCTGCTGAAGCTGTGGGTCGAGGCCGAGGTCGCCCGGTTCACCGGCGAGCGGCTGCGCCAGCAGCTCGTCGCCGGCCAGCCCGGACCCGAGGGCGCCGGCATGAAGCTCTCCTTCGCCCGCCTCAACCAGGAGATCAGCGGCCTGGAGGTGGAACTCCGCGGCGAGGAGGGGCTGCTCTACGACGAGTGGACGATGAGGCGCCCCGAACTGGTGGACTTCACGGGCCGCGACGCCGGCTACCGCTACCTGCGCGCCAAGGGCAACAGCATCGAGGGCGGGACCAGCGAGGTCCTGCTGAACATCGTCGCCGAGCGCGTCCTGGGCCTGCCCGCCGAGCCGCGCACCGACAAGGACGTCGCCTGGAAGGACCTCGCCCGATGAGCACACAGCCGGACCTGCTCTACACCGAGGAGGAAGCGGCGCTGCGCGCCGCCGTCCGCGACCTGCTCACGGACCACTGCGCACCGGCCGACGTGCTCGCCCGCACCGAGTCCGACGCTCCGCACGACCGCGCCCTGTGGAAGTCCCTCGCCGACGGCATGGGCCTGGCCGGCCTCCTGATCCCCGAGGAGCAGGGCGGCCACGGCGCCTCCCACCGTGAAGTCGCCGTCGTCCTGGAGGAACTGGGGCGGGCCGTCGCCCCCGTGCCGTACCTCACGAGCGCGGTCGTGGCCACCGAGGCCCTGCTCGCCTGCGGTGACCGGGAGCTGCTCGGTCAGCTGGCCGCCGGGCGCACCGTCGGCGCCCTCGCGGTGGGTCTGCACACGGCGCCCGGTGCCGACGTCAAGACCGTCCGCGTGGAGAACGGCACCCTGCACGGCGAGTTGACCGGCATCGCGGACGCGGCCGTCGCCGACGTCCTGCTCGTCCCGGCCGACGACGGCGGCCTGTACGCCGTCGCCGCCGACGCCGTGACGGTCACCCCGCAGGTCTCCCTGGACCTGACCCGCCCGCTCGCCACCGTCACCCTCACCGGCGCGGCCGGCCGCCGCGTCGGTGACGCCGAACCCGCCGTACGCCGGGCCCTGCGCGCCGCCGCCGGACTCCTCGCCTCCGAGCAACTCGGCGTCGCCGACTGGGCTTTGACCGAGACGGTCCGGTATCTGAAGGAGCGCAAGCAGTTCAACCGGCCGGTCGGCGGCTTCCAGGCACTCAAGCACCGGCTCGCCCAGCTGTGGCTGGAGGTGGTCAACCTCCGGGCCGCAGCGCGCGCAGCGGCGGACTCCCTTGCCACCGGCGAGGACACCGACATCACGGTGGCCGTCGCCCAGGCCTACGCCGGCCCCGTCGCCGTGCGCACCACCGAGGAGGCGCTTCAGCTCCACGCCGGGATCGGCATGACCTGGGAACACCCGGTCCACCTGTATCTGAAGCGGGCCAAGGCCGACTCGATCGCCTACGGCACGGCGGGCGCGCACCGCGCGGCACTGGCCGGACTGGTCGACCTCCAGGGACCCTGACGCACCACGGTGAAGCCCGCCCCGATCCGGGGCGGGCTTTGTCACGCGCGCCGGCCGGCGAAGTGAACAGAGAGCCAACTCCCTGCCCAACGGGGGTTCTTGAGTGGCGCGTGCACGCATACTCTCCCCGGTCACATCACCCCCAGGGAGGCAGCGCATGGCCCTCACCACCCGTCGCAGAGCCCTCGCCACCCTCGGCGCCGCCCTCGCGGGCGCGGTCGCCCTGCCCGCGCGTCGCGCGTCGGCAGCACCCGAGCGCCACCCACGTCCGCTGTGGCAGGCCCACGCCCACAACGACTACGAGCACCCCCGGCCCCTGTTCGACGCCCTCGACCACCGCTTCGGCAGCGTCGAAGCCGACATCTTCCTCGTCGGCGACCAGCTCCTCATCGGTCACGAGCCGTCCGACCTCGACCCGTCCCGCACCCTGGAGTCGCTCTACCTCGCCCCGCTCGCCGCCCGCGTCCGGGCCAACCACGGCTCGGTCTATGGGAGATGGCGCCAACCACTCCAGCTCCTCATCGACATCAAGACCGAGGGCTCGTCGGCCTACCTCGCACTCGACCGCCACCTGCGCCGCTACCCGCACCTGTTCACCCGGTACGCACACGGCCGCGTCCACCCCGGCCCGGTCACCGCGGTCGTCTCCGGCGACCGTGCGGCCCGTACCCCCATGGAGGCGCAGACCGAACGCCGCGCCTTCTACGACGGCCGGCTCAGCGACCTCGGCGGCCCCACCCCGGCCTCCTTCATCTCGCTCATCAGCGACAACTGGACACAGAACTTCACCTGGACGGGGGCGGGGGCGTTCCCGGACGCCGAGCGGCGAAAGCTGCGGAGCATCACCGGCGCCGCCCACGCGCGCGGGCAGCAGGTCCGGTTCTGGGCCACCCCCGACACCGCGGGCCCGGCCCGGGACGCGCTGTGGACGGAGCTGCTCGCCGCCGGGGTGGACTACCTCAACACCGACGACCTCGCCGGCCTGGAGGCATTCCTCGACGTTCACACCTTCGCGTAACACCACACGATCGGAGGACACGTCAGCCGCCCGGACGAACCCTCCGCTACGCCACACTTGCGGCCGAACGCCGCACATGGGGCGTGGCGGAGGAGGTTCCGATGGCCATTTCCATCTCTGTGGTGCTGCTGCTGCTGATCCTGGCCGTGATCTTCATGCGCAACGGCGCGCTGAAGGTCTCCCACGCCCTGGTCTGCATGCTGCTCGGCTTCTATCTCGCCAGCACGAGCATGGCACCCACCATCCACAGCGGGCTCACCGCGACCGCCGACCTGGTGAGCAGCCTGCGGCCCTGATCAGCCGGTCGAGAAGACGCCGATGCCGTTGGACACCGGGCGTTCGGCGCCGCCGCTCGGATGGTTGCGCACCGTCACGGCGGTGTCGTCCGTGTCGCGGGTCACCATCTCCGTCGAGCCGCCGCCGTCGAGGTTGAACGCGTCGGTGGCCCCCAGCGACCGCATGGCGGCCGCCTCCTCCGCCACGGTCAGGCCGGTGCGGTAGTCCGCGGACCCGTCCAGCGCCAGGAGCAGCAGCTGCCGGCCGCCGCCCTTGACGCCCACGACCGTGCGCACCGCCGAGGTCTCGTCGTCCAGGCCGGACAGCGGGGCGCCGCCGCGCAGCACCGGGAAGCCGCCGATCGCGAACGTGTACGGCACCCCGGAGGAGGCCGTCACCAGCGTGTGCGTGATGTCCACGGCGTCGCCGGCCGACAGCTTGCGCAGCTGCTGCGCGCCCTGCTCGCGGCCCACCAGGACCGTGGTGTCCGCGGTGATCGCACCGCTGCCCGGCGTGTCGGAGGCGGAGACCACCCGGCCGCCCCGCACCTTCACCTCGTAGGTGTCGCTGCTGCACGGCGCCGACCGCTGGGTGTCGGTGCCGCAGACGGCACGCATCCGCGAGGCGCTTCCCCAGCGCGAGGTGAAGGCGCCGACGGAGTTCACCGGCAGCGCGTACTGGTTGAGGCCCTTGAGGGGCAGCTGCCCCTGAGGCGTGCCGACCGTGCCGACGAGGGAGAGGCGGTCGAGCCGCGCCCGCCCGTCGGTGCCCACACCGATCACGTCCTGGGTGCTGGTGCCCGACGGCAGCGCGGGCCCGAACCGCTGCCCCTTGGGCACCGCCGCCTTGAGCACCTGCCCGGCCGCCACGGCCGGTCCGACGGCCGCGCCGGTGACCTCAACGCCCGGGTGCTGCGTCTCGGTGATGTTGAAGAAGTCACCGTTCACCCCGGCGACCGCCCCGGCCGAGTCGGCCAGCCGCGAGACGGTCGCGCGGGCGGCCACCGCGCCCGGGTACAGCAGGTCGACGCGGACGTGCGGATCGGCCAGGTCGACCGTGAGCAGGTGGGCACGGGCCGTCCCCGCCGCCCCGTCGATATCGAACTGCCGGTAGGTGACGCCCGGCACGAGGTGTCTGCCCGCCGGTGCGGCACCGGCCGGTGCCGCACCCGCCAGGGCTGCACCGGCGAGCACACCGAACGCCGTGACAACCGTGAGAACCGCTCTGCCCGCTGCAGTACGCCTGCGACGTCTGGTCACCGTGCCCCCTGATGTCTCGTCAACTGCCGTTTGCGGGGCAGTGCAGCAGACGGGGGCGGCCGGTGGGTCGACTAGGCGTCCATGACGCGAGAACGGGTGAGAAAACGCACCCCCTCGGGTGCCTCCAGGGAGAAGCCGCTGCCCCGTCCGGGGACGACGTCCACGATCAGCCGGGTGTGGCTCCACGCCCGGTACTGGCTCCGCGACATCCAGAACGTGACGGGCTCCGCCACGCCCTCGACCGTCAGCTCCGCGAGCAGCACGTCCGAGCCGCCGGTGCGGAACTCGCCGTCGGGGTAGCACATGGGCGCGCTGCCGTCACAGCAGCCACCGGACTGGTGGAACATCAGCGGGCCGTGCTCGGCACGCAGGCGGCGGACCAGCTCCGCGGCCCGCGGGGTGAGTTCGACGCGTGGTGTTTCCTCTTCCACGGCACCGTCCTGACAGCCGGGTCTTCGGACCCGATCAGTCTCACGGTCGGTCACGAACCCGTCCAGAAGGCCGTATTGCCCCGCGCCCCGTCTTCGGCGCGGGCTGGGACACTTGGGGCATGAACCCTCCCTTCCCGAGCCCGCCCGAGCCGCGTTTCGTACCCGCCGGTGAACACCCGCTGTGGGACGAGGCGCTGGCGGTGGTCAACCGGGACCTCGCGGCGACGCTGCCCGAGCAGCGCCCGCTGTGCCTCATGGCCTACCCGGCGGAGGAGGGCGAGGCCGAACAGGTCTACGTCGCGCTCGCCGACGGCGAAGCGCACGGCGGCTCCCTGTGGCCGGCCCGCTCCGCCGACCGGGCGCTGCGGGACGTCGCCGAGGCCGCCCAGGAGACGGTCACGGAGTGTCTCTGGCAGGTCTGGCCGGTCTGCACGCTGCACGGGCTCGGGATGCACGTGGCCAAGGAGGCCGGCCGCCCGTCCTGGTGGTGCGCCGGGGGCGGCCGGCCCGGGGAGCCGGCACATGTCCGCGCGGCGATAGGGGAACTGGACACGGTCCACCGCCCCCGCCGCCCCCACCGCAAGCGCCGCACACCGCGCCGGGCCGGCTGAGACCCGACCGCGCTGGTCACCAGGTCGCGGGGGTGCGCCGCATCAGCAGCGCGTACACCCCCGAGGTTGCCACCAGGCCGGCCGGCAGGGCAGGGCGTGGCTGTCGCCCCCGGCCCACCGGGGCCGAGCCGCGCGCCCGGACCGCCGAGGTGCCGGCCGGCCATGGCCGCGGCCGGGCTCACCGGAGGGCACGCCATCGGCGCGGGCGGCGACAGCCTCGCCGTCTCCGCCGCGCTCGAAGCCGAGGGCACCGCGCCCCTGCGGCCGCGGATCGCCCCCCGGGTGCCGGCCGAAGGCGGACGACGCCGCCGTCGCCGAGTTGGTCCGGCTCCAGGGCGCCGACGGGGACCTGTGGCGGGTGGCGGCCGGGTCAGCGCGAGGAGTCGCGCCGCTGCCGGCGGGCGCGGCGGGCCTCCGGCAGCAGCGGCAGCAGCGACAGCACGACGACCAGGGCGACCAGCGGCAGCAGATAGTCGTCGATGTGCGGAACCGACGCACCGAGGGTGTATCCGGCGAGGACCAGCGACTGCGACCACAGCACACCGCCCACGGTCTGCCAGAGCGTGAAGGTCCGCGCGGGCACGCCCAGCGCGCCGGCCACCGGGTGCAGGACCGACCGCAGCAACGGCACGAACCGGCCGATGACCAGCGCCTTACCGTAGCCGTAGCGGGCCAGCAGCCGCTCCGCCCGCGCCGCCGTGTCCTTGACCCGCCGGCGGGAGGTGCGCGCCAGCAGGGCCCGCCCACCGTGCCGCCCGATCAGGTACCCCGCCTGACCGCCCGCGACCGCGCCGACGGCCGCGCAGAGCAGCACCTGCCACAGGGCCAGCCGGGCCGGTTCCTGGGCGCTGCCCGCGCACAGCACACCGGCCGGGAACAGCAGCGTGTCCCCGGGCAGGAAGAAGCCGACGACCAGCAGGCCCGACTCGGCGAAGATCACCACCAGGACGCCCAGCGCGCCGAAGGCGGCCAGCACCGAGGCGCTGTCCATCGGGTTCACGGCGATCACCGGCAGCGCCTCCCGGCCTCCTCGCAGACCTGTCCGCTCCCCAGCATCGCCTGCCCGGCGCGCCCGTGCGCGTCGGCCGCCGAAATGCCCTCCCTGATCACTCGGCCGCCAGACCGCCCTCCCCGGTCAGTGGCCGACGCGGAAGGTGGCGTCCTGCCGGTCGGTGGCCGTGCTGACCGGGTCGATCCTCAGGACGTAGTTCGAGTGGCGCAGGTAGCGGGTGGGGTTGTTGTACGAGCGGAACGACGACCAGCTCGCGTCGGCGAGGCCCGCCGTCCGGTGGAAGGTGGCGTCGGCGGCGAACGTCGCCGTGCCGTCGTCGGAGTCCAGCCGGAGCTGGTAGTCGTAGTGCCGCAGATAGCGGGAGGGCTGGTTCACCGAGCGGAAGGACACGCCGCCGCTGTCGGCGAGGCCGGGGACGAGCTGCCACAGGGAGTCGGTGTACGGGTCGAACGGGTACGCGTCGATGCGGCCGACGAAGTCGGCGTGGCGGATGTACCGGGCCGGGTGGTTGTACGACTTGAGCCGGTTCCAGGCCGGCGCGCCCCACTTGGCCACGAGGTTGTCGTACTCGGTGGTGGTGATGGCGGCGATCCCGCAGTGTTTGGAGTTGACCGGCTGGGTGTAGGTCTTCTGGTCGAGCGCGGTCCAGGTGCCGGAGGCCAGGTCGCTGGTCTGCCAGGCGTAGAAGACGCCGTTCGGTGTGTAGGTGTCGCCCCACAGGATCCAGCTGCCGCCGTCCGGGGACCGGACCAGTGTGGGCGCCTCGGTGCCGCCGTGTGCCACGCCGGTGCTGAACTCCGCGAAGCTGCCCGGGTCGAGGCTGGTGGAGCGGGCGCCCACCAGCGTCTGGTTCTTCTTGAAGTAGAGGTAGTTGACCCCGTTCACACCCACGGCCATGTCCCCGTCGATCACGTCGTAGCCGGGGTCGAAGAAGACCTGCGGGGCGGAGGCGGTGACGAAGTCGGTGGTGTGGTTCACCATGATCACGTTGTGCCCGCTGGAGCCGACGGCGGAGTAGATGAGCGCGTACTGCTTCCGGCCCGGGTCCCAGAACGCCTCCGGTGCCCAGGCGTGGGTGTTCAGGTCGTGCACCTTCATCCGGTGGTAGCCGGTGAAGGTCCGCAGGTCGGTGGAGTTCCACACGTGCACGTACTGGCTGACGTAGTTCCAGTCGGTGCCCTTCAGATCGGTGGCGAGGACGACGAAGGTGCCGTCCCGCTTGCGCAGGACGAAGGGGTCGCGCAGCCCGAGAGCGCCCTCGGTGGGCGTGACGACGGGCTTGTTCTGGTTCAGCGGCATCCAGTTGAGCGAGTCCGTGCTGACGGCCAGGTGGAGGCCGTAATCGGTGCCGGTGCCGTTCGGTGACTCGGTGAAGTAGGTCATCACATAGGCCGTGCCGGCTGCGTGCGCGGTTCCGGTACCGGCGGCCAGGACGCCGGTGACGGCCAGTGGGGTGGTGGCGGCCAGGCCGAGGACGGTGCGCCGGGAGAGGGGGTGACCGACGGTCATACGTGCTCCAAGGGGGTGCGGGCCCTCAGGACAACGGGCGTGGGGAGTGACTGCCAGAGGCGCGTTCGGTATATCGAATGTAGGTCGGTAGATCGGTCAGACCGTAGGGGGCTCGCCATGGCCGCGTCAATCACTCCGTCGCCGCTCGCTGCCGGCCGCCGACCCGTGCCCGGGGAACCGACGGGGCGACCCGTGTCGTCACGGCTCACAACTGGCCGACACGCGGAGGCAGGCACGGAGTACGCCCAGGGGTGCGTGGTGCGTGAGTGTCGCGATGAGCCCCGTGTGGTGCGCGAATCACGGAACGCAACTCAAAATCGTGACAATACGCAGAATCGCTCGACTAACAGCACTTCGGCCGGAAAACTGTCCTCAACGGGCGTTCCCCAACGCCCTGTTGCTCGCCACATGGCGGCGTAGGGGGCGCTGTGTCATGTGCTGCGGAAACGGGACATCTCATCAGGTCGGGGGGCCGCGGGGTCGACCACCAGGTCAAGGGCGGTCGACGTCGACTGACCCGCGGTTCGGCCTGCTGCATCAGACCGGTCGGTCACAACAAGCGGGAGGGACTCATGAGGACATCTGTGCGCCATTGGGCGGCGCGAGCGGGCGGTGCGACGGCAGCGGCGCTCCTGGTGGCCGGGGCCACGGCCAGTGCCACGTACGCTGTCGACGAGCAGAGTCGGAACATCCGGATCACCGCACACTTCGCGGCGAGCGTCGCCGCGGATCCGGACGTGAACTGCGGCGGTTTCGATGTGACCGCCGTGGGAACCGCCGCCGGTTCTCCCCTCGGCGGCAAGGGAACGTGGCAGGATCAGGAGACCGCCTGCACGCGGACCCTCCCCGGCCGGTACGACATCAACGGGACCGCCGTCGTCGGTGACGTCGACGGCGACCGGATCACCCTCAGCTACCACCTCACCGCGCCGCTCTCGGAGGACCCCGTCGTGCACCCGTCCGGCACCTTCCGGGTCACGGGCGGCACCGGCGACTACGCGAACGCGACCGGGAGCGGGACGATGAACGCCGTGGTGAACCTGCAGGACACCTCCCACGTCTCCGCAGAGCTGCACGGATCCCTCTCCTAGCGACGGATACCGGACGCGGGGTCGCCCGAGCGACGGTCGCCTTCACCGCACCGCGCGCGAAGGCCGACCCGGGCGACCCCGCGTCCCGTCGCCTTCATCGCCGCATGCTCCCTGTGCGGTCCCTTGACCCGGTGTTCCCGCCCTCCTAGGTTCTGGCGCGGAACGGCAAGTGGGTCTGCAACGTCCGAAGCATCCTTCTGACCGTGCACCTCGAAGGGGCCGCACCATGAAGAGCACGATGCAGGACCGCGAGCTGCTGGTCCGCGACATCCTCGCGCACGGGCAACGCGTCTACGCGGACAGCCGGGTGGTGCGATGCGCCGACGGGCCGGCCGCACGGTCCGCACAGACCTTCGCCGACATCGCCGAACAGGCGGAGCGGCTGGCCGCGGCGCTGACCAGGCTGGGCGTGCGACCCGGCGAACGGGTCGCCACACTGGCCTGGAACACCCCCGAACACCTGGTGGCGTACCTCGCCGTACCGAGCATGGGCGCCGTGCTGCACACCCTCAACCTGCGGCTCCATCACGACCAGTTGGGCTACATCGTCGAACACGCCGAGGACGCCCTTCTCCTGGTCGACGCGACCCTGCTCGACATGCTCGCACCCCTGCGCGACCGGCTGGGCAGCGTACGCCACGTCATCGTCATCGGCGACGCACCGGAGGCGGACCTGCCCGCGCACATCGCCGTGCACCGCTGGGACGAGCTGCTCGCCGCCGAACGGCCCGGCTTCGCATGGCCCGACCTGGACGAACGGGAGGCGGCGGCGCTCTGCTACACGACCGGCACCACCGGCAACCCCAAGGGCGTGGCCTACAGCCACCGGTCGATCTTCCTGCACACCCTCGGCGTGTCGGCCAGCGCCGGCTTCGCCATGCACGACGGCGACCGGATCCTGCCGATCGTGCCGATGTTCCACGCCAACGCCTGGGGCTGGCCGTACGCGGCCTGGCTGGCGGGCTCCGACCTCATCATGAACGGGCGGCTGCTGCACACCCCGGAGCTGGCCCGGATCATCAACGAGGAGCGGCCCACCGGAGTCGCGGCCATCTGCACGATCTGGAACAGCCTGGTGCACCACGGCGAGCAGCACCCGCTGGACCTGAGCAGCGTACGGCTCGCCGGCTGCGGCGGCGCCACCCCGCCGCGTGCCCTGCTCCAGCAGCTCAAGGACCGCTACGGCGTCAGGCTGAAGCAGGGCTGGGGCCTGACCGAGACCAGCCCGCTGGCCACCTTCGCGGTCCCGCCGCACGGCACCCCGGACGAGGACGAGGTCGACTGGCTGGCCAAGAGCGGCCGGGTGATGCCCTGCGTCGAGGTCCGGGTGATCGCTCAGGACGGCACCGAGCAGCCGTGGGACGGCACCTCGGTCGGCGAACTGGAGCTGCGCGGCCCGTGGGTGACCGGCTCCTACTACAACACCGCCGACACCCAGGAGAAGTTCCACGACGGCTGGCTGCGCACCGGCGACCTCGGCGTGATCGAGCCGGGCGGCTGGGTGGTGGTCAGCGACCGGCTCAAGGACGGCATCAAGAGCGGCGGCGAGTGGATCTCCACCATCGAACTGGAGAACGCGATCATCGAGCACCCCGCGGTGCTGGAGGCGATCGTGGTCGGTGTGCCCGACCCGCGCTGGGAGGAACGGCCGCTGGCCTGCGTGTCGTTGGTGCCGGGCGCCGAGGTCGGCGTGGCCGAGCTACGGCAGTTCCTGGCCGGCCGGGTGGCCCGCTGGTGGGTGCCGGAGCGGTGGTCGTTCGTGGACGCGGTGCCGAAGACCAGCGTCGGCAAGTACGACAAGCGGTCGGTGCGGGCGATGTACGCGGACGGGACGCTGGACGTCCGTACCCCGCGCGACGCCGACCCGACGACGGGCACGGACGCGCCGCAGGTACCCGGAGGCCGGGCCGCGCCTCGGGAGTGAACGGCCGCACGGCGCCCCGGAGTATCCCGGGGCGCCGCGCGGCTCTGTCTCAGGCCGGTATTCGGCGTGCCGCCTCGGCCAGCAACTCCCGCTGCCGGTCAGGATCCAGATCCAGCTCCCGCACCAGCCGGAAGGTCAGCACCAGCCAGGCCTGGAGCGTCGTCTGGGGGTCACCGTGCCCCCCGCCGGATGCCACTGTCCCGTGCAGGCCGTCGGTGACCAGGCGTTCGAGGAACTCCGGGTCGAAGTCCTCCGCGCCGGCCTCCAGCGAGCCGAGCACACCAGCGACGTAACCGCGTATCTCCCGCGGTGTCGTGCCCTGCGGGAAGCGGCGGCGGACCGCGACCCCGAAGGCGGCGCCGACCGCCTGCCCGTACCGCGGATCGGTGGGATCGAGGGCCGCGGACTTCTGCGCGAACCCGATGAAGTCGAACGCCAACAGCGCGCCCAAGACGTCGAGTTCACTGGCGGTGACACTGGTCATGACGGCTCGCCTTCGGTCGTCGGGGAAGCGGTCGATACGCCGCGGGCGGCGTCGAGAGCCGCGGCCACGATGCGCTCGGCGTCCCGGCCGACGAAGCCGATCAGCGCCGAGCCGCGGGTACGCATCCGGTACAGGCCCAGGTAGTAGCTGCCGGGCAGCGCGCCCACGCCCGCGGTGTGCCGGGGCTGTCCGGCCTCGTCCAGCATCGCCGGGTCGAGCCAGCTCCAGTCGGTGTGGTAGCCGGTCGCCCAGATCACCGTGGACGCTTTGACGCGTTCGCCGTCCGCGGTCAGCAGCTCGGTGCCCTCGGCCGCGGTGATCCGGCCCACCGTCCGGATCCGGCCGTCCGCGACCAGCGCGGGTACCCGGTCGCCGACTATCGGGTCGGGTGCCCGCATGTCCACCGGCAGGCTCATCACGCCGATGACGCTCATCCACCAGAACATGTCCCGTCCGACAACGGTCTGCGGCAACTGCGGTGAGGCGGAGCCGCCGCAGCTGAGCACCACGCTGTGCGTCTCGGCCAGCTCCACGGCCACCTGCCGCCCGGAGTTGCCGTCGCCGACGACCACCACGTTCCCCGGCGCGACCTGGGCGGGCCCGCGGTAGTCACCGGTGTGCAGGGACGGCACGTCCGGGCTCAGCCCGGTGGCGAACTCAGGAATCCGCGGGGCGCCGAACGCACCGGTCGCGATGATCACCTGGCCGGCCCGGAAGTCGCCGTGCGCGGTGCTCAGCAGATAGCCGTCACCGTCCCTGCGCACAGCCAGCACCCGATGGCCGGGCAGCACCGGAAGGTCGAACCGCTCGGCGTAGTCGCGCAGATACGCCACGACCTCGTCCTTGCCGGGGTAGTGCGCGCCCTGGCCCGGGAAGGGCAGGCCCGGCAGCGCCGAGAACTGCGCGGACGTGAAGAGCCTCAGCGACTCCCAGCGCCGCCGCCAGGTCTCGCCGACCTCGCTCCCGGCGTCCAGCAGCACACACTCCACACCGGCCTGGCGCAGGTAGTACCCGGCCGCGAGCCCGGACTGGCCCGCGCCGACGACGGCGACCGGCACGGTGGCCGGCAGCGCGCTCATCGGGTGCCTCCCACGACGGCGTGCGGACGACGGCCGGCGGCAGGCCGGGCCGGGGCGCCGCCGCGACGGCCGGCCGGCCGCCGGCCGAACCGGTCGCCGAGGAGGCCGGCGGTGCACAGCGGCGCCGCGCAGGTGTGTGACGGGTGAGCCTGATCAGTTCGCATTCCGCATTTCCTCACTCCTTGGAGCTGGACCCGCCGGACCCGCAGGACCGGCCCGGGGTGGACCGGCCGGGCCGTTTCGCGGGTGGCCCGGCCTGCCGCGTTACTTGGCGTCGAGAGCCCGGCGCAGCTCGCCGGCCAGGATGCGCAACCGCTCACCGCGCATCACCGTGTAGTGGTCGCCCGGTACGTCGACGAGGTCGGCATCGCCCGTGAAGTACGCCATCCAGCGCGCCGCCGTCTCGGCCGTCGCGCCGCCGTCCGCGGCCCGCAGCGACAGCACCCGGCCGCCGAAACCGCTGGGCGCATAGCGCAGCAGAGCCCGGTAGTTGTTCCGGAACCGGGTGAGGATCCGGCTCAGCGTATCGACGTCGATGTCCTCGGACAACGCCCCCGCCGCGCACGCCTCGGCGTGCAGCACCTGCACCGGCGGGCGGCCGTCGAACGCCTCGGGCGGCAGCTCCCAGTCCACTCCGGCCAGGCCCGCCAGGTCCCGGGCGAACCAGGACAGCAGCACCTCGTCGCCGACGGGCGCCTCCTCGGCCGGCCCGGGCGGCACCATCAGGTCCACCACGGCCAGCAGATCCACCTCGGCGCCCGCAGCGGTGAGTTGGGCGGCCATCTCCAGCGCGATCATCCCGCCCATCGACCAGCCGCCGAGCCGGTACGGGCCGTCGGGCAGCGCCTCGCGGACCACCGCGACGTAGTGGGCGGCCATCTCCTCGATGCTGAGCAGCTCCGCGTCCGGCAGCTGGAGGGCGTAGAACGGCTGGTCGTCACCGAGGAGTCCGGCGAGTTCCGCGTAGCAGAGCACGTCACCGCCGACCGGGTGGACGAAGACCAGCGGGATCCGCGACCCGGTGGTGCGCACCGGCACCAGTGCCCGGCGGCCGTCCTCGCCGCTCTCGGCCTCCCGGACCGCCTGGGCGAGCAGCTCGATGGTCGGCCGGGCGAAGAGGGTCGACAGCGGCAGGCTGCGGCCCAGACCGCGGGCGATCCTGGCCATCAGCCGCACCGCGAGCAGCGAGTCACCGCCGAGTTCGAAGAAGCTCGCGGTCACCCCGATCTCGGTCACACCGAAGAACTCCGCCCAGATCTCCGCAAGTCGGCGTTCCACGTCGTCGCGGGGCGCGACGAAGCCGGCTTCGACCGCGACCTCGTCGGGTGCGGGCAGCGCGGCCCGGTTCACCTTCCCGTTGTCGCTGAGCGGCAGTTCGTCCAGGACGAGGATGCGCTGCGGCACCAGATACTGCGGCACCGCCCGGCGAAGCGCCTCGGTGATCTCGGCCTCGGTGTCGTCGCGCCCGTCGTCCGGGACGACGTAGGCGACGAGCCGCTTGGGGCCGTGCCGTTCACCCGCCGCGACGACCGCGGCGGCCCGCACTCCCGCGCACTGGGTCAGGGCCGCTTCGACCTCGCCCAGCTCGATGCGGTAGCCCTGGACCTTGACCTGGGAGTCCTTCCGGCCGAGGAATTCGATGGTGCCGTCGGGCAGGAAGCGTCCCAGGTCGCCGGTGCGGTAGAGGCGCTCACCGGTGACCGGGTGGGGGAAGAAGGCGGCCCGGGTCTTCTCCTCGTCGTTCAGATAGCCGCGGGCCAGACCGATGCCGGCGATGTAGAGGTCACCCGCCACCCACACCGGGCAGGGGCGCAGCGCGCCGTCGAGGACGTGGAAGCGCTGGTTACGCATCGCTGTGCCGTAGGGGATGCTCGCCCAGTCGTCCTCGACCTCGCCGATCGGGTGCCAGATCGACCAGATCGACGCCTCGGTGGCGCCGCCGAGGCTCCACAGCTCGGCGTCCGGCAGCAGCAGCCGGATCCGGCGGGGCAGCGTCACCGGAATCCAGTCCCCGCTCATCATCACCAGCCTGACCGGCAGCCGGGTGAGCCGGTTGGCGAGGGCGTGTTCGGTGAACATCTCCATCAGCGCGGGCACGCTGTTCCAGATCGTCACCCCGTGCTCGGCGACCAGCTCCGCCCAGCGGGCGGGTTCGCGGTGCGCGGACGGCTCGGGCAGGACCAGGGCGCCGCCCACCGACAGCAGTCCGAAGACGTCGTAGACCGACAGGTCGAAGTTCAACGCGGACAGGCCGAGCGCCCGGTCCGCCGCGGTGACGCCGAAGCGCTCGTTGACGTCGACCACCGTGTTCAGGGCCGCGCCGTGCTCGATCATCACGCCCTTGGGCAGCCCGGTGGAGCCCGAGGTGAAGATCACGTAGGCGAGGTCGGAGGGCCGGGCGCCGCACGGGCCGAGCGGCCGCTCGTCACCCTCGTCGGCGGCCCGCACCACGGTCCTGGCCACGCCCTGCGGCCAGTCGGCCGCGTCCTCCACCCACGGCTGGGTGACCACATGGCTGATCCCGGCGCTGTCCAGCAGCACGCGCAGCCGCTCGGCGGGCACCTTGGCGTCGATCGGGACGTACGCCGCCCCGGCCCGCAGGATGCCGAGGGCCGCCACGACCTGCTCCCAGCCCTTGTCCATGACGATCGCCACCAGGTCGCCGGGACCGGCTCCCAGCGCGCGCAGCCGGTGACCCACCTCGTTGGACCTGCGGTCGAGATCGCCGTACGTCAGGGTCAGCGCCCGAGAGATCACCGCGGGCTCCTCCGGCCGCAGCGCGGCCTGGGCGAGGAACCCGTCGTGCAGCAGTCCCTCGGGCACGGGCCCGTCGGTGGCGTTGACCGCGGCCCGTACCTCCAGGTCGGCGGCCGGTACGAGGACGGGCGCCGGCCGCTGCCAGGCCCCCGGGTCGCGGCACAGCTCGTGCAGCAACCGCTGATAGCCGGAGAACATGGCGTCGACGCAGCCCGCCGGGAACAGTTCCTCGATCACGTCCCAGTTCAGGACGAGTTCGCCGGCCTCCTCGACCGCCTGGTGGTCCAGCCACACCTGCGGGGTGCGCACGGAGCTACTGACCTGGCGGCCGTTCTCCCCGATCCCGGCCAGATACTGCACGACTCCGCGCTGCTCGGTGTCCTGCTGGCCGGTGAAGTTCACCAGGCTGGTGAAGACCACCGGCGCGGCCGCCCGCACCGAGCCGCCGCGGGCCCGGTTCAGCTCCCTGAGCACCTGCACTCCGCTGACCTGGCTGTGCTCCAGGTCGCTCCACAGCCGGCGCTGGACGCTGTCGGCGCGGGCGGCGAACGTCTCGGTGGCCGCGTCGCGGATCTCCAGCAGCAGGGTGGTGGAGAAGTTGCCGATGACGTCACCGACCTGCCGATGCAGGGGCAGGCGGTTGAAGAACAGCAGGTTCAGCGAGAAGTCGGGGGTGGCGCTCCACGCGGCGATCACCTGGGAGTACGCGGTGCACAGGGCCGCGGAGGCACTGACCCCGGCCGCCGCCGCGTGCTGCTTGAACCGGGCCCAGTCCTCCTTCGACAGGGTCGCACCGCGGTGGTTGAACACCGGCCGCTCCAGGCTCGACGGGTCGACCGCCAGCGGAAGTTGGGGCGCGGGCGGCAATGTGTCGAGCCGGTCCCGCCAGTAGGCGAGCGCCCGGTCGTACTCGGGGCCGCTCTCCAGGGCGCGGGCCTGCCGGACGTAGTCCCGGTAGGTCAGCCGCAGTTCGGGCAGCGTCTCACCACGGTAGTGCGCGGCCCACTCCCTGAACAGGATCGACGTGCTGAAACCGTCGATGATCAGGGCGTCGAAGCCCGCGTGCAGCCGGATCACCCGGTCGTCGATCCGCGTCACCCGCACGTCGAACAGCGGCCAGCGGGTGGTGTCGAAGACCTGGCGCCGCATCTCCTCGTAGACGGCGGCCAGCGCGGCCTCGCGCCCGGCCGCATCCAGCGCGGAGACGTCGGTCTCGCGGATCACATAGGCCGGGACCTCGCGCTGCACCCGCTGCTCGCCCTCGGCGGTGAAGACCGCCCGCAGCATGTCGTGCCGCTCGATCATCGCCCGGAAGGAAGTGCCGAGCCGGTCCACGTCCACGTTCTCCAGGTCCACCTCGATCTGGAAGTAGGTGGAGGTGTTGCCGAGCTCGAAGATGTCCCCGCGGCCGACGAGATACGCCTGCTGGAGATCGGTCAGCGCGAACGGCTCGTAGCGCTCGGCGTCGTCGTCGAATACGGCGGCGGCTTCCACGAGGGCCGGCGGGGCTGCCCCGGCGGGCACCGCGTCGGCCCGCGGGGCTTGCGCCCCGGCGTGCGGAGCTCCTACGTCCGCGAGCCCGGCTTCCGCTACGGCGTGCCCTGCCCCCGCTTCGGCGTGCCCGGCTTCCGCTTCCGCCCCGGTGCCGAGGGCGGAGAGGACGTCGCCGGCGATGTCGTCGGTGCTGCGGCCGTTGAGGAACGCCGTCATCGGCAGCATGACGTCGAACTGCCGGTTCAGCGTCAGCCGGATCTTCATCGCGATCAGCGAGTCCAGACCGAGCCCCTGCAGCGGCCGACGGGTGTCGACTCCGGCCGCCGTGGTGCCCAGCGCCTGGGCGACGGTCCGTATCACGAAGGCCCGCACCGCCTCGGGCGTCACGGCGGGCGTTTCCTCCGTCCCGTCCGCCGGGGCCGGCAAGGCCGCGGCCTGCGGGCGCGGTTCGGCGGCCACCGCGGGCAGGTGAGCGGCCGCGGGTTCCGCCACGGGCCGCGTCACGGCCGGGGCGAACCGCACCCCGTCGGCCTCGGCGACCAGCCGGCCGTCCGCGGCGACGAGCCGGATACGCGCCTGGGCGCCGCCGTCGAACAGTTCGGCATGACAGCGCAGCTCCTCCTCGGGGCCGCCACGGCGGTAGTGGACGAAGCGGTCGAGCCCGACGGGTACGAGGGCCGGACCACCCGTGGGGAAGCAGGCCAGCGCGGTCTGGAACATCGCGTCGACCAGCCCGGGATGCATCAGATAAGGCTCCGCCTCGCCGGGCAGGGCGGCTCGGATCACGGCCGTGGCCTCGCCCCGGCCGAGCCTGATCCGCTCCACCCACCGGGCGGCGGACCCCAGATACAGCGCGCGCTGCCACAGCAGCCGGTACAGCTCGTCGCCGGACAGCTCGTGACCCGACTCGGCCAGGGCGAGCGTCACCGTCGGGGCGGCCGGGGCACCCGACCGGGCCCGGCCCTCCGCATGCAGCTGCCAACCGCCGGACGCGTCCTGCGCGTAGTAGCGGAACTCGCCGGCGTCCACCACGAGGTGAACGAGGCGTTCGGTCACCGTGGACGGGTCCGCGCCGACCGGTTCGAGCACCAGGTCCACAGGCAGTTCCAGATCCTCGACGGACACCGGTCCCGGCCCGGCGAGGTCGGTCACCGCCTCGAAAACCGACTCCAGGAACACCCCGGCGCTGACCACCGGCCGCCCGCCGACCACGACGTCGCCAAGACAGGCATGCGCCGCCGGGTCCAGCCGGGCGGAGAACTGCGCCTGCGCGAGCGGAGACGCCAGCCGCACCCCCACCAGACTCACCGGCTCCACCGGCCGCGGCGCACTGTGCCGGGTCGCGGTGGGTGTGGGGTCGAGCCAGTAGTGCTGGCGTTGGAAGGGGTAGGTGGGGAGTTCGGTGGTGTGGGGGTGGTAGGGGGTGAGGAGGG